>JAXLQQ010000040.1:0-51737 GCA_046331525.1 Blastocatellia bacterium
ACGGTCATCTTGCGCCACGGGCCCTTGAAGGCCTGGCGCGCGGCGGTGACGGCGCGGTCTACGTCTGCGGCGTCGCCTTCTGCGATTTCGGCAATCTGTTCGCCCGTCGCGGGGTTGTAATCGGCAAAGGTGCGGCCACTCGCTGAGGCGACCCATTGCCCGTCAATGAAGTGTTGTACTCGGGTTAGCTTGGTTTCCATGTCGGTTTTTTAGGAAAGCGGGATGGGAGGAATGGGAGTGATGAGAGTGATGAGAGTGACGAGAGTGATAAGTGAGATGGTTTCCCCTCACTCCTATCACTCCCCTCACTCCCATACACTATTTAGAACTTCAGCTTCATCGCCACCTGAATCTGACGCGCGGTCGCGCCAAACAACAGGCTGGTAATCGTACCCGCCGCCGCCGTGCCGATGGTCGCGCTCGGATTGGCGAATTGTGCGTGGTTGAAGGCGTTGAAGAATTCGACTTTGAACTGATGCTCAAAACGATCCTTGAAGCGTGTGTTCTTCACCAGCGACAAGTCCACGTTCACTTGGCCCGGCCCACGCAGGATGTTGCGCCCCGCGTTGCCGTAGGTGCCTGTCGCGTCGCGTTGCGCCACCGGCAGGCTTGCGTCGTTGGTGGCCTGGAACGCGCTCAGGTCGAACCAGCGATCAATCGTCGGATTGCTGAGTACGCCGCTCGCCAGCCGGTTCGGGCGGTTGCCCGTGCCGGTGGATTGCACGCCCGTGGATTGGCTGACCGTGAAGGGCAGTCCTGTACGCATCAACAGAATGCCGCTCAATTGCCAGCCGCCGATGAATTTATCCACCAGCCCATTGACGCCGCCAGCCAGCATCTTGCCTTTGCCCCAGGGCAGGTCATACGACCAGCTCGAGGTGAAGTTGTGCTTGATGTCGTAATCCGACACCGCGCGGTCGCGGTTGAAATTGAAATAGTTCTGCACCGCGCCTTCGGTGTCCGAAACGATGTCAATCGTCTTGCCGAAAGTGTACGAATTGACGAAGGCCAGGCCGTTCGAGAAACGGTTGGAGAACTTCACCAACATCGCGTTGTGGTTGGAATAGCCGCGGCTCTGCACTTGCGACAAGCTCGTCAGACCGGGTGCCAGCTTGTTAAGCACGAAGGGACGATTGACGGTGGAATTCGTCACGCCGACGACCGGCGCGGCTTGATTGATGTCACCTTTCACGACCAGGTGCGTGCCTTTCGAGCCAACGTAGGATAGTTCGAGTGCGAAATCTTTGCTGATTTGCTGCGACAAATTCAGGTTCCACTGCTGCGCGTAACCGTCCTTGAATTCGGGATCGAAGATCGAGCGCGTCGTACCCGTCGGCGCGGCGTTGGCGTTCACGCTGGGCGGTGCGGGGACGCCGCTGCTCAGCTTCAACGTCGGCAGCAGTGTGGTCGAAAGCGCGTTCGACAACAGGAACGGCGGATTACTCGGCTTCGACGACGAAGTGCCGGTCAATGGGTTGTTCCAGAAGATGCCGTAACCGCCGCGCACCACCGTCTTGCCGCCACCGAAAACGTCGTAAGCAAAACCGAGGCGCGGGGCGAAATCTTTCTTCGGCGTGGTCTGCAAAGCGCGTCCCACCTTGATGCCATTGATGACGGCGTCGTCGGAAGCAACGACGAATTTGCCCGTGCTGGTGTCGAAGTTCGATTGGCGGTTGTTGACTTCGACGTAAGGCACGAAGAGGTCGTAACGCACGCCGAGGTTGAGCGTTAGCTTGCTGTTCACGCGCCAATCGTCCTGCACATACGCGCCGTATTCGGGCCGCCGCTCGCCCGTCACGCCCAACTGCAAGCCGCGTGTAACGCTGGTCGGATAGCCCAGCACGAAAGTCGCAAACCCAAAACCGGCGTTCGGATCAATCGTGCAGGCCGCCGTCACGCCGCCGCAATTGGAGGTGATGGCCGAGCCGAAGTTGAAGGTGCCGTTGATGGTATCAACGTTGAAAATGTTGCGTCGGCGTTTCGTAAAGCTGGCACCAATTTTGATGGTGTGCGCGCCGCGCGTGTGCGTCACGTTGTCGAAGAACTGAAACGTATCAAGGAAGGTCAGCAGCGGTTGGTTGCCGTTCGCGCCGAGATTGCGAATGTCGCCTTGTGCAAAGGTGATTTGCGACATGGCCGTCGCCGATTCGTTGATGTTGACGCCAGGGATGCCGACCTTCTGCGCCTGATTGGTGCCCGCGTCAATCGAAGTCACCTTGAAACCGATGCGGCTGAAACCAAAACGGAATTCGTTCAGCCAGCGCGGGCTAAACGTGTAGGTGTCGTTGAGCGCCAGACTTTGCGCGCGCACCAATCCGTTGCCCGCGCCGAAGGTGGTGCCGGCATCGCCGTGTGGGATGGAGGCGGGCAGGAAGCGGTGCGTGCGCTCGAAGCTGTAACGCCCGAAGAAGTGATTGGCCGACGAAAAGTAATTGTCAATCTTGCCGTCGAACTGATCGTCTTCGCGTTGCAGCACCGGGTTGTAAAGGAAGTTGTCAATGATCTGTCCGTTGGCTGCTTTCCGCCCGGCGACGTTCGGTTCCGGGTAAAGCTGCGCAATGATGTTTTTCGCCGCCGGATCGAATTGCGCCGCCGGAATGATATTGCCCGTGAAAGGCTTGTTGGTCAGCGGATCATAGATCACGCGGCTGAGTTCCGAAAAATCGCCCGCGCGCATCTTCAGCGTCGGCACGGTCGAGAGATAAGTCTTGCTGTCGCGGATGCGCGTGCCTTGATAATCGCCGAAGAAAAACGTCTTGTCCTTGATGATGCGCCCGCCTGCCGTCGCACCGAATTGATTTTGCTTGAAGGGTGGTTTGGCGCGGCCATTCCGGTTGTTGAAGAAGTCGTTAGCGTCCAGGTGATCGTTGCGGAGGAACTCGAACGCGCTACCGTGAAAAGCGTTCTGCCCGGATTTGATCTGAATGTTGACCACACCGCCCGAAGAACGACCGAACTCGGCGGAGTAGGTGCTGGTTTGCACCTTGAACTCTTCGAGCGCGTCAATGCTGGGGAAGATGACGACGGAGTTGAGCCAAGTTTCGTTGTTGTCTACGCCGTCGAGCAAAAAGTTGTTGTCGCGCGTGCGATGCCGTTCGCGGAGAACGACGCCGAAGCGCGCCACGCCAAGCTACCCGCGCCGTCAATGTTCGCGCCGGGAATACCGCGTTGCACGCCGGGCAACGTGCGCGTCAATACAACGAAATCGCGTCCGTTCAAGGGCAGGTTGACGATTTGCCGTTCCCCGATTGTACCGCTCAGATCCGAGCTGTCGGTTTGGACGAGCGCCGCGCCGCCTTGCACTTCGACGGTTTCATTCGCGCCGCCGACTTCCAGCTTGACGTCTACGCGGGCTTTTTGGTCTACGCCGACTTGCACGTTGGGCAGGGTCGTCTTCTTGAAGCCATTGGCTTCGACGACGATGTTGTAAAGGCCGGGCGGCAGGTTGGGCGCGATGTATTCGCCCCCTTCATCCGTCATGATTGACCGCGTCAAGCCGGTCGCCGGATGTGTATAAGTGATTTTTGCGTTGGGTACGGCGGCTCCGCTCGGATCGGTCACTGCGCCGAGCAACGTGCCGCTGACAGCTTGCGCGAAAAGCGTGGGGGCAGCCAACAACACCAGAACGCCGAACAGTAAAGTTCGGGCGACAAGAGAGAGAAGGTTCTTTTTCATATTTCCTCCAGGAAAGATCGAATCCGATCAATGGCTTGTTCAGAGTAGGCTGCACGACGTTGCGCACGCCTCGACAATTTCCGCCCAGCAAAGCTTTTGTGTATTGATTCTTAGCAACAAGAGCGCACACAATAATTGATGGTATGACCAATCGTCAAGGAAAAATTATAAATTATCTTGCAAACGATTATAGATTATCTGATAAACTAAGACTCAAAGCGGTCTTTCCGAGACGAGGGGCCGCGTTATTTTTATGAAAATAAAGGAGCAGTTGCGGTGAGCATAGGATTTCAGAAAGTCGAACCCATCTCCAAAAAAGTGCGCGTGGTTGCTTTAGTCAAGGAAGCCATCCTTTCCGGCGCAATCCATGCAGGCGAACAAATCGTCGAAACCAAACTGGCGCAGGAATTCGGCGTCGGGCAGGGATTGATCCGCGAAGCGTTGATTGAACTCGAACATCAGGGCTTTGTCGAGCGCATTCCCTTTTCCGGCACGCAAGTCGTCCAATTCAATCAGGGCGACGTAGAACACATTTTTGATGTTCGACTGGAACTGGAACCGCTCGCCTTCACCCTCGCCACGCAACAGGCCAATCCGGCCCAGCTTGCGGAATTAGGCACGCTCGCCGAAGCGATGAAGCAAAGCGCGGAAGCCGGAGATCACCGCCTTTTTTTTGAGCAGAACCTGGTCTATCGTTGTCAGGTTTGGAAGCTGGCAGGCAATAAATACCTGGCCCAAACGCTGGAGCATCTGGTGATTCCGCTCTTTGCCTTGTACATTATGCGCGAGCCGCTCAACCCGATCTCACACCAACGTATGCGTGACGGCGCGACAGAACAGGCCGCCGTGATCCAGGCCATGCAAGCGGGCGACGCCGCCGAAGCAGGGCGACTGACGCGAGTGTTTTTAGCGGAAACGAAAAGCAAGCTGCATCTCCTTCTCAAGTAAACGGAAAAGGCGGGTAACTGATGAACGTAAGTTTTCAAAAGGTCGAACCCCTCTCCAAAAAAGTGCGTGTCGTGGCGGTGCTCAAAGAAGCCATTTTGTCCGGCGCGCTCAAACCCGGCGCAGCAATGGTCGAGGCGAAACTCGCCCAACAATTCGGCGTCGGACAAGGGTTGATTCGAGAAGCCCTGATTGAACTGGAATACCAGGGTTTCGTCGAGCGCACGCCCTTTTCTGGGACGCAGGTCATCAATCTTAGCCTGGAAGACACGCAACAGATTTTTGCCGTCCGTTTGGAATTGGAACCGTTGGCCTACAAGCTGGCAGCAGAGAAAGCCAAGAGCGCAGACCTCGCCGCCCTCGCGGAGATGGTTGCCGCGATGAAGCGGTATGTGATGGAAGAAAACATGGCTCGTTTTTTTGAGGCGAATCTGGCCTGTCGGCGCAAGATTTGGGAAGTAGCCGGAAACCCGTTTCTGGCGCGCACGCTTGAACGGCTGGTCGCTCCGCTGTTTGCGCTGTATGTGATTACCGAGACTTTCAACCACGAAGCTCATCTTCAGGTATCGCAGCGCAGTGTCACGATTCAGGAAGCGGCGGTCAACGCAATACAGGCAGGCGCAGCCGAAGAGGCGGGTCGTCTGGCACGAGAATTTCTGCAAGAGACGCAAAACAATTTACACCTCCTGCTGGCGGCCAAACTCTAAAGATTGCCAGCGGATTTGAAATTCACCTACGAGCAGATGCCCAAAAGACGGGCAGAAAGAAAAGAAGCGAATGCATATTCCATCCCTGCGTGGTGCCATCATCGGCGCGGGATACTTTGCCGGAATACAAGCTGAAGCCTGGCGCCGTCTTCCCGCCGTCGAGATAGTGGCTGTCGTTGATCCGATACAAGAACGGGCGAACACACTTGCTGCGCAGTACGGCATCCCAACTGTATACGAGACAGCGGAAACCTTATTCGCCGCAGAAAAGCTCGATTTTGTGGACATTGCCACACGCCCGGAGGCGCATTTGGCGCTGACGCAATTGGCCGCGCAGCACTGCACGCCGATTATTTGTCAGAAACCGATGGCCGCGACGTGGGACGATTGCGTAGCGATGGTGGAAAGCTGTCGAGCGGCGCGGGTGCGTTTGCTCATCCACGAAAACTGGCGCTGGCAAGCGTGGTATCGGGAAATTAAGAAGCTGATTGACGCGGGTGTGTTCGGCCCGCTTTTTCATCTCGGCTTTTGTATGCGTAGCGGCGATGGGCGCGGGCCGGAGCCATACACGGTGCAACCATATTTTCGGGACATGCCACAGCTCTTGATTTACGAAACGCTCGTGCATTTTCTGGATACGTTCCGCTTTCTGGCAGGAGAGATCATCTCTGTATTTTGCCAGACGCGCAGGGTCAATTCACAAATCGCGGGCGAAGATTATGCACTCATCCAACTCAATTTTGTGGACGGTGCAAACGGGTTGATTGATGCCAACCGTATTGCGGGGCCAGTGCCTCCTGATATAGCGTTCGGCGTGTTCACGCTGGAAGGAGAACGCGCCAGCCTGCGGATGACGCCGCAAGGTGAATTATTCATCCGCGCGTATGGACAAGACGAAAGGAAACACGAATACGAAATTCCTGTGATGGGCTACAAAGGCGACAGCGTCTTTGCGGCGCAACAACATTACGCTGCCTGTTTGCGTAATGGAATGCCCTGCGAAACCGAAGGCGACGTATATCTGCATACGGTGCGCGCGATGTTTGCCTGTTACGAATCCGCCGCCACAGGACGTGTGATTACACTACTATGACTGAACAAATCTTTCGCATTGCTGTTTTGCCGGGCGACGGGATCGGCGTAGAGGTCACGGCGGCAGCCGTCGCTGTGTTGCGCACTGTCGAGCAGAAATTGACAGGCGTAAAGTTTGAGCTACAAGAATTCTCCGTCGGCGCAGGCGAGTATTTGCAGCGCGGCGATCCGTTACCACTTAATACGTTTGAGGCCATCAAGCAATACGATGCGATTTTGCTGGGTGCGATGGGCTTGCCGAATGTGCGCTGGCCGAGCGGCTTGGAAATGACGCCGCAGATAGACCTGCGCGAACGGCTGGATTTGTATTGTGGCCTGCGCCCCGTGCGGCTCTATCACGCGCACGATACGCCGCTGAAGCAATACGGCGCAGGCGACATTGATTTGTTGATGATACGGGAAAGCACTGAAGGACTCTTCTCCTCGCGGCTGCAACAAATTTCATCCAGCGCAGACGAGGCAACCGACATAATGAAAGTCACGCGCGCAGCTTCCGAGCGTTTATTCCGCGCGGCCTTTCGTGAAGCGCAACGGCGACGGCGCTTGGTAACGCTGGTAGACAAAGCCAACGTGTTGCCCTCGATGGCATTCTTTCGCCGCGTCTTTGACGAAATCAGCGCCGAGTTTCCAGACGTGCGCACGGAGCGTGTTTACGTGGACGCCGCTGCCCTGTATCTGGTGCAACAACCGCAACGCTTTGATGTGATGGTGACGGAAAATATGTTTGGCGACATCTTGTCGGATTTAACGGGCGGACTGGTGGGCGGTTTAGGAATGGCTCCGTCAGCAGACATCGGCGACGAGTACGCAGTCTTTCAGCCCGCGCACGGCACTGCGCCAGATATTGCAGGACAGGGCGTGGCGAATCCGACGGCAACGATTCTCTCGGTGGCGATGATGCTGAATTGGCTGGCGCACGAGGAAACGCGGCGCGGTGCGGCCATGATTCATCGCGCAGTCGAACAAGTGTTCGCCCATCCACAGCATCGCACGCGCGATTTGGGCGGCGCACTCTCGACAACGCAAATGACCGAGTTGGTTATCGAGGCAGTGTTGGCGCTGTAATCAGATTGCAACTGAGTGTACGGCAAACATCTTGTTTGCCGCGCCTTTCGGATGACCACACTGAGCGGCAAACAAGATGTTTGCCGTACACCGATTTGGAAGAATGAAAAACGGCTTTCGCATTTTTGATACGCACACACACATCGGGCACGGCTTGCATCACGGGCGGCGGTATGCGGCGGAGCAGTTATTAGCGGCGATGGATTTGCACGGCGTAGATAAATCCGTCGTCATTCCCTTCCCCGTCGTCGCCGATTACCGCGCGACTCACGACGAAATTGGGCGCGTGGTTAAAGCGCATCCCGAACGCTTGGTGGGCGTGGCTTGTATTTATCCTTACATCGGCGCAGAAAAATATCGTGATGAGGTGAAACGTTGTGTCGAAGAGTTGGGCTTTCGTGCGTTGAAGCTACAGCCGCAATTTCAGCCGCTGGATCCGCTCTTGCCAGTAGGAGATTTTCTCTATGAAACGGCGCTCGAATTTGATTTGCCCCTCATCATCCACACTGGCACGGGCGCGCCGTATGCGTTGCCTTCGCTGTAC
The DNA here is from genome assembly GCA_046331525.1 of Blastocatellia bacterium. GTDB lineage: Bacteria > Acidobacteriota > Blastocatellia > RBC074 > RBC074 > JAFDVL01. The sequence continues at coordinate 8,029 of JAXLQQ010000040.1, forward strand.
ACAGTTCCGGCAGAGCGTTTTCCTGACCTGAAAATCATTCTGGCGCATTGCGGTGGCGGCGGTTTGTTTTTCGCCGAAGCGATTGTCGCGGCACAACGCTGCGCGAACATCTGGCTGGAACTTTCAACGCTGATGCCGCACCACGTCTTACAAGTGCTGCAACACATTCCGGCCACACGATTGATGATTGGTTCTGATTTGCCGGAGAATCTGACAACAGAACTATTCAAGATTTTCTCGCTCGCAGTAGCGGACGAAATCAAACACAACATCCTTTGGAATACGGCCTGCCAATTGTTTGGCGACGGTTGTTGAGAGGCAGGCATGAAACGATATTTGGTGCTGTTGGCGCTGTTTCTACTGTCTCTGCTCACCTACATTGATCGCGTGGCCATCTCGTCGGCAAAAACACCGTTGGCGGCTGACCTGTCCCTTTCTGAGCAAGCCATCGGATGGGTCTTCAGCGCCTTTGCGTTGGGCTATGCGCTGGCGCAAATTCCGGCGGGCTGGGTCGCCGATAAAGTCGGGCCGCGTCTGGCATTGGCGGCGGTGGTGATTGCCTGGAGCATTTGTACGGCGCTGACAGGCGCGACGAATGGGCTGTTGGCATTGCTGACAGTACGCTTCCTTTTTGGCGTGGGCGAAGCGGGCGCTTTTCCCGGCAGCGCGCGGGCGATCTTCAACTGGTTTCCCGCCAGCGAACGCGGCCTTGCGAATGGCGTGCTTTTTTCCGGCTCGCGATTGGGCGGAGCATTAGCCTTTCCCTTGCTGGCCTGGATGCTGGAGAAATGGGGTTGGCGTCTGGCGTTTGTTGGGCTGGGAGTGATTGGCGCGTTGTGGGCTATTGGCTGGTTAAGTTGGTTTCGGAATCAACCGCCCGCGCTGGTGGCAGCAACAAAGCCAGCAACGATTACCAGCCTGCACCTCGGCCAGATGCTGCGCAAGCCGCCGCTCTGGCTGGTAATGGCGCAGTACTTCGCGTCGAATTTTACTTTCTTTATTTGCTTATCGTGGATGCTCCCGTTTTTGAAAGACACCTCTCACTTAACCGCTACTGAAGCAGCGAGCTATGCGATGATCCCGCTGTTGTGCGGTGCGTTTTCACAATGGTTCGCAGGTTTTCTGGTAGATCGGTTGTACAAGTCAGGCTGGCGCGCCTGGTCGCGGCGGATTCCGGCGATAGGCGGCTTTGCCCTCGCCGTCGGCGGAATGCTGGCCATTACCCAGGCCAAAGTCCAGCCCTGGCGGTTGTCTGCTTTGCGGTAGCGACGTTCGGCGCGGATATGACAATCAGTCCGAGCTGGTCATATTGTTTAGACCTGGGCGGCGTACAGGCAGGAGCGGTTTCCGGGGCAATGAATATGATCGGAAACTTGGGATCGTTCATCAGCGCCAATGCCTTTCCTTATCTGCTCAGTCTGACGGGAAGCGCAAATACTTATTTCGTCGTGGCGACATTGCTCAATGTGATTGCTGTGGCCTGTTGGCTGGCGCTGCGTCCACCGCAAGTACCAGCACAATAATAAGAGCCTAGAGCGGTTTGCCATTTGGTGTACTGCAAACATCTTGTTTGCAGCAGCGCGTCGGGCGCACTACACGGTACTGCAAACAAGATGTTTGCAGTACACCAAATGGCAACCTGACTTAAAATTTAATGAATCGAACAAGGAACCAATTTATGTGGCCAATCAAACGAAGGGAGTTTCTACTCTCTGTCCCTGTGCTTACTTCCGCAATGCCTTCTGCCTTCGCTGCTGCGAGTCCGAAAACAAAGGTGTCCATTCAAGGCGACCGCTTTTTTATCAATGGTCGCCCGACCTACGAAGGACGCACCTATCAAGGCATGAAGATCGAAGGCTTGCTGCTGAATTCGCGGATGATTCAAGGCATCTACGATGATCTGAATCCTGCCACGCGCAGCCGTTGGGCTTATCCTGACACCGGCAAGTGGGATGCTGAACGCAACACGCGCGAATTCATTGCCGCAATGCCGGAATGGCGCAAACACGGACTGCTCGCATTCACAATCAATTTGCAAGGCGGCAGTCCGCAAGGTTATTCCAGAGAGCAGCCCTGGCATAACAGCGCCATCAACGCGGATGGTTCGTTGCGCGACGATTACCTGCAACGACTCGCACGCATCATCAACCGCGCCGATCAATTGGGGATGGTCGTGATTCTCGGCTATTTCTATTTCGGACAGGATGAACGGGTAAAAGACGAAGCGGCCATCAAACGCGCCGTCGTCAACGCGACGAACTGGTTACATAAAAACGGCTGGCGCAATGTGCTGATCGAGATCAACAACGAATGCGACTACCCGCCATATGACCACGAAATTCTCAAGGCAACGCGCGTGCATGAATTAATCGAACTCGCCAAAACCACCACACAACGCGGTTATCGGTATCCGGTCGGCACGAGTTTTCGGGGCAATGCGACGCCGACCTCCAATGTGATTCGGGCCTCGGACTTTCTCTTGTTGCACGGCAACAGTGTCTCCAACCCGAATCGCATCACCGAAATGATTGAAATCACGCGGCGCGATCCGGCTTATCGTCCGATGCCAATTCTCTTCAACGAAGACGATCACTTCGATTTTGATAAGCCCGTCAACAATATGCTGAAAGCGCTGGGCGGGTATGCTTCGTGGGGCTATTTTGATCCGGGCAAGAGCGATTACAGCGATGGTTATCAATGCCCGCCCGTGAATTGGGGCATCAACACAGAACGCAAGAAAGCCTTTTTCAATTTGCTCAAGCAGATTACCAAAGCCTCCTAACTTCTGCGTGAACCACGCAACCATAAATCATCTCGTAGTAAAAAAACTTAAGGAGCTATGCAATGCAACAACCCCGCTACGCCATCGTTTTTGGCAACCTTTCCACTCGGCGCTTATTCCTTTGCGCGGCACTCTTTTTCTTTGGGGCCTCCGTGTTGCGCGCCCAAAACACGGAGGCCAAAGCGCCACCTGTCATTGATGTCCACGTCCACGCGATGGATGGCGACTTTTCCGGTGCTGCGCCGATGTGTCCGAACACGCCGCAATTCATCGCGTCTGATCCGAAGGAAAAAGAAGAACGCTTTGGCTGGGTGAAAACCACCTGCTCACCTGCGCTGTATCCATCGGCAAAGGGCGAATATATGAAAGACGTGCTGGCCGAAATGGAACGATTGAATGTCACGGCGGTCGTGATGGGCGATCCCAAGAGCGTACAAAAATGGAAAGAGGCCGCGCCCGGTCGCGTCATCGCAGGCACCGGCATTGATAATCAAGCCAACGCTGACAAACGCGCGACGCTCGAAGAATTGCGTAAGCATTTTACGGCGGGCGGATTCAAAGTGATGGGCGAGATTGGCCTTCAGTATCAGGGCATATCACCAAGTGATATGAGCGTGGACAAATATTTTGCACTAGCCGAAGAACTCGACGTGCCTGTCGCCATTCACATGGGCACGGGTGGTTCCGGTCGCGCGAATATCGGTACGCCCACCTTTCGCGGCTCAAAAGGCGATCCGTTGCTTTTGGAAGAAATGCTGGCGCGTCATCCCAAGTTGCGTGTCCAAGTGATGCATGCAGGGTATCCGATGATTGATAACATGCTCACATTGTTACAGGCTAATTCGCATGTGTACGTTGACGTTGCGGGTTTGATCTGGAGCTATCCCATCAAGGAAGTGAATCGTTACATTGAACGCCTGGTAGATGCAGGCTTTGGAGATCGGGTGATGTTCGGCACGGATCAAATGATTTGGCCGAAGCTGATGGCCTATTCCATCGGCGTCATTCAAAATGCCCAATATCTGACGCCGCAGCAAAAACGCGACATCCTCTACAATAACGCCGCGCGCTTTTTGCGCCTGGAGACGAAACCGGCGAATTAATCTCGCCCCTTCTAACAAGCAGAGAGGTACGTGCAGTTGTCAGATGAAATAGCAGACTGAGCCGCTAATCGTGTTGGGAGGAACTCGATTCCTCCCAACACGATTAGCCACCTGATTTCAATTTCAGTTGCACGGGATCCCAATGAATGATTTTTTTCTTGAAATAACTTTCGTTGCAAGCCAAGGCGGGAGCCGCCGCTCTGAATCCAAATTCAGCATCTTCCACCACCGGTTTGCTCGTTCGGAGGGCATCAAAGAAATTCGTAAAATGATCTAAATGGTCGCTATAACCTTCAGGTGGTTTGAAAGTAATATCCGCTTTGGTTTTTTTGGCTTGTTGTTGCGGCGTCCACTTCGCGTCGTACTCTTTTTGCATATCCTCCTGCATCTTTTTCGAGAAGGTGAAAAGTGAGTCGTAGCCACCGAAGCCCGGCGCTTCGGGCAATAGGCTATGTTTGACGGTGATGCTGTTGCCTCTGACAACGATAATTCCTTCTGACCCGACTAACTGGATGATTTCTTGCCCGCCCGTACCGCTGATGAAATTGACCTGTAAGGTCATTTGGAACGCCGCGTGTTCTTTGCTGTCGGGATATTGCAGCACGCCTGACATCACATCGGGCATATTGCGCCCGTCTTTCCAGTAGCTGAATTGCCCGGTGCTATAAATGGATTCCGGCCCTTTGGAATTGGTAATCAAGTGCGAGCCGCTCAATAAATGAATGAACAGATCGCCCGCGACGCCAGTGCCAACTTCTTTGAAAGCGCGCCACCAAAAGAATTTTTTGGCATCAAACGCCATTTTCTCCGTCGCTTCAATAAACTTATCCCAATTGGTCGTCATCGCATCGGCATCTTTGGGAATCGTGTATTCCCACGCCCCGATAGAGCTTTGTCTATCATAGACGGCATTGACCATATTGAGCTTGCCAATTTCACCCGCCGCCAGCAATTCTTTGGCTTTGAGATAACCAATACTGCTGACTCTTTGGCTGCCGACTTGGAACACCTTCCCCGATTTTTTCGCGGCTACCATCACGGGATAGCCTTCGGCGATTTTGTAAACCATCGGCTTTTCGCAATACACATGTTTGCCTTTTGCCAGCGCATCCAGAGTAATACGGGCGTGCCAAACATCGTGAACAGCAATGATCACCGCATCAATGTCTTTTTTATCTAACAGATCTTTGTAGTTGCGCGTCGTGTAAAGGTTGTTGCCGAATCTTTCTTTCGCATTTTCCAGTCTGCCCGTATACAAATCACAAATCCCTGCCAATTCAACGCCCGGTACTTTCAGTGCGGTATCCAGATCCATATGTCCTTGCACACCATAACCAATCACGCCGAGGCGGATTTTGTCATTGGCGGAGAGAGGCTTTTCATAGCGCAAAATGCGTTCTTCCGCTTTTTCTCGTGCGGCAAGCGAAGCCAACGGCGTGGCGGCAGTCGCCATACTGGTGGCAGCGATTTTCTGTAAAAACTTTCGTCTTGATGCGTCGTTATCTTTTTGCATACAGGTAGATATTTTTCAGTTGTCTGGTGAATCGTGAGCGATTCAAGTCTTGATGTTTGGAAAATAGTCGGTGAATTTTTGCTCTCGCAAATCTTCCCAAATTGCCTTGTTTGCTGGTTTCATCCGGTGCCATCGAAGAGCTTTTTATCTTCCCTCAAACTGCGCTGATCCTCAAGCCGACTTGAACCAATTGAACGTCTAAATTACGAAGGAGACTTTTCCGGGCTTCGAGGCTTCCATCAAGCGGGCGCGGACAGCAGCCGCGCAGCGATAGCCAGCGCCCCTAGCACGACCAGCGTGCTGGCAAGAAACACCGCATCCAGTCCCATCCCACTCGCCACCAATCCCAACGCCGGGCCGGTCAAGCCGAGCGACAAATCCAGAAACGCCGTAAAGGCGCCCATTGCCAGCCCGCGACTTTCCGCAGGCGCACGACGCAAGGCTTCGACGCCAAAGCTGGGATAAACCAGCGAGTAGCCAAGCCCCGTGAGAGTGACGCCCACAAACGCCAACGCGGGCTGCGGCGCGAGCCAGATCAACGCCAAGCCTACGGCTTCAATCAGGATGCAAACCATCGCCACCTTGACGCCGCCCTGATCTGGCAGATGCCCGAAGAAGATGCGCCCGGCGATAAAGGCAACGCTCAATAAGGTGATCGCCAACCAGCCCCGTCCCCATCCGTGCTGGGCAAACAGCAGCACCAGAAACGTCGTGACTGCGCCAAAGCCAACACCACTAATTGCCAAACCAACCCCCGGCAGCCAAACCGCACGGAAGACTTTGCCAAAGGAAGGACGCGCCGCGAGGGAAGGCGCGACTGCACGCAACGGCGCGACCAGTGGCAAGGTAATCAGCGGAAGCAATAACGCCGCCAGTGCAATGCCCGCGAACCCTTTGCCCGCGTATAACGCGGTGCCCGCCGGAGCGCCCAGGGCAAAGGCGGCATAAAGCGAAGTCCCGATCCACGACATCACCTTGCCTGTGTTTTGCCCGCCGCACAGCCGCAAGCCCCAGCTCAACGCTCCGGTGATGAGGAGGTTTTCTGCTACGCCGAGCAGCATCCGTCCCAACAACAAAATCGTGACGGAAAGCACGGGGCGGTCGAAGAAAAGCAGCGAGAACAAATAGAACAGCCCGGAGACAATGGCGACCAGCAAGCCCATGACAACCGAACGCTTGGAACCCCGGCTATCGGCATAATATCCCGCCCACGGACGCGACAGCAGCGCGACGGCAAACTGGCTCCCCGCGACGACGCCCACGATAAAGGTGCTGCGTCCCAGCCCTTCATGCACGTACAACGGCAGCACCGGCATCGCCAGCCCGATGACGAGGTACGCGACGAAGACCACGCCGATAATGGGTAGCAGGGATAGCAGAAGCGAAGACTTTTCGCCGGGCGGTGGCGAGGTTTCGAGCGTGGATGCTGGCGTAGGATCAGGCATATTGTGGAAAACGAAAGTGACTCTACCTATCCACCAATCACACGACCGTCACGCTGCGTCAAATCACCCAGCGCCGGAGCGATGTCTGCATAGGGATTAGGTTTTACGGTTGGTTCGTCTGCAATTGCAACTCCTCGCGTGAAATCGTTGCCACCCCTCCGGCCTCAGGGTTTACCTCGCTAGCTTCGTGCCGTTGCTTTTACGCGAAGCTGAACCCCTGCTTCGTCATCGGCATCGTGCGAATGCGTTCGCCGGTCGCGGTGAAAATCGCATTGCACACCGCAGGCAGAATCGGTGGTAATGCGGGTTCGCCAAGGCCTGTTGGAGGATTATTGGTTTTGAGAAAATGGACTTCGATCTGTGGCGGCGCTTGCGACAGTCTTAGCATTGGATGCTGATGATAGTTTGACTGCACAACGGCGCCGTTCTTGAGCGTGATTTCCTGAATCATTTCGCTCAAGCCGTCAATCACCGCGCCTTGTACCTGCGTTTCGGCAGAGCTGGGATTGATGATGTGGCTGCCAATGTCGCCCACCACCCAGACTTTATTCACTTTGATTTTTTTGTTGGCGCTCACGCTGACCTCGGCGACTTCGGCAAAGTAACCGCGATGGCTGAAATGGAAGCCGATGCCCATCCCTGTGCCCTTTGGCAACTTGCGCTTGCCCCAACCGGATTTCTCGGCGACCAGTTTCACGACAGCAGTCATCCGTGCTGCATCCAACCCTTGTGGCATCGGGCCACGTCCGGCGGGCGCAGTCTGCGTAATCTGCGGCGCAGCGAGTAAATCCAATCGAAATTGTACTGGGTCTTTGCCAGCGGCATGAGCAAGTTCGTCAATAAAGGATTGCATCACCCACGCAATGCTGTTGGAACCCGGCGCACGCAACGCGCCAGTCTTCAAGCCCAGCCCCATCACAGAAGACTGTACGCGATAATTAGGCACAAAACGCGCTGGAAATTCATTCGGCTGAAAGCCGCCATCGTTAGCGAAAGCATTCCCTTCGCCGTAACCTACGAAGTGATCGTGCCACGCGATCAGCTTGCCGTCTTTGTCCACCGCGCCTTTCATAAACTGGAAGCCGCCGCAGCGATAATAATCGTGCTGGATGTCATCTTCGCGCGACCAGAGCAACTTGACCGGTGCACCGACCTGCTTGGAAATCCACGCGGCATCCAGCATCAGATCATTGTAAGCCCGCCGCCCAAAGCCGCCACCACCACGCACCACATGCACCGTGACATCGCTTTCCGGCAGATTGAACAAGCGTGCCACCATCGTGCGTCCGGTTTGCGGGATTTGTCCGGCAGTCCAGATTTCCAGTTTGCCGTCTTTGTAATGCGCCGTGCAATTTTGCGGCTCCATCGTGCCGTGCGCGATGAAAGGAATGACGTAGTTACTTTCGATGGCTTTGACATCATCGCGTTTGAAAACGGCCTCCACGTCGCCGTCCTGCCGGAGCGTGCGTGCCGCAGGTTGTTGAGAAAGTTCTGTTGCTTTTTTGGCATTCGCCACACTGTCCTGTGTGCCCCATTTGCCAGCTTCCCATTTGACATCGAGCTTTTCGCGCGCCGACTGTGCCGCCCACCAACTATCGGCGACGATGGCAACCCCGGATTCAAACCCAGGGTCTTCAAACAGATAATTCGGGTAGTCGCTGCGCAGCGGTCTGCCTTCGATAATAAAGGCATGCTTGACGCCTTTCAGCGCTTTGATGGCATCCAGGTTGGCGCTCACGGCTTTGCCCCCCAGCACCGGAGTTCTTTGCATCACGGCGTAGAGCATGCCCGGCACTGTCACATCAATATTGAAAATGGGTTTCCCCGTCAGGATGTCTTTGGTTTCCACACTGCGGGTAGAGGTGCCGATGATTTTGTAATCTTTCGGGTCTTTCAGTTTGAGGGAGCGCAAATCCGGCACGGGCATTGTTGCGGCTTTCGTTGCCAGCTCTCCATAGCTGAGCGAGCGATTGGACGCCTTGTGATGTACTCGCCCCGAGGCTGTCGAGCATTCAGATTCCGCCACGCCCCACGTGCTTGCTGCGGCAGCAATCAGCATTGACCGCCCTGCTGCACCGATCTGTCGCATCGGCTCCCAGTTCATAGGCGTACCTGAACTACCGCCCGTAAATTGCGGGCCGTATTTATTCTCGGCATCGGCGCGCACGACTTTCACATCCTTCCAATCCACATCCAGTTCTTCGGCAATCAGCATCGGCAGGGTATTCAGAATGTTTTGTCCGATTTCTGAATTTTTCGCGGTGAGGGTCACAATCCCATTGGGCGCAATGCGGATGAAATCAATTGGAGTTAACGCAGCTTGTTGTGGCCCTTGCGCCAAAGCGGTGGCCTTGGAATATAACCCCAGCAGCAAGCCTCCGCCTGCAAGCGCAGTTGCCTGAAGAAACGAACGACGATTGAGATTGGTCTTTTTCATGGATGTTCCTCTCATTGAAGATGCTGGATGCTGGATGTTAGGAAAAACTAGCATCCCGCATCTAGCATCTTTATTTCTGGGCTGCTTTGTTGGTAGCCGTCAATTCCGCCGCTTTGTGAACGGCTGCCCGAATGCGCAAATAGGTTCCGCAACGACACAGATTGCCATTCATTGCCGTATCAATTTCGGCGTCCGTTGGCTTCGGCGTTTTCGCTAGCAACGCACAAGCTGACATCATTTGTCCCGCCTGACAATAGCCGCATTGTGGCACGTCAAGTTCCTGCCACGCGACCTGCACCGGATGCGTGCCATCGGGCGAAATGCCTTCAATGGTGGTGACGGTTGCGTTGGCGGTAGCTGACATCGGTGTTGAGCAGGAGCGCACCGGCTTGCCATTGACATGCACCGTGCAAGCACCGCACAGCCCCATGCCACAGCCGAATTTTGTGCCCTTCAAATCAATCTCATCCCGCAAATACCACAGCAGCGGCATCTCAGGATCGCCGTCAAACTGCTGGTTCTTACCATTTACTTTCAGCATCATCATAAAGTTTCTCCTTCAACTCCAGTGTAGTTACTGATTACTCTTGTTTCAGGGATTTGTCCCTGCCGATGGCCGCCTAACCACACGCCCAACTTTTGCGTAGTTACTGATTACTCTTGTTTCAGGGATTTGTCCGGCCCCTTCCTGGTAAGCCACCTGGACATCAAGTCCGCGACTGGTAGGTTGTTCAAATCCGAGAAGGGAAATGCGTGTAGCCAACACGCGAGGGAAGATTTACGTTGCTTCAGGCTGGATGAAGTTGCCCGCGTGTCCACAAGTTCTGAGTATTTCAATTTGCCCTTTCCCCGTTCCTGCTTAGGCATGATTTTTCCTGCGAATACCTTTCGTAATTCATTTCTGCTGGAAAACTTCTCTGGCGACGGCAATAGCGCTTACGGCGTTCGGCCAGCCTGCATAGAACGCCATATGGGTGATTGTCTCGACGATTTCTTCCAGTGTTACGCCATTCGTGCGGGCGCGCGTCAGGTGTGAGCGAAGCTGGTCGGGACGGTTCATCGCAATCAGCGCAGCCACTGTCACCAGACTGCGATCACGTCGGGAGAGTTGCGGGCGTTCCCAAATATCGGCATAAAGTACGTCATCGGTAAGCTCCGCCAGTTTGGGAGCGAAATTGCCCATCGCTCCTGCTGACGGTCTGTTGTTTGTAGCCGAAAGCCGTGCAGGTGCAGAAACGGCTTGCACTTTGGCTGGCGCGTTGTATTGCGCGTCGCTGACCTTTTCCATCCATTCGACGCGCTTGCCGTCCGCTTGTTGTTCGGTCAGCGCGATGTGCGTAAGGCGGTCAGTGGTCGTCGCGCCGTGCCAATGCTTCACGCCTGGCGGCGTCCAGACGACATCGCCGATTTTGATTTCCTGCTTCTCGCCGCCTTCCTGCTGCACCCAGCCCGCGCCTGCCGTGACGATGAGCGTCTGTCCCAGCGGATGTGAGTGCCACGCTGTTCGCGCGCCCGGCGCAAAGGTGACGCGCGCACCCGTGAGGGGAGAAGGTGCAGTTGCCTCTAAAAATAGTTCGACGCCAACCGTCCCCGTGAAATTTTCATTAGTATTCATCGGCGGCGGCGGCGCACTGTTGCGCGTGATGCTGATGGCCTTCGACACGGCGGCGCCCGCCTGATTGGTTTGGCCCCTTGTCTGGGAAGACACCGCAGTGAGTAAAGAAAGCGTTATAGCTGTCGCGACAAGCAATTTCATTTTTCGTCCTTTCGATGCGGTGAATAAAAAGGTGCTGCTCCTACCGCAGCAAATCATCAGATGCCGTTCTCGATAGCTGCCTGCAGCAAGGCGATCATTTCCGGCTTGTCCCCCGCCGGGCCTCACGCTCATACAGTCTAGTCCAAGGGCTGATCCTTCCAAACCGCGTTCCCAGTTTGCGGTTCTGCATAATTTCCGCTCAGAAAATGTACGACAGGCGGCTCGCCGTCGGGGATGTTCAGGCTTTCCGAGCGTCAACAGGCGGGCCGCCTATCGTACATCGTTAGCCCTATGTATCCTATCATTTCAAATTCATTATGCAGGCCATAGGCGACAAAGCGGTAAGACGATACTGGCGAATTATTGTACAATCCTGCAACCCCCCTGTGGCGTGCGGGAAGAAATCAAAGAGGCGAACATAAATCTATGGACAAGCAAGAAGCGAAACGTGAAGCGCAAAGGATACAAAGCAATCAAGAAGAACTCGTTGAGCGAATCGCGCGTGCGCTTCCCAGCAACGGAACATTGGATGTCTCTCCCAGCTTTCGCCTCGCTCGTTCCTCTAAACCAACCGAGCCGATTCATTCCCTGTATCAGCCTGCCTTTTGCGTAGTCGCGCAGGGCCGCAAGCAGGCGCTGTTAGGTGAGGAAGTATTTCGATACGATCCAGGAAATTATTTGATCTACACGGTTGATTTGCCGCTCACCTTCCGCGTAGAAGAAGCTTCAAAAGCACAACCTTATCTCGGTTTCCGGCTCAATCTGGATGCTGCACTCGTCGCCTCGGTAATGATGGAATCTGGTATTGAACCGAAAAAGGGGGACGCGAGCCTGAAGGCGATGGACGTCCGCCCAATGGACGCCGACCTGCTGGAGGCCGTGGTCAGATTGGTGCGGCTTCTCAATGCGCCGGTTGAAAGCAAAGTCCTTGCGCCGCTGATCGTCAGGGAGATCGTTTTTCGGCTTTTAGTGGGTGGGCAAAGCGCGCGGCTCAGCCATCTGCTAGCGGGGGGAAAAGACACACACCGCATTTCTAAGGCAATCGGTTTCTTGCGCGAAAAGTTTAACCAGTCACTCAAAATGGATGACATCGCGCAGGAACTCGGCATGAGCGTTTCTGGCTTTCATCATCACTTCAAGTCCGTCACGGCCATGAGTCCATTGCAGTTTCAGAAACAGATACGACTCCAGGAAGCACGCCGTCTGATGCTCGGTGAAGATTTGGACGCGGCGAGCGCAGGGTTCCAGGTAGGCTATGACGACCCAGCCTACTTCAGCCGCGAATACAAAAAACTGTTCGGCGCTCCGCCACAACGTGACATCACCAGGCTGCGCAGCAATCTTGAAGTGTAAGGAAACGGAAGCAGCACGCAATCCCCCTCACTTCGTCTTCGCTCAGCAATCCCTTTTTCTGATTTATTTGACATCGGCAACCAATCCTTGCCTTCTTACAGTACAAAGTAACTCAAGTCTGATCCATAAAAACCGAGACTCTAAATACCACAATTTCAACAAGATAGAGTGCCGAAGGGGGGACTCGACCCCTTCTACCGCATAACAACAAATTACAAGCCATGACGCAAGCGACTTTATATTTAACTATTTACACGCTTCCGCGACCCGCTTGCCTCATTTCAAGATAGGAAAAAGAACGAAACTTTTGTCCCAAATCTGTCCCACTATATGCCTTAGACTCAAGCGTGATTTCGACCCAGGAAAAAACTCGCAAACTCTTGAGTTCGCATAATTGCAACGGCGTATCGTGGTTATGCGACACGTCCAACAGGTGTACATTCAGCGGTGGTGTGCAGCATCCCCTGAATCCCCCAAGGAATTTGGCGTGCCTGTACCAACCTAAAATCACAGTCGCTCCCGGTATGCGAGGGCAAACTTCGTCAGCGCGTGGTTGCCGTGCAATTCGAGTTTCTGACAGATGTTTGCGCGGTGTTTCTCCACGGTACGCGGGCTGGTGAAAAGTTGCGCGGCAATTTCTTTAGTTGTCCGACATTCGCCGACAAACTTTAGAATGGCCTTTTCCGTCGGCGTCAACTGCGCGAGGTCTATGAACAAATCCGCCGACGAGTCCGGCATCCGGTTGCTGTTCCGGTGCGGAAGCAGTGCCTCGGTCATCAGCGCGGGACTGAAATAAGGTCGGCCTCGCGCTACGGTGCGCAGGCCCGCGACAATCTCGGCTAAGGCGCTGTCTTTGAGAATGCAGCCCTCGATGCCCAGCCGCAGGGCTTTTTTCAGCAAGCTGGTCTGGTTACGGTTGCTGAGCAAACGATTTTACCGCAGCAGGCAGTCGGCTTTGGCGGCAGCCGCCACACAAAAACCATCCATCTGCGGCATCTCAATATCCAGCACCGCCAGCACGGTCGGTGTTGGCGCAAATTGCGCCAGTGCTGCAACACCGTCGGGGCTTCGCTACTAATGCGAAAAGTCGGGCGTGGCCTGTAAGGCTTGCTGTAATCCATAACTAATCAGATAGTCATCGGCTAATAAAAACAGTAGTTTCATAAGAAAGCGGGGTCATTCTGCTCGGTAATAAAGGCATAAAAAATCCTCGGCAATAGCGTGCATTTTACTCAACAGTGCGCAGACTGAGGGGTAGCACCTGTAAACTTCGTCGTTTTGTTTTTTAACTTTGTCTCTGGAAGCAGGTTTCACTTGGGGGAGATCACTTAGATATGAGGCGGCGGAGAAAACATCATACCTCTGGCGCGGATTTTTTTGCAGACCGGTTTGGCGTTACTTTCTTGTACCTGTAAGCGGTGCGTCCTTTACCAACACGGGCGTCTGCGGTGTTGGCAGCCCGTTGACTTGCAGGGTGAAGGGCGCAGTGATAGCGGTAACGGGCACGGGCAAAGTGTCAGCACGCCGCGCCCCTGCTGCTGCTGTGGGCGCAGGTTCGAATGCGCGTGCGCCTGTCCGCCGTTTGCAGCGTCGCCTGATAGCGCGGATGCAGCGGCAAGGGTACCCCAGTTGCAATTCCAGCGTCTGTGTCTGCGGCGTGACTGGCAAGGGCGTGACATCGCTCAGGTCACGCATCGTTTGATGTAGCAGGAAAAATCGCGCTGTTGGTGGGCAGCGGGCAATGGATACCGGTGATGGGCGCCGCTGTCGGCGCAGGACTGACGAGGGCAACGGCAGGGCGGCGGGCGAAGGCGGTGATGGGAGTTGACTGAACCACTACCGGCACCGGAGCTGATGGCGTGCGCTTCCACTACAGTACGCCTGCCAACATTAGCAGCAGGGCCGCTGTTGCCATAGCGGCCACGCTAATGCGCTACGGTGCGCCACCGCGACCAAAACGAGGCGTAGCAGCGATGACAGGTGTGATTGCTGGTGGTGCTAAGGTGGCGAGCAGTGATTGCAGATGAAGAACACGGTCAAAGAGGCGCGGCGCGCGGTGGATGCGTGCCGCAAATTGCTGTGCCTCGGTGGCGCTCAATTCTCGCTGCAAAAATCGCTCGGCCACTTCGTCAAAAACGGCCCAGAGTTCCTGCGCTCGCGCGGGGTCAGTAAAATACGCTTCTTCTACGCGCGCCTGTTCGGATTCGTCCAGCGTACCCAGCACATAGCGGCGCAACAAATCAGCTTGGATCGATGCTTCTGACATTAGGATTGGTGGGGCGATACTGCGTTACACCTAACAATGAGAGAATTGCGAAAACATCATCACGCGCCGCCGCTACACGCGCGAATGCAGGCGGCCATCCGATCACGCAAACGACAAGTGCGATTGCGCAGGCTGGGGATGGTAATGCCCAGCCGTGCGGCGAGCGCTTGGCGATGCCGAATCTTTTCCTGTCCCTGCCCCTGATGATATTCCTGCAACAAGGCGCGATCCTCCGGCGACAATTTGTTGAGGCATTGCCGCAGGCACGTTAGCTGCTGTTCCTGGGCGAGTCGTCGCTCCAGTTCCAAATAGACTTCCTCCGCCGACGGCACCGGCTCAGCAACCGTTTCCGGCAGTTCTGCCAGCGGAACCAAACGCTGCGAGGTCACGAGCGTCTCGCGCCAGACATTACGCGCGACGGCGTAACAATACGGCAGGAAGTGACCGGGGATGATTTCCTGTCCTTCCGCCAGACGGTAAGCCACACGATTGAGCGTTTCATCGGTCAACGCGGCGGGATCAATCGCATTGCGAAACGTGAAATAGGTTTCCAGCACCTGTCGCACCTGTTCATACTTCGCGGCTGCCTGTTCGCGCTCCGCATCCAGACAATGCAGCAATTGCGCAAAAGCCTCCGGCGTCAGAAGGCGCAGTTTTTTGCCCCGTTTCTCGGAAGAGTCGTCAGTCGCGTTTGGGGAGTTATTAGGGGTCATCGGTTCGCGTGCGTAAGAGCAAATAATAACTGTCCTGCACTTGAGATCACCATTCACCCTGCAAGACAAAACCGGCCCAATAATAGGGGGCGCGCCATCGTGGAAGGCGCGATACTTTAAGCTGCGCTGTGCGGAGCGCGGCTGCCGGTGTCGGAGAAGAAGCCTTGAGCAACTCCTGATAGAACGTTTTCATGAGTTCCGCCGTTGCATCATCGTTCACCCGCCATAAACTGGCGATGACTCGTTTCGCGCCTGCGTACATAAACCCGCGCGTTAATCCAATCAGCCCTTCGCCCGGCAACTCTTTGCCGAGCGCCGTCTGGCAAGCACTCAACACGACCAATTCCGCCGGGAGCTTCAGTTGAAAGATGGCCTGCGTGTTGAGAAACCCCGGCTGCGGCTTGCCCGCTTCATCCACCAGCGAAAGTACCAGGCCGGACAACTGCGGCTGCGTCGGATGCAAAAGGCTGTGCGTCGCAAAATGCACGTAGCGATATTGCCCCAACTCCGCGCTTTGGGCCAGCGTCTGGTTGGCGGCAAAATCCAGCGCGACTTTGCGCGACGCCGCTGGCACAAGCGCCAGAATCGCTTCCGCCTCGGCACGACTGGCTGGCAGGCGCGGAATCAACGCCTGTCCCGCCTTCGACGCCACCGCTTGCCACGCGCGCGTAGATTCCGTGAGCGGCGCGGCAGCCGCCATCGCAGGCCGTCCCGCCCCGCGCACCCGCTCATCCGTAGCGCTAAACACCGGATCAGCAAGCACCGCCAACGTTCTGGGCGCAGGCGCACGCCCCGCCAGCCCCTGCCGCAACACGGCTAATGTGGAAGCGGAGGGAAGGGTGAGCAGTTCGTGGTCAAGGATCAAAGGATGAACGCGGAGCGATGAACGCGGAGGAACAGAAAGGCCACTTTCTGACTGCGCGTCGGCACTTCATCGTTCCGCGCTCTGCCTTCATCGTTTGGCACCGAGAGCGCCGCAAACGGCACGTAATGCAACACGCCGTCCGGCACGATCAGCCAGCGTTTTTGTGTTAGTTCTGCCGCGTCTGCTGGCAGGATCATACGGCTCAGCGCGGCGGCAGCAACGGCGGTTTCCTTTTTCCGTTTGCGCCAGCCATTGTCGGGCGGCTGCGAGGCTGGGAAGCGCCGGAACCTGTTCCGGTTTTCGCAAACCTTCGAGCCAGCGGCGGGCGGCGGCTTCGATGTCGGCGCGCTTGGGCAAGGGGAAGACTTGCAGCGTGGTGGAAGTGACGACAAAAACATAGCTGCGGTCTGTGCCGAGCGCGTATTCCAGCAGCACGGTGTCGCGGTCGAGTACTTGTTTTTGCAGCGCCTCCAGTGCGAGCGGTTGCGGCTCGGTCAGCGCGGCATACGCGGGGCTGGCGGCACGATCAACGCGTTTCGGTGGCGGTTAGTTCCGCTGTGAGTTTGGTGATTTCCGCTTCGAGCGATTGCGCCTGTGCCTGCTGCGTTTTGCTCGCGCTCTGCTGCGTGACCTGTTCGGCTTTGCTGCGAGGCGCAGGCGCAGGTTGCGTTCTCTGCGCGAGCAGTTCTGGGCGCGACGCCTTGCCGAATGTCTACTTGCGCTTCGTGCAATAAATCCAGCAACGACCGGGCGCGATTGTTCGACGAGGGCGAGGCTTGCGCCGCAAATTGCTCGTCGCCGTCCTGCGCGCGCCGCCGCAACAGGGTTTCGACCGAGAGTTCATAGAGGCTTTGCTGGCGGCGACGATATTCGGCGCGTGTCGCGGGATTCACCAAGCCTCGGCGCGATTGTTCTGTGATCTGCAACGCCGTTGCGAGTTGCGTTTGCGCGGCGGCGAACTGTCCTTAAGCGTAAAGGCGAAGCGCGCCAGTTCGTGCAGGATGTCGGCTTCAAGCAGGCGATTTTTCGTCGTGCGGCTGAGGGTGAGCGCCTCTTGCAGAAAGGCTTGGGCTTTTGGCATCGCCGCCCAGCGCGCGGTGCGTGCGGCTCAGATGATACAACGCCGTAGCCTCGTTGATGACAATCCGCTGCTGCCGCATCAGCGCCAACGCTTCGGTCAATGGCGAGCGCCTGTTGGGGATTGCCTTGCGCGAGGGCTTCTTCGCCGAGTTGCACAACCGCTGCTGAGCCCCGTTGAAGTGCTGCAGGGGTTGCGATACAACGCCAGCCCTTCCTGCAACAGCCGCTGCGCTTCGGCGCTGTTCCCCTGACTGCGTTCGAGGCGACTGAGCAGGCGCAGGGCATTGGCCAAATGCGAGCGATTTTCGGTGCGGCGATAGATCGTGATGGCCTGCTGAAGATCAGTGACGGCGAGGGGAATTTTAAAGTTCGTAATACGTGGCCGCCCGCTGTAACAGGGCCAGCGCCTCGTCATCCTGGCGACCTGCCGCGTGCAATTTCTCCTGCGCTTCGCTGGCCAGCGTGACGGCTTGTTGCAACTCGCCCAAACGATCTTGCAGGCGTGCTAGCTCCAGCAGGGTTGAGGCTTCTGAATCCTGCAACTGCAACTCACGTTGTGAAGACCAATGCTTGCAGGTGCAGCAGCGCCTGTTCCGGTTCGCCCACGTTTTGATAGCGGACGGCCAGATTGGTGCAGCAGGTCACCGTCGCCTCGCCGCTGCGATCCCTGATTTCGCGCGCCAGGGCAAGGGCTTGTTGATAATACCCGATGGCGGCGTAGTTTTAATCGAGTTGCGCCAGCGTGATGCCCAGGCTATTCAAAATCCCGCGTTCGTCCAGCCGCTCCTGCAAGGCGCGACTCAGCGTCAATGCCTGTTCCAGCGTTTGCTGCGAAGCCACGTTGTCGCCCAAAGAATTTTGGAGCGCGCCGACATACTTCAATCCCGACAGTTCCCAGCGGCGCAACCCGGCAGCCCGCGCTTTGGCCAGGAATTCCTGCGCCAATGTCAGCGCCACGCGATGCTCGCCGAGGACAAACCGCGTGTCGGAAGTCAGACGCATCACCTCCAACTCGCCTGTCAAGGAACCGCTCTCTTCGCCAGTGCGGCAAGGCTTCCTGCAATTTCGCCAAGCCCTGCCGTCGCCCCTCGGCGGTGCGGCGCAGGATCAAAACGACGGCTTCCTGACTGAGTTGATGCGCGGCAGCAAAGTGCCGATCCTGTTCTGTTGCGGCGCGCAGGGCGTTGACCGTAAGCGTGTATTTGCCTGCGTTCGTTGCCGCGCCCTGCCCGCGCACGATGAATTGATATTCCGCAGCGGCGGGCGCGAGAAACGCCAGTTCCTGCACAGACGTTACGCTGCGTTCATCGCGCCCGGCAGCAAGGCGCTTTCCCTGTGCATCCTGCAACCACACGTCAACGCCGACGCCCCGCGCCACGACCGCCACATTCACATAATAATCAGCGAGGAGAGAGAGTGATAGCGATGCTCTTCACCGCCTTCAGTTCGTGTTCCGCGTGCTGTCCCGCCGCAGGGAAAGCCAAGTCCTGCGCGCCAGCGAACAACGGGCAGACACAACACAGGAAAAAGCTCCAGAGACGGGGTGAAAGCTTCAGCATGATTTCTCGCGGATTTTTGTAAATACGTTCCTGGCCGGGCAAGATACTGTGTTGTCAGACAGAGGTCAACCTGAGCGGGCGCAAAAGGAGGGAGAAAGGGCGAGCGGGAGTGGGGAGACTCTCGCTCGCTCGCCTGCGCTGACGGTTTTAGATTTGCTCTCGATGCGCCAGCGCAAACTTGGTCAGTGCGTGGTTGCCGCGCAGTCCCAGCTTGTGGCAAATGTTCGTGCGATGCGTGTCTACTGTGCGCGGGCTGATGAGCAATTGCGCGGCAATTTCTTTTGTCGTGCAGCACGCGGCGAGCAGCTTCAGGATCGTGCGTTCGGCGGCTGTTAGTTGCGTATACGCGGCGGGCACATCTGCCGCAAGGTTAAGCGCCTGATGCGCGCTGCTGCCAGCGCTTAGCAAATGCGCGAACACGGCGGAACTAAAGTACGGCATTCCCTGCGCGACGGTGCGCAGCCCCGCGACGATTTCCGGCAATGTGCTGTCCTTGAGCAGATAGCCCTGCACGTCCAGGCGCAAGCCCCGTTTCAGCAAGCCTGCCTGCCGTTCGCCGCTCAGCAGCACGATCTTGCTGGGACAATGCGCCTCGCGTGCCGCCGCCGCTACGCGCAAGCCGTCGAGTTGCGGCAGGTCAATCTCCAGCACCGCCAGCGTGGGACGCAGTTGCTGCAAATGCGCCAGCGCCGCTTTGCCATCGCCAGCTTCGGCAACGACCTGGAATTCTGGCTCTAAACTGAGTGCCTGTCGCAAGCCATAACGGAACACGGGTTGCGCGTCGGCGATAAGGATGGTGGTGGCAGCGGGGGAGGCGCTTATTGTTTCCATGTTGTAGGGCGCAGCCAGGATTTCTTTGTTTCGTCAGTGATAGGGGCAGAGCGGGGGGCAGCCGCAACGCTTTCCTGCAAAATCCGCGCAAATGTCCAGGGCGCGCGGCCTGCCGAGGGCGCAAAATGCGGCGGCGTTTTTGACTGCGCCCGGCTTTCTTGTTGCGCTCGGCGACGCCCCCACCACACCCACAGCGCGAGCAGGACAAGTCCCGTCAACACGAGCAGCAGAAGTTTGGCGTAACGCGCCAGAAACGATGCCTGCGCGCGGCCATAAAACGCCACCGCGCCCGGATGCAACGAGGCAGCGGAGGCGGCAGGCGGTTGCTGCAGAGTGGCAGCAGGTGCGGCAGCTTTGCCGCTCGTTTTGTCACCGGCTTTGGCGGGCACTTTGTCACTGGCTTTGGCAGGCGCGAGTTCTGCGCTGAATTGCGTCAGCACTTGCAACAACGCATACACCGCGCCCTCATCCACATCGTAGCGCGCCAGCAGAAGCTGCGGCTGCTCGCCCGGCAACAGCGCTACACCGCGCGCGCTCGGCCCGGTTAGTTGATCGGCAGGCACGATGGTCAATTGCACGACGCCTTTTTCCAACACGCCCTCATCGCTGGCCGCGCCTTCGATTTCCAGAATCGCCAGCCGGAAGCGCGGGGCGTGTAAGGTCGTAACCGATTGCAGCAGGCGCGCCAGCCGATAACTTTCCGTCGCCCGTCCGCCCGCCGCGACTGAGAGGTGATGTTCCTCCCACCGCTCATACACCCGCCAGCCCACCCACACCAAGCCAGACCATCGTAGCCAGCACAAGCAAGGTCAGCGCCAGATCGGTGAAAAGCCAGCGCCGCACATTGCGCCCGGCGGATTCCGTCTTGCGCACGACGAATAAGACGCCCAACAGCACCGCGCCAAACGGGAACAGGAGCAGGAACAGCAGCAGCTTGAGCAGTCCTGCGCCGATGCCGAGTTTAGCGGCCAAACTGTTGAGCGTTGTGGTGAGAGTCTCCATTCCGTTCCCTTTCTCGTGTCTCAGGAAGCAGCGGCGCGCATCCAGGCTTCAGTCAGTCCCGTAGAGGCTTCTGCTTCCCAAATCGGCGCGCGTTCGGGATGGTAGCGAGAGCCTATCGGAATCGAGTACAGATCGTCACCAGCATACGATTGCTCGCGTGCCTGTGCGCGGTTGAGCAGTTTGCGGAATTCCTGCAAGACCGTCGAAGGTTGCTGTTCGTGTTCGTAGACGCGCCCGGCAAACAGATCAATCATCAATTCGGGATACCGCTGTTGCACACAGTAGCCAAAGGCCACGGGGTATTCCCAGAACGTGTCAATCACGTCTTCCATCACGTCAATGCCCTTTTCGCAAAAGAGTTGATGATGGGCGAAAGGATTCGGCAGATCGCGCCCCGCGCCGTTTAGATACGCCGCGATGGACGGTGCCGCGAACTGCGCCTCGCGTAGCGCGCCTGTCAACCCGAAGGAGAAAATCGGATCAACAAAGCGATGTGCATCGCCGATGCACATAAATCCTTTGCCGCAAAAATTCTTCACCTGAAAGGAATAGTTCGGGATGACGTGAACATCTTCGCTGAGGTTGATTTCCGGCAAGCGGCGTTTCATTTCGGGATTAATTTCGTGCAGTTCGCGCACGAGGAAATCGCGCTTGCTCTCGCCTTTGTCCCGAAAGTACGCGGCAGGCATGACCAAGCCCACGCTGACGGTTTCGTCATCCAGCGGAATGAACCACGCCCAGTGATATTTGCTGCGATAAAACAGCAGCGTGTTGCCGCCGTGCGTTTCGCGCGTGTCGCCCTGATCGCAGATGGCTCCGGTCACTTGCGAGAAGATGGCGATTTGTTTGTCATACGCGCCCAGGTATTTCGGCCCCGTCACCGTGCGCTGATTCGCCAGCCACGAAGCCTGCCCCGTGCAATCCAGCAACACCTCCGACGTGATCGTTTGCACGCCGCCATCACGCATTGCGACCTGCGCGCCCCGCACTGCGCCGCCTTCAACAATCGGCTTGAGCGCGCGGCCTGGCAGTAACGTAGCTCCGCGCGCGACGGCTTCATCCAGCAGCAGCTTGTCAAACTCGTCGCGCCGCACCTGCCACGTTGCGCCGGGCGAAAGTTGCCAGTTCGCATCGCGCGCGGCAACCGGCACGAACCACGAACTCGTTCCCTTCGGCCCGTAAAACGTCACACCATATTTGACGGGATGTCGCTGCTGTTGCATTGCGGCTTCGAGTCCGAGTGCGCGCACGACTTGCCCCGCCTCGCCCGTCAGCGATTCGCCGATGTGATAACGGGGAAAGGGTTCGGGTTCGACGATGACAGGCTGGATGCCTTGGGCGAGCAAAAACATCGCGCTGGCTGCGCCTGACGGGCCACCGCCGACAATGAGTACATCTGTTTTATGTAGTTTTCCTTCACGATTGCTTTGCAAGAAAGGGACGGCATGCCAGCAGCGCTACCTCCAAGCCTGTCGGTGTAAAGCGGCGCTGGCCGTAGTGGAAGCGGCCGGCCTGCTGGAGCGGTTGCGCCTGTAGCAAGCGGAGCGGCGCTCTGTGCCGTGCCAGCTGGCAGTTATGGTGGTTGCCGTCTTCCCTGCGGTCGCCGCCGGAGCTGCCGCTTTCGCCATCGCCGCCGCTGGGGCAGCGCTCTTCGCCGCCGTTGCGCCTGTCGCGGCGGCAGTCCCGGCAATTCCAACGCTCTTCGCCGCTGCAACAGGGGCAGCAGCTTTCGTCGCGGCGGCAGCGACAGGAGCCGCCGCAGCTTTTAGCGCCCCGCCGTCGAGGGAGCGGCGCTGGTAGCTGTTGTGCCGATACCAGCGCCCTTTGCCGCGAGTGCTGCCGATGTCCCGGCTTATGGCTCCGGCACCAGCGAGAATTTTTTTGATGATGATAATTTCCATGATCATAAGTTGCTCCTTGAGTTGCTTGCTTCGGTGCCCGTCTTATCGCGTCGGCACCAAGGATTCGACGATAAACACCTGATCGGTGAGTTCTGCGAGTAAGGTTTTCGCCCGTGCAATTTGTCGTTCCCATGCTGGCTCGTGCGGAAACAGCAAACCCAGACACGGGCCGCTGTGCGCCACGACTACGCCGAGCGCCTGCGTCTGCTGACGAATGGTCAGCGCGCGTTCCAGATAGCGATTGGGATTGCGTTTTTGATTGAGAATCGCGCTGCGCGTCGTGATGCGCCCCAGCCGTGACAGGTCGTTCGCGCGGATGGCGCTTTCGAGGTTGGCCAGCAAAGCGGCGTACTCTTTGCATTCCTCATCCGTGAACCGCGAATGGTGCTGATTGTATTCAATCGTATCCACCTGCCCGCCTGCATCGAGCGCGACGACCTTGAGGCGCGAGGGAAAGCCCAGCCGCCGCCCCAGTTCGACTTTGCGATGAAAGAAGGTGACGAACTCGTGATACATCACGCCGTCCGTCGGTTCGATGGTGCGCAAAGTAGCCAACACCAAGTCGGTCGGAATCGCGTGTCCGAGCGTCGCTTCGAGCGCGCGTACCGTAGCGACCAAATCCGCCGACGAACTCGCCAGCCCTTTGCCCTCCGGCAATTCGCTTTCAATCATTAACTGCCCGCCCAACGCGCAGTCGTAATGCTGCAACAGCTTTTGCAACAACTTCAGCGACTTCGTTTTGTGCGTCGGCGTAACGGTCAGGCGCAGCGTGGAAGCATCCGGCGTAAAGCGCGCCGTAGAGAATTTTTGAATCGGCAACGTCACCAGAAAATGGTCGTCGTCATTGCGCAACGCCCCCTGCAACAATTCGCCAAACGTCCCGTTGGCCACGCCGATGCCGGTTTGCCACAGCGGCGCAGTGACCTGTTTGATCTTGATCGCTTCCGTCACAACCATAATCGTCCTTTACCTCGACTTCGGCCCGTGCCCCAGCACTTCCGTGTAACTGCGCCGCCCCCAGGCAAAGCGCGCCCAATCGCGTCCAACCTGCGTGGGACTTGCGACCACGACCGGCTGCGCCCAGGTGCGTTGCAACTCGTCTGCGCGTGCGTTCAGCCATTCGGCGTTGTAGACCGTGCGCATATAACGAATGCCGTGATCGGGAAAGATCGTCAGTACGCGGCTGTCGGGATGCGCCTGCCGAATCCAATCCGCAACGGCGTAGGCCGCGCCTGCGGTTGGCCCCAGCAATAACCCGTACTGATTGTGAATGTGATGAATCGCCCGAATCATCTGCGCGACCGGCACCCAATGCACTTCATCGCATTGCGTGTGGTCAACGTTGGGAATCACGATGTCCGATCCCATTCCGAGCAACGGTTCATAGCATTCACGACAAAGCGGCGTCGCCTCAGCGGAGGTCGGGCCAAAAAGCACCGACAAATTGTGATCTACCGCGATGACGCGCAAATTCGGATTGTGCTTTCGCAACACGCGCGCAAAGCCGCAGATCGAACCGCCGCTGCCGACCGAAGCAACCAGAAAATCAACCCGGCCTAATGACTGCGCCGTCGCCTCTGCCAATTCGCCGTAGGCCAGCGGATGCAGTGGATTGTCGTATTGATGCGGCCAGAACGAGCCGGGAACGGTGGCCATCACTTCTTTGAGCCGATCCAGCCGCTTTTGCTGAATGCCGCCCATATAGCCGGAGCCGCTGAAAATCTTTTCTATCTGCGCGCCCAGCTGCCGCAGCCGCCATTCCAGCGATTCTTCCAGTTGCCCCGTCACCAGCGACAGCCGCAAGCCAAGATTCGCGCACACAATCGCCAAGCCCAGCGCAAACGTGCCGGAACTGTTTCGACGACCAGTCCGCCGGGTTGCAATTCGCCCGTCTTGAGCGCCGTTTCCAGAATGAATCGCGCAGGCACGATCTTCATCAAATCGAATTGCAGCGCGAAGAAATTGGATTGCATCTCGACCAGCGCCGGACGACAGAGATTGTCGAGCGCCGAACGCCCATCAGGATTCCGAAATTGTGAGGCCGTCTCCTGCTGCGAGGCAGCGCGAGACAGTACGCTTTGAGTTGTCATTTGCCTTATTACCAATCACGAAAGCTAAGTCACGTATGCTTCGTTGAAAAAATAGCGGTCGCGGCTATCGCATAAACACGTCACGATGCGTTGGCCGTTGCCGAATCGTTCGGCGGTCATCACGGCGGCAACGACATTCGCGCCGGAGGAAATGCCGCAGAACATGCCTTCTTCCTGCGCCAGTCGCTGCGCCATTTGCACGGCGGTGGCATCGTCGAGCGTGATGATTTCATCCACGATGCCGCTGTCGTGCAGCGCGGTCAGAATGCCGCCGGAAAGCTCCGGCACGACGGACGGCGGCGCGCTCAATGCAGGCCACGAAGCGGGTTCGACCGCGATGATGCGAATGTTGGGATCGTGTTCTTTCAGCACTTGCCCGACGCCGAGCAACGCGCCGCCCGAACCGACTGACGCGACAAAGGCGTCCAGACGCCCATCCGTCTTGTCGAGAATTTCTTTCGCGGTTGTTGCGCTGTGCGCGGCAACATTGGCGGGATTCGCAAACTGGCGCGCCCACCAAACGTCGCTGGCCGTTGCCGTCAAATCCAGACATTGCTTGCGTCCCGCCAAATCGCCCAACGCGCCATCAATGGCAAACGATGTGACGCGCGCACCAAAGGCTTGCAGAATCGCCAAGCGTCCCGCATCCGCCACATCTGCTGGGACGAACGCCGTGAAGTCATAGCCTTTCACCGCCGCCAAAAAGGCCAACGCCGCGCCCGTATTGCCGGTCGAAGACTCGACAATTCGCATTCCCGGTTGCAGTTCGCCCGTGGCTTCCGCCGCTTCAATCATTCGCAATGCCACGCGATCTTTCATGCTGCCGCTGGGATTCAGAAACTCTGGCTTGACCAGAATTTCCGCGCCTGTTTCTTTGCCGATGCGGTTGAGTCGCACGAGCGGAATTTCGCCGATCAAATCCAGCATGCTGTCCGCGATTTTCAGGTGGCGATTCACTTGCTTTCAGTCTCCGCTGCTGGCTGTTGCGGCTTCCCCGGCAATCGTCCGGCGCACAAATTCCGTCAGCGTGCGAATCGAGCGGAAGTTTTGTGGCACGATGTCGTTCAGGCCGAATTGCACCTGGTATTGCGTTTCCAAATGCGTGATGATGCCCATCATAAACAGCGAATCCATCAGGCCGGATTCGATCAAATCGTAATCGGCGTCCAAATCGGCAGGCGCTTTCTCGGCGGCCTGCTGCACAATGTAGTCGTGTAATGCTTGTTGAATATCCATTTAGTTTCCTCCGGTTGCCTGTCGCATTTTTTCTGGATTGCGAATCACTTTGCCGCTCGCGGTGTAGGCGAGTGCCGCGACCCAATGAAATTCGCGCGGCACTTTGTACGGCGCGAGCGATTGCCGACAATGCGCGGTTAACTCGTCCGCACTCGGCGCAGCCGCTCCCGCCTGCAAGACCAGATGCGCGACGGCCATTTGTCCCCATTGTTTTTCCTGCTGCCCGAAGACGCAGGCGGATTGAATTGCCGGATGTTTCAGCAACACCGCCTCGACTTCTTCCGGGAAGAATTTCAGCCCGCCAATGCTGATCATGTCTTTGCTGCGACCGACGATGTAGAGAAAGCCATCGGCATCGCAACGTCCCAAATCGCCCGTCCGAAACCAGCCATCGCGCTGCGCCAGCATCTCCTCGCGCGACTGCCAGGGCGAGTAATAGGCATCGAGCATCCCGCGACTGCGAAACGTGATTTCGCCCTGCGTTTCGCCCGGCGCGCAGTCCAAACGAAATTCATACGCGGGTAACACGCGCCCGACCGAACCTTGTTTCGCGCGGTCATTGCTGATGTTGATGGCGGGCAAGCCGAGTTCGATAATGCCGTAGGTTTCATTCAGCACGCGGCCAAAGCGTTGATAAAACGCCTCGGCAATTTCGCTGCGCAGCGCCGTCGTCGTCACAATCGCCAGCCGCAGTTCGGGCGGCAAACTCGCGCCCGTGTCGTCCTGCGTCATCAGGTGGTAATGCGTGGGCGAGCCATAAATCAGCGTCGCGTTGTGCCGCTTCGCCGCCGTCAGCAACGTAATGCCGAAGCTGTTTTTCGGCAGGATAATGCTCGCGCCAAACGTCAGATACGCCACGATGGACACGGCAAAGTGATAGTCCATCGAAAGCAGCCACAAGATGCGATCCTCGCTGCCGAGATGCAGCGCATCATTCGCCGCGCAAATTCGTTCGTAGATGGATTCGTGCGACAACACCACGCCTTTCGCATTGCCCGTCGTGCCGGAGGTGAAGCGAATAAACGCGGCGTTGACCGCAGCCAATTGCGGCGGCGCTTCGCAGGTCTTCGCCACTCGCGCATACACCGCATTCGCCGCGAGCGGCGTCGTTTCGGCGTGCAGGCAGTCGTTGATCTGTGCCAGCATGCGCTGCTCGGCAATCACGCTGTCCAAATGGACGTACTGAAAAATTTGTTGTTTTTCCGGCGCAGTCAGTTCCGACGGCAACGGCGTCACACACGCGCCGCACGCCCAAATCGCATAGACAAACGCGATGTAATGGCGTCCGCTCGGATAGAGCAAACCTACGTTATCGCCGCGCTGCACGCCTGCTTGCTGCAACGTTTCTGCAATGGCCTGCACCTCGGCGCGAAAGGCGGCGTAGCTGATTTGGTCGGTCGCTTCCTGCCCCAAAATCAGCGGATGATCGGGTTGTTCGGCGGCTTTCTGAAAAAAGCATTCGGCTAAATTGAGTTTCATACGCACGTCCAATTCTGTAACTCCGGTACGGTACAGGGAGCGGTAGCGACTTGGTTTGTTCCACTGTGTGGAGCACGAGGCGACCAGGTCGCTACCGCTCCCCGTACCGTATCGAGATTGCTGACAAGATGCCTACCCACCGCTTCGCCCATTGCCCAGCAGGTGCCGACGACGCGCGCCGAAGCTTGCGCGCGTGGCTCGGCGGAAAGGCATTTGCCAGCGGCCCACAAATTCGCAAACCCCGCGACCTGCAAACAGCCGAGCGGGATTTCGTATGTGTGTCCCGGCGGCAGGTATTCCAGCGTAACGCCTTGCTGCGGATGCCAATGCTCAATCGGCCACGCCGCGCGACAGGCAGCGTCAGGAAATTTTCTGCCCGTTTTGATGTCCTCTTCCGTCAGGCAATATTCGCCCTGAATTCGTCCGCCATCGCGGATGCCAAGCTGGCCAATGCGGTGAATGAAAGCGCACGCAAACCCCGGCAGGTTGTGCAGGAACGCCACCAATTGCGCCGCCACCAGCCGCATCCGCGCGTCGTCATACGCCGTCGGCGCGACACTGAATTTGGCGTAGGCTTCGTCGTCGTACACGCCGCTGTCCAGCCACACCGTCGCACATTCCGGCGGCAATGCTTCGCGCGCGACGGCTTGGCGAATTTCCCGTAGCGACGTGTTTTCGGAAACTGCATCGCCGCGGGCCAGCCCGCGCAGTTGTACGATGAAGCCGCCCAACGCTTCGCCCTCGTTCACCAATCGGCTGTCAATCCGTCGCACAACCTGCGCGCTGCCGGTCGTATCCACCCCAGCGCACGCGGGCGGATCGTAGTGCTTTCGTCGCCCGTCGTAATCGTGATCTCGCGCACGCGGTTGCCGTCCATCGCCACGCCCGCAACAGTGGACGCGCACCCAATGCGCAGGTTCGGCGTGTGGTTGACCCATTCGGCAAGCACGGTGGCATACACACTCGGCTCAACATTCAGCACCCACGCTTTCCCAATGCGGCGCTTTGCGTCTGGGGACAGGCACGCTGCAACCGCGCGATCAGTTCCAGCGGCAAGCCATCATTCAGCAACTCGCCCCGATCATCGAACAGGCCGCCCAGCGTGTGCAGCAAGGCTTGTCGCACCGTGCCGCCGAGTGCAGTGCTTTGTTCGAGCAACAATACCTGCGCGCCCGCTCGTGCTGCCGCCAGCGCACAACTCACGCCCGCTGCGCCGCCGCCGACTACGACGATGTCGCACGGCTCATCCGTGAAGTTGTGGCGCGTGGTCAGGTTCATCCTTGTCCCGGTGGATCGAGTTGATAGATCGTGTAAGAGAAGATCGCCTGAAAGCCGAACCGGAGCGCCCAGAACGCCGACTGTTCGTTGCTGTGTCCGGTAGCATACGCGATGCCGAGCGTGCGCAACGCCTGCAACCGCGCCGCAATGAGCGACTGAAACACGCCGCGCGCCTGAAACGCTGGCAGCACATAATCGCGCCCGTAAAATGCGCCGAATCTTCCTTCACGACCATCGCCGCACAGCCTGCGACTTCGCCGCGATAGCGCCCAGAAAACAACCGCAGACACGCCGCCGCACCGCTGCTCAATTGCCGGTAACGTTGCCGCCGAAACGCTGCTCGTCCTCCGGCAATTGATACCGTCGCCATCAGGTCAATGAAAGCGTCGTAGGCTGTCGTTGAGGTCGGATTGATCTCTTCGACCTCAACGCCTTCCACGATGCTGAGCGGGAGCGCGGTGCTGCCGAGTACCGCTTGAATGCTGGCTTTCGTCGCGCCACGCGCCAGCAAGCGCACGCCCAAATCCGCCGGTTGCGTCCACGGATAAACGCACCACGTCACGGGCAAATCACGCTCGTGATATTCGGCAATAAGCGCGTCAATCGCGGCGTCTGGTCGTGAGGCGTCGAGGTTGGAAACAACACCTCATTGGCCGCCGCCCACGAAGCGGACGGCGTCAATGTGCGATACCAGCCATTGTCGGCAATGACTACCGTGTCGTCGCGTAATCGCTGCGGCCCGATGGGGCCGTGCAACGCGATTTCCAACGCGCGCGGCACGGCGGCGGGGCGTACCCGCGACTTGTTGCTGTGCAGTGGACATAGGTGAAACGTTACTTCCGGCGTTGTCTATCGCGTCTTTGCGAAGAGTGTTCTGGAAGATGAGCTTGCCTGATTCCCGATTCCTGCCCACAAAAGGCTGCTGTCGGCTTCTTTTTGTGGGCAGGGATCAGGAATCGGGAATCAGGAATCAGTGTCTGAGCACTTGTTCCGAAACCGCTGTAAGTCAGGTTGCCAGGTGTTTGCAGTGCATCGAATGGCAAACCGCGCTACGCCGCTTGTGCCACGACGCGATTTTGTGCGCGCAGTTCGGCGAACAGATGGCTCCACCAGGTTTTCATCAATTCAACGGCCTGCTTGCCGCCTGCTAAAATTTGTTGCGGATGCAGCGTGGGGCGATTGCCTTCGCTGGCCACGACCGCTTGATCGTCGTAGACGCCGCGCAGGAAGATGCCGAGTTCGTCTTTGTGGCTTTGCTCAACGCCGTCGAGGTGCATTTGATGAAAATACACCAGCGACTTGCCAGCGGCTTCGGCGTTCCGTCGTGCGACGACTTCCAGCGAAACGGCTTTGAAAACCTGATGCTCGAAAATCGCGGCGGTTTCGGTAGCGAACATCGTGCCGAGGACGAAAGAAGGTTCGCGCTTTTGCAAAGCTCGCCGACCGAGGAGAGGAACTGCGAAGTCGGCGCGAACTCGGCGCGCGTTTCGACATCGGAGCCGACTTTCTTGAGCGCGGCTTTGTACATCGCGGCGTGTCCGCTTTCTTCCTTGTAATTGCGCACGAGTTCTTTCTGCACGGCGTCCGTGTCGAACGCTCCGACAGTTTCGGCGGCATCCCACAGAAATACGGTGTTGCGGAAGGAGAATTGATAATGCTCCATCATCAGCCATTCCAGACTCTCGGTGCTGTACTGGCTTAAATCTTCCAGCGGCTTGCGGGCATTGCTGGTGAATTCCTGATTCCAGCCGTCAATCGTCTTTTCCAAATCCATTCTGGTTGCATGCGTTGTGATCCTTTCAGTTCATTGGTCTTTGGTTGAATGCGTAGCAGTGATGCTGTTTTCGTCGGTTTCCCCGCGATGATCGAGCAAAGGTTTAAGCGCAATGCCCAATCCGCCAAACAGCGCCAGCGAGTAGAAAATTTCCGTGGCCACGAACGTGAACCCGGCAAACAAAATCCCTGACACCGCAAGCAAGCTGATGCCCGCCGTGTAGCGGATGTTGAGTTTCAGATTTCGCTCAAATTCAGTGGCGAGGGCGAACAGGTGCAGCAGTTGATCGAGGTTGCCTTCCATCAGGATGATTTGCGCTGTGTCGGTGGCAACGGTCGTCGCGCCGCGCAGCGAAATCGAAACTTCCGCCTGTCGCATCGCAATCGCATCGTTGATGCCATCGCCGATAAAGGCGACGCGCCGCCCTTCGCCCTGCAACTGCTCCACCAATGCCGCTTTGCCTTCTGGCAACACGTTGGCGAAATAGCCCGTCATGCCGAGGTCGTCCGCAAGTTTGCGCGTCGGCGCTTCCTGATCGCCGGAGATGATGTAGAGAGCAAGGCCGCGTGCGCGTAAGCCATGAATCACGGCGTGCGCTTCGGGTCGGAGCGTCGGTTGCAATTCCAGACAGCCGACCAGTTCATCATCCACGGCGACCATCACGAGCGAATGGCCTTGCGCCTGACAAGCAGTAGTCAACGCCTGCACCTGCGCCGGAAGCGCAACGCCCTCCATCGTCATAAACCGCCCGCTGCCGACGCGAATGAGCGGCTGCGCGTCGGCCGCGTCGGCATTCGTTGCCAGCCGCACCTTGAGGCCGTAGCCGACTTCGTAATGCGCCTGATCTATCGCGGGCAGAATGAGTCCCATTTCATCCGCAGCCGTCAGAATGGCGCGGGCAATCGGATGTGTCTGGCGTGCTTCCGCAGCGGCGGCGAGCGTCAGGATCGTGAGTTCATCCAGATGATTAAGCGGGTGAATCCGCGCGACGTGCGGCTGTTCAATCGTCAGCGTGCCGGTCTTGTCAAAAACAATCGTGTCCACCTTGCTCAACTCTTCGAGCGATTTGGCCTCTTTCACCAGAATGCGCTGCCGTGCGGCGAGGTTGAGAAAATTGAGCATCGCCAGCGAACCCGACAAATACGATGCCGTCGTCGTGTTCGCGCCGATCAGACTCACCGCGCCAGCTGTGCCGACGAAAGGCCAACTTGCCAGACTGACGGCCAGCGTGGGCAAGGCTAATTTGTCGGCGGCGGCGACGGCGCTGACGCTCGGTGGTTTGCTGTTTTGTGCAGCGCGATTGAGGATCGCCGCGATTTGTCCAGCAGTGGTTTCCGTGCTGGTCTTTTCGACGGCAATGTCTACGCGACCGGAAATGACGAGCGTGGAAGCAAGGACAGCATCGCCGACAGCTTTTTCAACGGGCTGCGCTTCGCCCGTGAGCATGTGCTGATCTATCGTGGCCTCGCCCGCGATGACGGTGCCGTCCACGGGAATGATTTGTCCGGCGTGTGCTACGAGCGTGTTGCCGAGTTGCAGTTGCGCAAACGGAATTTCAACTTCTACGCCTTCAACGCGAATCCAAACGGTGTCGGGTTGCAGTTGGAACAGGCCGACCAGATTATTACGCGACTGGTTTTCGCCGACGGCCTTTGCCTTCAGCATCAGGCCGTACAACACCGCGCCGAGCGCACCCGCCGAGGCATAGCCGCCAAGCCATAAATAGAGGCTATAAATACAAATCAAATGAACCGCACCAATGCGCTTGTTTTCTTGCCATTGCCGCCAGGCATGCGGATATTTGGC
Source organism: Blastocatellia bacterium (assembly GCA_046331525.1). Taxonomy (GTDB): domain Bacteria; phylum Acidobacteriota; class Blastocatellia; order RBC074; family RBC074; genus JAFDVL01. The sequence continues at coordinate 40,298 of JAXLQQ010000040.1, forward strand.
GCTCGAAGCCAGCAACCCAACGATGATGGCGAGCGGCGTCAGCGGCGAGAAAACAAAAGTACCCGCGACAGCCAGACTCAGGGCGGTCAGCCCCAGTCCTAACCGACGATTGGCAATTCGTTCTTCAGGACGCAACGCTACGGCGTCTTCGTTCAGCAACGCCTGCAACTGCGAACGCTGGCTGTTACCGAGCAGGGGATCAAGGCGCTCTTGCACAAACGCCTGATACTTTTCATCCAGTGTCACAAACCGCGCGGATGCGTCCTGTTTGAAGCGGGCAAAGCGCGGTTGATACTTTTGATCGAGCGCGGCGAGTTGCGGTTGCAGCGTGCGCTTGAGCGGTTGAATGGCGGGTTGCGACAGTTCTTCGAGCGCCGCCAACTGCGCCTGCAATTCCTGTTTGAGTTCCTGGAGCGCGGGTTTGTATTCCGCATTCAGCGCCGCGAGTTGCGCGCGAATTTCCTGTTTGAGTTCCGGCAGGATTTCTTCTTTGAGTTCCTGTATCAGCGGCTGGTATTTTTCTTCCAGCACGGCGCGCAACTCTTGTTTGAGTTCCTGCACGAGCGGTTGATACTTTTCCTCTAAGGCAGCGCGTTTTGTTTTGATCTCCTGCCCAACTTCTTGTTTGACGGCTTGCAGGACGGGTTGCAGGTCTTCCCGCAATTCCGCGAACTGTGCCACGACTCCTTGTTTGAGTTGCCGCAGCTTCGTTTGTGCCTGTTCCCGCCGCTGGCGCAGAGGCGTGCCAGCGCCGAAAAGTCCGCCCGCATTGAGAACCGATGAGAAGGAAAACATTACACTCCTGAAAACAAACGCAGCGAGGCCCAGGCACACGACAACCGAGGCCGCAATGCACGCATGCAGCAGAAAAACTTGCTTGTGATTTGTGATTACAGGTTAACTACCGCTTCCCGAAACACCCGAAACGGCAGCCACGTCATACGGCACAGTGATCAGGGGATGTCGTCGAAACACCCACTCAAAAATCGGCGTCGCCATCAGCGTTGTCACAATCGCCATAATCACCAGCACCGTAAACAGCAACGGCGTGACGACTCCGCGTTCCAGCCCGATGTTAAGAATAATCAACTCCATCAACCCGCGCGCGTTCATCAATGTCCCGATGGCCAGCGCATCGCGTTGCGGTTCGCCATTCAAACGCGCCGCTGCCCAGCACGCTACGCCTTTGCCTACACACGCGGCCAACAGCGCTAGCAACGCGACGAACCACAGAAACGCCGTGTTGACGAGCGTGATGCGCGTGTTCAGTCCCGAATAGACAAAGAACAGCGGCAGCAAAAACGTCGTCACCAGCGGTTGCAGTTGTTGCTGGACATCTTGCGCGAAGCGTCCGCGCGGCATCGCTGCGCCCATAATGAACGCGCCAAACACAGCGTAGATGCCGATGCGGTCGGTGTACCACGCGCCCAGCATCGTCAAAATCAACGTCACGGCCAGCAGCGGCGGCGTCACGCCTCCGGCGCGCTCTGTCATTTTGCCAAGTATCGAGAGCGGCTTACGCCCCAGCGTCAGCAGCCCAACGGTATAAATGGCACCGCCGCCAATCGCCAGAATCGCAATGCTCGCTTTGCCGCTGAAACTCGCCAGCACCAGCGCCAACACGCACCACGCCGCGCCGTCGTCTATCGAACCCGCCGCGAGCGCCAGCGTCCCCAGCGAAGTCCCCGCCAGACCGCGCTCATAAATAATCCGCGCCAACATCGGAAACGCCGTGATCGCCATCGAAGCGCCCGTGAAAAACATCGCCTCCCACGGCACGACCGTTGGCGCAAAAAATCCGCCCTCGTGCAACAAGTAATAACCGAGCACGCCGCCCAAACCGAGCGGCACCAGAATGCCGGAGAGCGAAACAGACGCCGCACTACGCATCCGATTACGAATCAGGTCAAGGTCGAATTCCAGCCCGACCAGAAACATATACAGCACCAGTCCCATCTGACTGACGGCGAAGAGAATACCTTTGGAAGCGGGCGGAAACAGAAATCCCTGCGCCGCCGGAAACAACCAGCCCAAGAGCGATGGCCCCATCAACACACCGGCAATCATTTCGCCGACGACCTGCGGTTGCCCGACTTTTTGTGCGAGCCAACCGACGACGCGGCAGACGGTCAGGATAAAGGCGATTTGCAAAAAGAACAGTATTGAAAGCTCAAAGGCGGACATGGCAAAAACTCCTGTTAGTCAAAATCTGTCTCACTTAATCGAAAAGCGTCCCGCAAGGCTTGCAGCCGAGCGGCGAACGGGTCTACGTCGCTTTTCGAGGCGAGAAAGATGTCCAACTGATGACTGAGTTGGGTCAATTCCGGGAAATCTTTCTCGCGGCCTAACTGCACGCGCAACCGGACGCCTTCCGCCAGTTCAATCCATTTCTGATCGCGCGACAGGTCTTGTTGCAATTGTTCGACGCCGCCCTGCTGCACGGCGCGCACCATCGGGCTGTTCCATTGCCGCGAGCCGAGCGCCTGCACCAGTTCGCGCCGCTTCTTCTGGATGGCATTCAGTTGCTCAGTGTAGGAATCGAACCGCTTGGTAAATTCCGACCCCGACAATTTGTTCAGTTCATCCAGGGCAATGCGCATTTCGCGCGCGATTTTGTGTTCCTGTAACACTTCCTCATGCGCTTCGGGCGTGAGCGATTTGAGGATTTTCCCCAATGCCTGCGCCTCTGTGCGTTCCCCGGCATACGGCATCGGCGCGAGGTGCAGGCAAGCGGAAAAAAGCACGCTGCCAACGATCAGCAGCAAGACGCGCCACCCACTTTTTGAAGCTGTGAAGCGCATATCATTTCACGTCCGGCGTGTTGCCAAATAACAACGGCAATTCGCCTTTGCTGCCGATGACAACAATTTTGGCATTCGGCGATTTGGCCAACTCCTCCGTCGCCTGAATGCCCTTCCACACCAGCACACTTTTGGGAATGCCCGCCGCCAGTTTGGCGTACTCTTGCAGTCCCTTTACTTCTTCCAGTTTGCGCTGCGTCTCTTCCTTTTCCTCCTGCACCTTGTAATTCGCGGCCAGCGCGTCCTGTTGGGCTTTCACTTTGTCCTGAATCGCGGTCTGCACCGGGTCTGGCAGTTTGATATTGAAAAGTGCGACATCTTCAATTTCCAAGAATTCGCCGCCGATCAATTGTTTCGTACTCTCAAAAATCCGGCTGACCGACACGCCGGTTTCCGAACCGTAAACCTCTTCGGCAAGAAACTGCCCAATGACTCGTTGTACGGAACTCTGCAACTGCGGCGTCACGAACGTATTGATGTAGTCGGTGCCAAAGCGCCGATGCAGATGCGGCACCATATCGGCAATCGGATGAAAGCGGATTTGCGCATCCAGTTTCACTTCCAGGCCATTCTTGGACAGCACTGTCACCGATTGCACAAGCGTCTGGCTGCGCACGACATAGCGATAGGATTTATCCCAGGGCGCAATGATGTGCAGCCCTTCGCGTCCGATCTGATTGTGTTGTGTGCCGCCGAAGAGTCGGTAATAGACGACCAGCACTTCGCCCGTGTCTACGGTGACGAAGATACGGTCACGAAAAAGGATAGCCACCGCCAGCAACACCAGCAGCAATACCGTCCATTTCGAGAGCCGAAACAGCCTGCGCAAGCGGGATTTTTTCGGCGGCTCGCTCAGCGAACTGCCTGGCTGTGCGGCGGGCGGCGGGGCTTCCTCAGATTGGGCTTTGCCATCATAGATGGTGTAATTCTCGGTAGTATTCACGGACTCCTCCGCGTATCAGCCAGCGCGCCTCGCTGCCCGCAGACACACGAAGACCGGGCAAGACGGCAGGCGAAACGCGGTGCCGTCCTGTACTCGATTATCCTGCGCGTGTGCGTTAAGAAAAGTGACGCCTGAGCTGAAACTTTTTCGGACTCTTACGCGGGCGTGGCACTCGCTTCGGGCGCGGGTTCATTTGCCTCGCGCACTGTGCCGCCTGCCTTCTTGAATTCGTTGACGAAGTATTCGGTGAACGCCTTAGGATCGAACGTCAACAACGTGCCGCCGCTCTCAAAGTGCACCAGCTGAACGTTGCCCACCGCGCGCGTCAGCGCATACGCAAAATCGGCGTGACCACGAAGTACACCGCTCCCGCAATGGCTGCCGGAATTGAAGCAATCGCCATCCCCGCGCCTTGCCCAATCAACCCCGGCACCAGCAAGTGAAGAGCGAAACGAGGACGCCGCGCACTTGTTCTTTCGTCACGTTGTGGCCGAACTTGCGGGCGATGCGCCAGACCATCGGCACCTGCACCGCGAGGATGGCCACAAAATTCACGAGGCCACCCGGCAGCAAGCCCACCGCTGCGGCAATCTTCGAGTGCAAGCGCACAATCCCTAACGATTCTGTCACGGGTCTGCGGCGGCTGCGGGCGGCGCGGTTTCGGCGCTTTCCTGTTCGCCTTTATCCGCCGCCTTAGCACGCTCCGGCAAGCGCGAGCGGAAGGCGGCCAGTAAGCGTTTGGGACGCCCCTTCCATCCGGCGGCCTTCGCTTCCAATTCATCGGCCTCTTCCAACGCTTGCTTGGCTTCGGCCAATTTGCCTTCGTCCGTCAGCAACAGCGCCTTTTCGCGCGCGGCCTTCGCCTCGTCCAGCCACTGCGTTTTGGCGTCTTCCGCTTGCAGTTGCTCAGCTTCTTTGAGCACCCGCTTGGCTTCCGCATAACGCGCTTCGCGCAAGTATTGCGCGGCCTTTTCCTGCGCCGCTTGCAACTGTGCCGCACGATCCGCGACGGGCGCAGCCTCAGGTGCGGGAGCCGCCGCTGTCGCAGTCGCTGATTCCGGGACAGATTCCTGAACGGCGTGCGACTCAGGAATTTCTTCGTTTACATTGGATGACTTTTTCATGCAATCTCCTTTGCGTAGCCCCACTACAACTTAAGCCCAGGGCAATCGCCCTTTTTATTATTTTTACTTTTGTTGACTCGAATAACCGCCCCCTGGCGAGGCATTCCCTTGTTAATTTGATGACGCGAGTATACGCACCCCAACACCGAACAAGCCATACGCGAAACTATGTATTTTTGAGTACGTAAAATCACGTATACGCGCCAGAAAGGACAAGCCTATTCTTCTCCCGCGCCCTTGCTGTTCCTCGCGCTGATGCGTTGAAAAAGCAGCGTGGCGATCAAACAGTTGCGAACGCGGCAGGCAAACCAAAGACCTGTTGATGCCCCAACCTGCCCGGCGTGCGATCAGCAAGTATCCGATCGGTGCTGGCATAAAAACGTCCGGCGTGTAGCCCAGCAGTGACACCATCCCAACCGCGCTGCCCGTGATCGCCAGCGGCACGCGCGCTTCCTGAAACAGCGCGAAAAAAACACCGCGCACCGCAAAAATGCCCGCACTGGTTCCCGCCACTGTCGCCACCAGCAGCCAATGAAATCCCGGCTGGATGCTGCCGGAAGCAAGCGTCAGACCGCTTACGAGCAGGAGACAGAAGCTCAGAGTGATGACGCGACGCGCCAAAGTATTGAGGCGATCCGCCAACACGCCAGCGACAATGGCGGCGCAGGGACGCACCCAAAAAGCAATCGTCGTGATTTGCGCCGCCGCCGCATCGTTAGGGCCAAACGTCAGCATTGAACTGTACAGAGTACCACGTCCAGCGCCTTCCACAACACGCTCACAAACGCCCATCACAATCGTCAAACGATTCTCTGCGGCAACGGCAGACAGGGCTTCCGTTGTTGGGCCGGGCACGATAACGCTATTTTCCACGAGCCGCGCGTAGAGTTTTTTCACGGGCGGATGATTCCACACCGCCACATCCCGGCAATACTCCAGCCAGGCCGGATAACCCGGCAGCCAAGCTTCAGGAAATACCACGAGTTGCGCCTTTTTGAGTGCCGCTTCCGCTACCAGATTTAAGGCTTTGGCCAGACTCGCCTCCAGATTCATAAACATCGGCGTGGCCTGTACAGCAGCGACCGTAACCATGCGTGGCATTAAGATTGTGCCGAATGAATTAACCATAGAGTTGCCCTCAGAATTCTTCCGTCAAGTTGCGAGAGGCTTTTATTAGGCATCTGCGTTGAGGAAGTGCAGCACTGCGAGGATTATTGTTTATCACCGCTACTGGATTTTCGCAACTATTTCTTTTTTTGGGACTTACTCCTCTTAAGCTGTTTACAATTGCTAAACCCAAAGGCAGCATTGTTCTCGATCCCGTCGGGAAAGAGATGAGAGATTGTACTTACCTGCCTAGTGCAAAACCAAAGAGGGTTCTTTGATAGACAAAAACTGTGCGAGAATCGTGGTGATGAAAAAAGAACCGATCTTCGTGCGCGCACTAACGGCAGCCGAACAAGCGCAGTTGCGTGCCGGACGGCGCGCGGCACAAGCCTTTACGCTGCGCCGTTGCCAGATTCTGTTGTGCAGTAGCGAAGGGAAGACGCCCCGCCAAATTGCCCGGCAGCTAGGTTGTAGTGACCAGACCGCACGCAACGCCATCCACGCCTTCAACCAACAGGGCAGTGCCTGCTTGCAGGAAGCTTCGTCACGCCCCAAAACGGTGGCACCGCTCTTTGATGAAACCAAGTGTGAACGGCTCAAAGCCTTGTTGCATACCTCGCCGCGCGCGGCGGGGAAAGCCCGTTCGACCTGGACGCTGGCCTTAGTCGCCGAGGTTTGTTTTGAAAATAAGCTGACCGCCAGCTTGGTCAGTGATGAAACCATTCGCCTGACGCTCAAGCGGATGGGCGTGAAGTGGAAGCGGGCGCGTGCCTGGATCACGAGTCCTGATCCGGCGTATGCGCGCAAAAAAAAGGGCGGGATCGCTTGATCCGTTGGGCGGCGACCCACCCGGAGTGGGTCTTGGGTTATGCCGATGAAGTATGGTGGTCGCGCCTGCAACAACCGCGCTTGCACACTTGGACGCTGAGCGCAGCGTTGCCCTTGCAGGAATTGACTGCCCGCGCGGACGATCCCGATCCCAAGGCACTGGCCTGTTACGGGCTGCTGCGTGCGGATACCGGCAAACTGTGGCTGCGCTTTGTCGCGGGTCGCCCGGTCTCGGCGCTGACCATCGCGTTTCTCGAATGGCTGTGCGAACAATTGCAGGCCGAAGGAAAACAAGCGTTGTTGCTGGTTTGGGACAATGCTAGTTGGCACGTCTCGCAACAGGTACGCGCGTGGCTCAAACAACATAACCGTGCCGCCAAACGCGACGGGAAAGTACGTCTTCTGCTGTGTCAATTGCCGACGAAAAGCCCCTGGCTCAACGCGATTGAGCCGCATTGGATGCACGGCAAGAAAGCGATTGTCGAGCCGACACGCCAATTGACCGCTGCCGAGGTGCAAACGCGAGTCTGTGCTTACTATGGTTGTGAGTTGTTGCCCCATCTCTCAAATTAGGTTCTTTGGTTTTGCACTAGTGCCGTCGCGGCAAGCGCCACTGCCATCAGCCGTCGCGCCGCAAAACGATCTGCCAGCGGCCCGCCGAAAAAGTAGGACACTAAGGCCAGCACCCCATAAAGCGAATACGCCGCGCCCAGTTGCAAGTTGGTCAGCCCCAACACGTCCAGCAGCGTCGGGCGGAAAATGCGGGCAAGAATAAAAGGCAAAAGAAAAACGCTTTCGCCCGCGAGCATCAGGGTGATGAGGATGACCACGCGGAAGAACGTGGTAGGGCGAGACATCGCAACAATCGTTTCCTGCCGTTTCGTAGTGATCATGCTCGAGCTTTCGTTCTCTTGCCGCCCCTGCGACAGCAATCAGTGATTGTCTGCACAGGTGCCAGCCTGCGCGCTACGGCCCAGACAATGTGACGGACTCCAATTAAGACTATCTGTTTGGGTTCGGAGGAAAGTATAGGTGCGGCACCACAAAATTCCATACGTGAAACTGCGCATTTTCGGCTACGTGAAAATACCTATAAACGATGGCAGGTGATGCGCGGCTTCGATGAGTGTGCTAGTTGGCGGACGGAGAAGGCTGGATTTTCGGCGGGATTTCAAAAAGGGTTATTGGCACTGATGACTTGGGGAAAATTGATCTCAATCTTGCAGCCGTTCAAGTCCTGAACCACACAAAAGTGTTGTCTCAAGGAATAGGGCAGAAGCAGCGCGATAACCCAGATCAAATGTGCAGTTTAGGATGCAAAACGTGCCAGCTCCGCTGACAGTCTTGTCCCATCTGTCAAAATCAGACCTCTAACTGCCTTATTTTTTAGATAGATAAAGTGCCGAAGGGGGGACTCGAACCCCCACGGGTTGCCCCATACGCCCCTCAAACGTACGTGTCTACCAATTCCACCACTTCGGCAAAGGGAGGCGATTTTTCAATCGTTACGGCTTCGCAGGTGAAGCCGTAGGGGAAGCTTTGGCGTCAGATTTCCTGGCGTCGTCTTTTTTCGCCGGACTGGCCGCGGCACTTGCAGACGGCGAGGCAGCAGCGCTCGCGCTGGGAGAAGCCGCTACACTAGCCGCAGGTGAGGCTGTCGCTGCTGTTGCAGGAGCTGCCGGGCTGGGCGTCGGTGCGGGCGCTTCGCCGACGACGGAACTACCGCCGATCACGCCGGGCAACGAGAAAAGCAGGGCCAATACCATAAACAAGATGGCGGCGACAATTGTCGCTTTTTCCAGCGGCTTTTGCGCACCGCGCGGGCCAAAGGCGGTTTGGCTGCCTGCGCCACCAAACGCGGCGGCGACGTCGCCACCTTTTCCTGATTGCAGCAGAATTACCAGAATCAGGAACACACAGGCCAAAACGTAAACTGTATACAAAAGATAAATCAAGACGGCTACCTACCTAAATCGTTGTCTGCGCGAAAGCAAGCGCGGATGATACGCAATCGGGTCATGCCTGTCAACCACTTGCTGGCGGCTAAACGCAACGGTTCTTTATTTTTGTGCGCGTTGCCTCAGCGTACACGATGCGAAGGATTGCCAATGTGGATATGCGCCCCCGTCGCATTGCCGGGAATCGCGCCGCGAAAGGCGGTGAAGGGGATGCCGTGTGTACGCAAATAACTCATCAGCGTCTGTGCTTCTGACGAGTCAGGATGCAACGCCACATCGAATGAATTGCTATGGTCGAAGCCCAACCGGTTGTGCGTGTCGGATTGGCCAAAGGCGCTCAGCGGCAACGGACGTTTGAAATTGGCTTGGAAGAATCCTTCGATTTGATTATAACCACGCAATGACCACGCAACAGTGCCAACATAACGGATGTAGCGCGTATTGTCGTAATACGCACCTGGCGTTTGGTACGCTTTGGGGGGATTCTTAGCCAGTTGTTCCAGCATCGCAACCTCAGCCATAAATTGATCGGCCTGCGTGATGCGTTTGTCGGTGTCGTTGATTTGACTGTTGATGCGTTCCAGTTCCTGTTCGTGCGGGGCAAGGTCGCGTTTGACGAGCAAGCCCTGAGCAATCAGCTTTTGTTTCTTTTCAATCGCTTCAGTTTCCAGCCGCGCGCGGTCTTTGAGCGCGGTCAACAGCCCTTCTAAACTATCTTTGTATTTCTGTGTCGCGGCGGCTAACTCATCGCGTGATGTTTGGGCTTGTTTGGCCAGCGCCTTTTGTTCTTCAGCATTTTTTTGCGGATCGAATTTGGGCTTGGGAGTTTTGCGCTGCGCCACGGCAAGCGGCGAGGCTAGGAGTAAAAGCAAAATTAACAGGGCAAGTCGTCGCACAGACAATAAGACGAAAGCAAACCGAAAAAAGATGCACGAAAGAAATGCTGTTCTACTGCATCGCCCTGTCTGATTTCAAGTCGAAAGTTTGGTAGTGGGGCAGGCGGGCTTCCGCCGTCTTTATAGTTCGCGTTTGCGCAGCAGATAAAACAGTACGGGCGTAATCAACAGCGACAATACAATGGAAACGGTTACACCGCCGATCACGGCAATGGCCAGCGGTTGCAGCAACTGTGAGCCGGAGCCTACACCGCCCGCGAGTGGCAGCATGCCGAATACCGTCGCCAGCGCCGTCATGAGAATCGGGCGCAAACGACGGCGCGCGGCGTGGTAAATCGCTTCCTGGAGCGGCAAGCCTTGCGCGGTGTAATGCTGTTCGCTGTCCAGCATCAGAATGCCGTTTTTATGCACGATGCCAATGACCATAATCGCGCCCATAAACGACGAAATGTTTAGCGTCATCCCGGTCAGCCACAGCGCCAGCAACGAGCCAAAGCCGCAGAGAATCGTCGCAATTAAAATCGCTATCGGATGCGAGAACGAACGGAATTCAAAGACGAGAATAATAAAAATTAGCAGAATCGAACCAAGCAACACCATCGTCAATCCGCGAAATGATTCCTGCTGAATTTCGTAGAGGCCGCCGAAACGAATTTCTACGCCCGCTGGCAATTTTACTTCTTTGAAAATTCGCTGCTTGATTTCATCCACGGCTGAGACTAAATCCCGGCCTTTTAATTGTGCCGTGACCGAGGAAAAATTGCGCAGATTGTCGCGACGAATTTCATAGCTTGTTTCTTCTGTCTCGACATTGGCAATCGAGGCGAGCGGAACGCTTTGGCCGGTTGGCGAGGTGAGCAGCAAGCCCTTCAGCTTGTCATTCGTCGCGCGATATTCCGCCGGATAGCGAACGCGAATCGGAATCATGCGATTGTCACGAATAACATTCGATGCGACTTCGCCGTCAAGAATTGCGGCCTGTAAATCCAACACGTCCTGTGCGCTGAAACCGGCGAGCGCGGCTTTTTCGGGGTTGACGCGGAAGTTGTGCGCGGGGCCGATGGGCGTCACACGGCTTTCCACGTCGACAACGCCGCGCACGCTTTTCTTTTCGAGCCATTCGCTGATGGCTTCGGCGGCTTCGTGATGCGTTTTGTCATCAGGATGAAAGGCTTTAATTTCGATGGGCTGCGGCGTTTGCGCGAGGTCGCCAATCATGTCTTCAATAATGTGGATGAACTCGAATTCCAAGACGGGTTCGCTTTCTTTCATCTTGTCGCGCAACTCGTCAATCACTTCTTCCGACGAACGTTTGCGGTCGTGTTTCAGTCGCACGAGGAAATCGCCCGTGTTCGGTTCGGTGATGAGGGGCCCCAACTCGGCCCCCGTGCGACGCGAATAACCGGCGACTTCGGGCGCTTCTTTCAGAAATTCTTCAACGTGGCGCAACACGCGGTCGGTTTCTGTCAATGAAGTGCCCGCAGGCATTTTGTAATCCAGCACAAACGCGCCTTCGTCTACTTCGGGCAGGAAGCTGCTGCCGAGACGGAAATACAGCAAGACCGAGGCCGCCATGACAATGAGCGACACAAGCACCATCAATCCGGCGTGCGCGAGTGTCCAGTGCAACACGGATTCGTAGCGCGTTGTCAACCAACGCATCACGCGGCCTTCATTCGCCTGTTCCGCCTCTTCCGCGCTGACCGCCGGACGTGGCTTGAAAAACATCCGCGCCAGCACGGGCGTAAAGAAAATTGCCAGAAACAACGACGCCAGCAAGGCC
>JAXLQQ010000041.1:0-49202 GCA_046331525.1 Blastocatellia bacterium
CATCGAAAACTCGCAAAACATGGACGAACTGGCGCAAACCGTCGCCGCCACGCTGGAACAATTTCCGGCGGCGCACGGCTTTCTTCTGCGCGGACACGGGCTTTATACTTGGGGCCAGACTTTGCAGGAAACCAAACGGCATATCGAAATTTTTGAGTTTCTGTTGGAAGTGACAGGACGCTTACGCGGAACAGTACCCGGAGCAGTAGCGACGGGGTGAAAGGATTTATGGCAATTGTAACGATCCCGGATGAAAACCGAACGCTGACCGACATCAACGAAATCAAGGAATATCTGGACAGCATTGATATTGACTATGAGCAATGGCAGCCGTCCGCGCCGCTGCCCGCAAGTGCGACGGCGGAAGAAGTGTTGGCGGCGTATGCTGACGACATTGATCGGCTGAAGGAACTTGACGGCTACGTGACCGCCGATGTCATTGACGTAATGCCGACGACGCCGGGGCTGGACGCGATGCTGGCGAAATTCAAGTCTGAGCATTGGCACGATGATGACGAAGTGCGGTTTATCATCGAAGGGCGCGGCGTCTTTCACATTCATCCGCCAAATGGTGTGGTCACGGCGATTGAGGTCACGGCAGGCGATTTGATTCGTGTGCCGGGCGGGACGCTGCATTGGTTCAATTTGTGCGAAGACCTGCGTATTCGGGCAATTCGGCTGTTCATTGATCCGGCAGGCTGGGTGCCGCGTTACACCGACAGCGGAATGGCCGACAATTATCAACCGCTATGCTTCGGCGCGTCGTACCTTCCCGTTGCTTCTGCCTAATTGTATCGGCAAATTAAGTTGGAGGTGCAAACAGGATGTTTGCACTACGTCGTGGCAGGCGAGGTACAACAAACATCTTGTTTGTTGCTCCGCAGGCATCTTTCCAACTTAAATTGTCCGTACACCTAATGACGATGGCTCCAACGATCAAAGTAATTCTGCTCGACATTGAAGGCACGACGACGCCAATAGATTTCGTGTTTCAGACGCTCTTTCCCTACGCGCGGCATCACCTGGCGGCGTATCTCGCGGCGCATTGGGAAGACGTGCAAGCCGACTTGGCAGACTTGGCCGCAGAGCACGCCGCCGATGTTGCCCAAGGATTGCAACCGCCGCCGCTCGACTCCATACAATTAGATTATGTCGTGGCCTATCTGCATTGGCTGATGGCGCGGGATCGCAAATCTACGCCGCTGAAATCGCTGCAAGGCAAGGTGTGGGAGGAAGGGTACAAGAGCGGCGCGTTGCAGAGTCAATTTTTTGCTGATGTGCCGCCCGCGCTCGCGCGTTGGCAACAACAACAAAAGCGCATCTGCATCTTTTCTTCGGGCAGCGTGCTGGCGCAAAAGCTGTTGTTCGCGTACACAGAATTTGGCGATTTGAGCGGCTTTATCAGCGGATGGTTTGACACGAAGGTTGGAGCGAAAAAGGAAGCGAGCAGTTATACGCGCATCGCCGCTGCACTGGACGTCGCGCCGTCAGAAGTCGTTTTCCTTTCCGATGTCACGGCTGAACTCGATGCCGCGCGAGCCAGCGGGATGCACACAATTTTATCGCTCCGCTCCGGCAATCCGCCGCAGGGAGGCGCGGAGAATTTTGCCGGCGTCGAATCCTTTGCGACGCTTTGACAGCCAATCCACACTACATCGCCCAATTGCTCATCACTTTTTCATTCGGGGGGAAAGTTTCGGGCAATGCTGTGTCTGGCGACGAGTCGGAAGACTTTGCCAGTAGGGCTTCCAGTTGCGCGGCGGGCAGCGGTTTCGAGAAATGATAGCCTTGTCCGTACCGACAGCCGAGCGTCCAGAGCTGCTGCTGCTGTGCGGCGGTTTCAATGCCTTCCGCGACGACGGCCATCCGCATTTTATGCGCCAGCAGGATGATGGTTTCGACAATCTGGCTGCTGTTGGCGTCTTCTTCCATTCGTCCGACAAACGAACGGTCAATCTTCAAAATGTCGAAGGGAAAGCGGTGCAGATAGCTCAAGCTGGAATAGCCGGTGCCGAAATCATCCAGGCTGAGCTTGACGCCTAAGGCTTTGAGTTTGTGCAGGACATCGGCGGCCTGAATCGGTTCGCCGATGACGAGGCTTTCGGTGATTTCCAGACGCACGGCGCGCGGGTCAATTTCGGTTTGCGTGAGGATGGTGGCGATTTGTTCGACCAAATCAGGATGGCGGAAGTGGCGCGCCGAAAGATTGGCGCTGATCGTGATGGGCGGGTCGGACGGGAATTGCCGATGCCATTGCACAGTTTGGCGACAGGCCTCGCGCAGCACGTATAAATCCAGCGCGACGATCAAACCGGTTTCTTCGGCGAGCGGAATAAATTCAACTGGCGGAATCATCCCGCGCGTCGGGTGTTGCCAACGCACTAACGCTTCGCAACCGCTAATGCGCGCCGACTCCAGCCATATAATTGGCTGGTAATGAATGTGCAATTGCTGTTGTTCGATGGCGTGGCGCAGGTCGGTTTCCAGTTCCATTTCTTCGACCGCGCGGTCGTGCAGCGATTGATCGAAGAAGGCGTGACAGGCTTTGCCGTCCGATTTCGCGCGGTACATCGCCAGATCGGAATCGCGCAAAATGTCCTCCGGGCTTTGATAGTTCGTCGTGGAAACGGCGATGCCGATGCTGCCGGAAATGTGGGCTTCTTTGCCGTTCAAATCGAAGGGCTTGATTAACTGCTCCTGAATCCGCTCGGCGGTCGGCGCAGCGTTTTCCAGCCCTTCGACGCCGTCCAGCAAAATGGCAAATTCATCGCCGCCGAGCCGGGCGACGGTGTCTATTTTGCGCACGCTGCGTTGCAACCGTTCGGCCACCTGAATCAACAGCAAATCGCCGTATTGATGACCGAGGCTGTCGTTGACGAATTTGAAACGATCCAGGTCAATGAACAACACGGCAAACTGATAATCGCTGTGCCGTTTGGCGCGCTCGACCGCAAGGCTCAGGCGTTCGGTCAGCAGGATGCGATTCGGCAAGCCCGTCAACGCATCGTGAAACGCGGCGCGGTAGATTTTTTCTTCGACTGCTTACGCTCCGTCACATCCAGCAGCTGGAAGATGTAATGCAACGGCCCGTCGTCATCGCCGCGCACGAGCGAAACGCCTGCAAAAATCCACACTTCGCCCAGATCAGAAAAGCGTTTCGGTTTGCGCCGCGATGACTTGCTTTTCGCGAAGCTGGTAAAGTTTTTCGATTCAGGCCACCACCCGGATGCGTGAGCGACGAAAATTGGTCGAGAGCAATTCGTCCTCGTGATAACCCAAAATCTGACAGAGCGATTGATTGACCTTTTCCTGCATGACCTTCGAGCGACACTAAGGCCATTCCGGCGGCGTGATCGAAGGTGCCATGAAATTGTTCGCGTTCTCTCAATGCGCGGCTGATGCGCTCCTGTTCAGCAATATATGCGAAAGTTCTACGACGTTTCTGCGCCTGCTCGGCCTGTTCCTGCGAAACTTCGACAATGCGCAGGTAGACGCGATACGTAGCGCACACCACCGCCAATCGGCACAACGGAAAGCAGCGCATAAAAAGCCGACGCTTTCAATCAATTCTGGCGATGATGCCCGCGGCGGACGCTCCGGCGAAATAGGTGATCGAAGTCCAGAGAAAACCTTTCTTCCACGTTTGCCACAATCGCCGTGTCACGATGGCAAAGCGAATGGCGTCAGTCCTGAATTGACAACGTATTGCACATAAAGGCCAACACGGTAAATCATCACGATATAGCGCGGCGAAAACTTTCCCGGTAACCGCCTGTGCCGATCCGAACAATCCGCGCACCGCCACCGAGGCCAGCGTCGCGCAGGCCATTACCGCCGGGTTAAACGCAAACGGCAACGGACGTTTGGCGATGCGAATGGAGGCCGTCAAACCATCGGCACTGTTATAACACGGCGGCTTCTCCGCCGTACAACAGCAGCGTGAGGAAGATGAAAGTATCGGAAACCGTGATTTTCGGTGCCGGGGATTTTGACAATTAGGTAAAGAGCTACAGGTAATCGTGATGAAGACAATCAGCCCATAGCCAAAGTTCAGGCGTCCAATCCAGAAAAAAAGCCGCGTACAAGCCACTGGCTGTGCCCAGGGCGATGACTAGCAATGCGAATACATCCAGCGGCTTTCGTTGACTCATTCCAATCCCTTAATCGCAGCCGCGCCGCGCATTTTTTCCCGCCAATGCTTGTGCGACAGATTCGTATATGCCAGCGTGGCGCTCCTGCGGGCCAGGAAGAACAGGAAGGCGGGGCAGGCTTACGCAGGCGAGCAAGTTAACGCGAAAAGTTTGCAGGATTGATGATGATTTTCTGTTAAATCAAGCGCGTGGTGGAAAGCCAACGCCAATGCACCTGCCGCCGAAGCTACGCTGCCACAAAAAGCATCGCCCGGCCTTCGTTAGAAGTGGGCAGTGCGGGTAAACAATTTGTCACAGGCGAGAATAGTTGTTGGGCCTGCCACTCCAGCGCCTTTGCTGGTACGAGCCACCGCTTCTCCGCGTTGTCCAAAGTAATCTTCAGAAGCCAGTGGTACTATCGCCCTTTTTTAAGACCATCTGGCGAGAGCAGGGCATTGCCGTTATTCAGCATATACACTCCATCCGGAGAGCATCGACGCCATCCGACAACACGACCCCATCCGACAACACGACCCCATCGCCCAGAATAATGCCTTTGCAATCGTGAGAGGATGGGAATTGCCCACAATGTTCCATCCGAGAGCACCACGCCATCCGGTGAAAGTACAACGCTATCCGACAACACCACACCGTCACCCAGAATGATGCCGTTCGAGAGCAGCGTGCCATCCGACAACACGACGCCCGTGCCGTAAATGCCCTGGTATTCGTGATCAGGTTCAGCCCTGTGATGAGGTCCCATTTTTGGATCAGCGCGCCGCCCCAGCTTGAAAGTCGTTCCGCCACCGTGCTGCTGAGAAAGTGGCGCGGCATGCTGCACAACGCATCGCCTGACGCGACCGGTTAAATCTGTGCGAATCAAACCTGCTAAACGCACGGCACCTTCGACGTTCATCAATCCTGCGCCTTGTTCCAGGTTATTGAAGTGCTGGCCAGCGGTTGCGCCGTGTATTCCAGAATGGCTTGACCAGATTCGGCGTCGTGGCTGATTGCGTTGCAGCAACAAAGCCGCCGCGCCCGCTACTGTCGGAGCGGCCATCGGAAGTGCTGCTCAGATACATCTGTCGCGCACGGTACCGCTGCTGACGCTGGCGTCCAACTGCGGATTGGCGAGTATCAGATTGTTGTTTGGGATTGCGGCTCAATTAACCAATTGCCCGGCGCAATCAAATCCGGTTGATCAGGTCGTCATAATGCTTGACGCCAGCGGCGTCGGTGTAATAACCGCGTGTCGGGCCGCGCGAACTGTAGGTGGTGACGGTATCATCGCTGCGAGTGTCCGTGCCATACGTATTGGCTGCGCCGACCGTGATGGCCGCTGGCTCAATGCCGGGCGAGTGAATGCCACCATAAACCTTGTTGCCTGTGGAATCCTTGCCAGCGTTCCCTGCCGCGACGACGACGACGATTCCGGCATCAAAAGCACGGCGGACGGCCTGACACATTGGATCGTTGAGGTAGGAATCTACCGCCGGAGCGCCCAGACTAAGATTCATTACTTTGATGTTATAAGTCGCCTTGTTGGCGATGCACCAATCAATGCCCGCGATCACATTGCTTGCAGAGCCGACGCCATTGGCATCCAGCACACGCACGTTAATCAAATTGGCAGCAGACGCGACGCCTGTGTAGGCACCATAAGCCACCCGCGATCCCGCCGCTGCCATACCGGCAACGTGCGAACCGTGCCCGTAAATATCCTCAGTAGTGCCCGTACCCGTGAAATCAATGCTGTACACCACACGGCTGCCGGAACTCGAATTCGAAGGGTCTTTCAGAAACGAATAGTGGGGCGCATCAATCCCCGAATCAAGGATAGCAATGCCAACGCCATGCCCATCAATCGTGCCGGTTCCGCCAGTGCCATACGCCCGCGCCAACGCCGCGCCCGTGGTTATTTCCAGGTGTCCTGTAGATTTAGTTTCCCGATCTAAGGCGACATATCGGACATCGGTACGAGCAGCAAACTTCGCAATGACGGCGGGCGGTAATTCGCAGGTGACAGCATTGGTATTTTTCAAGACCCGCTTGAGTGCGCCGCCATTTACGGGGATGTCATTACTCAGCGAACTGGTAGGCGTTGCCGGAGTCGTTATGATAACCGCGATTTTCGCGGAGCCGCCTTTCGCGATCTTTTCTTTTAAATCATCCGACATCTTCGAGTTGTTTTGTGCCCACGCAAGCAGACCACACCCCACCAGCATTAGACCAACCAAGAGCGCGTTTTGGGCAACTTTCGGCAGCAGTTTCTTTTTCATAGTCTCCTCATTTGACGAATTGTCTTTCTCCGATAGCCTTGTGGCTACCATCCAATAGGTAAATTGAACTACGATGATTTGCAGGGGTGATGATGACTTTCTGTTAAGTGCCGTGACAATTGGAAAAAGCGGCGCATTGTCCGTGGGCGTGGTGTGTCAGGCAGGAAAGACCGCAGGCCAGCGTGCCGTTGATCGCACCAAAAAAGAGAAGCTGGTTCTCGCTTCAATACGCGCAGGAACCAGCCCCGGTTAATTTACTTGTTGTTATCTTTTCCTCACGCAGAGGAAGGTTCATTCACCATTTCGCAGCACGGCATCAGCCACCATAATTCCGTCGCTGACCATAATTCCGTCGCTGACCATAATCCCGTCGCCAACCATAATCCCGTCACTAACCATAATCCCGTCGCTCAACAGAAGGCCCGTGCTGAGCAACTTCTGCCCTTGGCCCAGCACTGTCCCGTCCGCCACCATAATGCCGTCGCCCGCGACGATGCCGGACGAAAAATTCTGGGGGTTCACCGTAACCGCGTCATAGCCCTCTGTCACACCGTCGTTGAGCGTCATTTTGTTGCAATACACCCACAGGTATTTCGTCAGAAAGTCGGTGCCGGTAGCCCAGGCGTGGCTGAGCAACACGCCCTGCGCCCAAGTGAAGTGTGTGCCTGCGACGGTAGATGCTGGCTGCGGCAGCGCGGCATACTGCAAATTCCAGCCTTTGATGATCATCTCATTGCCAATGCGCACAGCGCCTTCGACATTGAGCAAACCCGCCCCCTGTTCCAGCGCGTCGTGACCGGGCAGTTGTTGTGCGGTATACATCAGAAACGCTTTGACCATCGCGGGCGAAACCATTGCGGGATCGCATTGATAGAGCAATGCTGCCGTGCCTGCGACCACGGGCGCAGCCATCGAGGTTCCGCTCAGCGTCATCAGGCGACTGTCGGCTGGCGTGTCGCTAGCGCTGACAGTAAGACCAGGATTTTGAAAGGCCAACACATTGCTGGCGGCTTGTGCTGAGACAATTTTATTACCGGGCGCGACGATTTCCGGCTTGATGATGTTGTCGTAATGCTTAACGCCCTGTGCATCTGTCCAATAGCTACGCGCTGGGCCGCGTGAACTGTAACTGGCCACGCGGTCATCGCTGCGGTCGTCCGTACCAAAGGTATTGACCGCGCCAACTGTCAGAACGGACGGTTCGTTGCCGGGCGAGTGAATCAGGCCATACTGTTTCCGTCCCTCGCTGTCTTTGCCGTGATTGCCAGCGGCGGCAATGACCAGCACGCCTTTGTCGTGCAGTTTGCGCAATGCCAGGCAGAGCGGGTCCAGCGCGTAACTGCTGATTGCTGGCGTGCCGAAACTCAGATTCACCACTTTGATGTTGTACTGCGAGTGATGCGACAACAACCAGTCCACCGCAGCCAGCACGCTCACGGTCGTGCCTTGCCCCTGCGCATTCAGGACACGCAGGTTTAGCAAATGTGCGCCCGGCGCAATACCGCGATAAGCCTCTCCGAGCGCGTTATTGCCTGCTGCAATGCCAGCGACGTGCGTGCCGTGTCCGTACGGATCATCGGTGCGCCCTTCGCCAGTGAAATCTTCGCTGTACACCACGCGAGTCGCCATCGCGCCGTTCGGGCTGGGTTCCATAAACATCCGATGACTGGTTTGGATGCCGGAATCCAGAATCGCAATGCCGATGCCTTCGCCCGGCTTGGAAGTGCCGTTCGTGCGATGACTGCCATTGACAACCACTGCCTCTGCACCCGTCGTAGCGGTGACGTGACCGAGTGGACGAAATTGATTGTCGCCCGCCACGTAAGTCACTTCGGCAAACGTGGCCAATTGCTCCACTTTTCCGGCGGGAAGATCGAAGACATAGACGTTGAGGTTGCGCAAAATCTTTTTGCCTTTGACATCCTTGCCGTCTACCAGTTTCGTCAGTCCCAGGCTGGGATTGCCCTGCACCTGCGTGACCACGCGAATCGTGTCGGTGGCCGACTTCGCCTTGCGCAGCAGCACCCGCACATCCGGTGCAATTTTGTCAGCCGTTTTGTTGGTTTGCGCTAACACCGGCAGGCTGACGCCCAGCAGCAGGAACAGCAGAAGCAAGCGAACGTCGTTGCGCTTATTTTTGCGAGGGGGATTTTTCATGCATCTCCTTGTCATTTTCAGACCACGGCAACCAGTTCCAATGCAGCGCCACTGTCGTGGACGCGCTTTACGGCTCGTCTTAATCCCAATTTGGACAGCATCATTAAAGCGGGCAGATATGCGTGAATCGTGATGAGTTTCTAGTGATTGCTGTGACAATTGGAACCCCAGCGGCATTGGGCGTGACGGCAGCAACCGCTCCAAAACGATTTCTTTACATTGCCCGCCGATTCCTTTAGGATACGCGAGCCACGGAAGAAGCGACCTGTCTCGCCTGATTTGCCAACCCACCTGACAGCCCCACGGAAAGAAGCATGCGGATAAAAAACAGCGCCACTATCAGGATTCTTGTGTTGTGCCTTGTGGCCTCGAACAGTCTGTTCGCGCAAGACCAGAAAGTAGGTTCGCCGTCGAGTGTCGTCAAGCGGTTTTACGAATTACTGCGAACCAAACGCTATGTCGAAGGCTTTTCGCTGTCGGTCTATCGCCTTGCGCTCGAAGGATTGTCCGCCGAAGAGTTGCGCGACTTGGAACCCGACTTTGAGCGCCTCGCCGCCTCCTTGCCAGACACCGTAGACATTCGCGGCGAACAGATCAGTGGTGAGAAAGCAACGGTTTTCGTCAAATTGCCGAACGAAGCGCAATCGCAGGAGGTTGTGCTGATGAAAATGGACGGCCAATGGATTATTGGCGACCGCGACACCCAGAAAGAACTCAAGCGACAGGGACACACCTACTTCTTCAATGAACGAATGCGTGTTTCAGAAACCGAAGCCAATGAATGGTTGCAGGAAATCCTCGGCGCAGAATTGATTTACTTCAAAGCCAAACAGAAATACGCCCCGCTTGATGAACTGATAAAACTTGGCGGCGTTTCACGCGAACTCGCGGATGGAATGGTCAATGGTTATCGCTTTGCCGTGCAGGTCAATGCCAACGCGCAGAGTTTTGCTGTCACGGCGGTTCCCGTGACTTATGGCCGGACAGGCCGGTTAAGTTTTTACACCGATCAGACCAATCTGATTCGCGCTGAGGATAAAGCCGGGAAACCTGCGACGGCGGCGGCGGCGGCGTACCTTCCTGATAAAAGATAAAGCAACAGAGAAAAAAGCATGAACAATCAGAATCTCGGCCAACGGCTTTCTAATCTGGTGCGCGTCGCCTTTGCCAATCGGCGCGGCACGCGGCGTTTACCTATTTCGCTGCCTCTGCGCTTTGCCATCGTGTGCCAGCAAAAAGGCGTGGTCATTGGCAAGACGCGCAGCGTTCCGGCGCGCAGCGTGAATATGAGTCGCAGCGGGCTTTCCTTTGAAAGCAACACAATTCAAATTGAAGGCATGCATATCTCGCTCAATGCTGATTCCTCGATTTACAAAACCGTTGAGATTGAATTGTCGTTGCCAGAGCGAGGGATTCAATTGAAAGGCGTGCCGCAGTGGCACGAGCGTAGTAAAGAAACAGGCAAATACCTCGTCGGCATCAAAATCACCGCGATGCCACCCGAAGACCGCAAAGTCTACGAAGCCTTTTTGCGCGCCCAAGCCGGCACCGCCTAAAGCACCCGTTTGCCGGGCAGCTTCATACAGTTCCCTTTCTTCCCACCTTTTCGCAGGCTAAGTGTTGCAAGGCTGAAACTCCCCCCCTCGCTTAACTCACTGGAAGTTCGCTCTCCTGATTTGCAAACCAGCACAGGGCTTGCAACTTATGGCGGGAAATGTCATAACCCACCTACGCAGTTCTTCCGACATTCGTTAACCAGAACAATATGAAACTCGCTGCCTCGACAACGAACGCTTTATCTGTGACCAATGGCCGCCGCTGGACGGTGATTGGTTTGCTTTTCACGGCCTCGCTCATCAACTACTTTGATCGCGCGACGATCTCGATGGCGCTGCCGTTTATTTCCACCGATTTGCATTTGGGGCCGGAAGCAAAAGGCATTTTGCTTTCGGCGTTTTTCTGGTCATATTGCCTGCTGCAAATCCCGATTGGCTGGATCACCGACCGCGTCAATTTGCGCTGGTTTTACGCCGTGATGTTTGCCATCTGGTCAGTTGCGCAAGGGATGACGGGGTTTGCAGGAACGCTGGGCATGCTGATTTTCTTCCGCATTTTGCTGGGCGTCGGCGAATCGGTGTATTTGCCCGGTGGCAGCAAAATCGTCAGCCTGTTGTTCCGCCCGCAGGAACGCGGCTTGCCGGGCGGCCTCTTCGATTTCGGCACGCGCACCGGGCTGGTGTTGGAAGGGTTAGTCGTGCCCTGGAGCCTCTCGCACTATGGTTGGCGTCCGACTTTTGTGGTGGTGGGCTTTGCCGCCTTGCTCTGGTTGTTTCCCTGGTTACTGATTGCGCCCCGCAACCTTCAGGGCGGGCTGAGCAAGATAACAACGGCGCGTCCGCCCGCGCTGGTGCAAATGTTGGCGCTGTTGCGTAATCGCAATTTGCTGGGCATTTGCCTCGGTTTCTTCTGCTTCGATTATTACTGGTATTTGCTCGTCACCTGGCTGCCGGATTATTTGATGACGGTGCGGCATCTGACGTTGATGCGTGCGGGGCTGTACACTTCCCTGCCCTTTTTCGTCTTCGGTGTGAGCGAACCGATTGGCGGCTGGATCGCGGATCGCCTGATTCAGCGCGGCTGGAACGAAACGCGCACCCGCAAAACCGTCGTCAGTGTCGCATTTGCGTTCGGCTTACTGGATGATTCCCGTAGCGAGGTGCAGAGCGCCGAATCCGCATTGGCTCCGATCGTCGGCGGTTCGCTCGTTGGATTGGCGACGGGCAATCTGCTGGTGATTCTGCAATCGTGCGCGCCGCCGGATGAGATTGGCTTGTGGACGGGGATTGAAAATTTCTTCGGCAATTTGGCGGGCGTCATTGCGCCGATTGTGATGGGCTATCTCATCAAATACACCGGCTCCTACGCGACCGGCTTTGCATTGGGCGCAATTACGCTGGTGGTGGGACTCTTCGCCTATTGGTTCATCGTCGGCGAGTTGGAACATCCCGCGCAAGAGGTTGAGTTTCAATCCTGAGAGTTCACGGCACTCGTAGCCGCGCAGTGAATCGCGCCACTTCTTAAGTAATCAAATGCTGGTCGTATCCCAGCGCCACTAGCGTTTCATACGCCTGCCAGACTTCGTCGGGGATTTCCTGCGCAATTTGAAAGCCTAGTTCAGGGTAAACCCGGATGCGCTGCAAATCGCCCACCATAATATTGATGACCCTGTCACGCGGCAGCAGATCGTTAAAATAGTCCGCGAAAGCAATCGGCGGCGACGTAACCAGCACCTCCTGTTCCGGCCAACGACGGCGGAAGGTAGCAAAGGCGCGGCGCTCCATATACGGCTTTTGCACCAGGATGATCCGGTTGGGAGCCAGCCTGTGCGCCGCCAGTACCCGTTGACTGAAAGCAATATTTTCGCCTGTGTTCGTGGATTCCGGTTCAATTAGAATCACATCGTCAGGCACGCCTTTTTGCCGCGCAATGTCGGCAAAGACTTCGGCTTCGGGTTTTGTAAATTGATCTTTCGTCAACGCCCCCACATTGCCCGAAAACAGCAGGCGCGGCGCGAAGCCTTGTAAATACAAGTCAGCCGCGTATTCGGCCACGCGAATGTCATTGCTGCCCAGCGCGAGGATGAGGTCAGACGGTGCGAGCGTGTGATGGAGGTGATGATAGTCCCAAATGAGTTGGGCGAGACTGTCTATTGATGAATGATTCATTACCAGTGAATAGGAACGCGGACGACGCGGAGGCAGCGGATTAACGCTGATCCGCGCTCATCCGTTTCTTCCGCGTCATCCGCGTTCCTATTAAGCTCTTGTTTGTTTGACGGCTTGTTGCCAGCCAGCGTATAGCGCTTCGCGTTCCGGCTTTTTCATCTTCGGCTCAAAGCGTTTTTCCTGTTGCCATTGGGTCGCAATTTCCCGGTCGTTTTTCCAGTAGCCAACGGCTAAACCCGCCTAAATACGCAGCGCCGAGCGCGGTGGTTTCGCAATCACGGACGCACAACTGACAGTGCCGAGAATGTCGGCTTGAAATTGGCAGAGAAAGTCATTGCGCGTTGCGCCACCGTCTACGCGCAATTCTTGACCTTAATGCCGGAGTCTTGCTGCATACATTCGATCACGTCGCGTGTTTGATAGGCCATCGCTTCGAGCGAGGCTCACCAATGCGCGCCCGCGTTGCGCCACGAGTCAGCTCCGACAATCGCGCCGCGTGCATTCATATCCCAATACGGCGCGCCCAACCCTACAAACGCAGTGCGCGCGCTGGTGCACACCCCTGCTCCTCGTGTCATTAACCGACGTAGCCAATGCTTCCGTCTCAGCTGCATTGACAATCATGCCTAACCCATCGCGTAACCATTGCACGGCGGCACCGGCAACGAAGACGCTGCCTTCCAGCGCATATTCCGTCTTGCCGCCTTTGCGCCACGCAACGGTCGTGAGCAGGCCGGTTTTCGACGGCGTGCCTTTTTCGCCCGTATTCATCAGCATAAAGCAGCCCGTGCCGTAGGTGTTTTTCATCATGCCGGGTTTGAAGCAGGCTTGCCCGAACAACGCGGCTTGCTGATCGCCTGCAATGCCGGCAATCGGAATCGCCGCGCCGAACAGCGACGGATCGGTCATCGCGTACAATTCCGATGAAGATTTGACTTCGGGCAGGAGCGATTCGGGGATGTTCAATTTCGCCAGAATTTCCTTGTCCCATTTTTGCTGGTGAATGTTGTAGAGCAGCGTGCGCGAGGCGTTGGAAACGTCGGTGACGTGCGCGGTGCCACCGCTCAGTTTGTGAATCAGCCACGTATCAATCGTGCCGAAAGCCAGCTGCCCGGCTTCTGCCTTTTTGCGTGCGCCCTTCACGTTGTCCAAAATCCAGGCGACTTTGGTGCCGGAAAAATAGGCGTCGGTGACGAGGCCGGTTTTTCGGCGAATGACTTTGTCAAACTTCTCAGTCTTGAGTTTGTCACAGAGTGGCGCAGTGCGGCGGCATTGCCAGACAATCGCGTTATAAACCGCGGTGCCTGTGTTGCGATCCCACACTACGGTGGTTTCGCGTTGATTGGTGATGCCAATCGCGGCGACGTCGGCAGCGGTGATTTTGGCTTCGGCGATAACCTGACGCGCGCAGTTGAGTTGCGATTGCCAGATGGCTTCGGGACTGTGTTCGACCCAGCCGGGTTTCGGGAAAATTTGGGGGAATTCCTGTTGCGCAACGCCGATAATTTGCCCGGCGTGATCAAAAAGAATGGCGCGGGAAGACGTCGTGCCTTGATCCAACGCTAAAATATATTTCGACATGGTTGATTCACCTCAAGTTAGTTAGCGGTTAATTTTTGCTTGTAAGTCTGCCGCCATTCGCAAGACCTCTTCCGGTGATCTGCCGGACGTGCGAATGGAAATCACCTTTTTCAGCATATCAAACCAAAACGGCGCGCCCAATGACGCCGCGCACATCGTCAGCAACAAGCCGAGAATTTTACTGATGATTTTGTTCCGGTCGCTCGCCCAATCGTCCCCGGCCTCCCAGCCGACGGGAAAGCCGAACTGGCGCATTCCCGTCATTTCGGCCTTCAATTCATCGAACTTCTTTTTGATGTCCATCGGCGTGGGCTGTGCAGCGTTGGGGCTGGCGGTGGGCAGCGGTTGCTCGACGTATTTTTCGGCAGCGGCGACAACGGATTCGCGCAGTGCCGCATTCGTCGCAAAGCTGTGGCCAATGGAAATCGTGTCTACGTTGAGCAAGAGCGTAAAGGCAGCAGCGGTTAACAAACTCCAGACTTGCGTTTTGCGTTTGTACCAGCCCGTGACGCGCTCCATCGTCTGATTAAACCAGCCTTCCAGATTGGCCTGCAAATGTGCGAGCGCGTCGCCGCCCGCGATTTGGGCTTTGGCTTCGGCATCCTTAATCAGCAGGTCGAGCACCTGTTTTATTCGTCACTGATAGGCCACTGCGGGTTTTCCTTATTCAATGCAGCACGCAGATCATCCATCGTCAGACGCCCTGACGTTACCGGCGCAGGCGCAAATTTGTCGAGCAGCGTTAAGACAAAAGTGCGTGCCGGGATGTACGAAGGATAACGATTTTCCGCAAAGAAATTCCGCACGACAGGCAATTGCAGAAATTCGTAGGCGAACCGTCCGCCTTCTGTGCCTTTGGCGAGGCTTTTGACCAGCGGATGCGCGTAAAACTCCCGAGCAGCGTTGGTTCTTTTGCCGGGTTGTGCGTAATGTGAATGCCCTGACGCAACGTGTCAGCGCTAAATTGCCGAACATGGCAAATAATTCATTCAGCGTCGTACAGATCAGACCGAGCAGCAGATAGACAAAAATCAACCAACTACCTAAAAATGTTCGAGCCAAGCATAGGGGGCCCTCCTTCCGGCAGAGAGTTTACAGGACAAGACTTGCATCAGCTGCACGCTTGCAGCGATACTCGCCGACGAGAACAGCACAGCGCACGCTGCGGGGTTCTCGCGCTAAATGCAGTAGATAACGAATTAACCTGTTCGTGGCGGCGATACTTTTCTCCTTGCCGTGTGGTTTGTCAACTGCCTGCGTCAAAATCATTCCCGCTCGTGACAACCTTATGCCGGAATTTCATCCGCTTTTTTCGCTGCTTTTCTGGGCCGTTGATGCTCACACTCAACTGTTGTTTACGCTGTTCGTCATGTTCGTCGCGGCGAAGCTGCTGGCTTTAACCTTTTTGATGGGTTGCGCTGTGCCTGCCGTGGCCGGAGAAATTCTGGCGGGTGTGGGGCGGATTGGGCCGAGCGTATTGAATTGGGTGCAGCCGAGCGAGATGACCGCGACGCTTTCCGAAATCGGCGTCATCTTCCTGCTCTTTCTTTGTCGGCCTCGAAACAAACCTGCGGACATCTGCGTTGGCCTGCGCGCTTCGCTGGTAGCGGTGCTAGGTGTAATTTTCCCGTTCATCGCGGGCTATGCTCTTTGCTATTGGTGGGGGCAAAAAGTCGCGAATATCGAAGCGATTTTTTTGTCGGCGCGGCAATGGTCGCAACCTCGGTTGCGCACAGGCGCGCGTGCTGGGGCAGATGCAAATGCTAAGTGCCGAGACGAGCCGCATTATTCTGGGCGCGGCGGTGATTGATGACATTCTTGGCTTACTTACGCTGGCCGTCGTGAGCAGTATGGCGAAAGGCGGCGTGAATTATTGGCACATCGGCACGACGGCGGCGCTGGCGATTGGCTTCACGTTACTGATTGCATTGACGGCGCGCGCACGGTGAATAAAATCCGCGAGCGGGTGGAAAAATTGCGCGTCAGTAATCCATCTCGCCCTTCCTCGGGTTCGCCGTTTGTTTGGGCTTGGGATTAGTCGCCAGTTACATCGGCGTAAGCAGATGAGTCAGTGCCGCGGGGATGGCGTTGTCCGAATCTGCTGAAGGCACCGATATGCCAATCCAGGCCGAAGCCGGTAACAGAATTCCTGCTTCCCTTTTTCCTCACCAACACGGGATGCAATTGAACCTCAAGGCGATGGCAAATGGGAGCGCCGGTTACGTTGGCGATTTTGATTACGTTGCTGGCCTGCGCCACGAAAGTGCTGGGTTGGGGCTTGGCTTTGTCTGCAATGGGCCGGAAGAAAGCGCTGCGTTGGTGTCGGGATGATGCTCTCGCGGGAAGCGGGGATTGTTGTTGCACAAATTGGGTTGAGCTCGGTAATGCTGATTGGTGATGTCACGGCGTCGCGTTAGTGATGGCGATTGCCACCACTTTGATTACCCTGCCGCTGCTTGTACTTTTATTCAAAAGAGCCGCGTATGAGGACGAAAAGCTTGTGCAGTGGAGTCCGCTCGGATAGTCGGACAGCTCTACCTATATTTTCAAAGCCTGAAAATAGCTAAAAGCACCGGATGGCCTGATATGGGCCAGGTGCGCAGCAAAAACAAAAGCAAGAATTTATCGCCTACGCTTCCGCGTTGCAGAAGTTTGGTGAATTGCATGACGCCTGCGTAGCGGATCATAACTGGGCAACGTCTTGAGCAGTAATGGCGCATCGCCGCGCTCGGCAAACGACGTTCGATCCAGCGAAGCGATTGCGTGATGTCGTGCCTAAAACAGGCGGTACGTGCTTTTACCTGCCATTGCTGTTGAGGCTGAGTTGACCAGCATCCGCCAGCGTTAATTTTGTTGCCAATAGCCACGGCTGCGCCGCCTGTTGCGTGCTCGCCGTAGCGCTCTTAATAATCGGCGGAGTTCAAACTTCATCAAATACTGTAGCCGTTCTGTTACCGCATCATCGTAGCGCCCCTGCGCCCAGGCGATATGCCAACGCAGGTAATACGGTTGCGGCGGCGCAGGCTTCGCTCCGCACGCGCGCTTCGCTCAACGCGTCGAACTGGCGGGCGCGAAACCAGGTTTCACCGAGGTTGGCAAGCGGATGGCAGTCGAAAGTGGATCAAGTCGTTCGGCCTGTTGCGGCAACGCAATGGCTTCGTCAGCGGCTCAATTGCGATCGATACTTCGCCGTACTGCGAAACGCCGTCGCGTAATTTGGATTGAGCGCCACTGCCCGCTTGAAGGAAATTTCGCCCGTCCATCCCACCAATCGTACTCTTTGATGAACCCAGCGATGACAGCTTCGGCCAGTGTGTCGTCTCAATGCCATGCCCGCCTCCTGTTGCAGCCTTGGCTTTGGGCGCGTTCGAGCGGGTGGCAGGCCTGAAACCGAAACCGTGTTGCCGCCAGACCGCATGCAAGCCTGCGCGTGACCAGGATCAATTTGCGTAGCCTGCAAAGATTTTATGCCCGCGAACCCATTCGGGCGTGCGGCGGTTCCAGTAAAATCGGCCTTTCGGGTTGTGCTGATAGGCTTCCAAATTCGCAGGCGGCGTTTGCGTCAACTGTTTTTGTCTTCGGCAATTATCAGATGGGTTAATGCGCTTGCCAGCCGTTGCGCGAAAGTCCGCAGCGAACACATCGGTGAATTTTTTCGCTGAATTGCCCTGCCCAAAGTTGCGCTCATCGCTGACCGTAACAACGCACGGTCACGCGCAGTTCGATCACCGTTTTGCTGGACATTCAGCCAGTACCGGCAGAAACCTGCAACGCGCGGCCTGCCGTAAGCGGATCAGTTTCCGGTTCTTGATAACGGCGCACAGCAGCCGTCGGGCTGATAGTGAGCTTGCCCGTCTTGCCTAAGCGCGTGATGACAGCATCAGCCATCCCCAGGCCAAGAAATGGTTCGTTGTCCACAGCCCCGATGGTTTTGAACGGCAGCACCGCGACCGAACGAATCGTCGCTGCTCCGCTTCGCACACGCCAAAAGTAGACGCTACCGCCCACCAACAAAACCAACACCACTAACCCCAATCCCCATTGCCGCCGCAAAATCGGCAGCCGACGTTGACTCTCGGCGAGATGTAGCGGCGCTTCACTCGGTTGCGGCAGCGATAAGGCTTGCGGCGCGGGCAATGCAGCGGGTTGTTCCGTGTCCGTGTCTTCCTGCGTGATGCGAATGCGGGCCTGAGTGTGTTTGGTGATGATCAGGGCCTCATCCTCCACAGCCAGTTGTACGGTGGGAGCAAACTTGTACCCGCGTTTGGAAAACGTCTCGATAAAGGTTTGGCCGTCCGTGGCTTGTCCGAGTGCCTTGCGCAACAGGTAAACGTTCTGGGTGAGATTCGATTCCTCAACCACCGTGTCAGGCCAGAGCGCCGTCAGCAAAAACTCCTTTTCCACCACCTGCCCCTGCCGCTCCACCAGCAGCGTCAGCAGTTCAACCGCTTTGGGCGGCAGCGAAATTGGCTCCCCCTCACGCATCAAACGTTGTCGGTCAGCATCCAGACGAAACGGGCCGAACTCATATAAATGCTTGCCTACATTGCTCATTACAGCCTTGAGATTTTCTGTGAGATTTTTTGAGATTTCTTTTGAAGACTTTTCCACACCCGCAACGGCATCCTTCGCCTCGTCCCTGCATAGCCCGGTGTCGAGTTTAGCATCAGGGTCAATTCACGGACAACGGGAATCTCCCCAGAGCACGGCAATGAGCAAAAAACAGATTACAGAAATCGAAATTGAACGGCGTGAGACATTCGTCATTCGCCCTGCGCGCCACGAGCAGCGTCCCCGCTGCTCACAGTGTAGCGGAGCCGAGACAATGCTGACGCCGGGCGAAGCGGCGCGGCTGGCTGGGGTTAGCCAGCGCATCGTCTTTCGCTGGCTCGATCAGGGGGAAATTCATTTCTGCGAAACGCCGGAAGGCGATGTGTATCTCTGTGCGGCGTGCCTGCCGCTGACAACTTAAACGCCGGGTAACTGGCGTAACCAACAACCTTTTCAACCTGGAGAAAATTTATGTCACTCAGAATCGGCGACGAAGCACCAAACTTTCAAGCCAACACCACCGAAGGCACGATCAACTTTCACGAATGGCTTGGCAATAGCTGGGGCGTATTGTTTTCCCACCCGAAGGATTTCACCCCCGTCTGCACCACCGAACTCGGTTATATGGCCAGCCTTCAACCAGAGTTTGAAAAACGCAATGTGAAGGTGATCGGTTTGAGCGTTGATCCCGTAGAAAATCACGCGCGCTGGTCGGTGGACATCGGCGAAGCTACAGGGCATGCGCCGAATTATCCAATGATTGGCGACACCGACCTTGCTGTCTCGAAGCTGTACGGAATGCTACCCGCCACTCTCGAAGGCAGCAGCGAAGGTCGCACCGCCGCTGACAACATGACCGTGCGGAACGTGTTCGTCATTGGGCCGGACAAAAAGATCAAGCTTGTCATCATTTACCCGATGAGCACGGGGCGAAATTTCGACGAAGTGCTGCGAGTGATTGATTCGTTGCAATTGACGGCAAAGTACAGCGTGGCCACGCCCGTCAATTGGAAGAACGGCGAAGACTGCATCATCGTGCCCGCCGTCAATGATGAACAAGCCAAAGAGAAATTCCCCGAAGGCTGGAAAACCATCAAACCATACTTGCGCGTCGTGGCACAGCCCCGTGGATAAGTGACCGGGCAAGCAATCTAAAAAAACGCACGTAGGAGCCATTTTTGCTACAGCGGCGAGAGCCAATCCATGCGCTCCTACGTGCGCCCTGCACTGATTTAGTGCGGGCTGATATGTCTAGCCGAAAGCCGCTGTACTTACCCTGCAAACAACCAGAGGAAGAACCTTATGCCAACCAGACAGACTCACAAACGGATATTTATTGCCTTGTGCCTCGTCCTGACACTGCTGAGCAGCAATGCGTGGCATTTGCGCCCCATCCACGCTGCGCCTCCGGCAATCTTGCTTGTGACTTCAACCGGCGACACGCAAATTGGTGATGCCGGTTGTGCGGATGGATGCAGTTTGCGCGAAGCAATTGCCACTGCCAACGCAGGCGATGAGATTCGCTTCTCGTCCCTCTTCGATACGCCGCAAACTATCACACTGGGCGGGACAGAATTATGGATCACCAAAAATTTGACGATCAGCGGGCCGGGGGCCAAGCTGCTGACGATTTCAGGCAATCAGGCGAGCCGCGTGTTGAATATTTCGAGCATCAATGCGACCAGCGTTATGCCTGTCTCCCTCGAATTTCAGGGGCCGACGGTTACACTCAAAGGCTTAAAGATTGCGAACGGTAAAATCAGCGGTGGAGGCACCAGTAACAACGCGGGCGGCGGCATTCTGAACAATGACAGTGTTCTGACCCTAACGAACTGCGTGATTTCCGACAACACGATCACGAGTACAGAATATGGCAGTTGGGATGGGGGCGGCGGTCTTTTCAACAGTGGCTTCGTAACAATGGAAAGCTGCACCATTTCTCATAATTTGATCAATGGCCAGGGCGGCTTTAGTTTTGGCGGCGGCCTTTTCAACTTCTTTGGTGGTCTGAAAGCCACAGGCAGCACCTTTTCTGGCAATGAAGTAAACAGTACCACGCAGGCCTTTGCCGGGGCTATTTGCAATGGCTGCACTTTCCGCGTAGGTATTACCCTCAGGGGTAACTCCGGTTTTGCGGAATTAACCAATTGCACGATTTCCGGTAATTCGTTGGCTGACGCTGGGGCTCAGGGCGCGGGCATTTATACGGAAGACGAGCTGACTCTCACGAACTGCACCATCACTGGCAACAAAGGGTATTACGGCAGCGGTATTTTCAATCACTTCAACTCTTCTGGCATGAAAGTGAAAAATACGATTATCGCGGGAAACATCGGCTATATTGGCAGCCCCGGTGATTCGCCGGATGTTAATGGAGTGATGGAATCCCAGGGACATAACCTGATTGGCACAAACGCGAATAATAATTTCGTGGACGGCAACAATGGCGATAAGGTCGGCACACTCGCCGCGCCACTTGATCCGAAACTCGCCCCGCTGGACGACAACGGCGGCCCTACGCAGACGCACGCCTTGCTACCTGACAGTCCAGCTCTTAACGCAGGCGACAATTGCGTAACGCAAACGCCGGGCTGCCTGACAACGCCCCTGACAACCGATCAGCGTGGTACGGGCTTCCCGCGTCAGGTGGGCACCAATGTAGACATCGGCGCGTTCGAGTTTGGTAACGCCGCGCCGAGCATCACAGCGCAAACGCTCTCGCAAATGATGGCGACCAGCGCGACCGGAGTATTGATTGCGACCGTGAACGATACCGATAACCAAGTCGGAAGCCTCACCGTAACGGTGAATTCCAGTACGACCGCAACCGTCAATAACGTCACTGTCTCAAACCTTGCTAATTCCAGCGGCAGAGTCACGGCGAATATCACCGCCTCTTGTGCGGCTGCCGATGCTATGTTCACACTGACAGTCAGTGATGGGACGTTAAGCAAATCGGTTTCGCTGACCGTGAACGTCTCCCCTGAAACTACGCCTCCTGAAACGAATATTACTGGGACGCCGCCTTCAACCAGTGAGGGCAACGTCAGCTTCTCGTTCACGGGCTATGACAATTGCACGGTAGCCTCGTTTGAATGTCGATTGGATAACGGTGGCTGGAGCACCTGCACCAGTCCTAAGAGCTACAGCAATCTGGCCGAAGGGCAGCATCTGTTTGAAGTACGCGCCAAAGACGCCCAGGGCAATGTGGATAGCTCGCCTGCACAATATCCCTGGCTGGTTTTCGCAAGCAGTTGCGGCACGGTCGTAAGCCCTGCCACGTTGCCTGCGGCCAAACGCGGCACGCCCTTTGTACAAACGCTCTCGGCAAGCCCGACAGGCAGTTACGTGTTTACTTTAGTTACGGGAAATTTGCCGCCGGGCGTGAGTCTCGTGAATACGTTGGGCATCTACAGTTTGCGTGGGACACCAACGACCACAGGCACATACACGTTCACCATTAAAGCCAGCAAGAGCAATTCCACCTGTATGGGCGCACGTCCTTATACGTTAGTGGTGCAGTAGCCCTCGCGCGCCGGAGTTGTTGCGTGGAGCTGTGCGCGGCAAACAAGTTGTGAAAGACTTGGAAAAACAAAACGCGGGGAAAAGTTGATGATACATCGTCAACCTTTCTCCGCGTGTTTAGTTTTTCTTGTATGTGCTCGCTACGCCACGGTGATTTCCGGTGCGAGATACACATCCTGAATCGCCTGCAACAACGCTGCGCCTTCGGCCATCGGGCGTTGGAAGGCTTTGCGACCGGAAATCAAGCCCGTGCCGCCCGCGCGTTTGTTGATGATCGCGGTCTTCACGGCTTCTTTCAGATCGCTTTCGCCGCTCGATGCGCCGCCGGAGTTGATCAGTCCCGCACGACCCATATAACAATTCGCCAATTGATAGCGCGTCATATCAATCGGATGATCCGTGTTGAGTTCGGTGTAAATGCGCTTGTCGGTTTTGCCATAGGCGCTCTCACCCGTATTTAATGCCAAGTAGCCGCCGTTATTTTCCGGCAACTTTTGTTTGATGATGTCGGCCTCAATCGTCACTCCGAGGTGATTCGCTTGTCCCGTCAAGTCTGCCGAGACGTGATAATCCTTCTCCTTCGTCTTGAACGCCTCGTTGCGCGCGTAGCACCACAGCACGGTGAACAACCCTAATTCGTGCGCACGGCGAAACGCCTGGCTGACTTCGACGATTTGGCGTCGCGATTCCTGCGAGCCGAAATAGATGGTTGCGCCGATACCCGTCGCGCCCATATCGAACGCCTGCTCGACCTGACCGAACATAATTTGGTCGAAGGCATTCGGGTACGACATGAATTCGTTGTGGTTCACTTTGACGATAAAGGGAATCTTGTGTGCGTATTTGCGCGCGGTCGCGCCAAGCACGCCGAGCGTCGAAGCGACCGCGTTGCAGCCGCCTTCAATCGCCAATTTAACGATATTTTCGGGATCAAAATAGATCGGGTTTTTCGCAAAGCTCGCGCCTGCCGAATGTTCGATGCCTTGATCCACTGGCAAAATCGAAACGTAGCCGGTGCCGCGCAGCCGACCGTGGTTGAACAGGTCTTGCAGGTTGCGCAGTACGACCGGCGAGCGGTCAGAATCAATCCAAACCCGATCAATAAAGTCCGGGCCGGGTAAATGAATTTGTTCTTTGGCGATGGTTTTGCACTGATGCGCCAGGAGCGATTCGGCTTCGTTGCCGAGTAATTGCTCGATTGCTTTGATGTCCACGTGAATAAGCCTCCGTATATTGCCGTTAAATCAGATACCAGAATCGGCAATTTTAGGGTGCGCCGGAGGCAATTGCAACGAATGAAACTCCGTCGGGCATAAATGGAATTTATGATGGCTTTCGGTGTGGAGGAGCATTTCACCACAAAAGCACGGAGATTGCGCAGAGGTACGCGGAGGTTCTCTCTGCGAATCTCTGCGCGGCCTCTGCGCCGCTGCGGTGAAAGAAATTATTAAGCCGCAAATTCGGCGACCGCCTGCATCAGCGCGTCGGATTGATCGTCGAAGAAATGACCGGCACCAGCGATTTTGACGAGGCGGCAGTTATTTTCGGGCGGCAGCGTGGCAAGCAACGCTTCGACGGGGGCGAGCGGTGCAATCTCGTCTTCGGTGCCATGAATAAAGAGTTTCGGCTTCGTGCAATCGCGCAGAAACGAGAAGTCATATTTTTCCGGCGGTGCGCCCACAGCAATCAGTTTCCCCACCCGCGCATCCGCACAGCCAACGCGCAAGCCGACAGCGGAACCAAACGAAAATCCCGCAATCATCACTTCGCGCGCGCGTGGCTGTTTGCTGAGTAAATATTCCAGCGCCAGCCGCGCATCTTCGGACTCGCCCACGCCATTGTCGAAGGTACCCGTGCTGTGGCCGACGCCGCGAAAGTTGAAGCGCAGCGTTTCATAGCCCACACTATTCAGCGCACGTGCCGTGCGAAACACGACTTTGTTGTGCATCGTGCCGCCATGCTGCGGATGCGGATGCAGCACCAACGCGACCCGTTCGGCCAGATGATTGCTCGGACGATAAATCAGTTCCAGTTGACCGTGCGGTGCGGGAATAAAGAAGTTTCCTTTGGGATAGGGATACATAAAGCGAGTCTCTGGGAGCAAGAGCCGGAGCCGCTGGAAGTGCTGCGCAACCGTTTAGCGCTCCGAGCAAGCACACGAAAAAAGCTTTGGTCGTGTTGGGCAAATCAAATACACTGTATGATGACGAGCGGCAGTCTAGCTGATTTTAGCGCGGTAATAAATATTCCCGATTGAGTTTGACGCAATGAATCCGAAGCAAATCGAAGAATTTTTCCATCTCTCGCCTCTACAAAAACAATTGCTGCGTCACAGCGAACATACGGCGGAGGACGGTGCGGATCTCGCACAATTCGGTTGTTATCTGACCGGCCCGCTGGATGTGTCGGCGTTTGAGCGCGCGTGGCAAAAGGTCACGAATCGCCAGCCCGGTTTGCGCCTTGCCTTTGTCAGCGGCGACCTCAAGGAACCCGTGCAGGTTGTCAATCGCAGCGTCAGCGTGGATTTGGAAAAACACGATTGGCGCAACCTCACCAACCACGAACAGGAACATCGCCTCGACGAACTCTTGCAGGCAGATCGGCAATGCCCGCTGATTCTCAAGAATGCTCCGCTGTGGCGGATGGCGTTGATTCGCTTGTCCGATGAACAGGCGTATTTCGTCTGGACGTTTCACGAATTACTCTTCGATGAACATTCGCTGCCGCTCATCCTGAACGAAGTGCTGGCCGCGTACACTGCCATTCTGCAAGGCAAAACGGAAACGCTGCCGCTGCCGATTTCCTTTCGCAAATATGTCGAATGGATCAAGAAAAAAGATGTGCACGAAGCCGAAACGTTTTGGCGCACCTACCTGCAAGGCATCATGATGCCGACCACGCTGGAACTGACCGGCGAGGCCAGCACCGCACGGCTCAGCGTGACGGCAGTGGATCGGCTGAAGCTGTTGGCGGCGGACACGAATTTGTCGCTGGATGTGATCGTGCAGGGCGCGTGGGCGTTATTGCTGCACCGGTTGACGGGACAACGCGAGGTGCTATTCGGCAGCACCGTAGCTGGGCGTCCAGGCGAAGTCCACGGCGCAGATCGCATCATCGGGCATTTCTCGCATACCTTGCCCTTGCGTGTGCGCGTCGCAGCAGAACAAACCGTGCGGGAATTTCTGACTGACCTGCAAACCGAGCAGGGGCAGTGGCGGCAGTACGAGCATAATTCTCTGACCCAGGTGCAGGGCTGGAGCGAGTTGCCCACGGATATGCCGATGTTTCAGAGCGCGCTCGTGTTTGATGGCGCGGAACTCGAAAGCTCCCTGCGCAAAGCCATCAACGGGCTGGAAATCAGCCCCGAACGGTTGATCCTGCCCAATGATTTTCCGCTGACAGTGGTGGTCAAGGAAGACGAACAGGGCTGGCAGATTACCAGCAATGAAGCCTATAGCGCGCTGCTTGGCTTCCTGCTCGAACAATTTGCTGAGGACGCAGCACGACGATTAGCCGTGCTGCCGTGGCCACCGCCTGCGGTTGCTGAAAAAGCTGCCGCCGCTGCCGCGCCCGTCGCACCACCCGCGCCTGCTGTGCCTGCGGAATGGGTGCCGACGGCAACCGCGTCCGACGATGAACAGGGTTGGGTGTCGTGGTTGAAATCCGGCGACTGCGTCCACGAATTGTTTGAGGCCCGCGCGGCGCGCACGCCCGCAGCCATTGCCGTCCAAATGGCAGATGGTGTGCTGACCTATCAGCAACTGAATACCCGCGCGAATCAATTGGCGCGCTACCTGCACAAGTTGAATGTGCTGCCTTCAATCCCGGTTGGCCTGTGCTTCACGCCCTGCCTTGATGGCGTTGTCGCCTTGCTCGGCGTGCTGAAAGCCGGGGGAGCATACATGCCGTTGGACGCGACGCTCGCGCCTGCGTCGTTGCAAACGGTGCTGACCGAAAATGCCGTCGCTATTTTGCTGACGCAGGCGCAACTGGAACCGAAGTTTCGCACATTGCCCGTCACGAACATCGTGCTTTGCCTGGATAGCGATTGGTCGCTGATTGCTGAAGAGGAATCAAGCAATCCGGCGTTTCGGGTGAGCGATGAACATCCCGCCTGTTGCCTGACCGAGCCGCCCACGGTCATTACACATGCCGCGCTGGCCCAGTCGCTAGCCAAACTGCCAGACTGGTTCGGCTTTGCGGCTGACAATCCGTGGCATCTGTTCTGTACGGTGCCGCCTGCACCTGCGCCCGTGATAAACGACGAAGCCGTGTTGCCCGACCTGTTGCCCGACCTCATTGAATTGGAAGATGACGAGCCGGTGTGGGAATTAGACCCCTGGTCGGAAGTGATGACCGATCCGCCTGCGCTTAGCGATCCGCCGCTCACGGCTCCGTTACTCGCCCCGATTCAGCAGGCGTTTTTTGCCGAGCATCCGTTGGAACCGCAACACGGCAACGTTTCATTACTCGTGGAAATTAACGAGCCGATTGATCGGGCACTGCTTGAACAGGCCCTCGCCTTGTTGATCGCTACGCACGAAGCCTTGCGTTGGCGCTTTACGAAAACGGAAGTTGGCTGGCACTGCAGTGAAGCGCCAGTTGATGCGGTTGCCGTGCCGTTTGAATGGGTGGATTTCTCGGCCAAATGGGCGCGCAGCCAGCGGCGGGCGATTGAGGAAACGGCGGACAAGCTGCAAACCGGACTGCACCTAAGCGATGGCCCGCTCTGGCGTGTGGCGTATTTCGATTTGGGGATGAACCGGGCACATCGGCTGCTCGTGATCTTTCATCATCTGCTGGGCGATGCGGCGTCGCTACGACTTTTGCTGACCGATTTGCTGGAAATGTATGGGCGATTGCGCCGCCAACAGCCGGTCGCCTCGTTACCGCCACGCCCCGCCTACACGCAATGGTTACAGGCCGGGCAGGAAACGGCGACTAAAGCGGCGCTAGCATATTGGCAACCACTCGCTGCCGGAAGTTTTGGAGCCTTGCCCGTGGATCACCCGGAAGGCACAAACACGTACGGGCAGATGGATCGCGTTTTCGTTTCCCTCAACAGCGCCGAAACAGAAACGTTGTTGCATCACGTGCCGCAAGCCGCGCAGGCTGAGCTGAACGAACTCGTGCTGGCCGCGCTGGCACAAGCCCTGGCGCAATGGACAGGCCGACCTCAGGTGTTGCTGGAAGTGGAACGCGATGTGCGCCAACAGTCGCTCACAGATTTGGATATGACGCGGACGCTCGGCTGGTTCGCCGCCCGCTTTCCGTTCGCCCTAGAAACGGCCAATAGCACCGACCTGACGAGCACCTTGCGCGCCGTCCAACATCGCTGGCGGGCAGTTCCGGCGGCAGGCGTGAGCTATGGCTGGTTGCGTTATGGCCCTGACGCGGCAGCGCAGGCGGCGATGCGGGCGTTGCCGCAACCGCAACTCCGCTTTCAGACCTTACATTTCGCGCCCGAACAACTCGATTGGCAAGTAGCAACGGAAAACGTAGGCGTCGAATCTTACCCGCACAACGAATGCCCGCAGATGATTGCCGTGACCGGTGCGCTGAACCTGAATATGCTCGAATTTCAGTGGAATTATGCCCGCGCGCGGTTTGAGCAACGCACGATTGGTGTGCTGGTGAACAGCTTCATTGCCGAACTGCGGCGCTTAATTTCTCACTATTCTCAGCAAACAGCACGGGGGTAAAAGCGAGAAATCTGAGAAGTGTCGTGCTTTTATCTTGCACAAAAAAACCACCTCCCCTAGCATGCCCGGCACCGATTGAGTGTGTGCGATAACAAAACCAGACCTAAGACCAATTATAATCAATCGTGTGCCTGCGCTAGCGTGTGACAAGGCCGATGTATCGTTCGCCAGGAAACTGATGTTGATCTGGGGGGAATATGTGTCGGGGGAAAACTGTCGCCCTGCTGGGCTTGATTCTTTGCGTAAGTTTTCAATTCGCTCTTTCGTCAACCCGTCATCAACGCACTCAACCTGAGATGCCGATGTTATTGACGCAGCCGCACGCAGGCGAAATCAAAAGCGCGGAATTTCATCTTTACCAACTCATACTCGCGGCAGGCGAAAGCGCGCGGGTGGAATTGCAAGCCGATAAGGCGCAACTCAGCCTTGCACTCTTGTCCACAAACAACGAACTCATCGCTGCCACCAGCGAGAGCAATGCACCGGGCGTGCAGCGGCTGGACATCGTGGCCGAAGACGCGACGACGTACCTGCTGCGCGTGACTATCGAGCGCAGCCAATCCACGACCGCACAATACCGCTTGACGCTGCAAGACAAACACGCGGCAACGGCAGTTGACCGAGAACGCTTTGCCTTACACCAACTCGACACCGAAATCGCCCGTCTTTATCAACAGCGGAAAACACCCGCTTTGCAACAAGCCGCCGCTAAAGGCCGTGAGGCCGGTTCGCGCTGGCTGGCATTGAACGAATGGTCGCGCGCTGGCGCGGTGCTCAGCCTGACGGGGCAGTGTTATCGCCTGCTGGATGATTTTCTTCACGCACGACAGGCATTGACCGAGGCGCTCGCCTTGCAGCGCCGTGTGGGCGAACGGCAGGCCAGCGTGGATACCATCACGGAACTAGGGCTTTTGCACGCGCATTCCGGCGAGTACCAGGAGGCGCTAGATTGTTTTGACGAAGCCTATCAACTGGCGCGGGCGACTGGCTTCACCGAAGGGGTACTGGCGAGCCTGGATTTGCTGGGCGTCACCTGCAAATACATTGGTGATTTTGATAAAGGCAGGGCGGTTTATCAGCAACTGCTTGACCAGGCGGGGAAGCTGCCTGACAGGGCGCGCACTCGGTATGAAACGCAGGCGCTCATCGGCCTGGGCATCGTCGCCCGCGCAAAACGGGAATATCCGCTTGCCACCGATTATCTCAGCCGGGCGCTGAAAAAACGCGGCAGTTAGGCGATCCGCTCACCGCCGCCAACGCGCTCGCCAATTTGGGAATCAGCGGCGCAGGCAAGGCGAATGGGCGCAGGCGTTGAAGCATCTGGAACCTGCGCTCGTCCAGTTTCAGGCGTTGGGTGCGCGCCGAGGCGAAGCCGAAGTGCGGTATGAGTTGGCCTGTACTTACGCTGGTCTGGGGCGAAGTGCCGAGGCGCGCGCGGCGTTCAATCAAGCGCTTGCTTTAATGCGCACGCTTGGCATGGGGCGTGAACGCGCGCTGTTGCACAAAGATTTTGCTCAGTTTGAAGCGCAGGCGGGTGCGCGCGGCGCTGGCGCAACTCGAACAAGCCCTGCCCATTACTGATGCACAAAGCGCAATTGCTCGATCCCGATTTACGCGCGTTGTTCAATGGTTCGCGCCATCATTACTACGATGATTATGTTGAGTTGCTGATGCGGCTGCGGGCGGCGGAACAAGCGGAAGAATTCGCGGCCACGGCCTTTTACGCAAGCGAACGTACTCACGCGCGCACGTTGCTCGGCTTATTGAGCGAGCGGGCGCTTGGCTTGCTCGATTCCTCCGAAACATCACTGGCAGCCCGCGCGCGCGAACTGGAACAACAAATCGCGGCGCGCACCGATAACGAGGCGCAACCGCCGGGCGGCGAGCTGGCGTTGTTGATGGCCGAATATAACGAAGTGCGCGCGCAAATCCGCCAGCGCAATCCGCATTACGCCGCGCTCATCCAGTCCGAACCGCTCACGCTGGCCGAAGTGCAGCGGCAAGTGCTCAATGCTGATACGCTGTTGCTGGAATACTACCTCGGCGTCAAGCACAGCTATTTGTTCGTGGTCAGCCCAACGGCGTTGCATTCCTTTGTTCTGCCGCCACGCGCGGAACTGGAACAGGCAGCACACGAGTTGCGCGCATTGCTGGATGCGTTCAGTCATCCGCCGGCCTTTCACTCCATTCCAGTCAAACAACGCTGGCAACAGGAACAAACGCGCGCTCAACAGGACGCTGCCACGCGCCTGGGTCACCTGTTGCTTGCGCCCGCGCAGGCGTTGCTCCGTGGACAGCGGCTGCTGATTGTGCCTGACGGCGCGTTGCATGTCGTGCCGTTTGCGGCTTTGCCTGTGGCCGCTCGTCCGTTACCGGTTGTCAGTGATCACGCCAAGCGAAACAAAAGTCGAACAACAAACAACAGACAACTGACCACAGACAATCAACAGCCGCTGCTTGCCCGACACGAAATTATCACGTTGCCGTCCGCCTCAACGCTCGCCGTGTTGCGGCGCGAAGCCCTGCATCGCCAGCCCGCGCCGAAAACACTGGCCGTGTTTGCCGATCCGGTATTCGACCAACAGGACGAACGCGTGCGTACCGTTGTGGAGCGGCAAAACGCGCCGCAACTGACCCTGCCTCGCTACGATGAATCAGCAATAACCCGGCAGGGGCTGGTGCGATTGCCCGCTACGCGGAACGAGGCCCAGGCAATCGCCGCACTTGTGCCACCTGCCGAACGCCGCCTTGCGCTGGGTTTCGACGCGAGCCGTGCCGCTGCGCTCGGTGCGGCGTTACACCCTTACCGCTACGTGCATTTCGCCACGCATGGACTGCTCAACAACGCGCAGCCCGAATTGTCCGGTCTGGTCTTGTCACAAGTGGACGCGGCGGGGCATACGCAGAACGGTTTGTTGCGCACGCTCGACATCTTCAATCTGAAACTCAACGCCGACCTGGTTGTCTTGAGCGGATGTCAAACGGCGCTTGGCAGAGAAGTAAATGGTGAAGGGTTGATTGGTATGACGCGTGGGTTTCTTTATGCCGGAGCGCGCCGCGTTATCGCCAGTTTATGGCAGGTCAACGATGCGGCGACAGCGGAACTGATGCGGCGATTTTATCAGGGGCTATGGGGCGAACAAAAACTTGCTCCAGCCGCCGCGTTGCGCGCAGCACAACTGCAATTACGCTGTAACCAACGCTGGCAATCGCCGTATTACTGGGCAGCTTTTACTTTGCAAGGTGAATGGTAAGCGCAGGCAATGATTCAATACCTTTCTCCTCAATCCAAAAAGCATCGCGGCCTCGCGCCGGAGGCATTTGAACAGTTGTTAGCGGCACTTGCGCCAGACCGGGAAACCGCAGGCGAGCAATACGAGCAGGTGCGTGCGGCTCTCGTGCTGTTTTTCACGTTTCGCGGCGCTCGTGATCCGCACGAATTGACCGATGAAACCATCAATCGCGCTGCCGGACGCTTGCAGGCAGGCACCATCATTTCCACTGCCAACCCCGTCAGTTACTTCTATGGTATTGCCCGCAATGTCTGGCGTGAGATGCGAGCGCGGCCTCTCGTGACAGAAGCCTTGGAGTCATCAACCTCTCATCCGGCCCTAACTCTAAACCCGCAGCAGATGTTAGAAGAACGGGAAAACATGGCGCTCACCGAACGACGATTGCAATGTTTAGGCCGCTGTTTGCAAAGCCTGACAGCGGCGGATCGAGAGTTACTGCTGGCGTACTATCAAGGCACGGGCAGCAACAAGATCGAAAATCGGCAGGCGTTGGCGGCTTACTTTCAAATTTCTCTCAAAACCCTGCGCAACAAGACTTCAAAGCTGCGCGGCCAGCTCGCTGAATGTGTGAAGGAATGTTTGCGCAGGGCGTTGTAACGCGGGATGTTTTTCAGGAATTCCCATAGTACCAATGTCGGCAGCACTCACTCTGGGCAGAGAGCGGAGAGAGGAGTTTCATGTCACAGCGAGAACAGATTGTGCGCTATCTCTTAGGCCAGCAGGCCGACGAGGAGCGCGAGCAAATCGAGCAGGACTACTTCGCCAATGCCGCTTTTTTAAGTGAGGTGCAGGCCGCGTGCGATGACCTGATTGACGATTACCTGCACGAGCGAATGTCCCCCTCTGAACGGGCGACGTTTGCACAACGCCTTCACGCCTTACCTTTTTTACGCGAACGCCTGGCAACCGAGCGCGCGTTATTACTGTGGGCCAGGAGTGCGCCGCCCGTGCTGAAACAACGGCGTGCGGCGGCTTTTGCGGCCATTCCGTCACAGTTCACCAGCGCGTGGTTGTTGCCATGTGTAGCGGCGGCTTTGCTGGCCCTTGTGGCCATGGGCGCGGGGATGTGGTATGCGGTCAGAAACGGTTCTCCTGCTACTACTGCCCAATTGGCAAAGCCGTCCGCTTCTCCTGCCGAGGTGGCGACGCCGTGGCCTGCTGCTCAGCCCTCCGATTCCGCGCGTCCGATGGCAACACCAGCTGTAGCGCCAGCGGAAAGATTGAAAAAACAGTTTGTGCCGGTGCGTGTCTCACTGCTGCTTTCAGCCGAGCAGGTGCGCAGTAAGACAGAACTGCCAACCTTGTCGCTGCCGCACGGAAAGGGAAGGGTTCGCTTGCAATTGGAAGTGCCCCCCGTATCACCACAAACCTCCGCACATTATCGCGCCGTCTTGCGTGACGCCGCGCAAATGCCGCGCAAACGCTGGTTGCGACTCGCGCCGCGACGTTATCAGACAGATTGGATTCTTACGCTCCTACTGCCAACTGAACTCCTGCACCAGCAAGACTACAGCATTACCCTGCAAGGCCCGACGACCATCACTTACCACTTTCATGTCCAGCCACAATAATGTTTGCGGAAGACGTGGGATGTTTTTGGAAAAAACTCATTATAGAAATGGAACCCAATCCGTTCGCACGATATTCGTGTTAGTAAGGCGGCAAGGAAATGGCTGTTACAGCTCCCTGTGCCGGGCGGTGTGCTGTCGTGCGGAAAGAAAGAAGATAACAACGCTGGAGATTTCCTATGAACGATGTGCTTCGTCGAGCGGAGTTTTTGCCTGCTGAGCAAACTGTCACTAAGCCATCCAAGCCGGTGTTGCGGCTACTACCGGAAGAAAAACCAAAACTGCCAGCCACAAAATCTGCTGAAATCTTACAACTGGAAGCAACCATTCGGACGTTGCACGATGAATTGCGGCGCTGCCAACGGCAGTTGGCTCATTACGAATTGTTACTGCAAAACAGTCATTACCGGGAACAGGAACTGCGCGCGCAATTAGCCCAGCGTCAACAGAAAGGTAGGCCTTCCGTCTAAAGTTTGCTGTGGTCACGGCCACAGCGCCCGGCTCCCGCTCAGTTCTAACTCCCCCTCTGAATCGGGTTTTCTCGATTCGGTTAGAACGAAGCGGGGTTTGAAGCGGGCGTAGCCGTTCGCTTTGT
Organism: Blastocatellia bacterium; assembly: GCA_046331525.1. Lineage (GTDB taxonomy): Bacteria > Acidobacteriota > Blastocatellia > RBC074 > RBC074 > JAFDVL01. The sequence continues at coordinate 33,107 of JAXLQQ010000041.1, forward strand.
CATCACGTTGGAGAAAAATTGGAAATCGGCCTCTGATTTTTGTCTCTTGTTGGCATAGCAACGGCTACGTCCACTTGAAATCCTGTGCGCCCGTGGGCGGGACAAAGATCAGGCACGCGCCTGATTCGGCAACTTGCGTAACGGCCCGTTGCCGATTTTTCACGACCGAAAAGGGAAGTCGCGCGGCTTTTCTTTTTGCAACGAATTATTTACCGGGATTTTGTTCCATCAAATAGATGGCGGTTTCGACTTCGGAACAGGCTTGGCCAACCTGTTGATATTGTGTGGCAGGCAACGCCGCAGCCTGATTCAGACGATCAGACAACACATCCAGTTTGGCGTTCATTGCGGCATCGCCATTGGCGCGAGTACGAAGAGTGGCAATGCGCGTGCGCAGACCTTCGAGGAGTTGCCGGTTTTCGGACTGCAAACGCTGTTGCAGCGCACCGCGATCTGCCGTGAAGCGATAATTCAAATACACGGCACCGCCGCTTAAAAACAATGCCACCAGCACAAAGAACAACGCAATTTTGCGCCCGTCTATGCCGCGCGGTGCGGGTGCAGCGGCGCGGGAGCTTTCTGAGAAAGACGTGTCTGTGGAAAGAGAAGAAGTCGTGGGTTGCACGGTTGAGGCAGCAGCGGGCGAGAAAGCAACGGCGGCTGGCGGAGCAGGATCGGCAAAGTCTTCCGCATCATCTTCTGGTTCTGGCGGCGGCAGCCCCACATCATCCAGCAAGTAAGCGGTGGGCGAAGTGGCCGGACGGGCAATGAATTCCGGCGTGATCGGTTCATCATCCGGCGTCACCAGTTTTTCTCCGGTCACTTGCACCAGCATTACAGTAATGTTGTCTTCACCGCCACGTTCGTTCGCCAGCGCAATCAATTGCGTGCAGGCGGCCTGAAAATCGGCTGCTGCCGTCACGACCTGCAACATTTCGTCAGCAGTCATCTTGCCTGATAAACCATCGCTGCATAGCAACAGCAGATCGCCCGCGCGCAAGGGCAGATAACTAACCACCACATCAATTTCGTGCGTCGCGCCGAGCGCCTGCAAAATGTAATTGCGGCGCGGATGAGTGGCGGCCTGCTCTTCGGTGATTTGGCCGAGATCAATGAGTTGCTGCACGACGGACTGATCTTTGGTAACGCGCGTGATCTGGCCCTGTCGAATCAAATGCGCGCGACTGTCCCCGACCTGTGCAAAACAGGCGTGTTCATCGGCAATCGCTACGGCAGTGAAGGTAGCCCCCATGCCACGCCGTTCAGGGTTGACCAAATTCTCAATATGAATCGCAGCATTGGCCTGCTCAATGGCGACGCGCAAGCGTTCCTGCAAGCTTAAGTGCCGGTATTCTTCTGCTGCCGAGAATTTCGGCATCCAGTCACGCACAATCTCGACGGCCATCCGCGAAGCCACTTCTCCCGCCAGTGCGCCGCCCATCCCATCCGAGACAGCAAAAACGACTCCTTGCGCGCCAAGCGGCAGCGTTTGCAGTCCCGTCATTTCCGTCGCAATGCCAGCCCAACTGGTCGCGCTGGTTAGGTCAAGGATCAGGAAGTTGTCTTCGTTGCCTTGCCGCACGCGCCCGACGTTGGTTTCGGCGCAAAAGGTCAGATGAGTGGCTGAAGCGGTAGTCATCGTTAGGATTTGAGAGTTGAAATTTGAGATTTGAGATGTTGCGGGGAAAGTGGCAGGTGGAAAGGTATAGCTCGACTGCCAAGCAAGCTTGGCAGGTTGCAATTGCTGCACAAGTGGCGGTTGCGGATTGCCTTTACCATCTCAAATTTCCAATCTCAAATCTCAAATCCGATTCAGTGCCTGGTCAATGTCGTCAATAATATCTTCGACATCTTCGACGCCGACGGAAATTCGTACCAGCCCGTCGGTGATGCCGAGTTGTTGCCGCTTAGCTTCCGGCACCGAAGCATGCGTCATCGTGGCCGGATGCGAAATGAGCGTTTCCACGCCGCCCAGGCTCTCCGCCAGGGCACAAAGTTTGACGTTATCGAGAACCGCGCGTGCGCCCGCCAGTGATCCTAAATCAAAAGCGATCATTCCGCCAAAGCCCGTCATTAATTTTTTCGCCCGCTCGTGTTGCGGATGGTCGCCGAGGCCGGGGTAATACACTTTTTTTACCTGCGGATGCTCGGCCAAAAAGCCCGCGATCAAGCGCCCATTCGCATCGTGTTGCTTCATCCGCAAAGCCAGCGTTTTCGTGCCGCGCAACACGAGAAATGAATCAAACGGCGAAAGAATCGCCCCAACCGCGTTTTGCAAAAAGCCGATTTTCGCGGCGTCTTCATCATTCGTCGAAACGACCACGCCGCCGACGCTGTCACTGTGTCCATTCAAATATTTCGTCGTCGAATGCACGACGAAATCTGCGCCCCACTCAATCGGACGCAGGAAAAACGGACTCATAAACGTATTGTCCATTGCCAGTCGAATCCCGCGCGCTTTCGTCAATTGCCCGATGGCTTCCAGATCGGCAATTTGCATAATTGGATTCGTCGGCGTTTCCAGAAAGATCAACTTCGTTTCCGGGCGCACAGCCGCTTCGACCTGCGCGATATCCGTTGTGTCCACATAGCTGAAATCCAGCCCAAACTGCCGCAACACCCGTTCGCACAGCCGATAGGTTCCGCCGTAAGTATTGTCGGAAACAATGACGTGATCGCCCGCCTTGAGCAGCAACATCACCGTATGAATTGCCGACATTCCCGAAGCGAAACAATGCGCGTGTGTGCCGCCTTCGAGCGCCGCCAGATTTTTTTCCAGCGCCAGGCGCGTCGGGTTTTGCGTGCGCGCATACTCAAAGCCTTTGTGTTGGCCGAGTGCGTCCTGCACATAGGTTGAAGTTTGATAAATCGGAGGAATAACGGCCCCCGTCGTCGGATCAGGTTCCTGGCCAGCGTGAATTGCGAGTGTCGAAAATCCCATAAGAATGAGGAGGATTTAGGCTTTAGGCTTTAGTTGTTGTAGCTCACTAAATCCCAAATCTTAAACCCTCACCTCCTAAAATACGCTCGGTAAAAGCGGCCTGCAACCTGTGCGGCTTCGGTGCTGGTGCCTTCCTTCAAAAAAACGATGAGGCCCACTGCCGGTTTATGTGCGGGCGCGAACGAAATGCAAAGGGCATTCTCTTCATTGCTGCCGACTTTGCCAGCAATGTCGTCCTGTCCGGTTCCGGCAGCCATTGCTGTTCCCTCTTTGACGGCACGTTCCAACCCCCGCTTGATGATTTCCATCGCCTGTTTATTAAGTGGAATGGCGGGCGGCGTGATGGTTTGCGCGGTGGTGGCGATGATGGTAGACATTCGCTCGCTGGTGGTGGTATTGCTGGCCAGCGAAATCGCCAGTTGGGCAAAGTGCAAATCGTTCGCCTGCATGCCGATGCCGCGCGTCGCCAACGCTTCGTAATCGGCCCCGGAAACGTTCACCGGAATCAGCGCCGAAATCGGGCGCATCGTGGAAGTCATCTTGTTCAGCGATTCGGTGGCGTAGTAGGTGAAGCCAATGACCTGGGCGGCGCGTTTGAAAGCGGTCGGCGATACTTTGTGACTGACCTCGGCAAAAAACGCCGGACACGGACGCGCCAGGGCTTCTGTCACGTCTACCAATTCGCCCTTCTTGTCACAGTGGAATTTGGTCTGGGCTGTGATGACACCCGCATCCAACGCCGCGTATGCCGTAATGATTTGCACGACTTCAAAAGGTGAGGTAGCAAATTGCACATCCATACCGCGCGCCACTCGCTTCAGCACGCGGCCGTATTGCGGGTCTACCACCATGACCGCGCCGACGTGCGAGCCGAGGGCCTCGTACCCCAGTTGCCCGTAATCCAGCACCGGAGCCAACGACCGTTGCGCAATGGGCGCACGATAACACGCCGTCATCAGCGCAAGGCTTATGAGCAGCCCGCAAATGAAGGGAAATTTGAGGGAGGTCACAACCACCATAGGTTACTGCCAAAGTAGGGGCGATCCGCTTTTTCGTGCTTGATTGAAGCGCTGCGATACTACAACAGCCCTTCGCCGAGTGTCTAGCGAAAGCGGAGCGGTTATACTCTGTGGCGCAGGAGAGTAATCTGATGAAAGAACGAGGGAAAATTGATGAAAGTGACAGCGATTATTCCAGCGCGTTTTGCCTCTTCCCGTTTACCCGGCAAGCCGTTGTTGGAACTGGGCGGCAAGCCCATGATCTTGCACGTCGTCGAGCGTGCCAAAGCCGTGCGCACAATAGAACGAGTAATTGTCGCCACCGACAACGAGCGCATCCTGGCCGCTGTCCAAGACGCAGGCGAAGAGGCGTGGCTGACTTCGCCCGCGCACCAAACCGGCACCGACCGGCTGGCCGAAGTGGCAGCGCAACTGGAGGCCGACATTATTGTGAACGTGCAGGGCGACGAACCCTTCATTGAACCGACGACCATCGAAGCCGCCTTGCAACCCTTGCTGGACGACGCTTCGCTCGTGATGGCGACAACCTGCGAACCTTTGGACGCGGTGGCGGATGTCCTGAATCCAAATGTAGTCAAAGTCGTGCGCGATCAGGCAGGCTTTGCCTTGTACTTTTCGCGCCAGCCAATTCCCTTTCCGCGCGCGGCAGTCCTGGCGCATGGCTCGCTTGCCGCCGCCCTGGAAGCGCAGCCGGAATTACTGCACCTTTACGCTAAACACACGGGACTGTACGTGTACCGCCGTGAGTTTCTGTTGCAGTTTGCACAACTCGCGCCCACAGCCCTCGAAGGCATTGAGGCATTGGAGCAATTGCGCGCACTGGCACACGGCTATCGCATCCGCGTCGTGGAAACCGCGCATCGTTCTTTGGGCGTGGATACGCTGGCAGATTGGGAAAAGGCAAGGAGCTTGCTGAGTGCGTAACGGATCGCGGGGGACAATCGCTTTTCGGCAGCGCTTCGTTGACACCTCAGTTTTGCCGGGGTCGCAATTCTGCGCGCAATTCGATTTCGCGTTGCTTGGCATTGCGCAGCAGCATCTCATACCGGGTGATTTCCTGGCGGGCTTTTTCCAACTCCATTTGTAAGATCGTAATCTCTTTTTGCAAGCGCGCCACCAATTCAGGATCCCGCTGTACTTTAGATTCTGGCGGCGTGGCCAGCTTCAAAACAGGGGATGATGGTCTGCGCGCAACCGTGTCTGCTGTTTCCTCAAACACATCAGACGGAAGCAGATTTTCCTGCGTCATAAACACCTCCTCGAACAAAAATCCTCTCGGCTCTGAAGCATTTTTGTGTCGCCTATGAAAACCACGGATGGGTATGGTTACCCTTGTTTAATCTACCATTTGGCGGGGAATGTCAAGCGTTGTTTTAACTTGCTCGAAATTCTACGGGCTAGCGGAAATTTGTGGCGGCGGCGCGGACGTTCAAATTACTCGTCACGTGGCTGACGTAACATTTCTGCGATAGACCAGGCGCGCTGCCCTTAGATCGGTTTTCACTTCAGTGTAGGGTGTATGTAGTACCGGCTTCAGCCGGAAGCTGGGCGGGCCATTCCTTCCGGCTGAAACCGGTACTACATACATTCTACATGCAACTGAAATCCGGTAGAGTGCCTGTAAATCAGGAGGAGTCGTGACGAGGCGTTGAGTAAGGTAGGGTTGCCAATCAGCATTCCTTTTCGGCACAGCTACGACTTAAACACGTAATACACTACGCCCGCGTAATCGTCCGTTAGCAAAAAGCCGTTGTTGAAGCGTAGAATGTCCACCGGTCGTCCCTGAATTTTGCGGTGCAGCAAAAAGCCTGTAATGAAATCCTGCGGCGCAACTCCTTTTCGCACGCGCGCGACTGAGTAACCGTGTCCGATGCGAATGAAACCGGAACCGTGCAACGCGACCAGCCAATCATCCTCCCCATCAAACCGCTCAAAACCGAGCGGCGAACTGTGAGCAATAAACGAAGCATACGGCACGGGTACGCTGTCGCAACTGATTTGCTTTTCGGCATTGGCAAATTGTGGATCAGCCACGTTGCGCTTGCCGAGCTGATAACAATACGGCCAGCCGTAATTCGCGCCCGCTTTGACCTCGTACATCGGATCGCTCGGCTTGTCATCGCCCAGATGATCTGCACCCATATTCGTCGTCATCAGCCTGCCGTCCAGCCAGCGCAAGCCCACGGCATTGCGCAAACCGCTGGCATACACCCGCTGGTTTTTGCCGTCCAAATCCATTTCCAGAATCGCCGCGCGCAGGCTTTCTGTTTCTTCGCAGGCATTGCAACTGCTGCCGACTGCCACATACAGCTTGTTGTTGCCCGCAATCGCCAGCGTGCGTGTCAAATGCCAGCCGCCGTATTTGTAATTCAAGCCGTAGTCGGGAAACGTCGCAATCGTTTCCGCCGCACTCGTCGGCTTGTCTTCGCCCGGCGTGTAGCGATAACGTACGAGCTTATCCGTCAGCGCAATGTAGAGCCAATGCGTGTCCCCATTTTTACCGAAGCCGTCTGTATGAAACGCGATACTGTTCGGATTGCGCAGTTTGTTCAGCCAAACTTTCGGCTTTTGAAATTGCCTGCCGTCGAAGCCTTCGAGGATGTAGATTGCGCCTCGATTATTGTCCGCGCGATTGTACAGATCGGTCACAAAAATCCGCTTGTCCGGGCTTTCGGCCATAAACCGCACGCGGCTCATCCCCTGCGCCGCAACGGTGATGTCATAACCGGCAGGCAGATTCAGCGCATAACTATTGCCATTCGCTAGCGTGATGCGATGCGGGTGGAGTTTGGCGTTTTGGGCAAGTAGTGGAAGCGAGAAAAGCAGCAAAAGAAGTGTAGGTTTCATAGTGCAATATCCCAACAGATGCCTTATTCTCTCAAAATCCAGATGCAATACAAAAACAAACTTTCGTAGGTGCCGACATTGAACTAAAAACGCTACGTCTATGAAACGATTTTTCTTCGCGCCGTTCATCTTTATTTTCCTACTTCTCACGTCCCTTACAGCCAAACCTAACAACCTGGCTGAGCAAGTTACGATTCGCCGCGATACGTTCGGCGTGCCGCATATTTTGGCGAAGACTGAAGAGGCAGCGGCCTTTGGTTTCGGCTATGCGCAGGCCGAAGATCATTGCGTGGAAATCGCGCGCGGTTTTGTGGCAGCACGCGGCGAAGAAGCGAAGTTTTTTGGGCAAGGCGTGGAAAGCGATTTCCTGTTGCATCGCTTCGACAATTACGGTGCGTGCCAGAAGAACTTCGCACAGCTTGATCCGCTGCTGCAAAAGATGTTTCGCGCCTATGCGGCGGGCATCAATCACTACGTCGCGCAGCACCGGCAGGAATTGCCCGCGTGGATTCCGACCTTCAACGAAATTGACGTGCTGGCGAATATTCACGAAGGTTCGATTACTGCGGTTGGCGCGGTGATTCGCCGTTTGCAAACGAAGTACGAAAACAAAACCGCGCCGCCGCAAATCTCGTCCGGCGAATTTGCCGCTGACGCCGAGGCGGCGGGTTCTAACGCTTTTGCGATTGGGCCGTCGCGTTCGGTGTCGGGCAAAGCAATGTTGCTTGGCAATCCGCATCTGAACTGGTCTTCGCTGTACTGGGAAGCGCAGGTGACGGTGCCGGGCAAAATCAATTTTTTTGGTTCCACGCTCGCGGGCTTGCCGGTCTTGCGCGCCGGGTTTAATGAGCATCTCGGCTTTGTGCAAACAAACAACGCGCCGGATATGGCCGATGTGTATGCTTTGCAGCTTGACCCGAATAATTCGCAGCAATACCTCTTTGATGGCAAGCCGATGCCGCTTAGCAAGCAGGAAGTAGCGGTCGAAATCAAAAACGCCGACGGCACGCTGCGCCCTGAAAAGCGGACGTATGAATACTCGCATCTCGGCCCGGTGATTTATCGCAACAACGGACAAGCCTTCGCCTATCGTTCGACGCAGCTGGAGTCTTATCGTCATTTCGAGGGCTTTTATCGCTTGAGCAAAGCGCGCAATCTCAACGAGTGGATGGCGGTGATAAAGCAAAACCTGCTGAACTATTCCAACTTCACGTATGCCGATGCAGCGGGAAATATTCTGTATTTCTGGAATGCCCAGTTGCCCCGGCGCGTGGACGATGGCACGAGTTACGATTTAGACGTACCGGCGACAACCAGCAAATACGTTTGGCAGTCTTTGCATCCGGTGACAGATTTTCCGCAATTGCTGAACCCGCGCGGCGGTTACACGCAAAACTGCAACAATCCGCCCTGGTTCCCTTCCCTGCGCGATCCGCTGGACGCCACAAAATATCCGTCGTACTTCGAGCGCGGCGAACTCGGGCTGCGCCCGCAAATGGCGCTGGAGATGTTGGAAAGTCCGGCGAAGTTTTCGCTCGAAGATGTGAAGCGCCTGAAATTTAATACGAAGATGCTGTTGGCTGACCGCGTCAAACCGGACTTGCTGAGAGCGATCAAAGCAACGGCAAATCCTTCAACGGATTTGCAGAAAGGGCTGGCGGTGCTGGAAGCGTGGGACAATCAGGCCGCAGCGGAGAGCAAAGGGACGATGCTGTTTCTGCGTTTTTGGGATACTTATTCCGCTGCCGTAAAACAGCCGTTTGCGGTGGCCTGGGAACCACAAAACCCAGGTAAGACGCCGTCGGGGTTATCCGATGCCGCGCCAGCGGTCAAAGCGTTGGAAGAAGCAGTGCAATGGACGCGGAAAACCTATGGTTCCGAAGCGGTTGCGTGGGGCGACGTGAATCGTTATCGTTTCAATGGCATTGACCTGCCCGCCGACGGCGCGCCCGGCAATTACGGAATGTTTCGCGTGTTGCGCTTTACGCCGCAGCCCGATGGCAAGCGTGTCGCGGGTTGGATTGGTAACGATAAACCGCTCGCCGGTTTTGGTGATGGTTGGGTGCTGGCAGTGGAATTTGCCAAGCCAGTGACAGCCTATTCAATTCTGGCCTATGGCCAAACCGCAAACCCAAACTCTCCGCACAGCCGCGATCAGATCGAACTGTATGCGCGGCATCAGTACAAAAAGATTTGGTTTACCGAAGCGGAGATCAAAGCCCATCTCGAACGCACTTATCACCCTTAGCAAGAGCGGTAGCGCAAATGTCTTGTTTATGTTTCTGGTAGTGCCTGTCCTGCAACAACAACACAAACGAGACGTTTGCGCTATCTTCATTACTCCTTAACGGAAACAACCTGCAAATCCAAAAATCTGAACTTCATCCAGAATCCTGAACTATCCAGCTCCTAATATTTCTCTGCCGCTTAAATTAAGCTATTGACCTAACAGCAGTTATCCTCGCGCCAGCAGACACACGCCTGCTGGCATTTCAGTTGCTTAAAAGAATTCAAGGTCTAGGAAAAAAACAGCATCTGAATTCCTAACAAGTAATCCTGCTACGGATGCTGTGCGATCCAAGCCCTGCAATCAAGAAAATTGATTCATAACCCACAATCAGCATGCGGCTAAAACATTGCGCAATGTCCGCGCCACATGTCGCCAACTCTTAAGGAGGAAACTCAAATGAGAAAAAGTTTTGGATGTATCATCCTAACGTTGTTCGCACTTCTCTGCCTCACCTCGGCGAGTTTTGCCCAGCGAACGACTGGGAGCATCGAAGGCACCATTACGGATGCCAGCGGAGCGGTGGTTCCCAATGTCAAAGTCACCTTAACAGGTGTCAGCCTCGGTTTGACACAAGACGTGCAAAGCGATAGCCAGGGCGTCTTTCGTTTTAATCAGATTCCCGCTGGTACTTATAAAATCGTTACCGCGCAAACAGGTGGATTCGCTGCCACAACAGCGGATAATGTGACTGTAAATATCGAGAACGTGACAGCGGTAAATATCAAACTCGGCATCGCGTCCACCAGCGAATCCGTCGTCATTACGACTGACCCGCTCGGCGTGAATATTGATTCATCCGATAGCAAAGTCCAAACCAACATTACCTCAAAACTGATTGAGCAATTGCCCAAAGGCACAAGCTTCGCTTCCCTGCTGCAATTTTCCCCGGCAACACGCTCCGAACCTAATTCGGGCGGTTTCCAGGTGGATGGCGCTTCGGGTTCGGAAAACTCCTTTGTGGTGGATGGTCTGCCGGTCGAAAACTTCCGCACCGGCACGTTGAATGGCGTCAACAATATTCCGACGGCACTGGTTTCCGAAATCCAAATCAAAACCGGCGGTTTTGAGGCGGAACACGGCGGCGCGTCAGGCGGCGTGGTCGTCGTCCAGACCAAATCCGGTTCCGACGCCTTTCACGGAGAATTCAGTTCCGGCTTTGAGCCGAGCAACCTGCAACCCCGTCCGCGCGCAGCAATGAGCCGCTTTGTCTCGACTAATTCATGTGCGACGTATGCTAATTGTGCAGCAGCATTCGCAGCGAACCCGGACTATACGTACCTGCAAAGACCGCAAAGAGATCAGTTTTTGAATATGTTTCCGTCAGGCACCGTTTCCGGCCCGCTGATCAAACAGCGCGTGTGGTTCCTGGCCAGCTATTCGCCGCAAATTTTTAGAACGACACGTAACGTGCAATTCATTGCACCCATTAGCAATACACAGTTCCAAACAGGTCAATGGGTTCCCGCACCGCGTGTGGTAAACGGCGCGAATCAGCCGAACCTGATCTACAAAGCAAACACGAAAAACGAATATGCGTTTTCCCGTGTGGATGCGCAGATTTTCCATAACTTGCGCGGGTCGTCCACCTTTTTGTGGAATCCCCAAATCAACGATGGTACGTTGCCTTTCGCCCAACTTACCACTTCCAATCCGGTTAACGTTACGTATGCCGGAAACTCCTATCCCTCCGATCAATACTATCGTCTGACAGGTGGACGGGTAAGTTCCAACAACTTCACAGGTTCCTTAGTATGGACGCCGACGGCGAAGTTGGTGGGAACGTTCCGCTATGGGCGCGCTTTCCTGAATGAAAAAGGAAACAATTACGGCCTTGCCAATGAAGTCCGCTACATCTGCGGTGGTGCGGCGGGTTCGTATGCCACGATTGCTACGGGTTGTCCGGGTGGAATTAACTTCCAAAATATCACGAACAATTCCATTACGACTCGTGACGTTTCGCTCAAGAATGAATACAACGGCGACATCACCTATTTGCCGGGCGATTTCGGCGGCAAGCACGAATTCAAAGGCGGCTATCAATATGGCCGCACAATCAACGATGTGCTGAGCGGTTATGCTGGCACGGGTATTGTGAATCTTTACTACGGGCAAGATTATGCAACGTCGGGAACGGGCGCGAGCTTGCCCTGTAACTTAGGCTCCGCTAGCTGTCTCGGCGTGGGTACGCTCACCCGCTTCGGCACCAAAGGCATTGGCCAAAACAACTATCAGGGCCTTTATTTCCAGGACAAATGGCAACCCTCTCGTCGGCTGACCTTGAACCTGGGCATGCGGATGGAGAAAGAAAACCTGCCGTCCTTCAACGCGGGCGATGTGTTGGCCGGTGCGCCGATCTCGCCGATTGAAATCGGTTGGGGACGCAAGATAGCTCCGCGTTTGGGCGGTGCTTATGACCTGTTTGGCAATGGCAAGACGAAAATCTTTGCCAGCTATGGTTGGTTCTATGATCGCCTGAAATTTGAAATGCCGCGCGGCTCGTTCGGCGGCGATTTCTATCGCGTAGATTACTTCCCCATTACTTCGGCGAATGTAGCTTATAACTCCTCTACGCCCAGCAAGATTTTGGGAACCTTCACCGATCCGCGTGGTGGTGGTAATCCTTCAACGGCAGGCGGTATTAGCCAATTGCAGCGCGACCTGCGCATTCCGTCGAATTTGAGCGAAGCGCAATTCAAGGCGCTGGGACTCGTTGTCACAGGCGTTGACCCTGATCTGAAACCTTTCCGTCAAAGTGAAGTCACCGTCGGCGTTGAAAGAGAACTGTCGAAAGACTTTGTGTTGTCAGCGCGCTTCACGCGCAAGAATGTTGACCACGCCATTGAAGACCACGCCATCCTCGGCATCGGCGAAGCGGAAAACTATCCGATTGGCAATCCGGGCGAAGGCTTGGATCTGAAACTCGATCAGGCCACGGGCTATGCGAAATCCGCCAAGCCGCAACGTCTGTATCGTGCGTTAGAAATCGTCATCAACAAACGGCTTTCCAACAGCTACTTCTTCAATGCGAACTATACGCTGAGCGGTTTGTTCGGTAACTATTCAGGGTTGGCCAGCTCCGACGAAGGCAATGGCACGGGCCGCACTTCGCCAGGCGTTGATCGCTTCTTTGACTATGCGATTAACGGCTTCACGGCAACGGGTCAACCGGATAACGGTTACTTAGCGACCGACCGTCGGCATACGTTCAAGTCCTACGGTGGTTACATCTTCGATAAGTGGAAAAATAAAGCGCACTCGACGGAAGTCTCGTATTTCTATCAGGCGCTGCAAGGAACGCCGATGACAACCTTCATTACGGTTGTTGCCACATCCATTCCCTTATCCAAGCGCGGTGATTTAGGCCGCACGCCGACCTTCACGCAAACCGATCTGAACTTCACGCATCGCTTCAGATTCAAAGAGCGTTTCACGGCGGCGTTTGATTTCAACGTCATCAACGCCTTCAACCAGAATACGGTGACCCGGTTCAATCTCACTCGCTATCGCGTCTCGAATGCGCTGGCAGCCAGCGATATTGACCCGGCGTACAATGCCGACACGCAAACGTTAACGAAGGTTCTGAACCAAATCCTGAACGGACAAATCGGAACTCAACTTAACCAGCTTGAAAACGGCGGCCTGCCCAGTCTGGCTGGCAGACCGAATCCGAAAACCAGTCTTTATGGACAACCTGCTCTCTATCAGGCACTCCGTAACGTCCGCTTAGGATTCCGCTTCACGTTCTAGTTCCATTCCGAACGAAAACGAAAAAGCCTGCTCAATTGAGCAGGCTTTTTTTATGTGGGAAACCCAATGGCGGAAGCCTGCCTGTAAAAAAGGGCAGCACATACTACGCCCTTCTCCACAGTCAAGCTTCTGGCACTTACTTCTTATTCGGAGATGTCTTCAGCTTCGCCAGCATCTCTTCAATCTTCTTTTTATCTGGCGAATTGGGTACGAGCTTAAGGTAGGTTTCCAGTTCTTCAATCGTCTCCTGATTTCGGTTCAGCCGGTTGAAAAGCAGGGCGAGTTGCCAATGGACTTCTCCATTCATCTTTTTGGCTAAAGTATTCGCCTTGCCCAACGCTTTTTCCGCTTCGGAATAGCTACCGTTGATACGTAAGACCGTGCCGTAGAGCAAGTGCGCTTCCATCGTATCTGGGGACAGCACAGTGGTAGCGCGGGCGGCTTCGGCGGCGGCGGGATATTGTTTGAGCTGGTAAAAGGCATACGCCAAACTGTAATAGCTGGAATAGCTGCGCCCATTCACGTCAATGGCGCGCATTAAGTAGGGATAGCCTTTTTCATATTGATTGTGGGAGACGTATTCTTTGCCGAGGCGATGCAGCGCATCGAAGTATTCGGGAAAAATCTTAATAGCGTCTTCCAGCCTAGCCAGCCCGCGTTCCTGATTTTTGGGCAAATCGGCAATGCCGTCTTCATATAATTTTTTGGCGGCAGCGGGTATATCCTGCACAAACACAACTTCACGCGGAGCTTCTGTAGTCACGCCACGATTACGGGGATCGTAGCGCAAATGAACATCTACATACACGGTATCGTTCGCTCCCCGCGTGGCATTCGTAATGCTTACCTCTTGTGTTTGCTCCATCATATTTGTACCGAGCGGCATAACTTTGACGTAGTAACGCCCAGCGTTCATGCCGGTGAAAGTGAAGCGGCCAGCGGAATTTGTTTTGGTATACGCCACCATTGTTTCCACCTCGTTCAGCAACTCTACGTGTACATTTTCCACGGGCCGACGGCTGGGATCATAAACCTGGCCTTCGATTCGGTTTAGCCAAGGCAGAGGGGCCGTAGCTCGCGCGGATTGTGGGACGAACCAGACGAAGAGAAAGCAGCAGAAAATAGCAGTTATAGTTTTCATGAGTGTGGGACCTCCTGCATGCAATGATTGGGAGGAAAATATTGTCACGCGAACTGTGCGTGCTTGCAACCTTTACCGGCAATTTTGCAGGGATTCTATTGCCAGCCATGGTGGGATGAAGAAAAATAATCCCTACCATCGAACTAAAATGTTCGTCTGTCGTAGGAGACAGCGCCAGTCATCGGTTTCCCGCTGCTGGTTCATCTCAATAAAAGTTGGAGGCACCGATGTTTTGTCCGAACTGTGGCGCGGAATACGCGCAAAAAATCAATTACTGCAAACGCTGCGGCGCGACGATGACTACGCCCACAAACACGGTCGAAGTAAATGTGCCGCGCCCGCGCCTGACAGGACTCTTCTGGGCGGTCGCAATTTTCAGCCTGATCGGATTGGGTGCTTGTTTCAGCATTTACACGCATCTGGCGGATCGGGGCTTACGTGAGGAGCATCTTTTCATCCCGTTCGTTTTCGGCTTGTTTTTTGTTTTTGGGGTTTCGGCATTATTGATTTGGCAATTGGCCCGGACGATCAGCGTCTTTCGTGATGCAGTGCGCACGCCGAAAATCGAACCCGCAGGCGCTGCCGCAATATCAGCCGCCGCAACTCGCTACACCGACCGAACCAGTAAGCAGCATTACTGACCACACCACGCGCTCATTTGATCCGGTCGTGTACCGCGAAGCGGAAAAACGTCGGCAGTACGAATAGTCGCTACCCCAAATGCCGCGTCGTGTGTTCCGTCACACTTGGTGGGTAAGGCTGCGGAGGAGTTGTGGGCGGTAACGGCATCGTGGGTGACGCGAAGGCAAGTCGCTGTTGTGCCTCCTGCTGTGCAGCTTGCAGTTCGGTGCGCGCCAGATAGAAATGGCTGATGCCCTTGCCCAGGGCCGAAACACCCGCAATCGTCAACCCGAAGCAAATCCATACAGCAACGTGCGAAGGTAGCAGAAGAAAGATAATCAACGCGCCGAGCAACATCCCTAAGCCGGGCGCGCCCTTGTAAATCGCTGCTGCCATTTCTCGACGCGAGCGCGCCTGCGCTTCGGCGAGAGAGGGAGTGTTTGTCATCGGTGCAAGCTGTCCGCTCAACGCCGCTGTCACGGTTGCCAGATTCGTGCCACAGGCTGGGCAGAATTTCTTTTCGGGCGCTTGCTGTGCGCCACAGGTGGGACAATACATAAAAACTGCCTTTCCGTTTGCAAGATCGTCGCCAAGCGTAACACACGCAGCGGAAATAACGGTATCGTCGCCGCAAAAGTTGCGCGCTAACTGCCACCCGCCGCGTGCAGTTCCTCGTCGTATTCGCGCAGCAGGTCAAGAATGAGCGACGTGTTGTTCGTCGCGGTGATTTGGCGAGCAAAAGGAACGGGTGATTTATTGAAAGCAAAATAACTGCCGTTGGCCGATTGCACCAATTGCTTGAAGGCTTCGACACCGGATTGTTCGCCGAGCGCGGCATTCACAATTTCGCCGTTTGTGAAATAGACCTTGCCATTGGCTTGTTCTTTGGTGATAGCCAGAATGCCAGTCAGATGATTGTTTTCGAGAATCTGTACGACATCGAAGATGCTGACTTCGGCTAAATTCCCGGCGAGCGTCGGCGGCGGTCCGACGGGCTGACTGGTTACCGGGGCGGGAGCCGTCACGACCTGCACTTGCGGCGCATTCATCCGCTGCTGTTCGAGTTGCAGGCGGCGCACTTCCTGCAATTTGGAGGAGACAGAAGCCTGCGGATTCAGGTTGCGCGCCTGCATCAAGCACCGATTGGCTTCTTCAAAATTTCCCGCGCGTACGTAGAGGCCAGAAAGCGCTACGCATTGACTCGCCGCCTGATCCAGCATTTTTTGCGCGACGTACAGTTCCAGCAGTTTCTCGCGCAGGCGGATGTTCGTCGGATGCCGATCCAGCGCCGATTCCAACGCGATAATCCCCCGCTCCGGCAAATGGTATTTGATCAGCAACTCGGCATCGAGAATGACACTTTCGACATCAATCGGATCGTTTTGTTTCATAAACGCAAATCGTGGATTGTTAGGACGGAATCAGGGCAGGGCCAGTCAGGGGAATCGGAGTGTAGCATTTCCAGTTTCGACTAGACAATCGTAAAAAGG
>JAXLQQ010000042.1:0-48460 GCA_046331525.1 Blastocatellia bacterium
CTGAAAGATATGCGTGAAAAACTCACTGGACTTGGTGTAAGAGAGGGAAAGTAAAGGCTGAAAATAAATTGCCGGGAGGCAGAATTCCATTCAGCCAAATTGGACGGGAGGTAAGTAATGGACAACGCCGTAGCGTTGGTACAAGCCTATTTGCTAAAGCACATCTCCCCAAAGCATCGGAAGAAATTCAGACTCTTTGGAAAACGACCAACGCCGCTCAAGATTTTTCCCGTTAAACAACCAAGCTTTTAGGAAAGAACTTAATTGTTCGCTGTTTAGCAAGCCTCTTCATCTAGGAAAGAACTTAATTGTTTAGGAAAGAACTTAATTGTTCACGGACAATGCGGTACGGTTTAGAAAACGGTTACTTTGACATTCAAATACTTCTTCGGGTTTTGGCGCAGATCGTAAAGCAGTTTGGTCATCTCGGTCGTAGTTTCGTTCAGGTTTTTATAGAGCGCCTCGTCTTTCAGCAGCTTGCCCGCCGTGCCCTGGCCTTTTTCCAGATTGTTGGCGAGGGTGCGGAATTTGGCGAGCGAGTCGCGGAATTCCTGGTACAACACGTCTTCGTGCAAGAGCTTGCCGACGGTGCCTTCGCCGCGATTGACTTTGGCGATGGTGTTGTCGAGTTTGTCGGCGGTGGCTTCGAATTTGGTGAGCAGGGCGCGGGCGCGGTTGTATAGCTCTTCGTCTTTCAGCAGCTTGCCGACGGTGCCTTTGCCTTCGCGGACATCGGCCAGCGCGGTGTTGATCTGCTCAGCAGAGGCTTTGAAACTGGTGACGAGTTCGTTGGCGCGGTTATAAAGTTCGGGATCGCTGATGAGTTTGCCTGCGGTGCCTTCGCCCTTGCGGATAGAGGTCATCAGGGCTTCGGCTTGCAGGACGGTTTTGTTGAGGTTGACGTAAATGCTTTCGTCTTTCAGGAACCGTCCAATGCTGCCCTGGCCTTGTTTGATGTCGGCGGTCACGTCTTTGATGTTGTCCGTGATGACGTTCAAATTGTCCATCGCGGTTTTCGAGGCGTTGATGATGTCGCCGACGCTTTTGTTGGCGTAGCTTTTGATGATGGCGTTGTTTTGAATCGGCTGACCCTGGGCGGTGCCGGGCGTGATGTCTATGATGTTATCGCCCAGCACGCCTGCGCCTTTCAGCACGGCGATGGAATCGGTACGAATGCGTTCGACTGCGCCGACGCCATTTAAGTCGCCGTTGATGTCCATCACGATTTCGATCAGGTCGGCGGCCTTGTCATCGGTCGGAATTTTCGGCGTCAGGTTGATGTCTTTGACGCTGCCGATTTTCATGCCAGATAGGCGCACTTCAGCACCTTTGTGCAAACCGTCCACGTTCGACATAAACGTGCGGACGGTGGTTTTCTTGCGGAACAGCGTCAGGTCGCCGCTGACGGTAAAGATCGTCAGAATCAAAATGGCAATCGCGGCCAGCACCAACAGGCCGACGCGCAAGCCTGCTAAGGTGTTCTTTTGTTGTTGCGGCATAAATGCTCCTACTTTTGCCCTTATCCGCGCCGCTGCAAGAAGCGACGAATATAGGGGTCGGGCGCTTCGCTTAACTGTTCATCCGAACCGCTGAAAATAATCTGCCCGTCTTTCAGCATAATGAATTTGGTATTGACGAGACAAACCTCGTCGGCTTCCTTGCGGAATTCGATTTCGCCGTTGTCGTTGCGGCGGACATATTCGCTCGATAGCACTTCGATGTCCTGCAAGCGGTGCGTGACGAAGATTGACGCGACGTTTTCCAGATCACGCAGCTTCAACGCTAATTCGCAAATCGTGCGCGCCGTGATGGGATCAAGCCCGGCGGTCGGTTCATCGAAGAGGACAATTTTCGGACTGCCCGCGAGCGCGCGCGCAATGCCGACGCGGCGACGCATGCCGCCAGACAATTCGTTCGGCATTTGGTCAATCGCGTGTTCCAGGTCTACGAATTGGAGCATTTGTTTGACGGTGGCTTCGATTTCCGCTTCCGGGACTTTTTGTTCGCGCAGGCGATAGGCAACGTTGTCGAAAACCGGGAGGCTATCGAACAGCGCGCCTTCCTGGAAAACCATGCCGATTTTCTGTCGCACGCGCATCAACTGTTCTTCGTTGTGGTCGGTGATGTCTTCGCCGTCAATCAGAATCTGTCCGGCGTCGGGTTTGATGAGGCCGAGTGCAAGCCGCAGGATGGTAGATTTGCCCGTGCCGGAACCACCCATCACGATTTTCGATTCGCCGCGTGCGACTTCAAAGCTGACGTTTTCCAGAATCACGCGCTCGCCGAAAGCGAGATGCACATCGCGGAATTCAATGGCCGGCACAACGCCGTAAATTCTACTCATAACCCAAAATGGTGGCGATTAGCAATTTGGTAATCAGGAAGTCCACCACGATCACCAGAATGGACGCCACGACGACCGAGCGCGTTGTTGAACGTCCCACGCCGACGGTGCCGCCCTTCGTGCTCAGACCCATATAACAACCGACCAGCGCGATGATGAACCCGAAGATCAGCGGTTTAAGCAGGCCGCCAAAGATTTCCTTGCCCGACATCGCGTTCTGCGCCGACGCCATATACACCGACGAAGCTTGATAAATTTGCGACACGGCCACGAACATCCCGCCGAGGATGCCCATCATATCGCAGATGACCGTCAGCGCCGGTGCCATCACCAGCAGCGCCACAATGCGCGGAATGACCAGTTTTTTAACGGGATCAGTACCGAGCGCCCGCATCGCGTCAATCTGTTCGCTGACGATCATCGAACCGAGTTCTGCCGCGATGCCGGAACCGACGCGCCCGGCCAGCATCAGACAACTCAAGACCGGCCCCAGTTCGCGAATCAAGCTCGTCGCTACCAGTTCGCCCGTTTGATTCGTGAAGCCGAAGCGTTGCAGCGTGTTCGCCGAATTCAGTGCTAGCACACCGCCCGTAAACGTCCCGGTGAGCAGAATGATGGCGAGCGAGCCGAAGCCCAGCGTGTCCATCTGGCGCACGATCTCGCTCCAATACATCGGCGGTCGCCACAACGCACGCAACGCGCGCCAGGTCAGTAACGTCATTTCCTGAAGTTGGTAGATCGTGCTGTAGAGTAGGTTCATTCAGATCGAAGTAGACGGAATGACGGGCCGCCGACAGCGCCAGACCGAATTGCAGTGCGCCGGTACTGCACCGGCTTCCGCCCTTGCCGCAGCAGGCTAGGGAATCATTGCACATCTCATCGTTTCGCAAATCACGGGTGACGACGCCTAATGATGCTAAGAAAGTCGGGGAATGTCCAGAGTGAGACAGCGGCAATTTTTTCACGAGCGAAGGAGGCGGGGCTATCCATGAATCTGCACAGTAAATCCGAAATTTCCAATCTTGCCAGCTGATGCACTCCTTGCTTTCCTCCGCTAACTCTATGATTGCTCTGGCTTAGCCGGGGTGTGAGCGTTCTTGGAACAGTAGTTGCGAAAAGCGTGAATGCAGTACTCATCTTAAACGTAGTTCCAACGCAGAGTGTCTTAACCGTTCAAATTTTCGGAGAATGATTTATGACCAAAAGAATGACTCAATGGTTCGCACTAGTCCTGCTGCTGCTCGGCAGCGTTTCCGCCTTTGGGCAACAGCCGCTCGGCACGATTTCCGGTGTAGTCACGGATCAGACCGGTGCGGCGGTCGCGGGCGTGTCCGTCACCGTTACTTCGCTGGCGACAGGGGCCACGCGCATGGCGACGACCGATAGTCAGGGCTTCTTTTTACTGCCGACGTTGCAGGCGGGTGAATACAAATTGGCAACGACGGCGCAAGGCTTTGCCGCGTTTACCATTGAGCGCGTCGTTGTGCAGGTCGGCCAAACCGCGCGGGCGGAAATTTCGCTGAAGATCGCGGGTACTTCAGAATCCCTGCAAGTTACCGCAGCAGACACGGCAACGGTGGACACCCAACAGGCCAGTGTGGGCGGCGTGGTTAGCACGCGACAGATTGAGCAGTTGCCGTTGAATGGACGCAATTATCTGGAACTGGCGCGTTTGCAACCGGGCGTGGAAATTCAGGAAGGCCGCGCCTTCGATCCGACCAAGAGCCGTTACACGGGCGTTTCCATTGGCAGCCGCAGCGGACGTGAAGCGCGCATCACGATTGATGGCATTGATGCCGTAGACGAACACGTCGGCACGACAACGCTGAATATTTCACAGGAAACGATTCAGGAATTTCAGATTTCGACTTCCTCTTCTGACACGTCCGCTGGCATCAGCGCTACGGGCGCAATTAATGTCATCACCAAACGCGGCAGCAACCAATTGCACGGCGGCGGTTTTTACTTTGGCCGCAACAGCGATTTTGCCGCGCGTCCGAACTTCTCTTCTACCAAGCCGGAATTCGACCGCAAGCAATACGGCTTCAGCCTCGGCGGCCCGGCGCTCAAAGATCGCCTGTTTTGGTTTGGCAACTACGAAAAGACCAAAGAGAATTCCGCTATCAGCATCAACACGCCGTACTTTCCCACGCTGACGACGTTTGCCGCGCCGTTTGATGAAAACTCCAGCAACGTGCGCGTAGATGCCCGGCTGGCGCATAATCACGATGGTTTCGTGCGTTGGACGCGCAATGAAAATTCCAGCTTTGGCGGTTTTGGTGGCAACCGTCTGCCGTCGAGCGGGAACTTTAATACGAACCTGACGCATCAATTTGTCGCGGGGCTGGATTCGGTGCTGACACAAAAGCTGACGAATGCGTTTCGTGTGGCGGGCACGGATTTCAAAAACCGCGTGCAGCGGCCTACGACAGAAGCGCAAGCAGTTGGTATTGCTGGACTCGAAAACATTCGCATTCTCACCGATGACGGCTTGCTCATCACCGGCCCCGACAGCATCACACCGCAATCCACATTTGAGCGGTTCTATCAGTTCCGCGATGATGTAACGTACGTCGGCGGACGCCACACGCTGCGCGGCGGTGTGGACGCGGTGCGTTACCGCGTTACCGTGCTAAACTTCGTCAACGGCTTCCCGCAATTCAACGTAATTTCGCCCGCGACACGCAATCCGGCTGACATCGTCAACCAAGCTTTCATCAACACGACGCTGGGCAACAAGAAGGGCATTCGCATTCCCGGCACGCCTGATAATTCGCACCGCAACACGCGCACGTCGTTTTATGGCGAAGACAGTTGGCGCGCGGCCAGTAACCTGACATTGAATTTCGGCGTGCGTTACCAGATTGATACGCACCCGCTCAACAACGAAGTGCAAAAGCCCGCGCTGGTTGGCCCGGTGCTGCCGCGCGGGCGCGAGGCGACGCCGATTGATAAAAACAACGTTGCGCCGACGTTCGGCCTGGCGTGGGATCCGTGGAAGAATGGCAAGACTTCGATTCGTTTGGGCGGCGGCATTTACTACACGCTGCGCATCAGCAACCTCGTGACGAATGAACGCGCATCCATCGCGCCGTTTAATTCGGGCAATGACACGATCACGCTGACGGCGGGCACAACGACGGGCGCGGTGGATTTCAATCGTGACGGCACGGCGGATTTCAACTTCAACCCGATTCTTGTCACGGGCACGAAGATCAAAGACGCGATTCCAGTGATTCTGGCCGGGCAACAGGTGTACGTTGCGGCTCCGGCCAGCACGACGCCCACGCTCGACATTACGCGCACGGGCACGTTAATCACCAACGATCTGAAAACGCCGTACTCGCAACAATTGAACTTCGGCGTCCAGCGCGAACTGCCTTTTAATGCAGTGCTGGATGCGAATTTTATTTACAGCCGCACGGTGCATGAATTTATGCGCGACGTGGACATTGCGAACTTCTTCGCGGGCAATGGCACGGCGATCACGCTAGGCGATGGCCGCGCGCCGACGGCTGGCATTACGCTGGTCACATCGGATGGCTTTTCGCGCTATCGTGCGTTCACGCTGAAAATAGACAAGCGGTTTGCCAAACGTTATCAATTGACGGGCAGCTATGCGTTCTCGCGGCTCGAAACGTCCACGGCAGACGGGCTGGGACTCGGCGGCGGCGCGCTAGTCAATCGCAATGCGAAAGCCAACTTCGGCATCGGCCCGCTGGATCGCCCGCACCGGCTGACGGTGAACGGCATTGTGGATTTGCCGAAAGGCTTCCGCTTCTCCATGATTTCGACGTGGAACAGCGACGTGCCGGTGACGGCGCTGGTCGGTTCGGCAGACCTGAACGGCGATGGCATCAATGGCGATTTATTGCCGACCACGAAACGCGGTGATGTCGGACGCAACGTCAAGACCATCGCGCAATTGAACGATGCGATTCGCAATTACAATTTAGCCTTCGCGGGCAAACGAACGCCGCGCGGGCAAACCACGCCTTTCGTGCCGGAATTGCCTGACAGCATCACGTTTGGCGATTCGTTCATCTCGCAGGATTTGCAGCTTTCGTATGTTCTGAAGCTCAAAGATCGCGTGAAGATCGAAGCCACCGCGCAACTCTTCAACGCCTTCAACGTTTCGAATCTGGTGGGTTCGGCGGGCTTGCCGTCCAGCAATTACAACGGCACGCTGGCAACAATTGCGACGTTGCCGACCGGCGTCAGCGTTAACGGCGGCGGCAGTCTGGTAGATGCCAGCGGCAATCGCCTGCTGGCCGGAGTTTCGCGCCTGCCCAACGGCACGCTGATCGCCAGCGGTTTTGGCAGCGCCAGTGCGGTGCGACCTTCGATCCCGTCCGGCACTGGGCTGCCACGTGCTGCGCAGTTTGGCGTGCGCGTGAGTTTCTAGATAAGATTTCAGTTCAGTGTAGGACGCATGTAGTACCGGCTTCAGCCGGAAGCTAGGCGGGCTATCCCTTCCGGCTGAAGCCGGTACTACATGCGCCCTACACTGAACTGAAAATGGTATAATAGCTGGCCATCGTCGGAGGGCGTCATTCTCGATTTTCAATGCCCCAGCAATTCTCAATTTGGCCTCCAACAGCGGAAGCGCGCTGACGACTGGCAACTGATGACTGACCGCTATCACTAAAATTTTGCCCTGCCAGCCAGAAAATTTTAGTGATAGCGGTCAGTCATCAGTTCCCAGTCGTCAGCCGTAGTTCCGAATTGAGAATTGAGAATCGAGAATGGTGCCTCTCTTTTATCCACTTTCGCAAAAAGTGCGAGTTTCGCTCTTCCCTAGACAACCTGTAATCGCTTGTGTAGACTCCCCGCAGCAAAAAATCCGAGGAAATGTGCGGTAATAACAAATACTTCAAACAGAAGGTAGCTGACGCTACGTTCCGATTCGTATGAAACTACCGACCCAGCCCACGTGGCGGGTCTTTTGAGGAGGATTAAGAAAATGGCTGATTTAGACGCACTGAAAGCAAAGTATCAATCTGTGCTTGACCTCGCAGCGGAGGTAGGGATGGGCATTACTCACGTTCACATTCAAGACGAAAAACTGTACATCAGCGGCAACGTCGCTTCCGACCATGCGAAGAATGCAATTTGGGATGAAGTCAAAAGCGTGAGCGGCGGCGCGGATGACATTTGGCCGGACATCGGCATTGGCTCCACGACCTACACCGTGCAATCAGGCGACACGCTTTCCGCGATTGCCAAGCGCGTATACGGCAATGCCAACCAATATCACGCGATTTTCAACGCCAACACCGACAAACTGGATGATGCCGATAGCATTCAGGTCGGTCAGGAATTAACGTTGCCCGCCGCGTAAGCGCGTTGGCAAACATCATCGCAAGAGCCGCCGTGTTCCCTGCAACGCGCGGCTCTTTTGCTTGTGCCTCAAGGAGCTTTCGATTCATGTTTATTGTTGCCGTTCGCTTTCAAATTCACCCTGACCACACCGCGACGTTCAAGGATGCCGTGCTGAAAAATGCCGCCGCCAGCGAAAGAGACGAACCCGGCTGCCAGCAATTCGATGCCTGCTTCAATGCGGATGGCACAGAATGTTTTCTGTACGAAGTTTATGACGACGAGGCAGCATTTGGCGTGCATCGCGCCTCGCCGCATTTCAATACCTTCTGGGAAACCGTACAGCCGACCATCACCGACCGCCGCTTTGAATCGTACGACCGCCCAGCGAATCCGTATAAATGAGAGGGAGAGAGGGAGAGAAGGAGAGACAGAGCAATTACCAAGGTCTCTTCTTCTCTCTTTCCCTCCTTCTCTCCCTCTCTCCTTCCCCCTCACCGCATGGTCGTCTGCGCCGCAGGCACTAGCTTCGCCGCATCCACGATGGCTTGATTGACGAGAACCTGGAAGTCCTGGCGGATGCTGATGTGCGTGTACGGCATCACCTGCGTCATCACAATGCCGATCAACTCTTCTTTGGGATCAACCCAGAACAGCGTACAAAACGCGCCGCCCCAGCCGTAGTTACCTACAGAACCGATTTGTCCCGTTGCGCCAATATCCTTGACGACGCTGAAGCCGAGGCCAAATCCGACTCCCGGCCCACTCAACCAAACAGGCAAATCGCCAATGTGATTGACCGTCATTAACTCGACGGTTTTGCGCCCCAGAATTCGCACGCCTTCCAATTCGCCGCCGTTCAGCAGCATTTGCGAGAACCGCAAGTAATCCGACGCCGTCGAAACCAGCCCGCCTGCCCCGGAGAAATAAATGTGCGGTTCTTTGACAAACCGGCTTTCGGCACTCGCGGTATCAAGGAGCTTGATTTTGTTTCCATTGGCTGCGTCCGGCGCGTAGGCGGCGGTGAAGCGCCCGACTTTGGCGCTAGGCAAATAAAAATGCGTGTCCGTCATTTTCAGCGGGCCCAGAATTTTCTTCTGCAAATATTCGTCCAGCGTCATCCCGGAAATTACTTCCACGACGCGCCCGACGACATCCGTTGCCGGGCCGTATTCCCACGCCTCACCGGGCTGAAAATTCAGCGGCATGGCGGCCAGGCGCTTCACCGCATCGGCCATCGTGTCAGTTGGCTTCCGCTGCGTCGCCAGCCGACTGTACTCCGGCTGCGTGATGCCGCGATAGGAGTTCGGAAATCCTGCCGTGTGCGTCAGAATATGCTTAATCGTGATCGGGCGCGCGGCGGGAATGAGCTTGTACGGCACGCCGATGTTTTCATTCGCGGGCGCGGGCAGCGCGACTTTCATATTGGCGAATTCGGGCAGAAACTTCGAGAGCGGATCATTCAGCAGAAAATGTCCTTCTTCATATAGCATCATCAACGCGACCGACGCGAGCGGCTTGGTCATCGAAGCGATACGAAAGATGGCATCCGTCGTCATCGGCGCTTTCGCTTCGGCGTCACGAAAGCCGACCGCATCGGAATACACCACGCGCCCGCGCCGTGCGACGACTGTGACGACGCCGGGCACGAGTTGCTTATCCACATACCGCTGCATTGCCGTGTGAATGCGGGCGAGCCGTTCGGACGACATCCCCACGTCTTCTGGCTTGGCGGTGGGTAAGGCTTTGATTTGTGCGACGGCAGGTTGTATGGCGAGCGAACAGCACAATGTAGCAATCAGGCAATAAGCAGTGATTCGTTTCATAAATTTTCTCCAGCGGGAAAGTGAGACGATATCAGGCGTCATGTTCACACTTTAGTGCGCTGCCTTTTCGCGCTAACACACTAAAGCGTGAACTCATGACACCTGCTCCACCAGGTTTTCCTTTGTGATGCGAGAGTGTGGCAGAAGCCCGACCGCGAGGGAGGGCATTTGTATAACATGTCCTCTCTCACGGTCGGGCTTCTGTCACGGCAAATGTTGGGCGAATGCAAAGAGAAGCGGCATTGTCGCGCACGCCTGCACGGTGGTCAACCGATTGGTTCGACCATCTCACGATGGTTGCAAAAAATCCTGCTGACCTCTAAAATGCGGCATTAACTCGCAAGCTTCACTGCTTCCATAGCAATCTTTAAGGAACCGGGATGAAACAAAAAGAACAAGTCGTCACTGCTGAATTTGAGCCGCTGGTCGTCGGCAAAAAGCGCCCCTCCGTTGAAACGCAATTAGGTTGGTATCGCCTTTTATTCCAGGCGCGGTTGCTGGATGAAAAAGCCCGTAATTACAGTAAGCAATCCAAAGGCTGGGGCTATCATGCCTCGCACGTCGGCCACGATGGCATCCAGCTCGCGCTGGGGTTAGCCTTTCGTTCCGGCAAAGATTTTCTCTTCCCTATTATCGTGACATCTCACGAGTCTGCGGGTGGGCTCACGCCCTACGAAATTTTCTGAACGGTCTGTCGAAAGCCGATGACGTGGCGGGCGGTGGTCGCCATATGAGCAACCACTTTGGCAAGCCTTCTATCGGCATTCAAAACGTGTCGTCCGCAACGGGCAACCACGCTTCGCAGGCGGTTGGACTGGCACGCGGCATCAAGTATTACGGCGATGATTGCATCGCATATTCAAGCCAGGGCGAGTCATCGTGCTCAGAAGGTTATGTGTTTGAAGCCCTGAACGGTGCGGCGCGCGAACAGGTGCCAGTGATTTTCGTCGTGCAAAATAACGGTTTCGGCATTTCGGTGCCGATTCTCGAAGCGACTGCGAATCCGATTGTGTCCGACAATTTCCGGGGCATTACCGGGCTGAAGATTATCAATTGCGACGGCACGAATCCGTTTGATTCCATCGCGGCGATGAACGAAGCGGTCGCGCATGTGAAAGACGGCAAAGGCCCGGTGCTTGTGCATGCGATGTGCGTCCGCATTTACGCACACAGCAACTCTGACAACGACAAAAAATATCGCACGGAAGAAGAATTGGCCGAAATGCGTCGGAGTGATCCGTTGCCGCGCCTGAAGCACCATCTGCTCGAAGTCGAAGGCGTTGACCCGCTCAAGCTGTTGACGCTCGAAGAAGAAGCGAAAGAACTCATTAACGCCGAGCAAAACCGCGCCGAAGCGGCACCGAATCCTGATCCGGCGACGGCAACGCAATTTGTACTGCCGCCCGAATTGCCCGTACCTGCCGAAGGGCAGAATCCGGCGGACGGCGGCAAAATGATTTCCTTGCTCGACGGCATCAACGCGACGATGAAAGCGGAATTTCGCCGCAATCCGAACACGTTCCTCTGGGGACAAGACGTAGCCTCGAAAGAAAAAGGCGGTGTCTTTAACGTCAATGCCGGAATGTTGCAGGAGTTTGGCAATAAGCGTGTTTTCAATGCACCGATTGCCGAAGATTACATCAGCGCCACGGCGAACGGCCTCTCGCGGTATCGCAAAGACATTCGCATCGTTATCGAAGGCGCACAGTTTGCTGATTACTATTGGCCTGCCGCCGAACAGCTGATTGACATCTCGCACGATTATTATCGCAGCAACGGTCAGTTCTGCCCGAACATCGTGATCCGCCTGGCATCGGGCGGTTACATCGGCGGCGGTTTGTATCACTCGCAAAACATTGAAGGCTGGCTCATCACCACGCCCGGCGTGCGCGTCGTCGTGCCAGCGTTCCCAGATGATGCAGTTGGTCTGATGCGGCATGCGCTGCGCAACGAAGGCATTACATTCTTCCTCGAACCGAAATATCTCTATAATCAACCCTTTGCCAAAGCGCCCGATCCGGGCGAAGAGTTTGAGGTTCCTTTTGGCAAAGCGCGCGTTCGCAAAGAGGGAACTGATCTTTCGATTCTCGCTTACGGTACGCCCGTACATTGGGCGTTGCGGGCGGCGAATCAATTGAAGCAGGAACACAATGTAGATGCCGAAGTGATTGATCTGCGTTCGGTTGTACCGCTCGATATGGACGCGATTGCAGCAACAGTCAAGAAAACGGGCAAAGTGATGATCGTCCACGAAGACAAAGTCACGGGCGGCGTCGGCGGCGAAATTGCCGCGCGCATTGCGTCGGATTTCTTCGAGCATCTGGATGCACCGATTCTGCGTGTCGGCAGCACGGATACGCCCGTGCCATTCTCGCGCATCCTCGAACGCGCGGTCTTGCCGCAGGTCGAAGACGTGTACGCAAAGGCGTTGGAATTGGCGAAGTATTAAGGTAACGCAACCGTCACGTTTGCGCGCGTTGCCGCTCAATTAGTTCCGCACAAAAAAATAAGGCTGAGTAAGGGCAAGCTTACTCAGCCTTTTTTAGGAAGGAGAACTAACGATGAGCAACGAGTAAATCAGGCGCGCCCCGGCTCCTGCTCGGTAGCCGGGGGCGTAAAACGGGGGAGTAACTGGCAAAGCGTTTCGCGCAATCGTTCAATCTCCGTAGCTTTGTCAAAGAAATAATCTGCACCTGCGGCCAGACAGCGTTTGCGATATTGGGGAAGCGAATTGCTGGTCATCATCATCACAAGCGGGCAGGGCGTTTGTTGTTTGAGGTGCTGCAATAATTCCAGGCCGCTGCCGCCGGGCATCTGAATGTCCAGCGTCACGACATCTGGCTGCAATTTTTGGATCAGGCGGCGCGCGTGTTTGGTATTCGTCGCCCGCCCAACGATTTCCAGCCCCGGAAGGCCGGATAACAACGTAACGAGTCGCTCCTGAATTACAGTGGAGTCATCCACAATAAATATCCGCATGACATCTTCCTGCCGTAGCCTGGGCCATTGAGTCTCGCCGGGGTCAGCGGATTTCGGCTGCTGCCGCCTGAACACTCTCGTCTGCAACTCTGGGCATAAAGTATTCGGCAAATTCATTGGGTATTTGTTCGGCGGAAAGTTCTGTTTCCGCACGGGCAAAAGTAAGTTTTTGTTGCAGGTGATCAAAATCAATGCTGATGAAATCACCCGGTTGAATCTGTTCGTTCGCAATCAGATTTGCCAACGGCGAAACCAGAAAGCGTTCGACGCCGCGTTTCAAATGCCGTGCGCCGTATTTGGAATCGTAGCCTTCGTCCAGCAAAAACGTGCGCGCTTCGTTTGTGCATTGAAACAGGAACTTCGGGCTGTGGCCGTGCAAAATGCGTTTTTGGACGTGCTTCATTTCCAAATCCAGAATTTGATTCAAGCAGTCCTGTTTGAGCGAGCGAAAGACGACCGTTTTATCAATGCGATTCATGAATTCGGGCGAAAACTGTTTGCGCGCGGCTTCGATGGCGACGCGGTACAGTTTTTGATCCAACTCCTCGGCGTTTTGTTGCGGCGACATCGCCGTGCCGAAGCCCATTCCACCTGTAACCATTTCGGACATTTCGCGCGCGCCCAGATTGGAAGTCAGGATCACAATCGTGCGCGAAAAATCCACGCGCCGGTTATCGCCGAGCGTCAACGAACCCTTGTCCATAATGCCGAGCAGCAATTGCCACAGCGCGTCAGAGGCTTTTTCGATTTCATCGAACAGCACAAACGTCAGCTTGTCCGCTTCGGTGTGAAACTGCTCCAGCCGTTCCTGCGTCAGCAGCGGCGCAGTTTCGCGGTGACCGAGGTAGCCGGGCGGCGAACCAATCAGCTTGGCGATTTCGTGGCTGTGCTGCATTTCGGCGCAATCAATGCGCACGACGGCTTCGGCGTCGCCGAAGAGAATTTCTGCTGCCGCTTCAACCAGCCGTGTTTTGCCGGTGCCGGTCGGGCCGAGCAGGAGCAGGTTGCCGATGGGGCGACCGGGATGCGAAAAGCCCGCCAGATGAATTTGATACAGGTCTGCCAGTTTACGCACGGCGCGTTCCTGGCCGATGACGCGATTCAGCAGCTTTTCTTCAAAGTCGGCGGCACGCGGACTTTTGATGTCGGGATTCAGAAAAAGTTTTTGTGGGGCCGTTTGCGTCTTGGGCATAGTGTTCTCCTTAGCGAACGTCAGTGCGTTTGCTGGGGTGGCGGACAGTCGCGGTTTGGGGCGTCTGTTCGGTCAGGCGGTATTGCCAAACGGCGAACAGAAAAAGGGAGCAAATTGCGAGTGCGATAAAATTCAACAGCATAGTACCTCGTTTGCGTTGTGCTCGTCACTGAGTGCCCGAACACAGGCATAAGATACGGATTTCGTCACGCTGAAAATATCGGCGTAACCCTCTTTCTGCTGTAGGAAAGCGAAAAAATGAAATGTCGGTGTCCGTCCTACGCGCGCAAGCCCATTACGCATAACACCTTATCCATCCCACCTTGAATCTCCTGCTAACATGTGGAAATCCAAGGTGAAATGGGGAAGGTGTTATGCGTAATGGGCTTGCGCGTTTCCTTACTGGACGAGTTTTTGTTGGATGGCGTAGTGCATCAATTCGGCGTTAGTGCGCATATTCATCTTTTCCAAAATGCGCGTGCGGTAGGTGCTGGCCGTCTTAACGCTGATGGCGAGTTGGTCGGCGACTTCGCTAATGGTTTTGCCGGAACCGAGCAGGCACAGCACCTGATATTCCCGGTCTGACAACGCTTCGTGCAACGGCTTTTCGCTATCTCCACCGAGATCAAAGACCAGTTGTTCGGCCAGGTGCAGGCTGATGTATCGGCCTCCGTTCAGCACTTTGCGAATGGCAGTGAGTAATTCATCGGGCGCGCTTTCCTTCGTCAAATAACCGGCAGCTCCGGCTTTCAGTACGCGCAGGGCGTAGAGGTCTTCCGGGTGCATGCTCAAAATCAGGACAGGCAATTTGGGATAGTCGCGTTTGATGTCCTTCAGCACTTCGAGGCCATTTTTATCGGGCAGCGCGAGGTCGAGCATCACCAACTGCCACGACTGCGACCGCAGCAGGGACATAATCTCTTCGGCATTTTGCGCTTCGCCAATGTGGGTGATTTCGGACGCTTCAGCGAGGATTGTGCGTAAGCCGCGCCGGACGATGGCGTGATCGTCGGCGATGAGGATGCGGATCATAACGGCCCTCCTGCCCTGTGCGTGCGCGGTACGTGTACCGTCACGACGGTTCCTTGTCCCGGTGCGCCGTGCACCTGCACTTCGCCGCCGAAGCCCCAGGCGCGTTCCTGCATGCCGAGCAATCCGAACGAGCGCGCGTTGCGGATTTCTTCGGCGGTAATGCCGCGCCCGTTGTCTTTGATTTGCAGCCGCAATTCGTCCGGTTGCTGGCTGAAATCAATGCTCACCTGATCGGCCTGGGCGTGGCGGGCAATGTTGGTGAGTGCTTCCTGAAAAATGCGAAAAAGAGAAGTCGTGCGGTATTCGTCCAACTGCAATTGATCGGGCAGGGAAATGAATTCGCAGACGATGCCGGTGCGCTCCTGAAATTCCTGCGCCTGCCATTCCAGCGCGTCCACTAAGCCGAGGTCGTCCAGAATACCGGGGCGCAGTTCGGTCGCAATACGGCGGCCCAATTGAATCGTGGAATCAATCAGTTCGACCATTGTGCGCACTTTGTTCTGACAAGCCGCCAGCGCTTCGAGATCATTTTGCTTGAGGCGGTGATTGAGCCACGAGAGATCAAATTTTAAGCCGGTCAGCGATTGCCCAAGCTCGTCATGAATCTCGCGGGCAATGCGTCCACGTTCTTCTTCGCGCACGGATTGCAGGTGCGCGGCGAGGGCGCGCAATTGCTCGAAGGATTGTTCCAACTGCTCTTCCGCGCGCTTACGTTCCAGCCGCTCCTGCGCTTCTCGCAATGCGCGCCGCACCGATGGCACGAGGCGGGCGAGGTTCTGTTTCAGCACATAATCTGTCGCGCCGCTCTTGAGCGTTTCTATCGCCAGTTCTTCGCCAAGCGTGCCGGACACAAAAATAAACGGCACGTCCGGCGTGTGTTCGCGCGTGCGCGCCAGCGCCGTCATCCCATCGAACAAGGGCAGAGAATAGTCGGCCAGAATTAGCGTGGGCGCAAAGTCCGCGAGCGCCTGCACAAACTCCGGCTCCGTTTCGACGCGCCGCAGTGTGAACGCCAATTGGCCACGCCGCAATTCGTGGCGCACCAGTTCCGCATCAGCGGCGAGGTCTTCGAGCATCAGGATGCGCAGAGACTCTCCGGCTGCTGCGGGCGAGGATGAGTGGATGTCGGATGCAATGTTTTCCGGCATGCGATTACTCCGCTTCTTTCATCACGGGCGGCTGATTCAGCACCAGCCAGTAAAGTCCCAGCGTGCGCACGGCTTCGACGAACTGCTCAAAATCTACGGGTTTGACGATGTAGCTGTTGACGCCCAATTGATAACTTTCCACGATGTCACTTTCCTCCTGCGATGTGGTTAAGACAACGACGGGAATCATGCGTGTTTGCGCATCCGCCTTGATACGTTTCAGGACTTCCAACCCGTCTACTTTCGGCAATTTCAGATCGAGCAAAATAATTTTTGGCCCTTCGTCCGCGCGCCGCTCAGCAAATGCGCCAGTGCGAAAAATGAATTCCAGTGCCTCTTCGCCGTCGCGCACGACCGTGACGCGATTGGCGAGGTTATGGCGTTTGAAAGCGTGCAGCGTCAACCGCACATCGTTCGGATTGTCTTCGACCAATAAAATTTCGACGCGATTTTCCGTCATCCTTCTGCTCCTCCCGCTAAAGTAAAATAAAACGTCGCGCCCGCGTTTGGCGCACCTTCGGCCCAGATGCGTCCGTTGTGTCGTTGGATGATGCGTTGCACGATGGCCAGTCCGACGCCTGTGCCTTCGTAATCTTCCGCGCGATGCAGTCGCTGAAAAACCTGAAAAAGTTTGTGGCTGTACTTCATATCGAAGCCGACGCCGTTGTCCTGCACAAAGTAAATCGGCACTGCCGCACCTGTTTGCCGCGCGCCAATGTGGATGCGTGCGATTGTGCATTGCTGGGTAAATTTGAAGGCGTTGGTCAGCAGGTTGACGTAGACCTGTTTGAGCAGCGTGGCATCCGCCGAACACAGCGGCATTTCCTCAATACTCAGTTCCACTTGTCGTCCTCGCCGCTCGTGTTCCAATTCCGCGAGGACGGCGCGCACCAGGTCGCCGGGATCAAGGAGTTGGCGGTTGAAGGTTTGGCGATTCAGACGGGAGAAATTCAGCAAATCGTCTATCAATCGCCCCATCCGTTGCGTGTTCTCGCGCACTAACTGCAAATACTCCGTTGCCTCTTCCGTCAATTCGGTCGCGTAATCTTCGACCAGAATGCGCGAGAAGCCGTCAATCGCCCGCAACGGTGCGCGCAGGTCGTGCGAGACGGAATAGGCAAAGGCTTCGAGTTCGCGGTTGGCGGCGGCAAGTTCTTCGGTGCGATGCGCGACGCGCTTTTCCAGTTCTGCATTCAGCCTCTCGATTTTTTCCTGCGCCTGCTTGATGTCTTCAATGTCCGTGTTACTGCCAAACCATTTCAGCACGCGCCCGCGTTCGTCATAAATCGGCACGGCGCGCGTCCGAAACCAATGATAGACGCCATCCGCACGGCGAATGCGAAACTCTTCGTCAAAGACATCGCCTTTGGCTTTCGCCGTTTCCCACTGCTGCGCCACGGTGGCGCGGTCATCGGGATGCAACTGATTAAGCCAGCCGAAACCTAATTGCACACTGGCCGACACGCCTGTGTAGGCGACCCATTGCGGGCTGAGGTAATCGCACAGCCCATCGGCCACACACGTCCAAATGAGTTGCGGCAGGGATTCGGCCAATTCCCGGTAGCGCAGTTCGCTCTGGCGCTGCGCCTCTTCGGCGCGTTTGCGTTCGGTGATGTCAATGTCTACGCCAACGATGCGCAATGGCTGGCCTTGCGCATCACAGACGATTTGCCCATTCACCAGACCCCAACGCACTTGCCCATCGCGCAAAATAAAACGCAACTCAGCGTGATAATGCCCGCAGTTCTGCCGCGCCTGTTGTTGTGCTGCCATCAGCCGAGGCCGATCTTCTGGATGGACGAGTTGGGCAAACGCTTCGTAGGTGCCGGGAAACGTGCCGGGCGCGAATCCCATCATGCGCTCCATACTCGGTGACCAGAACAGCCGATTACTGAGCAAATCACGATCCCACGTGCCCATCTGCATCGCTTCCGTGGCGAGCCGCAAGCGCTCCTCCGATCTGCGCAATCCCTGTTGAGCAATTTCCCTCGCGGCGTCCAAGCGATGCACCGCGCGCGCATTCAGCCAGAGAATCGTGATAAAGGTGAGGACAATCGAAAGCACTACCGCCACCACGCTGAAGAGCGTGACAAATCCGGGCACTACTCTTTTCAAATAAGCCAGATCAAACCACCAGCCGAGGATAACCAGCCAGCCGACCAGTTGACAGCACACACTGATGACCAGCACGCCAACAGCGGAGCGCGAAGTAAGCTTCGGCTTGAACGGCAATTTCATAACCGTACGACGTGCGGTTGTTTGTGAGAACGACCGCCGCAGTTTCATCGGCACACGAAGGGGTAATAAAGCGATGAAGCGGCTGTGCGAAGAGGTAAGGGGAAACCGGAGGGAATGCCAGCTCGCGCGCTTTTTCAAGAGCCAGATGATTTTTCAATGGGGTGAAGGCAGGCGCTTTTTTCTTAACGGGCAATGCGTCAATAAATTATTTGTTTGCCAGATTGATTATACCCGCTTCTGAGGCTTTGTCTACGTGAGGTCAGCAGGAAAAAGCGGTCTGGCGTCAGGGCGGTGAGGCGAGCCGTGTCTGCTAAGACTTACAACGACGGCGGTGGCACCTGCTTACTGCGCAGGTGCCGCCTCCACTTCGACCATACCGGGAGGCACAGTCTTTGGGCCAACGGCTCGTTGCTGCACGACGTGTGTGAGTTCGTGCGCGATCAGTTGTTGTCCCGCGTTACTGCCGGGATCATAAGCACCCGGCGCGAAGTGAATATCCTGGCCA
The DNA here is from genome assembly GCA_046331525.1 of Blastocatellia bacterium. Lineage (GTDB taxonomy): Bacteria > Acidobacteriota > Blastocatellia > RBC074 > RBC074 > JAFDVL01. The sequence goes on from JAXLQQ010000042.1 coordinate 18,584, forward strand.
TTCGTATACGCCTGCGCATTCAGATGCACAGCCTGATGTCCGACGTGGACGCGCACGTCCGAAAAATTGGCCCCCATATTGGTTTCCATTTGATGTCGTAACGCGGCAGGCAACGGGGCTCCCGCTTGTGGTGTCGCGGCACCTTGCGGCGATGGTGGCGCAAGCCTACTTTCACTCATAACTGATTCTCCTGTGGTGCTGATTGATTCGCCCGAAGGCAAACGGTAGCCGAGAAGCGGAGTGCGTGTCAATGATCGCTTTTACGCTTCTTTCGACTTGCCGATAGGTTCCGTACTGTCGCCCGCTTTGTCCGCACTTTTCCAGGCATCGCGGGCTTTGAGTTGTTGGTATTGTTCGACCTCTGCCGGATGGCGCTTTTTGTATTCCGGCCAGAGCAGGGAAATTTGCAGGCGATAGATAATCAACTGACGGCTGACGCCGAAATGCTGCGCGATTTGAAACGTGGTTTTGCCCATCGTCACAAAACGCTGCAAACCGGCATAGGGAACGAGCGCGGCAGCTCCGACCGAATAAGCTTCCTCTTCGTCGCTGTCGTCGTAATCACGCGCGACGATTTTGCCTTGCTCGTTAGTTTTGGTGATTTCCAGCTTGTTGGCTTTGTGGCCAAGAAAGACGTGACAAACCTCTTCCATCAACGTGGCGTGATGGCGCTGTGTGCCGTGTTTAGGATTGAGGATGACGAGTTGGCGGCCATTGGGTAACGGGCGCGTGAATGTTCCGCCTGACCAATCCTTGGCACCTTCGCCGAGCAGATGGACACGCGCCTGTTCTGACAAGCCTTCGATTTGGCTGAAGTCCACCACAAGCAATCCGACATACGACGCCAGCACAAACGGATCAAGCGGCTCGTCGTCGCGCCGCAGCCCCGCGAACAGACGCAGCTTGCGCGCTTCCTGTTCGTACTTCCTGCCTTTAATGGTCGGGGGGAAGAGAGCTTTGCTCATAGCGGCATTATAGTTGGCGCGCCCGATTTTATGAATGACTACGCGCGGATACGGGCAAATAAAACGAGGTCAATTGTTTGCCCGTCTTTCGTTGCTGCCTGCCGCAACACGCCTTCGCGCGCGAAGCCTGCCTTTTCCAGCACGCGCATCGAACCCGGATTCCACGCGAAAACATTCGCCCAGACGCGGCACAGGTCAGTATTGGCGAAGGCATAATCGGTCAGCGCGCGTACAGCTTCAGTTACAATGCCACGCCCCCAATATCCTTCGCCGAGCCAATAGCCGATTTCCGCTGAGCGCCGATCAATGTCCTGTCCTGGAATTAAGCCGATGCCTCCCACGGCTTCGTCTGCAACCACAATTGCATAATGCGATTCCTGCGGGTGCGCCGCGACGAATTGCAACCAGTTTTCGGCATCGGTTGCCGTGTACGGATGCGGGAATCGGTCGCGCATATTGCGCCAGATGTCGCGATTGTTAGCGTGACGAACCAGCGCCGCCGCATCGCCAGGATGCCACGTGCGCACGACGCAATTGGGTAGCTTCAACTCCATAAATACCCGTCCTTTCGCCGCTCAATAAAACAAATACTTCCGCCACGCCTCATCGCCGCGACCGAGGTAGCGCATAATCTGCCGGTTGACGTGCAGGCTGAAGGCTTGCGGTCGTTTGATGAGTTTCATGTGCGCTTCTTCCGGCGTGGCACTGCCTTTGCGATTGTTGCAGCGCTTGCAGCACGCGACAAGGTTGTCCCAATTGGAATGTCCGCCCCGCGAGCGCGGAAAAACGTGATCCAGCGTCAATTCCGCCGGATTGAAAACCTTGCTGCAATACTGACAGGTGTTGTGATCACGTAGCAGGATGTTTTTACGCGACAGGCTTTTGCGCTCGAACGGAATATGGACGTATTCCAGCAGCCGAATTACGGACGGTGCCGGAAATGTTTTGCGCGCAGTGCGCAGGTCACGCAGACTTTTTTCTTCGGTACGCGCAATTCCTTTCAGCACCAGCACGATGGCGCGCCGCTCGGTGCAAACGTTGATTGGTTCATACGTGGAATTGAGTACCAGAACCCGACCATTCATAGGCAATCCTTTCTGCCTGCGTGAGGAGCACGTACAGAAGTAAACAAACCTTCCCACACGCGCAGGCACGTTGTTTGATTGAAAGTAAATGATGTAGGGGAAAAAACTCGGAAGAGAAGAAAGGCGTTGGTGGAGGGCAGATTCGCGCGCGTTCGTGTGACGCGCCTTAGAGGATCAAGCGCGTCAACCGGTACTTCGGAATGGTCAGCCGCGAGAAATCGTATTAGGAAGTCTGCACCTCAACGAAAAAAGAAATTCAAACCGTGGTGAAAACCATTGTAAAGGCCAATGTAAAAGGAAACTGCATTGTACCATTCGTTTCATCCCAGCTAAAGCTAAATTAGTGCAAAATCTTGCGCTGGCGTTCTGTGTCGCCTCATTCTATTGTGGTTATTTAATCGTCGCGCGCCGCATCAGTGTTTGATTCTCGAACAGCACGCCGAGGCCGCGCACGACCGCGCGTGCCGGGCTTTCGGCCAACTGCACGGCCAGTTCGCTTTCTTTCGAGAGCCGTTCGTCAAAACCGGACAGCAGCGCGCCGCCGCCAGCCAAGACCAAACCGCGATCATAAATGTCGCCGGAGGCTTCGGGCGGCAGGGCTTCCAGCGAATCCTCAATCGCTTTGATGATACGGGCGACGATGGGTTCGATAGCTTCGTAAATTTCGATGCTGTTGATAATCGCCATTTCGGGACTGCCTGTGACGGTGCTGCGGCCTTTGACGTTGGTGGTTTGCTCCGAATCGAGTTGGACAGCGCAGCCGAGTTCAATCTTCACGCGCTCAGCGGTGCGCGGGCCGACCAATAGGCCGTGGTTGTACTTGATCATATTCGTGATGGCCAAGTCCAAATCGTTGCCGCCAACACGAATCGTGCGCGAGAAAATGACGTGATTGTGAATCACACCGGCCACCGTTGTCGTTCCTGCGCCCACGTCGACAACGAGCGACGCGCGCTGATCTTCGGGATCAAAGCCCGCGCCGAGCGTTACGGCCAGCCCTTTGTTGATGAAGCTGATGTTGTTCACACCAGCTTCGCGCGCGGCGTATTGCAGCGCGTAGTGTTCGATGTCGGAAGCGTCGGATTGTACGGCCAGCAGCACGCGGCGCGAGAAATGTGAGCGGCCATCGCGCGCCTTGCGGATGTAGCTTTCCAGCAGTTTGCCAGCCAGAAACGAATCCGCTACCACGCCGTCCTGCAACGGGCTGACGATTTGCGTGTCTTCGGAAGCACGGCCTTCAAGTTCGAGGGCTTCCATGCCGACTGCGACGACTTCGCGGGAGGGTTTGTCATAGGCCAATAATGAGGGTTCATTGACCACGATGCCGCGCCCGCGTGCAAAAACGCGCGTGCGCGAGGTGCCCAAATCAACCCCAATATCATCGGTCACCAAACTTCGCCAAGAGAGTTTCATTACTATTTACCTTTGGTTATTCGTTTTGAATTCGCAAGCGTTCTTCGGGGCTGCGCTTGTCTGAGTAATCTCGTTATCAATCGGTCGTTCTCAAAATTTGGATGCGCGGGTAGTTCTGACGAACTGTAAGCTCAATCATGTTACGCAGTGGGGCAGGCAGATGGCAAGCAGTTTTCGGAAAAAAGAACCGGGCAGGAAAATTAGGGGAGGAACTGGGTAACGGCCCGCGCTAAGGCCAAAACGAGGACTTCCCGCGCGCCTGCGGCAAGCAACGTGACAGCAATTTCATGCGCCGTCGTTCCCGTCGTCATCACATCATCCACGAGCAGGATGGAATGATTCGCCACCAGGCGTGGAGACTGCACGGCAAACGCCCCGGCAATGGATTTTTGCCGCGCTCGTGCATCCATTCCGACGCGATGTCTTTCGGTGGCTTTGGTGCGTTGCAGCGCGGTCGTGTACATCGGCAACCCTGTCGCACGCGCCAGCACGCGCCCCATTACTTCGGCCTGATTGAAACTGCGTTCGCGTTGCCGCGAAAGATGGAGCGGAACAGGGAGAATAACTTCAAGATTTTCGGGCTGCGAGAAATGCCCGAATGTTGCCAGCATCCGCTGTTGAAGTTGGCGCGCGATGACGGGACGCATTTTCAACTGCAATACATTTTCGCGCAGCGCCCCGCGATAGTTGCCGCAGGTGCGCGCCTGCACATAAGCGTGTTCCTCACACAACCCGCAACGCCGCGCCTGCGCCTGCCACAGCAAACGAGGCAGCGAAAGGTCGCATTTCTCGCAGAAATCAAAATCCAGCCGCGTATTTTCTTCTGCCTGCCAACAGCGCCGACACGCCACGCCGTCATTAAGCGAGGCGACCATTTCCCCGCAAACACGGCATTGTGTGGGGAAGACAAGCGCTGCCGCGCTGTCTCGCAAAAAAGTGCCGAAGGTTTGTAATCTGGTAGTTGCGGTGGTCACAACGTGCGCGGTTTGACGTTGGTTTGAATGAAGTGAATGATGTGTTCCGTCGAAGCGCCGGGCAGAAAGATTTCCGTCACACCCTGCGCTTTCAATTTCGGAATATCGTCTTCTGGAATGATGCCGCCGCCAAACAGCAGCACATCATCTAATCCGCGTTCCTGCATCAACTGTGCAACACGCGGGAAGATCGTCATATGCGCGCCGGACAAGATGGACAGGCCGATGATTTGCACATCTTCCTGCACAGCAGCGCTGACAATCATTTCCGGGGTTTGGCGCAGGCCGGTATAAATCACTTCCATGCCGGCATCGCGTAAGGCGCGGGCAATCACTTTGACGCCGCGATCATGCCCGTCTAAACCGGGCTTGGCTAATAAGACTCTGATTTTGGGTTCTGCCATAAGTTTGTAGTGGCACCGCTTAGTTGACGGGGGCGTGGAGTGCGGTTAGTTTTCGGCGCAAGGTTTGGGCATCAGGGATGTCGGATAAGTCCAACGCGAGTTGTTCCAACTGGTCAAAATCGGTCACCGCAGCAACTTCCTGCTCGACATCCAAGTCTGGAAAGCGCCGCGCTGCCAATTGCCGGAACAATGCAATGATTGCTTGCCGTCGCCCTTCCTCGCGCCCTTCTTCGCGTCCTTCTTCCAGGATGAACTGGTAAAAACTGGAGTGTTTTCTGAGCTGTTCTAAAGGAATCATACCTCTCCTTCCGATCAATTCCAGCAAGTCGTGGCGATTGTAGCGCAGCGTGCCGAGCATCACAAAATGCAAAGCGGTTTCCCGTTGCAGGCTTTCATTACGAATCGCCTGCAACGTGGCCGCACCGCGTTCCACCTCTTTCCAGCCGCCTGCCATCAGTGGGATGAAGGGGAGCAAAGCGACGCGGTTGGTGGCCAACGCTTCCCGCGCGGAAAGCTGCCAGAGGCGAATGAGGTGAAAGCACGTTTCGATGCGGGTGCCGCCGCCCTCGATAATTCCTTTGCGTGCCGGGCGGCGCGGCAGGTTTTTGCGCGTCAGCAGAATGACGTAACTGTCAATCGGCACGCGGTACTTGTACCAATGCAAGCCGCCATATTCCGCCATCCGTGTCGGCACGTCGTCTTGCCAAATCGTTTGGGCTTCGACGTGGGCGATACGTTCGCCGCGTGCGGAGGTGATGCGATACGGTTGATCAGGCAGGACGGCGGCGACGCTGATTTCGCGGGGCAGCAATTCAACGGTTGCTTCCTCGTCCGGCGCAATCGCACCGAGCAGACGCAGCAAGGATTCCGGGTCTTGTTCGGCCAGGAACTTGAAAGCTTGATCGTAAGGTTTGCTGTTCATTGTCGAGGCTGATGGGCTGAGAAAAAAGAGCGCAAGCTTGCGCGCCTGCGCTCTGGCAAAAGCAACTGAACTACTTGCTGGCACCGCCTGACGCGGCGGCGCTGGCTTTGGGTTTGCCTTCGGTATCGAAAATCTCCACCGTGCCGAATTGTTTGAGGATTGACGCAATTTTCGCGGCATCGCCGACGGCGACGATTTGCAGTTTGTCGAGGTCGAGATATTTGCGCGCGACTCGTTGGGCATCGTCTGCCGTGATCGCGGCGATTTTTTGCGGGTACGTGTCCCAATAATCAGCGGGCAAACCGTACAACTTCGCTGTGATCGCATCGCCCAACAAAGATGAGGGCGATTCCAACTGCAACGCCCAGCCGCCGATGATCGAACGTTTTGCGCGCTCAAATTCTTCGGCGGTTGTTTTCTCCTCACGGATGCGTTTGAACTCCGCCAGTAATTCTTTCACTGAGCCCTCTGTTACATCGGTTCGCACTTCGGTATTCGCCTGGAAGCGCCCGCGATATTTGAAAGACGAAACGCTACTGTATGCACCGTACGTGTATCCCTTGTCTTCGCGCAGGTTCATAAACAACCGCGCGCTGGGGCCTCCTCCGACAACCTGATTCATCATTTCCAGTGCGAAGTAATCCGGGTCGGTGCGCGTAATCGTCAACGTTCCGGCCAATAAATTGGTTTGCACCGAACCGGGGCGATCAATCAGGTAAATCTTGGCTCCGCCCGTATCGGCGACGGTCGGAATCGTTGTTTTCGGCACGTCGCCGGGCTTCCACGCAGCAAATATCTTTTCCAGCTTGGCCACAACTTCTGCCGGTTTGACATCGCCCACAATCCCGAAAATCACGTTGTTCGGTTTGTAGTGCGTCGCGTGAAAGCTTTGCAGCACGGCGGGCGTGAGGCGTTGAATCTGCTCGGCGGTCAAACCGACACGCGCTGCCGGATGCGTGCCATACATCACTTTGGCAAACATTTCGCTGGCCAGAAAGCCTGCCTGTGCGCGCTGAAAACGAAGCCCGGCAATGTTGCGGGTTTTCAGTTTATTGAGTTCGTCGGCGGGAAAACTCGGATGCAAGACCACGTCAGAGAACAATTCCATAATCGCATCGAAATTGTCGGTCAGACCGGAAGCCGAAACGTTCGTGGAGATCGAAGACAGCGAAGCATTGGCGAAAATGGACGCGCCGAGTTGATCGAGTTGCTCGGCAATTTTTTTGCTGTCGCGGGACTGCGTGCCTTCGCGCAGCAGCGTTGCCGTGTACTGCGCCGCGCCCGGAAACTCCGCCGGGTCAGCCAGCCCGCCGCTCAGCACGACCATTTGCACACTGAATTGTGGCAGTTTGTGATCTTCCAGCACCAGCAATTGCATGCCGTTGCTCAGCTTGGTTTCGTAGGGCTTCGGCAATTTGACTTTGAGGACATCTTTGTTGACTGGCGCTTTGCCTTTGATCACTGCGCCTTTCATTGATGGCGGCTGTTGTCCCTGCGCTTGTGCCAGCGGGGTGAAGGCCAGACCGAGCAAGGCCGCGACGAGGATGGTGAAACGACTCAAAATAATTTTCAGCATAGATTCTCCTTTCCGTTAGCGGCCTGCCGTTGGCGCTGTTTTGGGTTTCGGGATGGCGATGCCGACCGTGCGGCGGTTGGCTTGCAGATATTTTTGCGCGACGCGCTGCACATCTTCTTTCGTGACCGCCAGCACCTTGTCGAATTGCACGTTGACCAGATTCGGATCGTTGTACGCCACCACCGCTTCCGTCAGATTGATGGCCAGACCGAGCGAACTGCCGCGCGAGTTGATCGCACTGCGTTTGGCGAATTGTTTGGCCTTGGCGAGTTCCCAATCGGCAATCGGTTCCTGTTGCAGTTTGGCGATTTCTTCGTAGACGGCGGCCTCTACGTCCTCCACTTTTTTGCCCGGCGCGATGTTGGCGGAAATCTGAAAGGCACCAGGGCCGCGTCGGGTGCTGCTAAAGCTGCTGGCCGAGAGCGTCAATTGTTTTTCGCGGACGAGTTTTTGATACAGCCGCGAGCTTTGCCCGCTGCCCAGCACATTGGCCAGCACCTGCATCGCATACGCATCCGGTGTGTTGCCGCGCACGCCTTTATAGCCGATGCGCAACATTGGCAACTGCGCCAAGCCGTCTTCAACCGTGAAGCGCCGTTCGGCACTTTGCTCCGGTTCAGTCGTATCAACCGTAGCGGGTGACGGTTGCGCCGGAATCGCCTCGAAATGTTTCTTGATCTGTTTCAATGCCTCGCCTGCCTTGAAATCGCCCACGAGCGTCAACACCGCGTTGTTTGGCGCGTAGTAAATGCGGAAGAATTCTTTCACGTCTTCCACGCTCGCCGCGTTCAAATCTGCCATCGAACCGATGACCGAATGTTTGTAGTTGAAGTTGTCGTACATCGTTTCGCCAAACTTCTCGAAGAGCAGACCATACGGCTGATTGTCTACGCCGAGCCGCCGTTCTTCCTGTACAGCGTTGCGCTGGTTGTCGAGATTTTCTTTGGTAATATCCAAGCCGCGCATGCGGTCGGCTTCGAGGTATAGCGCCAGATCAGTTAGTTGGCGGGCAGGATTTCAAAGTACAACGTGCGCTCTTCGTTCGTCGTGCCGTTCAGTTGGCCGCCGTTGTTGAAGACGAGCATCATATATTCGCCTTTGCCGACGTTGGCCGAGCCTTGAAACATCATATGCTCGAAGAGGTGCGCAAAGCCGGTGCGCCCCGGTTTTTCATTGCGCGAACCGGTATCGTAAATCAGCGCCAGCGAAATGACCGGCGCGCTGTGATCTTCGACGAGGAAGACGCGCAGGCCATTTTTCAATTTGGTTTCCTGATACTTAACCGGCGGCACGGCGGCAGGCGCTACCGCTTTTTTTTGCGCTGACACGCTCGCGCCAAGCAGCACGCAAGTGAGCAGCACGCGACTGATCCGAGGAATTGTTCTGGGCATTTGGACTCCTTGTGAAAAGGCTGGCAGAGGCTGTCCGTCAGCCGGGTTATGCGATACAACGTGGAAGGGGACGCGGTACAATACGGCGAGCGGTAGCGAGCTGGTGTCGGCGGCTACCAGCTCGCTACCGCTCGCCGTACCGTACCGATAACCGGCTAGAAACTCGGTTCCTGATACTCCCCAAAAATAGGCCGTAGCGCGTCGCACATTTCGCCGAGCGTGCAATCGGCGCGGGCGCAATCAATCAGCAGTGGCATCGTATTGACGCTCGCATCTTCCGCGCCGCGTTTGAGCGCGTCCAGGGCGTGCGTTGCCGCCGTGTTGTCGCGTTCGGCGCGCAGCTTGCGCAGGCGTTCAGCCTGCAACTCGCCAACGGAATCATCAATCTGCAAAATGTTCGGCTCGCCGAGTTCGTTGCCTTCCATCAGGTAATCGTTGACGCCTACGATAACTTTTTCGCCGCGTTCGACGGCGCGTTGGTATTGATAGGCGGATTCGTGAATTTCCTTTTGCGGAAAGCCCGCTTCAATCGCTTCGACCATCCCGCCGAGGGCGTCAATTTTGCGGAAGTATTCCCAGGCTTCTTCTTCGAGTTCATTCGTCAGCTTTTCGACGAAGTAGGAGCCGCCGAGCGGATCAACCGTATTTGTCACGCCGGTTTCTGCCGCGATGATTTGTTGCGTGCGCAGCGCAATCAACGCCGCGCGTTCGGTCGGCAAGGCCAACGCTTCGTCGTAGCCGTCGCAGTGCAGCGACTGCGCACCGCCCAGCACGGCGGCGAGCGCCTGAATCGCCACGCGCGAAATGTTGTTGATGGGCTGTTGCACAGTCAGCGATACGCCTGCGGTTTGGGCGTGAAAACGCATTTGCCACGAACGCGGATTCTTCGCGCCAAAGCGTTCGGTCATCACGCGATGCCAGAGGCGACGCGCGGCGCGATACTTGGCAATCTCTTCAAAGAAATCATTATGCGCATTGAAAAAGAATGACAGGCGCGGCGCGAAGTCATCTACGTCGAGTCCGGCGCGAATGCCGTAATCCACATATTCAATGCCGTCGCGGAGCGTGAATGCCAACTCCTGCGCGGCGGTCGCGCCGGCTTCGCGGATGTGATAGCCGCTGATTGAGATTGAATTCCAGCGCGGCATTTCGGCAGCGCAGAATTTGAACGTGTCGGTCACCAGCCGCATTGAAGGGCGCGGCGGATAAATCCATTCCTTCTGCGCGATGTACTCTTTCAAAATATCGTTCTGCAACGTGCCGCCAATCCTGCGCCAATTCGCACCCTGCTTTTCTGCCGTTGCCAGAAAGCAGGCAAAGATCATCGAAGCCGAACAATTGATTGTCATCGAAGTCGTCACCTGTTCCAGCGGAATGCCGTCAAACAACACTTCCATATCCTGCCGCGAAGCAATCGCCACACCGCATTTGCCAACCTCGCCTTCCGAGATCGGATGATCGGAGTCGTAGCCCATCAGCGTCGGCAAATCAAACGCCGTAGACAAGCCGGTTTGCCCGTGCTCAAGCAAATACTTGAACCGCTGATTCGTGTCATACGCCGAACCAAACCCTGCGAATTGCCGCATCGTCCAAACCTTGCCGCGATAGCCTGTCGGATGAATGCCGCGCGTGTACGGCGGTTGTCCCGGAAAGCCGATTTGTTCGGCAAAGTCGTCATTCTCCAAATCGCGCGGCGTGTACAAGCGCGCAATCGGTTTCAGCGAAGTCGTGGTGAATTGCTTGTGCGACTCCGGCGATTTTTGCAGCGCGGGTTGCAGCGTGTTTTCTTCCCATTGCTGCTGTTGGTTGGTGATGGTGATGGTTTCCTGGCTCATAATTTTACGACATCATTGTTTCGACGTGGGTGCGCACGGTGGCTCCCAGTGTTTGCAAATTGTACCCGCCTTCCAGACAAGAAACCATTCGTCCCTGACAGGCGGCGTCAGCCCATTCTTTCAGGCGTTTTGTCATTGCCGCATATTCGCGGTCGGTCAAACTTAAATCGCCGAGTGGATCAGTCAGATGCGCGTCAAATCCGGCAGAGATCAAAAGCAAATCCGGCGTGAACCGCGCGGCAATCTTGTCCAATCCTTGCTCAAATTGCCGCAAATAATCCGCCGCCGTCGTGCCAGCGGCAATCGGCGCATTCAACGTGAAGCCTTCGCCCGCCGCCGTGCCGATTTCACTCGCCGCGCCGCTGCCGGGATACCAGGGATATTGGTGCAGGCTATAGTAAAACACGCTGGCGTCGTCGTAGAAAATATCCTGCGTTCCATTGCCGTGATGCACATCAAAATCCACGATCAGCACCTTCCGAATTTCAGGATAGGTTGCCTGTGCATAACGTGCCGCAATCGCGACGTTGTTGTACAAGCAAAAGCCCATGGATTGCTGCGGCGTCGCGTGATGTCCTGGCGGACGGCAGGCAACAAAGGCGTGTTTGCTTGCCGTCGTCATTGCTTCATCCACTGCCAGACACGCACCGCCCGCCGCCAGTCGCGCGACGTGGTCGGAATCCTGCGACACCACAGTATCAGCATCAAGGCGTACGCGGCGTCCCTGACTCATTGCACACGCCTGCGCCACAATCGCGATAATTTGCGGCGCGTGACAGCGCAAGATTTCTTCGTCTGTGGCCGGACGGGGCGCAATCTTCGCCATCTCTTCCCAGCAGTCACGCTCCTCCATCAAGCCCTTCAGCACCGCCGCATAACGTTCGCGGCGTTCGGGATGCTCACCCGTGTTATGCAGCAGATATTGTTCCGTATAAATCAGCGCAGTGTTCATAGCGGCGTATGTTATGCACCCCTCGCGTCAGAAGCAACTCACCCCGAAAGTTTGCCCTCCAGCCCGGCAAAAGCCTGTTGGCGGAAGTTGTGGTCGTTTGACTAAGCAAGTAGCCAGCACAAGCGACGTGGCAGAATTGTTGACGGCGAGTTTTGCAGGCAATTGTCAGCAGGGCAGGCAAGTGCGTTGCGCTGCTTTAGTTAGGCGGCTTTTTAGGGTGCCTTCCCAAACTGGTACGGTCTTTGCCAGTAAAATTGGTTTTGAGGCTCGCGCGCTGCGCCAGAACCGAAAATGAATCGCAAAGCTCTGACAATTCTTACTGCGCTTGTGCTGCTTACCTTTGCCGGGTTGGTGCTGGTTTCCAACCTGATTAGCAAAAAGAAGCCGCCTGAACTTAACGCCGCCGCCGCGCTGTTGCCTGCCAGCCCCCACGCGACGCCGTTACCGAGTGCGCGTCCGGCGGCGAATGCAGCGACAATTGCGACCGATTTGCATTTTGCGCAGGCACAACTCGACAGCCTGTCTGACGCCATCAATGAGGAAGATTGGGAAGAGGCACAAACGCGCTTCGCCGCCTTTGAATTGAAAGATCGGCGCTTGCCTTCACCGCAACTGCGCCATCCCGACATTTCACCTTTATTGCAGGATTTCTTCGATTTGTACGTCGTGCAACTCGACCGCGCCATCAGCGAAAAACAGCCCAAAGACGCACATTTAGCCATCAATCAATTACTTGGCATCATCACGGAAACCAAAACCCGCTTCATCAAACGGGCGACGCCTGCCGAGGTGCAACGACTGCATCAACTCGTGCGCGACTTGTCGTTTTGGCAGGCGCTCGGCGATGAGAAAATGACGCGCGTACGCGCTGCTGCGTTGCGCGAGGCGTGGAATGATGTCAGTCCGTTGATTCGTGCGCGCAAGCAGGGCGAAGCCGTCGCGCAACAATTTGATGTCCTGCTCTCGCAAACCGCCGCCGCTGAATCTCCCAGCCAGCTCACGCCGCTTTTGCCCGAATTGACCAATAACCTAGAGCAAATGGATTCGCTGTTTCAGAGCAGTGGTGGTCGGGGCGAGAGCGGGAATCAGGATGAAAATTAGGCGCGTAGTCTGTGGCGGTTTTGCTGAAAGTTTTCCAAACCGCCACACCGCGAAACAACGGAATGCGGCATTCATTCGATGAAAATTAACTAAATCGCTCAATATAAGGATTTTAATTTTTCGGTTGTTGCTGGCACAACGGTTGCTCAGGGGAACGCCGGAAGCGCCGAACGGCAAGAGCCTCCAACTCGGCACCATCTGCAAATTCAACCCCCTCCGCGATTCTGAACTACTGCGGAAGGTAAATGAGGGAGAAAGCATAAAGCTATGAAGAAAAATATTCTGTCCATTTCCTTGTCCATTGGTGTTTTGTCTGCTGCTATGTTGCTGGGCGCTTGTGATTCCGGCACGCCCACCGCGCCTGCCCCGACATCCAGCCCGGTGACGGCGGCTCCGGCTTCGACGCCCGCGACCACAGCTTCTGCGGCTGCGCCGACGGCACCGAAAGTTGACGCGAAAACTTCGTTGGCGACGATCACGAAAGACCTCGGCGATGCCGCTACGGCGCTTAAAGCGAAGAAGCTGGAAGACGCCCAGGCTGCGGTTGCCTCTGCGAGCAAAGAAGCCGCGACGTTAGCCGCCAGCAGCCCCGCCGCGAAAGCTGCGTTGGAACCGTTGACCGCTGCGTTGGATAAAGCGAAAGCTGCGAAAGATGCGGCTGGCTTGACCACGGCTGTGAATGCTGCCACCGCGACGGCTGGTAAAGTAGACGTTTCCAAACTCTCTGCCGACGGCGCGATGAGCGCAGTGAAAGATGCGGCTGGCAAGGCGACGGAAGGTGCCAAAGATGCGGCCAAAGGCGCGGCTGATACGATGAAGGCCGGTGCAGGCGCGGCAGCGGATGCGGCCAAAGGCGCAGCCGACAAAGGCAAAGAAATGATGAGCAAAGGCGCGGATGCAGCCAAAGGCGCAGTTAAGCCCGAAGAGAAGAAACACTAAAGAATTCGTTAGCGAGCAGGCGTAAGTGAAGTTGCCCTGCTTTAGCCAGACGACAGCAAAAAGGCCGGAGTAGAATTTTCTACTCCGGCTTTTTTATCCTTCCAGTTTGATGCCAAACCGCTCGGCCATCCGGTAGAGCGTGCGCCGATCAATCTGCATGATTTCGGCAGCGCGCGTGCGGTTGCCATTGACGGCTTCCAACACATGCAGCAAATACCGCCGCTCCATTTCATCAAGCGAAGGCAAGTCGGTAAAGAGTTGTTCCGGCGCAAAGGGGGCGCGTTCGAGGGCCGATGCCGCAGCGGCGCGAATGCGTACGGGCAAGTCTTCGTCGGTGATGACTGAACCGCGCGTGTGCAGCACAGCGTGTTCGATGGTGTTTTCCAACTCGCGCACGTTGCCGCTCCATTCGTATTCGCGCAGCGTGCGTAGCGCCGCTTCTGACAACGTCACGCGCTTGTTCGTTTCCTCGCAGGCGCGTTGCAGGAAGTGGAGCGCGAGCAGTGGGATGTCTTCGCGCCGTTCGCGCAGCGGCGGTACGCGCAGCGTAATCACGCTCAGACGATAGTACAAATCTTCGCGGAAACGCCCGGCTTTGACTTCCTCTTCCAAATTGCGATTGGTGGCGGCAATGACGCGCACATCCACTTTCAGCGATTTGGTTGAGCCGACACGCCGCACTTCGCTTTCCTGCAAGGCGCGCAGCAATTTGACCTGCAATGCTGGGCTGGTTTCGCCGATTTCATCCAGAAACAGCGTGCCGCCTTCGGCTTCTTCAAACAGTCCTTTTTTGTCGGCAACTGCGCCGGTAAAGCTGCCGCGCGTGTGGCCAAAGAGTTCGGCTTCGAGCAGCGATTCCGTCAGCGCGCCGCAGTTGACGGCGATGAACGGCTTGGTCACACGCGGGCTGTGGTTGTGAATCGCACGCGCGACCAGTTCTTTGCCCGTGCCGGATTCGCCATAAATCAGCACCGTGGAGCGATACGCCGCCACGCGCGCAATTTCCATATAGAGTTCGATCATTTGCCGACTATGCCCGACGAGTCCCGAACCGTAGCCTACATTGGCGGTCGCGGTTTTGCTGGCGGCGGCCTCCTGCTCCTGTGTGGCGAGCGCGCGGCGGGCGGTGGCGATGATTTCCTGCACGTCAAACGGCTTGCTGATGAAATCGAACGCGCCTTCCTTAACCGCTTCAATCGCGGTTTCGAGCGTGCCGAAGCCGGAAATCAAAATGACCTGCGAGGCAGGCAAAACCTGGCGGAAATGTTTGAGCAGTGCGATGCCATTGAGCGAATCGTTGAGGTTGATGTCGCTGACAATCAAGTCAAAAGGTTTCTCCTGTGCGGCAGCCAAGGCGGCCTCAACATTTTGAGCCGTGCGCACGCGCCACGTCTGCTCTTCAAAAATTTCGCGCAGGAAATTGCACGTGTCGAGATCGTCGTCAATGACTAAGATATTTTTCATATCGTCAGTTGTCAGTTGTCAGTTGTCAGTTGTCCGTTACGCGCTTCTGTGGCGACTGACCACGGACGACTGACCACGGACGAATCTGTTAATGGCAAACTAATTTGAAATTCTGCGCCCATTCCCGCTTCGCTTTTAAGCGTGATCTGGCCGCCGTGTTCCTGGATAATTTTATGCACGACAGTTAAGCCTAAGCCGCTGCCTCGCCCGTTGAGTTTCGTGGTAAAAAGCGGATCAAAGATGCGTTCGCGCACCTCGTCGCTGATGCCGATGCCAGTGTCACGGCAGGTGATGACGGCGAAATCATTCACGACTGCCGTGGCGAAATATAATTCGCCGCCGTCAGGCATCGCGTCCAAACTGTTGTTGATAAGGTTGATGAAGACCTGCTGCAATTGTTCGTTGTCGCCCATTACTTCGGGATTCGCCTCGTCCAATTCAACGCGCAGCGTAACCTCGCGCGCGGCCAAGGTCGGTTCCGTGATCTCAAAGATGCGTTGCAGGAACGCATTCAAATCCGTGGGCATCAGCGTCAATTGCGGGCGGCGTGTGGCATCGAGCATGCCGCGCACGATTTTTTCAATGCGCCCGATTTGCGAGGCGATCAGCTTCAATCGTTCGTGCGTCTTGTCATCAGCCGAGCGCGCCATCAGCAATTGCACGTGGCCCGAAATCAAATTTAACGGTGTGCCGACTTCGTGCGCGAACTGTGCTGCCAACTGTCCGGCGGCGGCAAGGCGTTCATACTTCGTCAATTCGCGCTGCATCTCAAAGAGCGCTGCGTTGGAATCTCGCAACTCCGTCGTCTTTTCTGTGACGGCCTCTTCCAGTTGCTTTTGATACTGCGTCTGCGCCTTGGTCATCGCACGCAACTCCGCCAGCATGCGATTGAAACCGGTCGCCAACTGGCCGAATTCGTCATTGGCCCGCACGGGCGCGACCGCTGCCAGATTGCCCGTTTCCGCCTCGGCCATCGTCCTGACCAAATCATCCAGTGGGCGGTAAATGACCTGGCTGAAAAGCAGGTACAACACCGAAATAATCGAAACAATGGCGACCGCCAGCAGCGCAATTGTCAACACGATCAGGCGTTGCGAAAGATCAGAAAGCGGTTCGCGTTTGATCGTCAGACTCACGACGCCGGCCATTTTCCCGTCGTGATCCAGCAGCGGCGCATAGGCATCAATGAAGACTTCCGGTTTGGTTTGGGTCGGCGTTTCGTGCAGAACCGTGGAGGCGTCCTTCTGCGCTAGTTTGGTTAAGACCTGCGGCGGAATTTCGACCGCGGCTGCCGGAGGGAAGGCGACAATCTCATTCAGGCTTTTGTCATAGATGCGAACCGTTTGCAGTTGCGTAGTCGCGGCCAATTTGCGAAAGGCGATAATCTGCCGCCGAATTTCGGCTTTTTCTAAATCCGGTGATAGTTCGGGCAGGGAATTGGCGAGTCGCAGCACCAGAACACGCCCGTTTTCGCGTTGCTCCTGCAATTCGATTTCTGCTGCCCGCGTTATAAAGAAATACACCACCGCCAACAGCACAGAAATCAAAATCAGCGAAACCAGAATTGTTGTGCGGGTGTAAAGTTTTAGCGGTTTCATAGTGTTTGTGCGACCAGGCGTATTGTACCTGAGTTGTGTAAATTGGTCAGTGGTCAGTGGTCAGTGGCCATTGGTTGTGAGTCCCGTACCGGTTCTGCCTCCAGCCACTGACTGCTCCCCCGCTGTTTGCACGTCGCGTGGTTATGCTATACTCCCGATTCGCTCAGGTGTTATTTGGTAACGACTGATGAATACAAAACGAAAACGCTCCTGGCTTGTTCGTGTCCTCCGCTTGCCATCATCTGCGGAACAGCGACTCTCTCATTGGTATCACCGCATCCCGCCGCGCGTTCGTTTCTGGAGCTTCTTTTCTCTCCTTGTTTTCGCCACCGCACATTTAATTGCCCACGAAGGGTTTCTTACCTTCAATGCGCCGCAGCGGTTGCTGGGGATGATGGGGGCGATGGCGGTAATTTACTTTGCGCTGTACAAAGCCTCGGCGCGCAGCCGTTCCTTGCGCTTGCCTGCGGAAACGACGTTTTGGGTGACGAGTTCGGCCATTCTGTTGCAAACGTTGCTGGTGCGAATGGGAACATTTCTGGCGGCGATGCTCAGCAACAATCCAGAAATGGGGCGCTATAGCGGCTACTTCGGATTTCAATTGGCGATTCCGTTTGCGGCCTCCGCGCTGGGCGTGTCATTGCTCGTGGGCAGTCAGATTGCGCTGGTGGCGGCGTTGATTGGCGCGTTGCTCGTGGCGTTGATTTCCGATGGCGGCATGGCGATGGCGATGTATTCGCTGGTCGCTTCGATTGCGGCCATTTCCAGCATTGAACGTTATCGCGTGCGCAACGCAATTTCGCTGGCAATTCCTGTAATGGTGGCGGCGAATGCTTGTATGAGCCTGGTGGTCGCGCTGCTCGCGGGACAACAAATCACCTGGCGGGCAACGTTCAATAGCGTGCTGATCGGCTGTTTCAGCAGCATCCAATGTGCGGGCATTGCGAGCTTGATTACGCCGCTGTATGAATCTGCGTTCGACATTTTGACGGATATGAAGCTGTTGGAGCTTTCCAATGCTGACAATCCGTTGCTGCGCGAATTAGCGATCAAAACGCCGGGCACAAATCATCACTCGTTCATCGTCGCTACGCTCGCCGAAGCCGCCGCCAAAGCCATTGGCGCAAACTCCTTGCTTACGCGCACTGCCTGCCTGTATCACGACGTCGGCAAAATGGCCGCGCCGAAAATGTACATCGAAAACCAAAACGGGATGGAAAACCCGCACAACAAAGTGGATGCGCGCGACAGCGTTCGCATTGTCACCGGCCACGTGCGGCGCGGCATTAAAATGGCCGAGGAAGCGGGACTGCCGCAACAGATCATAGATTTCATTCCGCAACATCACGGCACGCGCATCCTGGCGTTCTTTTACCATAAAGCCAAAGCGCAGGCGGCAGCCATCGGCGAAACCGTCAACCCCGATGATTTCCGCTATCCGGGGCCGAAGCCGCAGACGAAAGAAGCGGTGATCGTGATGCTTTCCGACGGGGCCGAAGCCGCCGCGCGCTCGCTCGACGATCAATCCGAAGAAAATATCCGCCTCATCATCAAACGCATCATTGACCACATCGTCGCCGATGGCCAGTTTGACGAAAGCGATGTGACGTTGCAGGAACTCAACATCATCCGCGAAACGCTGATCCAAACGCTGCTCAATATTCATCACCAGCGCGTGAGTTATCCCGGCTTCAACCCCGACAAGAATCGCGGCGGCAATGACGATCCTCCGAAACCCGTCGAACCGCCTGTGCCGCCCAATCTGGAATCAAAAGCCGCCGGGCAAACCGAGTAGCGTTGCCGAGTTGCGGTAGCAAATCGTTTGCGCATCTGTTAGCCTGCCCATCCTTCAAAACATAAAACTCAAGAATGATTTTAGGAGTGCGCCGATGCCGCAACGCTTCTTCACCCGCTTGTTTTTCCCGATGAAATTAGTTTTTGCCCTGGTGTGCCTGGTTGCCGCCGCGCGCGGGCAAACGCCGCCCGCTGACGTGTATACGCGCATTTTGCAGTGGGAAGACGCGCGCAGTTTGGGCGCAGGCGAATTGGCCGCGCTGTTGCAGCACAAACTGCCCGACGTGCGATACCGTGCCGCGCTGGCTATCGGTCGCATCGGCGACAAAAACGGCACGGACGTTTTGTTGAAGGCATTAGAAACCGCCACGCCCATTCGGCAGCGGAGCATCCTCGTGTTTGCCCTCGGCGAAATCGAAGATACGAAGGCAGCAGCAGCGTTACTGAATCTTCTGGAGAAAAAAACAGAAGCCGTCGAAGTGCGTGCGCGCGTGGCCGAAGCTTTAGGCAAGATTGTCAGTTTTCAACCTGCTGGGCAGAACGCGGGGCCTAGCAATGCTGACATCCTCGGCCCTGTGCTGGTGGAGCGAATCAATCAGGCATTGATTGCGCAATTGCCCGCGCCGACCGCAACATTGACGCCCGCTACGAAATTGCTGGGCTTTTTGACCATCACGGCGCTGCTGCGCGTGCGCCAGCCGTCAAGCGTGGAGCCGTTGGCAAAACAATTGCAGTCGCGTGAACCTGCGTTGCGTGCAGCAGCAGCCAATGCATTTTCTCGTTGGGGCCAACGACTTAGTCCCGGCGCGTCGGCCTTGCTGCCGTTGCTCGCAGATCGTGACACGGATGTGCGGGCGAATACGGCTCGTGCGCTGGGGCAGGCGAAAGATGCCAGCGCTTTTGATCCACTGGTCAGGCTTCTCAACGATGCGAGTGATCGTGTGCAGGTGAGCGCCGTGCGCGCGCTGGCTACGCAGGGAGATCGGCGCGCATTAACGCCGTTGCTCGCATTCGGCGAAACTTTGCTGAAGCAATGGCAGCAGGCCAAAACCGCTGGCAAAGTGCGCCCCGCGCAAATCAATTTACTGCTCGAAGTGGTGACCTCGCTCGGCAGCTTCAAGGATGAAAGCATCGTGCCGTTTTTGCAGCAGCTTCGTGCGGCAACGGGAGCCGGCGCGTATATCGAGATCGAAACCGAACTCGGCAAATTTGGGGAAGCCGCCTTCTGGACAGGGCTGGAAGAACGCTCGCCGCGCGATTGGCGCAGTGCGGCGACGCTGGCACAAGTCCTGGCTACGGCTGGCACGCCGCGCGCGCAGGCCAAGTTACTGGCGATGGTGAAAGACGCAGAGCAGGGCAAAACCGATGCGCGCGTAATGCCCGCGCTGTTACGTGCGCTGGCGCAGCGCAAATACGAAGGCTTGCCGGAACTGGCCACACGACAACTGCGCGCGTCAGACCTGACGACGCGGGCGGTGGCGGCAGGCTTTGTGATCGAACGAAACGAGGAAAATTTTCAGGCGCTGTCGGCTGCTCTGGTACAGGCAAAAAACGACGCACAGGCGCGGCTCGCGCTGCTGAATGCAGTGAGCAAGTATAAAACGCCGCCCGCTGTGAGCCTGCTTAAAACCTCGCTGACGGATGCCGATGCGCGCGTACGCCGCCGGGCCACGGAATTGCTGCGGCAGGCGGGCGAAGGCGTTCCGGCGGAACCCGCGACCGCGTTACCGCACGATGCGGCCTACTATGCGCGCGTGCGCCGTTTGCAACAACAGCCGGTGACGGTGACGATGCACACTTCCAAAGGCATCATCAAAATTCAGATGTTCGCGCAGGACGCGCCGATGACCGTAGACAATTTCATCGAACTGGCGAAGCAGAAATATTTCGACGGCATCGTGTTTCATCGCATCGTGCCGAACTTTGTCGCGCAGGGCGGCGATCCGCGCGGCGATGGCAACGGCGGGCCGGGCTATCAGATTCGCTGCGAGATCAATACGCGCCTGTACAACCGGGGCACCGTCGGGATGGCGCTGTCGGGCAAGGACACGGGCGGCAGTCAGTTTTTCTTCTGCCACGCGCCGCAGCCGCATCTGGACGGCGGCTACACGGTGTTTGGGCAAGTGATTGCCGGAATGGATGTCGTGGATCAACTGACGCGCGGCGATGTGATGGAACGGGTTGTCGTTGGGCGGTAAGTCGGTTGGCAATGTACTGCAAACATCTTGTTTGCAGCAACATGCGGAGTGACTGCCGCGCGACTGCAAACAAGATGTTTGCAGTACATCGAACCGCTTTGATTTTTTTCACCATACGACTTATGCTGCACGCGCTTTCACACATTCCTAGAAGTAATTGATCCCGAAACGATGACCGAAACGCTCCTGCTGCAAGCGCAACACATCACGAAATCTTATGCGGGCGTCCACGCGCTCAAAGCTGCTTCGTTCGCGTTGCGCGCGGGCGAAGTGCATGCGTTGATCGGTGAGAACGGTGCGGGCAAATCAACGCTCATCAAAATCGTCACGGGCGCAGTGGAACCCGACAGCGGCGAACTGTTTTTGCAAGGGCAACCGCTCACCCACAATTCGCCGCAGCACGCGCGTAATCTGGGCATTGCGGCAATCTATCAGCAACCGGCGTTATTCCCGGAATTAACTGTCGCCGAAAACATCGCCTACGGTTTGGAGCGCAACGGGCTGTGGCGGCGCATTGATTGGCGTGGACGACGGGCGCGGGCGGAACAATTGCTCGCACAGGTCGGCGCGAAAATTCGGCCTGATGCGTTGGCGGGCGAGCTTTCGATGCCGGAACAGCAACTCGTCGAAATCGCGCGGGCGCTCGGTGCTGAAGCCAAAGTGCTGATTATGGATGAGCCGACGGCATCGCTTTCGGAAGAGGATGCGGCGAACCTCTTTCGCGTCATCCACGCACTGCGCACGCGCGGCGTCGGCATCATTTACATTTCGCACCGGCTGGAAGAATTGCCGCAGATTGCTGACCGTGTAACGGTGCTACGCGACGGCAACACGATTGACACGCGCGCAATGCAGGACGTAGACCGACAGGAACTCATTCGCCTGATGGTCGGGCGCGAATTGTCCGCCGTGTTCCCGAAACGCGACGTAGCGATTGGTGAAGTCGTGTTGGAACTGCGAAACCTCAGTTGTCAGACGGCGGGCGTGCGCGACATCAACCTGACGATACGCGCGGGCGAGATTGTCGGCTTGGCTGGTTTGGTTGGCGCAGGCCGCACAGAACTCGCGCGCACGCTGTTTGGCCTGACGCCAGCGGACGCGGGCGAAATTTTGTTGCGCGGCGCGGCGGTCACGATCAACAGTCCGGCAGCCGCGATTCAGCACGGCATCGCCTACGTACCCGAAGATCGGCGGCGGCACGGCGTGGTGCTGGATTTGCCGATTAGTCACAACATCACGCTGGCGACGTTGGATCGTCTCGCTACATTTGGTGCGCTGGATTTCAACCGCGAGCGCGAGCTTACCATCGAATACGTCAACCGCTTTGCCGTCAAAACGCCGACGACGTTTGCACCCGTCGCTACGTTGTCGGGCGGTAATCAGCAGAAAGTCGCGCTGAGTCGTTGGCTCGCTACGGAACCGCGTGTGCTGATTTTGGACGAACCCACGCAGGGCATTGACGTGGGCGCGAAAGCGGAAATTCATTCGCTGATGGGCGAACTGGCCGCGCGCGGAATGGCGATTCTGATGATCTCATCCGAACTGCCCGAAGTGCTGGGGATGAGTGATCGTATCGCCGTGCTGCACAACGGCACGATTGTCAGCGTGCTGTCTCGTGCCGAAGCTACGCAACAACAGGTCTTGTCTTTAGCGTTAGGACATTCGTGAGCATTGAGTAGACGCAAAGCGCCTGGGAGCGCACGCGGCTCGCGTGCCGAGGATGGGAAAGGAAACCCGCTCCGAGAAAAATACCGCTTATCACGCCTCAGCACGCGAGCCGCGTGCGCTCCCAGGCGCTTTGCGTAAATTTTATGGCTACATCTTCCTTCAAGCTGACTCGCTACCAGCGCGAAATTGCGGCGTTGCTGGCGTATCTCGCCTTGCTGCTGTTCGTCGGTATCGTGTCGCCATCGTTTTTCAATGCGGGAAACTGGCGTGATTTGGCCGTAGCGAACGCGCCCGTGTTAATTGTCGCTATCGGGATGACGATGGTGATTCTGGCCGGGCAAATTGATATTTCCGTCGGCTCGCAATTCGCCGTGTGCAGTATGTTGGCCGGGGCGCTGGCAAAAAGCGGGATTCCCGTGCCGTTGCTGTTATTGCTCGTCCCCGTGATTGGCGCGGGGTTTGGTGCGGTGAATGGCCTGCTGGTCGCCGAGTTCAAAATGCCCGCGATTGTCGTGACGCTGGCGACGCTGGTGATTGCGCGCGATGCGTTGCGCTGGATTACGGAAGGTACGTGGGTGCAGGGCTTGCCCGCGAGCTTTCAATGGTTCGGCGCGGGGCAGGGAATGGGGCAATTGCTGATTGTGCTGATTGCGTTTGTGGTGCTGTTCGCGTTTCGTTGGATGCTGGGAAACGTTGGCGCTGGGCGTGCGGTCTATGCCGTCGGTTCCGATGCCGAAGCGGCGCGGTTGGCAGGCATCAATCCACCGCGCGTGATTCTTGCCGTGTTTATGCTGATGGGCGCATTGACCGGTCTAGCCGCATTGTTAAATTCGATTCGCTTCAGTTCCATCCCCAGCAATTCCGGCCTCGGCTTGGAGATGAAAGCCATCGCTGCTGTTGTCGTCGGCGGCACCGCCATCAGCGGCGGACGCGGCACCTTGATCGGCACGTTGATCGGCACCGCACTGCTCGGCACCATCGGCACCGCGCTGACATTTGCGGGCATCAATCCCTTCTGGGAAAAAGCCATTCAAGGCGCAATCATTCTCGCCGCTCTCGCTTCCGACATCGTGTTAAGTCAGATTGCGGAACGCGGAACGCGGCATAAAAATCTTCGTCCCGCGCCCACAGGAGGCACGCAATAAAAGATGGCTGCCTCCAATCTCCAATCTCCAATCTCCAATCTCCAATCCTTGCCCGCCTGGCACGCGCGGTTGTTTCCGAATCAGGAATGGACGTTGTTGCTGGTGTTGTTGGTCGAATGTGTGATCTTCAGCGTGACGGGCAACAACTTTCTGACGACGAACAACGGTTTTGAAGTCGTGCGGCTGAGTGTGGAAATCGGATTGCTTGCGCTGGCGCTGACGCCCGTGATTATTACGGGCGGGATTGATTTGTCGGTCGGTTCGATGATTGGGCTGTCGGCGGTAGTGCTTGGTTCGCTGTGGCACGATGCGCATTTGCCGTTGCCGCTTGCGGCGTTGGCAACTGTCGTACTCGGCGCGCTCGGCGGTGGCTTGAATGCGTTCCTGATTGCGCGGTTGAATCTGCCGCCGCTGATCGTCACGCTCGGTACGTTTTCGCTGTATCGCGGGCTGGCGGAAGGCTTGACGGAAGGTTTGCAGACCTATCGTGGCTTTGCGCCGGAGTTTTTGTTTTTGGGGCAAGGCTATTTGGGCGGCATCGTGCCGCCGCAGTTGTTCGTTTTGCTTGTGGCGATCATCGGCATTTGGTGGTGGTTGCATCGCAGCATTTACGGGCGCAGTTTGTACGCCATCGGCTTTTCTGCCGAAGGCGCGAAGTATGCGGGCGTGCCGGTCGCGCGGCGGCTGTTTTGGTTGTACGTGCTGTCGGGACTGGTGGCGAGCGTGGCGGCGATTGTCTATGTCGCGCATTTGGGGCAGGCGAAATCAGATGCGGGAACGGGCTACGAGTTGATGGCGATTACGGCGGTCGTGTTGGGCGGGACTTCGATTTACGGCGGGCGCGGGACGGTGCTGGGAACAGTGCTGGGGTTGTTTGCCGTCGTGATTTTGCAGAACGGTTTGCGCCTGAGCGGACAGCCTGCCGAACTGGCCGGGATTTTGACGGGCGTGTTGTTGCTGACGACAATTCTGATTGATCGTTATGCCCATCGGCGCTCGGCGCGGCCTGTCGTTGCACAAACTATTTTGAGTGAGGACTTCGAGGTGAAAAATTCACAAGTCGCTATTTTGAGTGTTGTTATGCTGGCTTCGGCGCTGATCGTCGCGGGCAGCAATTGGATGCTGGCGCGCTCGCTGCAACCGGTGGCGAGTAATTCTGCGACGGCTGGTAACACGGCTACGCCAACGGCTAATCGCAAGCTGACCGTTGCTGTGATGCCGAAAGCGAAGGGCGATCCTTACTTCGCCAGTTGTCGGCAGGGCGCGGAAGCAGCCGCGAAAGAACTCGGCATCGAATTGCTGTGGGATGGCCCGACCGACCTCGATCCCGCCAAACAAAACGAAGTCGTCGAAGCGTGGATTACGCGCGGTGTGGATGTGATTGCCGTCGCCGTCAGCAACAAAGAAGGCATCTCTACGGTGCTGCGCAAGGCGCGGCAAAAGGGCATTAAAGTGTTGACGTGGGATGCCGACGCCGAAAAAGACGCGCGCGATTTTCTGGTCAATCAAGCGACACCGCAAGGCATCGGCTACACGCTCGTGGACGAAGCGGCGCGCATTCTGAACGGCTCCGGCGAATTCGCCATCATCACGGGCAGCATCAGCGCCGACAATCAGAACGAATGGATCAAACACATCAAAGCGCGCGTGGCAGAAAAATATCCGAACCTCAAACTCCTCGGCGTCAAACCAAGCGATGACGACCGCGACCGCGCGTTCACCGAAGCGCAGAACCTCATGAAAACCAGTCCGAATCTGAAACTGATTATGGCCATCTCTGCACCCGCCGTGCCTGGCGCAAGCGAAGCCGTTAAGCAGTCCGGGCGCAAGGATATAAAAGTGATGGGACTGTCGCTGCCGAATCTGTGCAAGCCTTATGTTCACGACGACATCACGCCGAGCGTGATTTTGTGGAACACGATAGACCTCGGCTATCTGGTCGTGCATTCGGCGAAGGCGGTGGCGGATGGAACTCTGAAAGCAGGCGCGAAAGAATTAACGGCAGGGCGCAAAGGTAAGATTGAAGTGCAGGGCGATGAGGTGATTTTGGGGCCACCGTTCGTTTTCAATAAGGCGAATATTGATCAGTATAATTTTTAAATCGGTAACCAGGGAGCGTGAGCAACCTGTGCTTGAGTGAAGCGAGTGGCAGAGCAATGTACAGGTCGCTCACGCTATCAATACTGCAATTACCGATTGAGAATCAATACGCCCCACGGGCTACCCGTCAACTTCACTTTCTTCGCCACTTCCTGTTTCGTTACATCCACGATGGAAACATCGTTGGACGGGCCGTTGGCTGTAATCAGCGTTTTGCCATCGGGCGTCAGCGCCAGTCCCCACGGGCGCTGGCCGACTTCAAAGGACGTTTCCACTTTGTTCGTCGCCACATCCACGACAAATACTTTCTTGCCGCGTCCGGTGGTGACGTATAACTTCTTGGCGTCCGGCGAAAGCGTTAATCCCATTGGTTTGATTTCGCCTGCGGTGCCGAGCTGGATTTCGCTGAGCTTTTCGTTTTTGACTGGATCGAAGATCACAACCGTGCCGTCATTTTCAGCATTCACATAACCGCGCGAGCCATCAGGCAAAAAGACGATGTTACGCGGGCGACGACCGACTTTGATGTGTTTGAGGACTTTGCGAGCGGCAACATCAATAACCGAAACGCTGCCATCGCCTTCTGAGGTGGAATAGACGCGCTTGCCATCAGGCGCGAGCGTGACGCCTTCAGGTTCTTCGCCGGTCTTGATCGTCGTTTCAACTTTGCCGCTCGTGAGATCAACAAAACTCACACCTGCCGCATCTTCGTTGGAAACATAAATTGTCTTGCCGTCTTTGCTGATGTCGAAGTTTTCGGGATCGGAACCGCCGGGCAACATCCGCACGATTTTGTTTTGCGCGACATCATAGACGCCAATGCCGTCGGCGCTTTTGTCGGGCGGCGGCAATTTGCTTTCGTCCGTGCCGGGAGGCGCGAGCGGCGAACCGCTGAGCGCGACATAAATTGTCTTGCCGTCAGGACTGGCGTGAATACCGCGTGGGCGTTTGCCGAGCGGTACGGTGCCGATGACTTCAAACGTCGTGCCGTCCAGAATGCTCAGGTCGCCCGATGTTTCATTCGTGATGAAAATACGAGCGCCAGATTTCCATTCGGGAATCGCTGCTGGTGCTTTGCTCGCCGTCGTGTTCGCGGCTGTGGGCGGAGTCGAAGTAGTGTTGTTGCAACTGGCAGTCAACAAAACAAAGCCGCAACAGAACGTGATAAATAGGGGCTTTTTCATCGGATTTTCTCCTTCAGGCGGATGCCTTTATTTGTATGTGAATGTGACCTCGCTCTGGCCTGACGGCGCGAGCGTGATTTGTTGTTCCTGTTTGCCAAGTTCTTCCTGCCACGTTTCCAGCGTGTATTTGCCGGGCGGCACATTGCGCAGGGTAAATGTGCCGTCCGCGCCCGTCACTGCAAAGTACGGATGCGCTACGACGCCAATCCAGGCGTGCATCCAGGCATGAATGTTACATTTGACGCGAATCATTACTTCGGGAGCCGTGAACTTGCGCGTAAAGGCTTCGGCACCGGGCGGCTGATTCTGATTCCATTCGCGGTTGGTTTGTGGCAGCGGGTGAATGTTGTGCGAAACGGGATCGGAGTTCGTGACCTTGAGCGTTTGCCCGACCTGAATGCCCAGTACACGCGGGCCGAACCAACAACCTTTCTGATCTATCAGCACGGTGTCGCTCGACGGGGCAAAGGTTTTGTCTTCTAACCCTTGTTTGATGTACACAAAAACATTGGCGAGCGTGCCGTTGTTATTGGCCGCAAGGCTGTCATCACTGACGGGAGTAGGATGCAGCTTGGCGCATTGCGGGTCTTCATCCATATTCACTTTTTTGCCCGGCAGCTTTTTGCCCGTGAACAAAATTTTGCCGGAAATCGTGCCTACTGTTTTGGGATCAACCTGGAACATAGGAGAAGGCGCGGGTGCATTCGCCGACTGCTGTGGCGCACGCGAACACGCGGCGAACAGCAGGCTGCCCGCCAGCCCGATCCAGAAACACCGCATAATTTTTCTCTGTGAATGCAAAGCCATAACGTTGATTCTTACCTGACTGCCTATTGCTTATTCGGGGCTTCGGCGTTGGGCGGAAGCTCGCCAGTGAGCGATTCGAGAAAGGCGAGTAAATCTTCGCGTTCCTGCGCCGAGAGTTTCAGCGGTTTCATTTCCTTGTCCAGTTGCGGATTGGCATTGCCGCCGCCGATGTAGAAATCAATGACCTCTTTCAGTGTCTTCAAGCTGCCGTCGTGCAGGTAAGGTGCGGTCTTGGCAATATTTCGCAGCGTCGGCGTGCGAAAAGCTCCACGATCTACTTCCTGTTTGGTTTGAGCAAAGCGACCTTCGTCCGTAAGCTCGCCGCTCGCATTCATGCCGCTACCTAAATTGTGAAACTTGTTGTCGGTGAACAGGGCAAATTTTTCTTCAATCGTGTGACAGGTTGCGCAGTTGCCTTTGTCTTTATCGGTGAACACTGCAAGGCCGCGAATTGCGGCCGGGCTGAGCGCCGTTTTGTCGCCGCCGTATTGATATTTGTCAAAGGGCGAGTTGCCACTAACAAGCGTGCGCTCAAAGCTGGCAATCGCTTTTTGCACTTTGTCCATCGTGATCGGCCCAGGGCCGAAGACTTGTGCGAACTCGTCACGATAGGACTGAATTGCGCTCAATTTGGTTACGCAAACCTCGTGCGGCAAATTCATTTCGATGGGGTTGGCAATCGGCATGCCGGCTTGTTCTTCCAAAGTTGCCGCGCGCCCGTCCCAGAATTGCGCGGTGTAATACGCCGCATTCAGCACGCTCGGCGTATTGCGTTTGCCGCGTTGTGCCTTGACGCCGCTTGCAGTAGGCAGGCCATCGCCGAAGTGGATGTAAGGGCTATGACAATTGGCGCAAGCGAGCGTGTTGTCGCTGGAAAGTTGTTTTTCAAAATAGAGCTTACGACCCAACGCAATCGCGGCTGCCGTCGGCGGATTGTCAGCCGGAAGTGGCACGGGCGGCAAACCGAGCGGCGCGGCAAGCGCAATTGCTACACCTAAGGGATGCGCAGCGGGTGGCGCGGTTTGACGTTGACAGGCGAACAGGAACAGAAGGACAAAAACACATAACAACGCGCCGCGTGTCGCGCGTACCAGATGTTTCGACGAAGATGATGGGAACATACGCAGTATCTATTTCCTGGATTTGTGCAGAGACAAAGCCATTGTCGCATCCCCACGCAAAAAAAGAAAAGCCTCGGTCGTCAGATTGACAGCCGAATTCTCAGATCATAAGATGATCTTGTCTTTCACAAAACGCATCCCGTTGTATCAGGACAATCAGAAAGGGTGAAATGAGCAGCGCTCTCAAGCTTATTCAACCGATTTCCAAGCGTGATCAGGTCATTGCTTCAATCAAAGAAGCGATTCTGTCCGGGACATTACAACCCGGCGAGACAATTGTGGAAAGTCGCATCGCGCAGCAACTCGGCGCAGGCACGCCGCTGATACGGGAGGCGCTGATTGAACTGGAACATCAGGGCTATGTGCAGAAAGTGCCGTACAAAGGCACGACGGTGATGAAGCTTGACCGGCGCGACGTGGCAAATATTTTTCGCCTGCGCGTTGAACTTGAAGCCCTGGCGATTGAATGGGCCAAGCCCAATGTGACCGCGCACACGCTGGACGATATGCGGCGGCTGCTCGGTAGAATGAAGCGCGCCGCTGAGCAACTCGATCTAGCGCAATTTTACGAGGCCGATCTGGCCTTTCACCGGTTGCTTTGGGAACTGTCGGGCAATCCGTATCTGGCCGAAACGCTCGAACGATTAGTGGTTCCGCTCTTTGCGTTCTTTGTAATGAAAGTGACACGTGAACGCCAGTCGTATCTGGACAGCGTGGCAAGTCACGAAAAGTTGATTGAAGCGATTCCTCGGCTCAGCACAACCGCGCTGCGCAAGCTGATGAAAGAATCGCTCGCCGGGTGGGAGGATGAAATGCTGAATCACCTGTTGCCCGAAGACCTCTAAGGTTTTTCATTTGAAAATAGCTGGGTTGAAACTCCGGGCAGATGTCTATTGCATCGGAGCCATATAAAACAAACTATCAAACAGATTTTGCCGGGTTGAGAAGCGCACGACGCGCAACCGACTGCTGCTCGTTGCCGATGGCAGTTTTAGTTTCCTGGTTCCAGGATTGGCCTTGTTCCTGAGGTCAGATAGCTATCTACCTTCCCCATTTCAGAGGAGATTGAGAAAATGATAAGTGATACCTTGAAAACCTATCAGCGTTACGTGCTTGCCACGTGTTTCGCGCTGCTCTGCTGGTCAAGCCTGGTCTTAGGCCAAGGGTTGACGGGACAGATTTCCGGTTCCGTCACCGATGCCAGCGGCGCGGTTGTGGCGAATGCCAACATCCAGCTGTCC
>JAXLQQ010000043.1:0-48408 GCA_046331525.1 Blastocatellia bacterium
CTTATGACGCCTGCTGACAACGCCGTCCGCAATTACAAATTATGCAACATAGAAGGCGATTCATTTTTGGGCTGGTCATTTTCGCCCTGCTGTTTTTTTATCTCGGCGTGCGGGTGTACTTCGTCTTCTTTCACGTCGGCAGTTATGACGGCTGGTTTGGCGAACAGAAAGGTATTGATAAGCCTGTCCTGATTCTCCGCACTGATCCCAACGGCCCGGCAACCGCACTCCAGGCGGGCGATGAAATGCTGGCGATCAACGGCATCACACCTCGCCAAGACCCCAGCATTATGGGCTTCGCAGGGCGCGTCCCACCGGGAACAAGTTACACGATGACGGTGCGACGCCAGGGGCAAGAGTTGAACTTCCGGCTCACGACGGCGACCAATCCGCCGAAGCCATTAAATTGGCCGGAACGGTTTTATCTGCTGGTGAATTTGATTTTTCTGCTGACGGGGCTGTTCGTGTTCCTCGCCAAACCCGACGATGAACAAGTGTGGTTGTTAGCCTTAATGCTGGGTACGGCCATTGCCCTAAATACGTGGGTGATGCCGGTGATGGCATTGGGGCGCGGGGTGGAATTCGCTGTCTCGTTAGCCAAAATTCTTGGCTTGTGGTCACTGCCGTTGCTAGTGCATCTCTTCCTGATTTTTCCGGCTCGTTCGCCGCTGCTGCAACGCTGGCCGAAATTAACCACTTATTTGTATTGGCCGTTTTATGTCGTGGTGCTGCCCGTCTTTGGAGGATCGAGGTTACCCGATTTGCTGAGGCGATGGTACATTACACAGCCACCCATCAAATGGCTGGACGCCTATTATTTCTTCTTTCTGCCCATCTCCACAGTCATTGCCTATCTGGCCTTTGGCCTCATCTGTCTGGGCATCAACTATCGTGTCGCCAATCAGGATTCGCGCCGCCGCCTGCGTGTCATTATGCTGGGCAGCGGCAGCGGGTTTCTGATGTTGTTGCTAGTCATCCTGACGGAGACGCTGAGGTTGCAAAAATGGCGCTTCAGTGAGTGGCTGGAACTGGGGATGATCGGCACCGCACCGCTGATTCCGCTGTCGTTCGCCTACGCCATTATTCGGCACAAAGTTATTCCGATCAGCCTGATTATCCGGCGCGGCGTGCGCTACATTCTGGTGACGCGCGGAACGATCTTCGTGGAATCTATTCTGGCGATTTGTTGTGCAGTGCTGTATGTGAGGACGTTCTTTCCGCGCTGGGATTGGAAGATGGTTGTGTTCTCTGCCGCGATTGGCATCGCCGCGTGGAAGCTGATTGATCGGTTGCATCGCCGCTACGTCGCCCCCGCCATTGACCGGCGCTTTTTCCGGCAAGCCTACAACGCGCAGCAGATTATGACTGAGTTAGCCGATTCGTTGCGTTCGACTACCAACCGCGATGAACTGCTCAAACTCGGTGCCACCAAAATTCAAGCCGCGCTGCAAACCGAACACGTCACGATCCTGCTGCCGGACGAGGCGACGAAAGAATACACGAGCGTTTACTCGCGCAGCCACAACGGCACTTCCGCGTTACGCCTCGCGCCGGACGCCGACCTTGTGCGCCAACTGCGCGCGTCGAATCAGCCGCTCGAACTCGACGAGAAAATGTATCCCTTGCCCGCTTCTCTGCTCGTCCCGCTGAAAAGCAAAGAGGAACTCTCCGGCATCATTGCGTTGGGCGCGCGGCGCGGCGATTTGCCGTTCTCGAATGATGACAAACAACTGCTTCAGTCCGTCGCCGCACCGATGTCGTTCGCGCTCGAAAACACGCGCCTTATCGAACAGATGATCGAAGACGCACGCCGCCGCGAAGAACTCGAAGCCGAAAACGAACAGCGCGCCAAAGAACTGGAAGAAGCCCGCCAATTGCAGCTTTCGATGTTGCCCAAACAGGTGCCGCAGTTTCCGAACCTGGAAATCGCAGCGTATATGAAAACGGCTACAGAAGTCGGCGGCGATTACTACGATTTTCACGTCCGCGAAGACGGCGCGCTGACGATTGCGATTGGCGACGCAACGGGACACGGATTGAAAGCTGGCACGGTCGTCACGGCCACGAAAAGCCTGTTCAACGAACTCGCCGGCGAAGAGGATTTGCCCGCGATGCTCAAACGGTTTTCGCGCGCGCTGAAGAAGATGAATCTGCGCTCGCTGTTTATGGCACTGACTGTCGCGCGCGTCACGAACAACGGACTGACGATCACCGCCGCCGGAATGCCGCCGATCCTGATTTATCGCGCGGCAGAGCGGCACATTGAAGAAGTCTTCCTGCGCGCCTTGCCGCTCGGCAGCGTGACGAACTACAACTACCAACAGCAAACCGTCCCGCTCGCATCCGGCGACATCGTCGTGCTGATGAGCGATGGCTTCCCCGAACGCTTCAACCCCGCCAACGAAATGCTCGGCTACGAACAAGCCAGCCACACGCTTGTCAGTACCGCGCATTTGTCGTCACAGGAAATCCTGACGCGCCTCGTGCAAATTGGCGATGAATGGGGACAGAACCGCTTGGCCGATGATGATGTGACGTTTGTAGTGCTAAAGATGCGATGACGCGCTAGCGCCTGGGAGCGCACGCGGCTCGCGTGCTGGTGAAAAGGAAATCTTCTGCGAGAAGGTTACGGCTTATCACGCTTCAGCACGCAGTACGTGCCTCTACAGGTTATCGTTCTGATAAGCCTCACATACGCCGAATACTGCGCTACATTTTTACATGCCGCCGCGCTCGGCACCTTGCCGGTTAATAATGCAACGGTGACGCACGCCGATGCTGGAGCGAGCACGGAACTCGACGAATTTGTTTCGTGATAATGATCCGACACGCCTTGCGCTTTGCAGGCGTCGGGTGCGCGTTTGATTTGGGGATTTTTCAAATCTACCGGCTCGCGGCGAAAGTCGTGCGCCGGGACGATGTAGCCGAATTCATCCGGGCAGAGCCCCAGCATAAACCGGTACTTCTTCGTCATCGCGGTGCGAATATTCGGTTCCAGCGGTGCGCCTGTGTCAGCCGCCGGGCAATCATTGCGGCGATATTGCTCGACGCCGTAAAACAACTCAGGAAACAACTCGCCCGGCGTCGTCACCATCTGCGCATCGCCCAGATTGATCGCGTAAATCGTTGTGCGCGATTGTGCCTGTCCTGACGCATCCGGCTGCATATTCATTGAGAACACGCCGAGCTTGAGCAAAAGCTGATAGCCCTGATTATCCATCGGCACGTGCAAATCCGCTTTTTTGATTTCGAGTCCATCGCTCTTGCTCCACTCACTTTTTGCCAACGCTTCCAGCGCAGCCTTGCCCACATCACGGCCAATCGCCGCCGTGCGTTCGTGCGTGAAGACGGGGCGCGTGCTGTTCGGCTTGAGCGGAAATTCCTGCCCATCAAACTTAATGCGATCTGTGTTTTTCGTATTGGAATCCCCCACGATTTCGACCGCGCCAATCGGGCCGGAAATATACACAGCCGTGCCGCCTACTTTCTGCTCTACCACCTCGCGCGCCGCGTGAATAAAGTCCGACGTGATCTCGCGGTTCTTGTCTTCCATGGATTCAGGATGCGTGTTCCAGTTGATGAGCGTGCCGAGCGTCTTGTTGGTTTGCTTGCTGACGAATTGCATCACGCGCATTTCTTCGTCAAAGAATTTCGGCGGACGACCACCGTTGCGCACCTGCATTCCCGCAATGCTCGGCGATTGATTTGGATCCGTCACACCGATCTTGACCTTCGCCGGAGCCAAGTTCCGCGCGGCTTCCGTGATGCTGCGGGTAATCATCCGATCCACGAAGCGCAGATACTTCGGATACTTCCCATCCTTCATAAAGTTCTCGCCCCACGGCCCAATCGCATCCGGCGCTTCGTGATTATGCGTTGCGGCAACGAGAACTTCTTGAATGCCCAGCTTTGGATCCAGCAGCTTTTTCACCTGCTCAATGCCGTAATAGCCTGCGTCAGAGTAATACCCAATCAAATCTACCGCGACGATTGCAATGCGCGTCGTCCCATAATCCAGCACAATCGTCCGCGCCCATAAATCATCGTGCTTGCCTGTCGCGAGCCGGTTATCGCCAAACCCGGCGAGATAAATGCCGTCGTATTTGCCCTTCGATCCCGCGTCAAGCTGCGAATTGCCGTCATCATCCACAAACGGCTCGCCCTTGTCCCAATGCCCGTTTTTATTGGTGTCTGTGAATGTTTCGCCCCACACGCCCGTGTCTGTAACTGTGCCATCCCACGCCGAATTCGGCCCGAACGGTGTAATCGCAACCGCCGCAAATCCGACTTTGAGTTCTTTTTTCGGCGCAGATGAACTGAGTGCAAAGGGCAATGCAAGCAGAAGAGCAATGATGAGTGAACGTGACATTTGCTGGAACCTCCGATTGTGTAGTCTGGTGGCATAATTTATGATGCCTGCCTTTACTTTACAACATTCCCTGAGGCTTTTTGGATGACCATAAAACCCGCCATTATTTTTGATCTCGGTGCCGTGTTGATTGACTGGAACCCGCGTTATCTTTATCGCCAACTGTTCGCCGACGAAGCCGCGATGGAAGCGTTTTTTGCGGAAACAGAATTACTAAAATGGAATGCCAAACAAGACGAAGGTCACCCGTTTGCCGAAGCCGTCACCGAACTTAGCCGCCAATTCCCGCACCACGAATCCTACATCCGCGCCTTTCACGAACGCTGGGAAGAAATGATGCCTAGCGCGATTGCAGCAACAGTAGAGATTTTGGCGGAACTGCGCGCGCAGAATTACGAGTTGTACGCGCTCAGCAACTGGTCTGCCGAAACCTACCCTATCGCCTATCGCCGCTTTGAATTTCTGCAATGGTTTCGCGCCGTTGTGCTGTCGGGCGAAGTCAAAATCTGCAAACCTGATCCGCGCATTTACACATATTTGCTGAAGATCATCGGTCGCCCGGCAAGCGAATGTATCTTCATTGACGATTCCCTGGCGAACTATCAGGCAGCGATAGAATTAGGGCTTCAAGCCATTCACTTTCAATCGCCGGAACAGCTGCGCGCGGCCTTGCAAGCGCGTGCGATTAGCGTTTTGCCAGCAGCGTGAAAGGAAAACTGCGTTCGGTCAGTTCCCAGCCCCACAAAGTACGATGCTGTTGATAGACGCGCACGCTGCGGTCTTGTTCGCCGGTCAGCAAAATGTTGCCCTGCGGCGCAAAAGCAACAGCGGCGACGGGTGCGGCGTGGGTGCCGATCTCGCGCAACAGCCTACTTGTTCGTACCTCCCACAACTTGATTGTTTTATCAGCACCGGTTGAAGCCACCAGCGCGCCATCCGCCGAAAAGCTGACGGAGGAAACTTGCCCCGTGTGGTTGCCGAGCCGTCCCAGCAGGCGTAGCGGCGTGGTCGCCCAAAGCTGCAAAGCACCATCCCGGTTACCTGTTACCAACTGTTTGCCATCCGCAGACAGGCTCAGCGCAATCAGCGGGGCATCGCCACTCGATAGGCGTTGCTGCTCGCGCCAGGAGGCGGTTGCCCACTCCACCACTTCGTGACTCTGCAAGCCAATCAGCCGCTTGCCATCGGGCAAAAAGGCGGCAGCATCCGTCGGTTTGTCCGGCCAGCGAAAAACTTCGTGCCCATCCTCACGATCTGCCACAAACCAGGGCGTCATGATCCATTTGCCATCGGGCGAAATGGCCAGGCAGGAAGTCGTATTACTCGCCGTTGTTTCCCAGGCAACTGCACGCGACGCCAGATTCCACCGGATCAGTTTCCGCTGCTGATCCAACGATACCAACCATCGTCCGTCCGGCGAAAACGCTATCCGAACGACTCGTGATTGATGTTTGACAAGCGCTGCTTCCTGCTGACCTGTCGCAGCATTCCACAGCAGAATCGCGTGGTCATCGCCCGCCGAAGCATAGTGCTGGCCGTCGGGCGCAAACGCTACCGCGCGCACGGCTTCGGCGTGGGCATTGAAGCTGAATTCGCGGCGGCGCTGGGCGACATTCCAAACTAAAATCGTGCCGTCGCCGTGCGAGGAAACCAACCAGCGCCCATCCGGCGAAAACGTTACATTCCAGACTGAGGATTCAAAGACAAAGCGCGCCGCTATCGTGGTCGTCGCCGCATCCCACAACACGATATTGTCCGAGGCCGTCGCAAAAAATTTGCCGTCGGGCGAATACGCCGCTGCCCGCACATAATCCTGATGCGGCGATTCCTCTTCTTTGAAATCCCGCGTCAATTTGGCCGCCCGCAAAACGCCCGGCTGTGCCAATTGACGAAGCGCCACACCACCCGCCGCCACCCCCAGCAATTGCCTCGCTCCCGGCGCAAACACATTCCAACTCAAGCCAAGTTGATCGGCCTCCGTTGTTACCCGTTTGCCAGTCGTAACTTCCCACTGTGCGTTATTTGTTTTGAGCAAACGGCTGTCCGGCGAAAACAGTAAATTGCCATAGGTTCGGCCTTCCGGGAAAGAACGCACCAACTGCCAACTGTCCGCCGCCCACAGAAGCGTGCGAAAATCTTTTTGTTCGGTGGTATCCGTCCCCGAAGCCGAGGCCAGCCATTTGCCATCGGGCGAAAATGCCACTGCCATCACTTTGCCCCGATGTTCGTGCAGAGTAGTCACCCGCTGCAACGTCGTCGCATCCCAGACAATCACCGTCGTGTCATCGCTGCCTGTCGCAAACCATTTGCCGTCGGGCGAATAAGCAACCGTATTGACGTTGCCCTGATGATCTGCCAGTTTTTTGATTTGTTCGCGCCGCACGAAATCCCATACGATGACGGAATGATCGCGGCTTACCGAAACGAGGCGTTGGCCATCCGGCGAAAAGACAGTTTGCATCACCGTCGCTTTATGACCATCACACAACACCGTTTCCGGCCACGTTTCCTGCACCGAAAACCACGCGGCAAGAAGCAGCGATAACAGCAGCAGCAGCACACCGCTGATTCCCACTGCCACACCGCGCCGCAGCCATTTCGTTGCCGCGCGTTGTTGGATTTTTGTGAGGTCCTCCAGCATCGCCTGCGCTGACCTATACCGCGCTGTCATCTCTCGCTGAAGTGCCCTGCGAATGATCGCCGCCACCGCTTTCGGCACGCCGTCCAACTTATCCGCTGTTGCCAACACCTCGCGTCCGCTACGCAACTGCTGCAACACTTCCTGCGCTGCCTGCCCCGCAAACAAACTTTCGCCGCGCACCATCTCCAACAACACCTGCCCCAACGAAAACACATCTGACTGCCCCGTCAACGCCTCGCCGCGCGCTTGTTCCGGCGACATATAATTCACCGTTCCCAGCACCGTACCGAGCGCTGTTGAGACAGAGCGAGTGAAAGAAGGAGAGAAAGGGAGAGTCGGAGTAGCAATTACTTCTGTAGTCGCAGTTCCCTCCTGCGCTCCGACTCTCTTTCCCTCTTTCTCTCCGTCACTCACTCCCTCTCCCAGCTTCGCAATGCCGAAATCCAACACCTTCACTTTGCCGTCAGCGTGGCGCAGCATGATGTTTTCAGGCTTGATGTCACGATGCACGATGCCTGCGTGATGCGCAGCGGCCAAGGCATTAGCGACCTGCGCGGCAATGTCTACGGCCTCGGCGGACGAGAGTTTCCCCGCTTGCAACCGCTGTCGCAACGTTTGCCCGACGACGTGTTCCATCACGATAAAATGCAATCCATCCTGCTCGCCGATTTCGTGAATAGTGATGATGTTCGGATGATTCAACGCCGAAGCTGCCCGCGCTTCCTGCTCAAAGCGGCGTACTCGTTCGGCATTTGCGGTGAAATGCGATGGCAAAAACTTGATCGCCACCTGCCGTCCCAGCCTCGTATCCAACGCCAGAAACACCTGCCCCATTCCACCCGCACCGAGCAACGATTGAATGCGATAATGCCCGATGGTTTTGTCGAGCAGCGCCGTCACATCGCCCTCCACAATTTCTCCCGCCACCGCTTTCCACGCCGTACGATCCAACAAGCTCGCGCCCGGTTCCGCAAATGCCAACAACGATTCCGCCTCCCGCCGTAATTCGTCATCGTCCGCGCAAGCCTGAGCAAGAAAGGCCGCACGCTCCTGCGGCGCAAGCTCGTGCGCATCCGCCAGCAATTGTTTGAGTCGCTCGTTTTGTTCGGAGTTCATCATTTCCCGCTGTCAGCGCGTAGCCCTGGGAGCGTACGCGGCTCGCGTGCTGAGGCTTGATAAGCCGCAACTTTCCTCGTAGCGGATTCCTGCTCCACGCCTCAGCACGCGAGCCGCGTACGCTCCCAGGGCTACGCGCTCTGACTCCACGCCCGCTTCAACCACAATTTCGCAAACTGCAAATCCTTCTTGATCGTACGATCTGACACACCCACGACTTCGGCAATCTCGTTCACCGTCAAACCGCCAAAGAACTTCATCTCAAACACCTCGCCTGCGCGGGCGTCTATGACAGTCAATTGCTCCAACACCTCATTAACCACCAGCACATCTTCCAGCCGCTGCCGTTCCTGTCCGAGCAATGCCTCAGCCTCTGCGAACGAAGCCTGCTGTGCGCCGCCGCCGCGTTTCTGGTAGTTGCGCGCGCGGGCATAATCCACCAGCACCCGCCGCATCGTCCGCGCCGCCACACAAAAGAAATGCGCCCGATCCTGCCACGCTACGGCGTGAATGTTGATGAGCCGCAAGTAGGCTTCATGCACGAGCGCCGTCGTCTGCAACGTATGCCCGTCGCGCTCCTGCCGCAAATACTGCCGCGCCATCTGCTGCAATTCGCCGTATACGAGCGGCAAGAGTTGCTCTAGCGCCGCCTGATCGCCTTGTCGCCAAGCCAGGAGCAATTGCGTGACGCCGTGAGGTTGGGGAGTATCCATAACTCGCGTCCGTTCTCAAATTGTTTGCGTTGAAAATATTTTTACAAGCCGCTTCCCCTTTTAGCACAGGTTCGCGCCTAGAGCCATGACAAACGTCAAAACGGCTGATGGCTTTGTTGAATTGTTTGATCTTTAGCGAGGCGGGCACTTTAGCATTGCCGTCAGTCGTGAGCAATGTGTCAGGTCATCCTACAAAGAAACCCGTTAATGAAACCCAAACGGCCCACGTTTCTTTGCCTTAGCGCGCGGGCAGAAATAGGTTGCGGTACGGGAAGCGTCAGCGACCTGAACCTTGGGCAGCGACGTCCTTCAGCAAGGCTCAGGTCGCTGACGCTCCCCGTGCCGCAGTTCTGCTCACGCGCTTACGTCAACACCTAAAAACAGACTTGCCCACGCTTTCCCAGAGGATTTAGTGCTGATTCTTCGATTCTTGAAAGGAAATCCAAGACCCGATCCAACAAGCGATCAAACCCTATTTTCGCCGGAATCAAGCTATGCGGCTCCCGGCTTCTGTTCACGAGCCTTGCAGCAGCGCACCCCATCCTCACCGATAATTTCAACTGCCCCGATGGCGCAGCCGACAAATGCGCCCGGTTCCGTCTTCGTCCTTAGTAATAGCAATTGCAGCAAAGCCCCCCCATTTCTTCGATGATCTGGAAATTCGCGCGATTCCCACTAGCGTAACGATTGATATTCACCCCATATGGATTTGATTCTCCATTTCCGAACGCAAGAACCAGGGATTGCCTGCCGAACAACGTCTGCCGCCCTCACGGGAAAGACGTTTGCAGGCGGAGGAATTGAGAGCGCCGATCCGGTAAAGGCGGTGGGCCGCAAGTAAATAGAGGTGCGGTAAACGCAAGGCCGGTAAATCATGCAAAAGGGCGATGGTCAAAATTCAACCATCGCCCTTTGTTTCTTGCCTGCAAGCGAGTTTTTAGAACTCACCCATGCCGCCGCCCGGAGGCATCGGCGGGCCAGCCGGAGTCTTTTCAGGAATCTCCGAAATCATCGCTTCGGTCGTCAGCATCAGGGATGCGATGGAGGAAGCGTTTTGCAGCGCGGTACGTGCGACTTTCGCCGGATCAATGACGCCCGCTTTCACTAAGTCGCCGTATTCTTCGGTCGCGGCATTGAAGCCGAAGTTTTCGCCCTTCTCGGCTTTGACGCGCTCAACGATCACTGCGCCTTCTTTGCCCGCATTTTCCGCGATCTTACGAAGCGGTTCTTCCAAAGCGCGACGAATGATGTTGACGCCGATTTGCTCGTCTTCGTCATCAAGTTTCAGGCTGTCGAGAGCCTTTGCAGCGCGAACTAACGTCACGCCACCGCCGGGAACAATACCTTCTTCCACTGCGGCGCGAGTTGCGTGCATGGCGTCTTCGACACGAGCCTTCTTCTCTTTGAGTTCGGTTTCCGTAGCAGCACCGACTTTAATCACCGCCACGCCGCCGACCAACTTGGCCAGGCGTTCTTGCAGTTTTTCGCGGTCATAATCGCTGGTGGTTTCTTCGATCTGACGACGAATGGTTTGCACGCGGCCTTGAATGTCAGCGTTCTTGCCAGCGCCTTCGACAATCGTGGAGTTGTCTTTGTCGACGGTGATTTTCTTGGCGCGGCCCAGGTCTTCGAGCTTGACGTTTTCGAGTTTGATGCCGAGGTCTTCGCTAATGACTTTGCCGCCGGTCAGGATGGCGATGTCTTCGAGCATCGCTTTGCGGCGATCACCGAAGCCGGGAGCCTTGACGGCGCAAACGTGCAGTGTGCCGCGCAGTTTGTTAACAACCAACGTAGCCAACGCTTCGCCTTCGACATCTTCGGCAACGATCAGGAGCGGCTTGCCTTGCTTGGCGACTTGTTCGAGCAAGGGCAGCAGGTCTTTCATTGAGCTGATTTTCTTTTCGTTCAAGAGGATCAGCGCGTTGTCGAGCGAAGCTTCCATGCGCTCGGAGTCGGTTACGAAGTAGGGCGACAGATAGCCGCGATCAAACTGCATACCTTCGACCACATCCAAGCTGGTGTCGAGCGATTTGGATTCTTCGACAGTGATGACGCCGTCTTTGCCGACTTGCTTCATCGCTTCGGCAATAATGCCGCCGATGGTGTTGTCGCCGTTCGCGGAAATCGTGCCGACCTGGGCAATCGCATCGCCTTTGACGGGCTTGGACATCGCGCCAATGGCTTCGACGGCACGGACGACGGCTTTCTCAATGCCGCGTTTCAAGGCCATCGGGTTCGCACCGGCAGCCACGGTCTTGACGCCTTCTTTGAAAATCGCACGCGCCAGCACGGTCGCGGTCGTGGTGCCGTCACCGGCAACATCGCTGGTCTTGGAAGCGACTTCGCGCACCATTTGCGCGCCCATGTTTTCCAGCGGCTCTTTCAATTCGATTTCTTTCGCTACGGTCACGCCGTCTTTGGTGATCGTGGGCGAGCCGAATTTCTTATCAATGACAACGTTGCGGCCTTTCGGGCCGAGGGTGATGGCGACTGCGTCTGCCAATTGATTGACGCCGCGCAGAATCGCCTGACGTGAATCTTCACCGTGAATAACTTGTTTGGCCATAGTTGGTAACTCCTTAGAAAATTCCTTCTCTCAAATTTCAAATCGCAAATTTGAAATTCTTACTTCGCTTTGCCTTTGGCGGCGCTTTCGATAACGCCGAGGATGTCGTCTTCGCGCATGATCAGATATTCTTCGCCGTCCAATTTCACTTCGGTGCCGGAATATTTGCCGAACAGCACTTTGTCGCCCACTTTGACGGTCAATTCAATTTTGTTGCCGTTTTCGACTTTGCCGGGGCCGACGGCGATGATTTCGCCTTCCTGCGGTTTTTCTTTCGCCGTGTCCGGGATGTAAAGACCACCACGCATTTGTTCTGATTCATCCGTGCGCTTCACGATGACACGATCCTGAAGCGGTTTGATTTTGCTTGCCATTGTAAATAGCTCCTTTCGATTGGGTTGAATGGACTACCAAGAGGCAGCGGTTAGCAACCGAGCGACCGCCACCCAAAACTTTGAACTGTAATAAAAAAGATGATTGCACTACTGGCATTTCCGAGTTATTAGCACTCACTGAGTGAGAGTGCTAATTATAGGAATTCGCCGAATGATGTCAATGGGGGAAAGCGGCAAAATGTGTAGAAATGATGCGAATTTCCTTTTTTGGAATCGCGCTGGCATTACTTCTTTAACTCAGATGCCGCTGCAACCGATCATTCAAAATGACTGGCAAATGATAGGTACTCTGACCGGCAAGGCAGCAGCGGTACAATTTTTCATCACCCGTATTTTCAGTTTCCCGCCAACGCCGCCCGAGCGCGAGTTCGACCGGCGCTGGTGTGGATGGGGGGCGAGCTGGATCTGCCCCGAACCAGCTCCCCTTCACAATTTTCGTCCGGCAGACTTCAGTTGGCCGATGCTCAACGTTGCCCAGGAGCATCGGCAAATTGAGGTTTGCTGGGCAAAAACAAAAGGCGAGTCCGTCGAGTGACTCGCCTTTTTGTTTTGTTTGCTTTCTTTGTTTTTCTTACGCTTGAGTCGCAGCCACAACCTTTTCTGCCGCATCCTTCATGCCGTTGGCGACCAGAAAATTCATGCCGGATTCTTGCAAGACGCGTTGGCCCTCTTCGACGTTTGTGCCTTCGAGTCGAACGACAATCGGCACTTTGACGCCGAGGTTCTTCGCCGCTTCTACCACACCACGCGCGACCATATCGCAGCGCACGATGCCGCCGAAAATGTTGATGAGCACGGCCTGTACGTGCGGGTCAGCCAGCAAAATACGAAACGCATTTTCGACCCGTTCCTGCGATGCGCCGCCGCCCACATCCAGAAAGTTCGCAGGTTCGCCGCCTGCCAGTTTAATGATGTCCATCGTCGCCATTGCCAACCCTGCGCCATTGACCATACAGGCAATGTTACCGTCGAGCTTGATGTAATTCAGATCGAATTTCGAGGCTTCAATTTCCAGCTCTTCTTCTTCATTCAGGTCACGCAACGCGGCGTAATCTTTGTGCCGGTAGAGCGCGTTGTCATCGAAGGTAATCTTGGCGTCCAGCGCATAAAACTCGCCGTCTTCGGTCAGCAAAAACGGGTTGATTTCGACCAGCGACGTATCCAACTCTGCCGCCGCTTTGGCCAGTGCCATCATAAATTTTGCGGCTTTGCCCACGAGCTCCGGTGCGATGCCCAGCCCAAACGCAAGCTTGCGCGCTTGAAAGGGTTGGAAGCCGACTGCCGGATCAATGTACTCCTTCAAAATTTTTTCCGGCGAATGTTCGGCCACTTCTTCGATGTCCATCCCTCCGGCGGAGGAGGCCATAAAGACGT
Source organism: Blastocatellia bacterium (assembly GCA_046331525.1). Classification (GTDB taxonomy): domain Bacteria; phylum Acidobacteriota; class Blastocatellia; order RBC074; family RBC074; genus JAFDVL01. Next base: position 13,175 of record JAXLQQ010000043.1, read on the forward strand.
TGCGCGCTGCCGCACGATCCAGCACGATGCCGAGGTAAAATTCCTGTTTGATTTTCAAGCCCTCTTCGACGAGCAGCGTGCGCACGATGCGGCCTTCGGGGCCGGTTTGGTGCGTAACCAGATTCATCCCCAGAATTGAAGACGCCAATGCCGTCACATCGTCTGCCGTCTTCGCCAGTTTAACGCCGCCGCCTTTGCCGCGTCCGCCCGCGTGAATCTGCGCTTTGACGACGACGGGGAACGATCCTAACTGTGCCGCTGCCGCCTCTGCTTCAGCGACCGTCGTCGCCACAAAATTACGCGGCGTTTTCACATCGAAGCGACGCAGCAGTTCCTTGCCTTGATACTCGTGAATTTTCATAACGTAAGCCTCTGTTGTCTATCGAATAAATTGAAGTGCGGGAGTGTATGTGGGCAAAAAGTAAATTGCAAGATCAGGCAACAGCCAAGCGAAAACAAAGGGGGCCACGCACGGCCCCCTTTCCAGTCTCAGCCGTTGTCGGCCAGATTACGGGGCATAACAAATACCTGCCGGGCTGGCAGTCGCCATCGGCAAGCGATTGTTGTTAATGGCATCTAGTGCGTTCTTAATCAGTTCTTCGTCCTGTCGCAATGGATTGCCGGTGAAAGTGCGATTTCCGCCCGTAGCGCAGAGGTCGGTGTTTGCAGCAGCGCGAAAAGAACCAATCGTGCGCAATCCGAGTCCCTAAACTGCGAGCATCAACAATCGTGTTATCGCGCAGGAAATTATAGCGGACATCGAGCGAGGTAGCGGCGAGCTGCACAGACAGCATATAGGCCATATTGACGGCGTTGCCATTGAGCAGCCAGGTACGGAACTGGTTATAGTTGGCAGGATCAAAATCCGCTCCGCTATAGTCCTTCAAACAAAGCTGAGTACTCAGGTATTGATATACTCCCGTATCCTTGCTCATCTGTGCCTGTCCGTTCTTATTTGACCAGAAACCTAACGTCAGCCCGCCGCTGGCAGGGGCAAACGATAAGTTGCCAAAATTCAGACCAGTGATGTCAGCACAGGAAGAAGCGATGCCGCTGTAGCAACGCTCATTCAGGCTATTGGCAGCGGGGGCGGTTTGCACCCAATAGGTGCCCGCCACATCCGTCGCACAAGCCGAGGGGACAATCTCACAAACCTTATAGCTGGAGCCAACTGTAATGGGATAACTCCACGAACCATCGGAGGCCGTAAGAACAGTAACAGGCAAGCCACCATCTATCGAAATCGAGATTTGCACGCCGCCCAACCCCACTTCACCAGTGTCTAATTGTCCATTGGCATTCGCGTCAAAAAACTTCGTCCCCTTCAAACTCATCTCGCAGGGGGGATCAATCGGTTGTTTGACTTTAAAGTTATCCGTGTTGGAATCGTTTTGATTAAAAATAATCACTTTCGGATTATTGGGATCAACACTGGTACTCAGGGTTTGCGCAATCAACCAGACTTTATATTCGTTGCCATTATTCGGCGTGGTGGCAAAAGGAGCCAATTGCACTGGCGTAGTGCCGTCGTTTGGCGTGCCGTTTTGGTGCGAGCAGGGCCCCGGTAGTACGCCTGCAATTTTTCCATTCGTTACCACCAATTGGCGACATTCCGCGTTGTCCGTGGACAGCAGCACCGAGCCGCTGGGATTAGTGACCTGAAAATAGTACGTGCCATCTGGCAAGCCAGGGCCACCATTGCTCTGTTTAATGTAGACATCCGTTTTAAGATCGTATTTGTTCTCATTAGGGATGCTGCCGTCAATGTTCGTGGTATTGATCGAGCCAGAGAGGACAACCGCTTGCACAGCGGGGGTACGCAGCGCGAGGAAGGCTGTCAACAGTAAAGTCAGCAGGGCAACTGACACAATAAGGTATGTTTTTTTGGGGTAGTTCTTCATATCCGGTTCCTTTCCTTTAGATGAGGAGTTCACATTTCAGTGTACTGACTGAGGAAACCCAGTGCAGTGGCAATGAGGAGACATTTGCAACGTTCGACGGTCAGCAACATGCCGAGCGAAGCCAAGCCGGTGTTCCAGTGAGGCTGACATTAACGGCCTACCGAACCCCTAAACAGGGTTCACTAAAATTTGGGCCGACGAATTGTTTGAGTAATCGTATCTTCCTTCGTGCTTGTGAGGTCGAAGACGATTTTGAGGGTCTTGCTGATACTATGTGTGTTCCAAGTCAGGCACCCTACAAGAAAACAGCGTATTAACTTTGTTCGTTGCGGTCCTCTTGTTTACTATCTATCTCCGCCCAATTTCAACTCGTCCCCATTGCTTATCGTGGAGAGGCAGGAATTGGTGCGGTTATCCGTGAGAGACTTGTACGGTACTCTCAACTGGGCAGCCTGTCAATTTATCGGCAGGCACTGCGCTTCTTTTGATGTGGGGCGAATTACTGATCCGCTGACGTGTGGTCGTGGATAATCTTCCAGCCGTCTTTTTTGAACTGCCGAAAAATCAGTGTGTACAGACCGCTCATCTTTTTCCCGTCCGACATCGTCAGGTTATAGCGTCCGCGCACGACTGCCGCTTTTTTGCCAAGCAGTTCCACTTCGACATCGGTGAATGCCAGCTTGCCCATTTCCCTGCCCTCGGCCTGATAGGTTTTGCGATAGCGTTCCAGCACAGCGTCATAGCCCGCGCGCTTGCCGCCTGAGGAGTAAAACGTCAGCTTCGGTGAACGCCAGTACCCCTGCATAAATTCTTCCAGATTGCCTTTGTTCCACGCGGCGTTTTGCGTTTCCAACACGGCGCGAATCGCGGCCTCGGCAGCGGCGTCGGTTTCTTTGGGCGCTTTTGTCTGTGCGACAACGGCCGCAGCAAGAACAGCACTGCAAAGGAACCAAACGAGGAATTGGCGGAGGCATCGTGCGGTTTTCATAATTTTCCTGCCCACTTTGTTTTGAAAGATTCGTGGCGGCGCTGCGCCACTTCCAACAGTTGCTGATATTCCGGCACTGCGCGCAAGGACGCGAGGAGCGGATCGTCTTTGAGATATGGATAACAAAAGAAGCCGCCTTCAATGCTGCGCCGCAACGCGCGCAAGGCCGAGGGCTGATCACCTAGCAGCGCATAGCCCTGCCCGATTTTATAAATTCCTTCGGCATCGGTCACGCCGTGTCGAATAACTTCCTGTTCACACTGCGTCAGCAACGCGATGCCCTGTGCGGTGTCGCCGCTCAGCCCAGCACTCAGCGCCTTGCCGATGCGGGCTTGTAACAACTCTGCATCCAAGGCATACGCCCGGTCAAAGGCCACCCGCGCAGCATCTGGTTGCTGCAAATAGTAATAGGCCAGCCCGCGATAAAACAGTACATACGCCGTGTCATTTACCGTCGCCAGACTATCCAGAAATTTTTGATATTGCCCCGTGTACAAATACGAAATAAAAACCGCGTTCGTCAACTTAAAGCTCGGATCGCTAGTCAATGCGCGCTCGCCCCAGACGATGGATTCGGGCAGCAACCCGCCATAACGATAGGCATAACTAAGCTCCCAGGCCGCGAGCGCCTGCTGCGGTTCACGCAAAAGGTACTTCCTGAACCGGCAGAGCCTGTTCGACGCGATTGGTTTCGATCAACAAATCGGCCTGAAACAAACGTGGGCGCGGTTCGCGCGGATTGAGCCGGATCGCCTCGGCAAAGGCCTGCTGCGCTTTTTCAATGTCAGACTGCCCGCCGAAATGCGTCGAAGCCTGCACCGCATACGACGAGCCGAGATACTCCCAGGCGCGCGCGAAGCTTTTATCCAGCGCCACAGATTTTTCGAGCAACGGAATCGCGTCCTGCAAACGTTCCTGCGCATACCACGCAATGCCACGCAAATAATATTCGTAGGCAACCGGGTCACGTGACACATCCAGGGCCATCAGCTTTTGCTGTTCATCGCTGAGTGTCAGTTGTAGTGCCGTGCAAATCTGTCGCGCGACATCTTCCTGTAATTGCATCAGCTTTTCATCCGCCAAATCAAAGGTTTCCTGCCAGACAACGTGGCGGCTCGGAATTTCGCTGAGGATGGCGGTGATGCGCAACTTGCCATCTTCTCTCAAATAGGTGCCGTGCAGCAGCAAATCTACATTTAATTGCCCGCTGGCCAATTGCGGGTCAGGTGTTTGATTGGTAGGGCGATACACCGTCGAGAGCGGCAACAATTGCGGCGTATGCACGCTGCTCAATTTTGCCGCAATCACATTCGCCAGCGCATAGCCGAGAAAGTTGGTTTCGACATCCGGTTTCTGATTGGCAAACGGCAACACAGCAATCGTGCGTGGTGCTATCGGCCAGCGCCAGTAAACAAGTGCCACGACCAGCCCTACAACAACACCTGTCAACAGTAGCCAGCGCCGAAGCGACAGACGGCGCGGCACAGGTAGCGCGGTAGGTGGCACAGGAACCGTTGCAGACAACACGGGGAACGGAGCAGGCACCGCAGCGTCAGCCAACGCCCGTGCGGGCATAGCAATCACGCGCACTGGCGCAACAAAGCGATAGCCACGGCGCGGCACGGTTTCAATAAAGCGCTGCCCATTCTGATCGTCGCCCAGCACCTTGCGAAGAATGGAAATATTAACCGTCAGGCTGCCTTCTTCCACGTACGACTCAGCCCAGATCGTGCGCCAAAACTCGTCCTTCGCTACGACATGCCCGTGCTGCTGCACCAACAGAGCCAGGGTTTCAAAGGCCTTGCGCTGCACCGGGACGATCACACCATCACGCAGTAAGACGCGCTCGTGTAAATCCAGCCGGAACGAGCCGAACTCATAAATCGCAACGTTCATGGGGGGGCAGATAAGTGGATTCTTACCAGCGTCCACTCGGAAATAAGAAAAATAAGATGCTTTGTAAGAAGTAAATAAAGACTTCTTCCGGTTTCTTTGTTTAGTTGTCTCTGGTACCTAAAATCTTGGCCAGCCTGCTTTTTGCGTGGCCGAAGCAGTCTAAAACATGCCACTGCACGGAACAAGAGCGGGCGGGGAGGGAGTCCAAACAGTTTACAGACAAGAAGCCCTCAGCCATTGGGGTTAACCAAAAACGTGCGGGGAGCGGCGTAAGCGTTCCGCCACACAACGCCATCACAATCAACGCTCAGCTATTTGCCGCCCCGCAGCAACACAAACATCTTGTTTGTGTTGCTGCGGGGCGAGAGGAGCGGCTACGCACGCAAATGAGACGTTAGCGCTACTTTGCTTCCATCCGGCCGCAGGCAGCCGTAAGATGCAACCTGTCATTGGAGAACCAAAATGAACGAAGAAAAAGAACTCAACTTGCTTCAGGTCTTGCAGGCAGAGTACGAGGTGCAGCAACAGAGCGACTACAAGCCAAAACTACCGCCGCTCTCGTCAAACATAAAGACGGTTGCGGATTTTTACCGTGAGTTGCACAAGGCCGGAGCCAAACGCATCGCGCTCTGCTTTTCCGGTGGCGGCATTCGCAGTGCGACGTTCAATCTGGGCGTCTTGCAGGGCTTGGCGCGGTATGTGGGGCTGGAAAAGTTTCATTATCTCTCGACGGTTTCAGGCGGCGGCTATGTCGGCAGTTGGTTTTCGGCCTGGACGCACCGACGCGGGCTGGACAGTGTGCAGGAAAGCCTGCGCGGCGAACAACCGGAACGCACGCCGCTCGAACCAGAGGACGAGCCGCTCTTTCACCTGCGACGTTACAGCAATTATATGAGTCCGCGCCTGGGGTTGCTTTCGGCGGACACCTGGTCGCTGATGGCGATTTACGTGCGCAATTTGCTGCTGAACTGGACAGTGCTGGTGCCGCTGCTGCTGGCGCTGCTGCTGATTCCACGAATGATGATGTCGTTTGCCTGCTGGGACAAAGTCTTGGAAGGAAGCTGGCGACCGCTGGTGGCCGAAGGCATTTTCTGGCTGGGGTATGCCAGTGGCGTCTGGGGCATTGCGTACATCATCGCCTGTCGTCCCAGTTCGCCGGGCAAGCCGCAATGGCCGACGGGACGACCACTGCCGCGAGGCGAGGGCGGGTTTCTTTTCTATAGCTGGCTGCCGCTGCTGGTGCTGGCGACCACGCATTCGCTCTATTGGGTCTGGATTCACGACAAAGCGCAGGGCTTGCCGCAACGGTTGTTCTTTATTCACCAGCCCGATTCATATTGGAGCTTTATTCTTTACGGCGCGTCGTTGCATTTGTGCGGTTTTATCGTAGCGCAGTTTTGGGGAACTTGGGAACGCTTCAAAACAATTTGGAAGGCTTGGCAACGCGCGTTGTCAGGTTTGCTGGGCGTGGTGGTGACGGGCGCGTTTGGCGGTTGGTGCCTGTGGCTGCTCGCGCAATATCTGCCGGATTCCACCAAGAATCCCAGCCCGGACGAGTTGTGGCGAATTGCCTTGTACATTTGTCTGGCCATTCCGGTCTATTTGCTGGCGTTTCATCTGGCCGCGACGTTGTTCATCGGGCTGGCCACGTCGTACACGACCGACGCCGACCGCGAATGGATGGCGCGCGCCGGGGCGTGGTTTTCGATTGCGATTGCGGTGTGGCTGGTCGTGAGCGCGCTGGTGCTGTTCGGGCCGTGGCTGTTGCAGGTGCTGCGCGAACAACTGACGAGTGGTTCCCTCGCTTTCTTTGGCATTGGCAGCGGCGCGATTACGCTGTTGGGCGGCAAGAGCGGCACCTCCGCCGCCACGGCTGAGAAGAAAAGCGAAAAGAAAAAAGACCAGGGGATGAGCAGCAAGCTATTGGAAATGGCGTTGCCGTTTGCCGCTCCGCTGTTTTTGGCGTTTCTGTTAATGATGTTTTCGCTCGGCACCAGTGGGCTACTCGTGTGGGCGCAACGGAAGGCCAATGACCTGCCGCAGTTCTTCACCTGCCCGGCCTCGCCGTGGCATTTCCGCGTGTTGTATTACACTGACAGCCACTGGCTGTGGATCGCAGCGGCGCTGGCCGTTGCTTTCGGGTTGCTGATGGGGCTGTGCATCAATGTCAATAAATACTCGTTGCACGGCGCGTACCGGGATCGCCTGATTCGCGCGTATCTGGGTGCCTCGCGCAGTCAGAACCGGCGTCCGAATCCGTTCACCGGGCTGGATGAACGCGACAATATGCAAGTGCATGAACTGCGCACGGATGTGTATTACGCCAACAGCTTTCCAGACCAGAGCCTCGACCCACAACGCCCCTCCAGCCTGCTCGCGCGCGTGTTGAATCCGCCGCGTGAGGATTGGGCAGCGGTGCTGGTGCATGAGCAATTGCGCAACCTTCTGGCCGAACGCGACACGATGGTGCCGCAGGAGCGGTACAAAGGGAAAACCGTGCTGCCGTGGCCGCTCACGCGCAAACAAAAAGTGTGGGAAGGCTTTCAGCAATGGGCGCAAGACCCCGTGCAGGTAGCCGTCCACAAGGACGAGCTGCGGCAACTGCTCGCCGACACCTGCAACCGTCTGATTGAATCCGAATCGCTGCTCAGCGAACTAGGCAACAACGCCGCCTATCTCGCCTGGGAAAGCAAGCCCGAACAGGTGCCGATTGCCAAACAGAAAACGAAACTTATGGCTGAGCAACCGCGCATTCCGCACTGGTTGCGCACCTGGAAAAAAACGCAAGTCATCACCGAGCGGATTCGCATTCATCGCCTGTTGCTGGATGCAGCTCTGGCGGGCGAAGTCATGCCGCTCGAAGAAAGTCTGAAGGCACCGCGCCCGTTGCACATTATCAACATTGCGCTGAACCTTGTCGGCGGAGCCGAATTAGCCTGGCAAAATCGCAAGGCGCAATCGTTCACGGTTTCGCCGTTGCACGCGGGCAGCTTTGACATCGGCTACCGAGACGTGCGCGAATATGCCGTCAGCCAGCGCGATCAACGCGCGCTCAGCCTGGGCACAGCACTGGCGATTTCCGGCGCGGCGGCCAGCCCGAATATGGGCTATCACTCCTCGCCCGTAGTCACGTTCCTGATGGCGCTTTTCAACGTGCGGCTGGGTTGGTGGCTGGGCAATCCAAGGCAGAAAAATTTGCAACGCAAGCAGTATCAAAAACCCTGCCCAAATTTTGCCCCGCGCCCGTTGCTGGCCGAAACGTTTGGCTGGACGGACAAGGAACATCCGTACATTTATCTTTCCGACGGCGGGCATTTTGAAAATCTGGGACTATATGAAATGGTGCTGCGCCGCTGTCATTTCATTGTTGTCAGCGATGCCGGGTGCGATCCGTCGTGCAATTTCGACGATCTGGGCAATGCCATCAGTAAAATCCGCGCCGACCTCGGCATCCGCATTGAGTTCACCGATATTCCGATCAGCCCGCGCACGCCCGGCGCACGCCCGTTCAGCATCAAAGAGGCCGACGTGCCGCGCCTGAAATATTGCGCCGTAGCAAAGATTCATTACGAAGACATAGACAAGGTCGCGGATGGCGAAAAGGTCGAGCCGGGCTGGTTGCTGTACATCAAACCGGCGTATTACGGCACGGAGCCGACCGATGTGATTAACTACGCGCTAGCGAACGCCGCGTTTCCGCACGAAACGACGGGCGATCAGATGTACAGCGAAACCCAGTTTGAGAGCTATCGCATGCTCGGACGCCACGTCGTCGAACAGGTTTTGGGCAAGATTGGGAAACTGGATGTCGAAGCTATCCAACGAGACTATCTGACCGTCCCCGTGCTGCCGCCGAAATGACCGAGCATTGCCTTTCGGCGCACCAACTTCCGCCCGCCCTAGCCGCAACCGCGGCGCAGGCTTTATACTCGGCGGCGGCAACAACGCTCCGTGTCGGAGCAAGCATAAAATCGCAGTATACAACCGCAGGACAGGCAAACGGCCTGTCCTCTTTTCAGGAGCCACTTCGCATGTGGAAAGGTCTGTCTTTACTTCTTCTCCTAACTTTTGCTATGCCTATTTCCGCCGCACCCTTTCGCCAAGTTCTGACCAGCGCCGAGCGCAACATTCACCTCGACAACTGGCAAATCACCAACCGCGATTTTAACGATCCGTCCTCGTGGTCAATTCACAAATACACGCTGCACGGTGGCAAGCAGGAAGGCGTAGACGTCATCGTCGTCCACAACGGCAAACTCACGTTTACCGTCATCCCGACGCGCGGGATGAGCGTGCTGAAAGTTGCGATGGGCGACATCACACTCGGCTGGAATTCGCCCGTAAAAGAAGTCGTTCATCCGAAGCTGATCAATTTGCAGGAACGCGGCGGCCTCGGCTGGCTCGAAGGCTTCAACGAATGGATCGTGCGTTGCGGCGTCGAATGGGCCGGCCATCCGGGCAAGGACAAATTCATCAACAACACGGGCGACGAAGCCGAAATGGACTTAACGCTGCACGGCAAGATTGGCAATATTCCCGCGTCCGAAGTAGAAGTCGTGATTGACGAACAAGCGCCACACCGCCTACGCATTCGCGGGCGCGTGGACGAACGAATGTTTTATGGGCCGAAGCTGGAACTGTGGACGGAGATTTCCACGGAAGTCGGATCGAACACGTTTCGCATCGAAGACTCGCTGAAAAACTACAGCGTGTATGAGCAGGAATTTCAGATTATCTATCACGCCAACTACGGCCCGCCGCTGCTCGAAGCGGGAGCAAAATTCGTGGCCGCGATTAAAGAGATTCGCCCCTTCAATGCCCACGCCGCGAAAAGCCTGAACTCATTTGCCGAATATGTCGCGCCGACCAAAGGCTTCGTCGAACAAGTCTACGGCATCGTGCCGCTCGCCGATGCACAGAACAAAACCACCGCGATGCTGCACAACGCGGCGGGCGACAAAGCCGTAACGATGACCTACGACGTAACGCAACTGCCGTATTTTTCACTGTGGAAGAACACGACGGCGCTGGAAGAAGGCTATGTCACCGGCCTTGAACCCGGCACCGGTTTCCCGCCCAACCGCAGCATCGAACGCCAAGCCGGGCGTGTGCCGAAACTCAAGCCGAACGAGTCACGGCAGTTTGCGATTGACGTAGCGATACTGTCCGGCAAAGAAGCCGTCAACCAAAGCAAAGCCCGCATCGCCACCTTGCAGGCCAAGCAAGCACTACAACTGAATCCGCAGGTCATCAAAGCGGAGTAATTTCTAGCCACCAATTCACACGAATTTTTACGAATGAAAACAACCTCAAAAAGCTCAAAAGACGCCCAGGGAAGCCGCGAGTTTTACGCCCTTTGTGCTTTCTCTGACAACCAGCATTCGTGTCAATTCGTGTGAATTCGTGGCTGTTTTTATGACACCACCTTCCCTACTCATCGGATGTGCGGCGGGCTTCGGTCAGGATCGCACAGATGCCGCGTTGCCACTGGTCGAAACGATGCGGGCGCGCGGCGGTGCGGGCGTGTTGATTTTTGAAATGCTCGCGGAACGCACGCTGGCGCTGGCGCAGCTTGAACGACGCAGGAATCCTGACGGCGGCTATGCGCCACTGCTTGAACCAATGCTCGAACCCGTACTGCGGCGTTGTCTGGAAAATGACATTCCCATCGTCAGCAATTTCGGCGCGGCCAATCCGCGCACGGCAGCCGAGCGCATTCAGCAGATGGCCGTCGCGCAAGGCATCCGCGACGCGCGCATTGCCATCGTCGAAGGCGATGACCTATCCAATGCCCAAGGCCGCGCATTGTTGCGGAATTACCTAGCGCCTGCCGAGGCAGCGCGCGAAATCGTCAGCGCCAATGTCTATTTAGGCGCAAGTGCGATTGCCGAGGCGTTGCAAGCTGGTGCGCAAATCGTCGTCACCGGGCGCGTTGCTGATCCGTCGCTGACTGTCGGCCCGGCAATGGCGCATTTCGGCTGGCGCGAAACGGATTGGGACGTGCTGGGACGCGCGACAATGGCCGGGCACCTGCTCGAATGCGGCGCGCAAGTCACGGGCGGTTATTTCGCCGATCCAGGCTGGAAAGACGTGCCGGACATTCAGAACGTCGGTTTCCCACTGGCTGAAATTTCCGCCGATGGTTCGTTCGTCATCACCAAAGCCGACCATACCGGCGGCATCGTAGATGCGCGCACGGTCAAGGAACAATTGCTGTACGAACTGCACGACCCGGCAGCGTATTTGACACCCGATGTCGTGGCCGATATTTCTGACGCCGAAGTGAAAGAGCTAAGCGCAAACCGCGTCGCCGTCACTGGCGTGCGCGGGCATCCGCGTCCCGACACGCTGAAAGTCACCGTATGCTTTGCCGGTGGCTGGTTGGGCGAAGGTGAGATTTCGTATGCAGGCCCGAATGCCGAAGCGCGCGCACGACTGGCAGCAGAGATTGTGCGCAAGCGTTTGAGTAATGCCCTGCCCTTACGCTTCGATTTGATCGGCGTGCTGAGCGTGTTTGGCGATGACGGCGGCAGCGCGCTGGCGGCAACAGTTCCGGCGGATGCGCGCGATGTCCGCTTGCGCGTGGCGGGCGTTCACGAGGATCGGGCAATAGTCGAACAAACTTCTGCGCGAAGTCACGGCGCTGTATACGTGGCCCGGCAGGCGGCGGCGGCATTCGGACGATGCTAACGCCGCGCCTGAATTTTGCCCCGTGTTTGTGCCGCGTGAATCCTGGCTCCAGCCAGCGTTACCATGATTTGAAGGAGAGAATACGCGCCGCGCTCCGGGAGCGCACGGCGGCTCGCGTGCTGAGGCGGCGGAGGGAATCCACCCCACGAAAAGTTACTGCTTATCACTTCTCAGCACGCGAGCCGCGTGCGCTCCCAGGTGCGGCGCGTACTTTTGCAGGGCGTGGCAAAAAACTATGAGCCATACAACCGTTGCGCTCCATCAACTTGCTCACAGTCGCACAGGCGACAAAGGCGGCACGGCGAATATCAGCGTGATTGCTTATCATCCAGCCTGGTTTCCGTTGCTCGTCGAACAAGTCACGGAAGATACCGTGCGCGACTGGTTTTCAGCATCGGCATCCAACGGCGATTCGTCGTTACCTGCTGCCCAAACTCGGCGCGATGAATTTTGTGCTGGAAGACGTGTTGGATGGCGGCGTGAACGATGCGCTCAATTGGATTCGCACGGCAAAACGCTGTCGTTTTTGCTGAGTATGCCGCTAGAAATCCCAACCGAAATGCTGGAGGGTGACCAATGCTTGCTGCGTTAGGACTCATCACCATCGTCGTCTTGCTCGCCGCGATTATCAGCAAGCGAATGTCGCCGCTCGTCGCGCTGATCGCCGTGCCGGTACTGGCCGCTTTGCTCGGCGGCTTCGGCTTGAAAACCGGTGCCTTCGTCGTCAAAGGCATTCAGAACATTGCGCCGGTCGCGGGGATGTTTATCTTTGCGATATTGTATTTCGGCATTGTTTCTGATGCCGGAATGCTTGATCCGGATTATTGATCGCATCCTGCGCGCCGTGGGCAATCGTCCGACGCGGATTGTGATGGGCACAGCGTTGCTGGCGCTGCTGATTCATTTGATGGTTCGGGCGCGGTCACATTTTTAATTACAATTCCGGCATTGTTGCCGCTCTGGCATGAACGATTGCAAATGGACAAACGCGTGCTGGCCTGTGCGGCGGCAATGGCGGCGGGCGTGAATTTTTTGCCGTGGACAGGGCCGATGGTACGCGCTGCGGCGGCGTTACATATTCCCGTAACAGAGATTTTCACGCCGCTGTTTCGCGCACAAATCGTGGGCTTGATTTTTGTGTTTGCGGCCTCGTACTGGCTCGGCAAACGCGAGGAAAGACGGCTGGGATTGACGGGCGCAGAAAGTGCTGAAACACATTTTCAGCGCACGCTGACCGAAGCGGAAAAGGCATTGCGTCGCCCGCGCAATTTCTGGCCGAATCTATTACTGACCTTGTTGCTGATGGCGGCAATGATTAGTGGCAAAGCGGAACCGGTCGTAATTTTCATGCTCGGCACGGTGCTGGCGTTGCTGCTGAATTACCGCGAGGCCAACGCGCAACGCGCCCGTATTGATGCCCACGCGAAAGCGGCATTGATGATGGCAGGCGTCTTGCTGGCTGCCGGAGCTTTCACCGGTATTATGAAAGAATCCGGGATGCTGACCGCGATGGCACAAGCGGCGGTCAGCCATCTGCCCGCATCCCAAGCGCAGCATATTCCGTTCGTGCTCGGCTTGCTTTCGATGCCGCTGAGTTTGTTGTTTGATCCCGATTCGTTTTACTTTGGCGTGCTGCCCGTCGTCGCGGAAGTAGCGAAAACGCTCGGCGTACCGCCCGTACAGGTCGCACAGGGCGCGTTGCTCGGCCAAATGACAACGGGCTTTCCGGTCAGCCCGCTAACACCCGCCACGTTTTTGATCGTTGGGTTGGCCGACATCGAATTGGGCGAACATCAGAAATTTACCGCACCGTTTCTCTTTGCGGCTTCAGTACTGATGACGCTGGCCTGTGTCTTATTTGGCATTTTCCCTTTCTGAAACCTCCGGCTTCCCTTACGGCATTGCGGGAGAAAATGCTATGCTCCCTGCCTCCCAAAATGTTTTGGACTGTGTGATAGCGGCTTTTTTATTAAGGAGAAACCTATGACCCCGCAAACTCATCGCCCTGCTGTAGCTTTTGTAAAAACTCTGACTGCGATTTCCCTGCTGGTGTTGCTGTTCGTGAGTAACGCCTGGGCGCAATCGCAGGCATTGAATGGCCAGATTGAAGGCGTTGTCACAGACGCCAACGGTGCCGCCGTGCCGAATGCCAAAGTGATGGTCAGCAATGTCGAGACCGGTTTTTCGCGCATCGTGTCGAGCGAAGACAGCGGCGTGTATCGCGTCCCGCTCCTGCCGCTTGGCACCTATCGCGTCGCGGTCGAAGCAGGCGGCTTCAAACGCTTGACCCGCGAGGGCGTCACGCTCACCACCGGACAGACCGCCACGGTAGATATGAAACTGGAAACCGGCGGCATCAACGAACAAATCACCGTCACGTCTGACGCACCGATTGCCGACACTGCGAAGATTGATTTAGGCCGCGTGATGAATGCGCGCGAAGTCACGAACCTGCCGCTCGTGTCGCGCAACCCGTACAACTTCTCACTGCTGCAAGCGAACGTCACGGGTCGCCCCAACTCCGAATTCGGCGTGCCGCGCATCAATGCCAACGGCTTTGCGCGCCGCACGAATTATCAACTCGACGGCAACAACAACACGCAAACCGACCGCGCCGGCATTCGCCTGATGCCGATTTCGGAATTGTTTGTGAGCGAAGTGCAACTGGTAACCAACGGCTTTGCGCCGGAATTCGGCAATACGCCGGGCTTGATTATGAATGCCGTCACGCCGTCGGGGACGAATCAATATCACGGTTCAGCCAGTTACCGGATGCGCCGCACGGAATTTGCCGCGCGCCCATTTTTCTTTTCGGGTGTGAACAAACCACCGGCAATTTTGGACAATTACAACGGTGCCATCGGCGGGCCGCTGGTGCGCGACAAATGGCATTTTTACACGGGCTATGAACACGTCAAACGCGAACTCGGCGGCGAACCAGCGCGCGCGTTGACGATTACGGAAGCCAATAAAACCGCGCTGATCGCAGCGGGCGTTCCGGCCTCGGCGTTTCCGGCCAACATTCCGACTTCGCAAAACGTGACGTTCTTCATTGCGCGCACCGATTTGCAAATCGGCGAAGGAAATCGGTTGTTGGGTCGTTACATTTACTTCCGCAACAACTCGCCGGACAACATCGGCGGCGGACCGAATACGCTGCAACGCAGCATTGATTTCGTAGACGCTTCTGATTCCGTCGGCGTGCAACTCGTCACGACGTTTTCACCGACAATTCTGAACGAACTGCGCTATCAATACGCACGGCGCTATTCGCAGAATTTATCCAACAGCAATTCAGGGCAAGGATTGACGATTGTGATTGCCGGTGTCGCCAACTTCGGCGCACCAACGGATGATCTGGTGCAACCGTTGCAAGAGTCGAATCAAATCATTGATAACGTGACGATCACGCACGGCAGTCACACGATGAAATTCGGCGGCGGCGTCAACTTGATCCGCGACGAACGCCGGTCGCGTCCATTTGCGCAATACACATTCGCCAATATTCAAGCGTATGTGGATGCGAAGAGCGGCGCGAAACCGCTCGGCTACACGCAATACCGCGAAGCCGTCGGCGATCCGTTTATCGCGTATGACACCGAGTTCTATCACTTATTCGCGCAGGACGATTGGAAGGTGACGCCGCGCTTCAAGCTGAATTATGGCGTGCGCTATGACCTGTACAACGTGCCGAACGCCTTCAAGAATTCGCCGCTCGACGTTTCGCGCAATTTCAATTTGGACAAAAACAACCTCGCGCCGCGCCTCGGCTTTGTGTACGGTTTGCGCGAAGGCAACCGCCCGACGGTGCTGCGCGGCAGCGCCGGAATCTATTTCGATCCGCCGCTGATTGATATGTACCGGCGCGGTCTGCAAAACAACGGCAGCCCGATTTTCTTCCAGTTCAATATCGCTGGCACGGCTGCGGGCGCACCTGCCTTCCCGAATCGTTTGGGCGCGACGCCGAATTTCACGGCCAGCAGCGTGGAAGGGCTGTCGTCTGATTTCGTAAATATGGCGGTCTTTCACACGAATCTGCAACTGGAGCAAGCGTTGTCGCAAAACTACTCGATCACGCTAGGCGCGATTCGCTCACGCGGCAATCACCTGCCGGTGTACCGCGACATCAATCCGATCAATCCGACTTCGACGCTGGCCGATGGGCGTCCGGTGTACAGCACAACGGCGAACGCGACGACGCGGCGCTTCCCCAGTTTCAATAACATCATTCTGGCAGAATCGGTCGGCAATTCGGATTACACGGCGGGCGTGCTCTCGCTGAACAAACGGTTTGCGAACGGCTACCAGTTCAGCGCGAATTACACGTGGTCGCATTCGATTGATGATGCGCCGGAACAAAACATCGTGGGCGCAACGTCGTTCTCGCAGTCCGATCCAACGAACCGGCGGCGGGATCGTGGCAATTCGCTGGCGGATCAGCGGCATACGTTTGTGTTCAGTTTCGTGGGCAAGCCGACTTTCAAAATTGAAAACCGCGTGCTGAATCGGCTGGTGAATGATAATCAACTGGGCATCGTAGCGACGGCGAACAGCGGCGAGAATTTCAATATCGTCTCGAACCTGAACCTAAACGGCGATGGCATCACTGGCTCAGATCGCCCCTTGTTTATTGGTCGCAACACCGGTCGCCTGCCAAAACAGGTGAACGTAGACTTGCGCTACTCGCGATTCCTCACATTCACCGAACGTCTGCGCGCTGAAGTCTTCGGCGAGTTCGTGAATGTCTTTAATAAGCGTAGCATCTTTTCCGTCAACAGCACCGTGACGACGAATGCCGATGGCAGCCTGACAGCGGTGCTGCCCGATTTCACGACGCGCAGCCCAACGGCGCTGGATGCACGCGTTTTCCAACTTGGTTTTAAATTTAACTTCTAGCTCACGGTAACCCGTGAGGACGCGAAGCGTCTGGGAGCGCACGCGGTCTGCGTGCTAAGGCGTAGAGAGGAATTCCGTTCCGAGAAAAGTTACCGCTCTTCACGCTTTAGCACGCGAACCGCGTGCGCTCCCAGGCTTCGCGTGCAGCGGGAGATTCTTTTTTATGGTGGCTCGAACATTTTTCCGCGCCTGTTGGGGCAAAGTAGCGGCGCTGCTCCTGGTCGCCATTCCCGCGTTCGCCACGCTGATCTTACTGGCGGCGGAGCTGATTCGATTTGGCCGTGATGTGTTGCCGATTCTTTCGGCCAACTGTTTCGCCTGTCACGGCCCTGACGAACGCAATCGGCAAGCGGTTTGCGCCTGGACAGCGAAGCCGACGCCAAATCCAAACGGCGCAGCGGCACGCTTGTCGCCCCGGCCAGCCAGAGAAAGTCTGATCCTCGCGCGCCTGACCAGCGCCGACCCTGATGTCGCAATGCCGCCGCCGAGCGCGCACAAACAAATCAAGCCGGAACAAATCGAAACGCTTCACCGCTGATTGCCGAAGGCGCAGCGTGGGACGGCATTGGTCATTTGAGCCAGTAACGCGCCCGGCAGCAACGGCATTGATGCGCTCGTGACAACGGCGCTCACGAAAAAGGCTTGACGCTGCAGCCTGGCTGCCGCGCCGCAAACGCTGGTGCGCCGTCTGTGGCTCGATCTGATTGGCCTGCCGCCGACGCCGGAAGTCGCGGACAAATTGCTGCGCATCCGACGCTGTGGCCTACGAGCAAATGGTGGATGAACTGTTGGCCAAGCCGCAGTTTGGGGAACATTGGGCGCGGGTGTGGTTAGACCTGGCGCGTTATGCCGACACGAAAGGCTACGAAAAAGATTTGGGGCGCACGATTTGGCCGTACCGGGATTGGGTCGTCAATGCGCTGAATACTGATATGCCGCTGGATCAATTCACGCGCGAACAACTCGCAGGCGATTTGCCGCTGAATCCCACACAACAACAACTCATCGCCACAGCTTTCCATCGCAACACGATGACGAATGACGAAGGCGGCACTGACAACGAAGAGTTTCGCGTGGCCGCTGTGAAAGACCGCGTAGATACAACGATGCAAGTCTGGATGGGGCTGACAATGGGCTGCGCGAAATGTCACACGCACAAATACGATCCGATCTCGCACCAGGAATATTATAGCTTTTATGCACTCTTCAATCAGACCGAGGACGCCGACCTGTACACCGACGCGCCGACGATGGAAATGATTTCGCCGTCGGACGAAGCTGAGCGCAAACGTTTGCAAGCCAATATTGACCGCCTCAATCAAGCGTTGACGACGTTGCAAGAGACAACGAACAAAGCCCAGGAAGCAGGAGAGCGCATCTGGCATGTACACTGTCAGTACGGCGGTTTCGAGAGATGGGGCTACGCTCACGCCGCAAAAAGACAATAGCATCAACGCCAGCGGCAAGAATCCGCCGGATGATCTGTACACCGTCACGCTGACGCTGAACGCGGGCATGCATACGGCGCTGCGGTTGGAAGTCCTACCCGAAAAACGGCGAATGGCGAATGGGCGGTGGGGCGCGATGGCACGACGGCCAACGCAGTGCTATCCGAAATTCTCGGCAGAGTTGCTTAACGCCGCCGCGCCGCAACGCTTGCGCCTGATTACGCCACGCGCCGACTTTGCCGACGCCAACGGTTCCGTCACCAACGCGCTGGATGATAACGAACGCACCGGCTGGTCGGTGCTGACGCGCACGCACGAACCACACGAAGCCATTTTCACGTTTGCAGAACCGTTGCAGCTCTCACGCGCCACACAATTGCGCGTGACGCTGTTGCAGCAGGCGGGCGATAACAAAACGCTGCGCCGCTTTCGGTTGTCCACCACAGCAGTGAACCCAACCACGCTGCAACCGCAGCAGCCCGCCCCCGCAATGCGCAAGCTGCACGACGAAGTGACGGCGGCGTACAAAGCGCAGAAAGATTTCAATGACAGCCTGGTGCGTTTGCCGTTGATGCGCGAACTCGCCGCCGACAAACAACGCAAGACGCATATTCAGCGGCGCGGCAACTTCCTTGACCCCGGCGATGAAGTCAAGGCAGGCGTCCCGGCTTCGTTTCATTCCTTCCCTGCCGATGCGCCGCGCAATCGTCTGGGCGTCGCCGCGTGGCTGGTGAGTCGTGACAATCCGCTCACGCCGCGCGTCTGGGCGAATCGTATTTGGGCGCGGTTGTTTGGCGTCGGGATCGTCGAAACCGAAGAAGATTTCGGCGCGCTCGGTGCGGCTCCGACGAATCCTGACCTGCTCGACTGGCTCGCCGCCGAATACCGCGACCACGGATGGTCACTGAAAAAACTGCTCAAAACCATTGTGATGAGCAAGACGTACCAACAAGCTTCGGACGTAACAAACGCGCTGCGCGAAAGCGATCCGCGTAATCTGCTGCAATCACGCGGCGCACGCTTTCGCCTCGGAGCCGAAGCCGTGCGCGATCAGGCGCTAGCGGTCGCCGGGCTGCTTTCGTCCAAAATGGGCGGGCCGCCCGTGATGCCGCCGCAGCCTGCCGGACTGTGGCGTTCGACCTACAATGGCAAAAAATGGATTGATGCTGAGGGCCAAGACCGTTACCGGCGCGGGCTGTACACATATCTGAAACGTACGACGCCGTATCCGTCGTTCCTCACCTTCGATGGCGGCAGCGGTGAGATTTGTCAAATTCGCCGCATCCGCACGAATACGCCGCTGCAATCGCTCGTCACGCTGAATGATCCGGTGTATCTGGAAGCGGCGGCAGGCTTGGCGAAGCGAATGGTGGCAGAGGCAAAAATCCCGGCGGCACGCGCGGCGTATGGTTTGCGGCTGGCCCTGATTCGCCCGGTGCAACCGCGCGAGGCATTGCCGTTGCTCGCGCTGCAACGCGATGCGCAAAAGGATTTCCTCGCCGCCCCGGAAAAGGCCGAGGCATTGCTAAAATCTGCGCGCGCGACGGTGCCAAGTGGTATTGGCAAAGCCGCGCTTGCCGCGTGGATTGTGACGGCAAATGCGATTTTGAATTTAGATGAGTTTTTGACTCGGAATTGAACTTACGACGGCGGGCGGCAACAAACATCTTGTTTGTTGTACTTCGGCTACGCCACTGTAGTGCAAACATCTTGTTTGCACTTCCACAGGCTTTGACAATACAACCGTTATGAAGACATTTGCTCTTTCGCCCGTTGTTGCCGCCACACGGGAAATCACACGCCGCCACTTTTTCCAAAGCGCGGGGCTGGGGCTCGGCGCGCTCGCGTTGCAATCGCTGCTTGCGCGCGAAACGCCAGCGCAAGTCAAAGCGCCGATGCTGCCGCCCAAAGCCAAGCGCGTGATTTACCTGCATATGGCCGGGTCGCCATCGCAATTGGAACTCTTCGAGCATAAGCCGGAGTTGCTGAAGCTTCATCTGAAAGATTGCCCGCCCTCCTTTCTTGCGGGCAAACGCTTCGCTTTCATCAAAGGCGTACCGAAAATTCTGGCCAGCCAATTCCCTTTCCAACAGTACGGACAAAGCGGGCAATGGATTAGCGACCGCTTGCCGCATTTTGCCAAAGTCGTAGACAAGACCTGCATTATTCGCACCGTCAACACCGATCAGTTCAATCACGCGCCTGCGCAGTTATTCGTGCATACCGGTTCGCCGCGCCTCGGCAATCCTTCGCTTGGGTCGTGGGTGACATACGGCCTCGGCAGTGTGAATGAAAACCTGCCGGGCTTTGTCGTACTGCTGTCGGGCGGCAAGACACCGGATGGCGGCAAATCCTTGTGGGGTTCGGGCTTTTTGCCGAGCGTCTATCAGGGCGTGCAATGCCGCACGGAAGGCGATCCCGTTTTGTATTTGAGCAATCCTGCCGGGCTGGATCGCAAGCTGCGCCGCCGCACGCTGGACACGCTCGCGCAGATGAACAAGGCTGAATACCAACGCAGCGGCGACGCGGAAACACTCACGCGCATTGCGCAGTACGAACTCGCCTATCGGATGCAAATGTCCGTACCAGAAGTGATGGACATCTCGAAAGAGCCACAACATATTCTGGATTTGTATGGCGCGAAGCCGGGCGTTGTCTCACAGGCCGAAAGTGCCGACGATCCGCGCGTGTTGTACAAGGGCGATGATCCGACGTTTGCGAATAACTGTTTGCTCGCACGACGGCTGGTGGAAAACGGAGTGCGCTTTGTGCAGTTGTATGATTGGGGCTGGGATCATCACGGCTCGTCGCCCGGCGAAAGCATTGATGAGACGCTGCCGATCAAATGCCAACAGGTGGATCGCGCGCTGGCCGGGTTACTGATTGATCTGGAACAACGCGGCTTATTGAATGAAACGCTGGTTGTCTGGGGCGGCGAATTTGGGCGCACACCGATGATGCAAAACAATGTGCGAACAGAATTGCGGAAGGGGTTTGTCGGACGCGATCATCACACCAATGCTTATACGATGTGGATGGCGGGCGGCGGCGTCAAAGGCGGGCTGGCGTATGGGCAAACCGATGAATTCGGTTATTTCCCCGTCGAAAATCCCGTCAGCATCCGCGATTTGCAAGCGACGATTCAGCATCTGCTCGGCCTTGATCCGTATCGGTTCAGTTATTCGTGGCAAGGCTTGAACAATCGTCTGATTGGGCCGACGGATGAGGGGAAAGTGCTGAAAGGGATTTTGGCGTGATTATTCGGCAAAATAGACCACAGATTAGGCGGATGGTGCGGATTCACGCGGGTCTGATCTGCGTGAATCCGCACCATCCGCCTAATCTGTGGTCTATTCACCTAACGCAAGACGTTGCTCGCTTCCGCCTGTCGCAGCAGCCGCTCGCCATCCGCAGGCAAAAGAAAATGCTCGCGCAATAACTTCTCAACGCCACGCTTCACCGCCGCCACATAGCCCGCGTGATCTTTGTATCGTTCTTCTAATGACAAACGTGGGTCACCGCTCGCCATTCGCTCCGCCTTCGTTTTCGCAAACGGAATAAAGCCGCCCGCAAATCCACAGCCGCGCCCTTTGTAAAAGCCACTGCGCGTGACATTCCAGCCCAGATACGTGCCGAGCGGCGCTTGCAAGAGCGGCGAAGCGATGCCGCTGGTTTCGTTGCCATCGGCGTCCACTTTCGGCACGAGCAAGGGCAGCATTCGTTTGATCGGCGGCGGTTGCATCGTCATCACGCCGGACAAATCGCTGTACTTGAACTCCGCGCCGAAATCGTAATCTGGCCAGGCGTTGATGAGATTGTCTGGCAACGGCGCGCCGGGAATTGGCGGAAAGCCCAGCGCGCGATGTTCAGGCCGCACCAAATCGCCACGATCCAAACGCGGATAGACGCTCGGCGGCGGCGCGGCGTCTTTCGTCACCCAATTCGTCAACGCGACAATCAACGCACGCATTGTTTCGGCCTGTGGATTCGGATTGTTCGGTAGCTCGCACGCTGGCGGCGCACCGGGAACGTCTGTGCTGAAACCGCCGCGTCCGCCGCCGTGCGTCGTGCTGGGAAAGTAATAACGACGCACATTCGCGGGCAGCGGAATGTCGCGGTCAGCATTTGTGCCAAGCAGGTTGGGCGACATCCGCAAGCCCCAGAATTCCGCCGAACCAAACGTCTCAAAAATCTTCGGACAAGTCTTCGTCGCGCGACAACGATCCAGCATACTGCTCGATTTTCTGCCGCGCGCGGTGTCTTCGTATTCGCCCCACCACAGCGGCGGCTCGCTGCCCGCTTCGTACAGATTCGCCGCGCCGCCCGGTGTAGCGAAACGAATGTTCATCGCCAATTGTCGCCCCGCGATGTGATCGTTTGCGCCATCCCACACGATGCGGTTTTGCTCGTCCTGATTGAAGCCGAGATGAATAAACGTCTTGATAAAATTGCCGGATTGCGAAATGCCCTGCCCGATGGCGTGCGTGATTTTGCCAGCGACAGGATTCGCGGAAGTTGCATCGCGCCGAAAGAAAGCGTTGATGTCGCGCGTCGCCGCAAAGCCAATGCCCAAGACGAGCGGGTCTTTCGCGGTGTAGCTGAGTTCGTATAAATACGCCGGATCAAAGCCGCCTTTCACACAAACCTTATTGCCATCCGGCGTACCGGGAAACGCCGTTTTCTCACAATCGCCAAACGCCCAATCGCGGCTCGCAAGCGGAATCACCGCGCCATCCTCTGATACGCGTTTCGTCAGCGTCGCTTTTGTCGTATCCAAACTCGCCGCCTCGTGCGCAATCGGCAGCGGCAAGGTATTCGTGCCCGCCGCCATATTGCTGAAACGTGCCAGCGCTGCGCCAACAATGCTGGAGCCATCGAGATTTTTGGCTACCGGCACCGTAATCGTTTCCGCCCCTGCACGCGGCGCAATGTCACCCTGCCAACCGCTGTGCAAAATAACGAATCCGCGCGACTGAAAAACTCATCGCCCGATTCACCCGCCATACTGAACGCCGGAATCGAAATCCGATTGCTGCGATTCGGCACCGCATAGAGCAACACGCCATTCGCCTTCGTCATATCCAGCGGCTTCACCAGCGTGAACGTGGCCACATATTCAACCATCCCGCGTGCGTTGCGCGGCGCGAATTGAATGTCCGTGATGATCGTGTTGTGCGGGTCTTGCGGGTCGAGTTCGCCGTAGGCTTTACCCGTCAGAATTTCGTATTGCCCGACGTTGCCGAACGCTTTGCCGTCATACGCAGGCGATTGCTTTTGCTCAATAACGATGCGGGTAACTCGCGCTTCGAGCGGGACGAGTAAAAGGAAGAAGCTCAAGAGAAGCAGGGTTTTGTTTTTCATAGCGGGGGCAACATAACGGTGAATTGCCGGGGAAGCAACTGCCTGCGCGCGTGCCACAAACATTTCCCATTCTCTCTTTTCTTTGTATGAAAAATACGCGCTGAACGAATGCCCGTATCAAATCATTCGCCGCTGGATGGTAGATCAACCGCGCGTGGCGCAGCGTTCAGAAACGCAGCGGAGTTGCCGAGAACGCGAAGCGCCTGGGAGCGCACGCGGCTCGCGTGCTGAGAACTTATCAGCCAATCCTTTTCTCGCAGCGGATTCCCTCACCAAGTTTCAGCACGCGAGCCGCGTGCGCTCCCAGGCGCTTCGCGTTTTCTCAGCGGATGAAGGGCATTCGCGCGCATCCTGAGAAACAAGCTGTGACGCGGCCAATCCGCCGCGTGTCGTTCGCGGCTTGCTCGTGTTACGCGCCATCGCCCTCGTGGTCTAGGGCAGTAAAATAATCCTGCAAATGCTGATGCCGAAACCGCCATTGCCCGCCATCCTGTTCCAGAATGCGCCGCGCCGTCGCGTACTGCAAAAATTCGACATAACGCAACGGCATCGCCCCTTCCCGCCACAAACAAAATCGTAAGACCGAATGTCTGAAAAGAGGGGTCATGAAAACTCCCCAAACAATGCCGACAAGGAACATCACAAAAGAAAAAATCACTATGCGCGTAAGGTCAAAGGTTCCGCCGAAAATCGCTTTCTCCCCCAAAGGAAATACCAGCCCACACAGCCCAAACGCTACCCCCATCTGCAACATATTGAAACGAATTCCGGCGCGGAGACGATGGTACGCAGAATGAACCCGCACAAAAGAACCGATGCGACGACATTCCTCTACCACTCCGACGAACACGCCGACGACCACACCGCCGAACACGCCGCCGAACACGCCGCCGAACACGCCGACGACCACGCCGCCGAACACGCCGACGACCACGCCGCCGAACACGCCGACGACCACTATGTTTTTCCAGCTACGCCAGGTTCGTAAAGGAGCAAAAGTCCAGCGAGAAATATCCTCGGTGCTAATACTTGTGCCGCCGAACACGCCGCCGATCACGCCGACGATCACGCCGCCGAACACGCCGCTGAACACGCCGCCGAACACGCCGCCGAACACGCCGAAGATCACACGAAGGAGCCAGCGGCGGAGCAAATCAGTGGGCTGTAAATCCGCCAATTCAAACGTCACTTGCTGTTCCCGATTCAATTTCTGCGCCAACCACGCCAGCCAGTGGATTGTTTGGGCAAAGTCAAAGCGCGTATCGGGGGCAGCATCTTTGAGCTTCTTTTCCACATACACACGACGCAGTTCCCGGCCCAACGTGGCAGCATCTTCGCTCGCTAGTTTGGGCGGGGTGGAGTAATCGTAGACCTCCAGTGCGGTCGTGAAATAAAAGGGCGTCTTGAGCACTTCGGCAAAGACTGCGCCGGCTGTCCCTTCCAGAGCGTGCAACAAATGCTGTGCGGCAAAGCGATTCTTCCGTGTCGCAATCGCCTGTGCCAGCGCTGCGTTGATTTGTTCCGGCGTTAAGTCTTTGACCGTCACTTTGACGGCGACGGGCGCATCGGTGGCGGTCAGTTGGTGCATCGTCAGAAATTCCTGCCGCCGACAGCAAATCACCACTTGCATCGTGCCATCAGA
Organism: Blastocatellia bacterium; assembly: GCA_046331525.1. Classification (GTDB taxonomy): domain Bacteria; phylum Acidobacteriota; class Blastocatellia; order RBC074; family RBC074; genus JAFDVL01. The sequence continues at coordinate 37,997 of JAXLQQ010000043.1, forward strand.
CAAATATTCGTTGAGCGATTCCATACAGGCCGCACGAATCCGGGCGGCGGCGGCCTCTGCCTCATCGCGCGCCAATTCGTCCAAACCATCCAGCAAAAAGAGGATGCGCCGTTCGTGCAGCAATTGCGCGGCAAAGTCGCGGCTGACGCCGTAGGCATTGGCAAAGTTTTCCTGCAACCATTCGTGCCAGGGCTTGGCGCTTGTCCACGAGGCGAGGTTGAAAACGATGGGCAAGGGCTGTTTGGCATCGTCCTGCGCCTGCTGGGCGAGGGTTTCGGCGAGGCGCAGGAGCAAGACGGTTTTGCCCGCGCCGGGGCTGCCGATAATGAGCAAACGACCGGCCTCCTGAAATTTTTCGCGGATGTAGCTGAGCGCCTCGGCGTCATTGGCGTCGGGGAAAATGCGGTCATGTGCGGTAACGTCTTCGACGTGCAGCGTGATTTCAAACCGCTCATCCATCTTGTGTTCGTAGCGACGCCGATACCGTTGCTTCACATCCGCCAGCAATTCCTCATACGCCGTCTGTCTGCGCTTGGCTTCCTGCGGAGAATGGTTGATGGCAATGTTGACCGTCGAATTCCGAACATCCTGAATCGCAATCTCGCCTTTGCCCGTTTGCGTGATGTGGTCGGCCATAGCTATTTCTGAATGGTGATGGTGCTGTGGTGAACATCCTGCACGCCGACGAGGTTGGAACCGCTTTGGTTCATCGTGTTCTGTTTGATTTCTTCGATGGCGGGTAATTGCGCCAGCAACGTTTCCAGTTCCTGCGCGATGGCGGGGTTGGCTTTCAGTTTGTACTTCAACTCGGCCTTGAGTTCGCCCTGCGTTTCCGGGTTTTGCAAACCAGCTTCGCTGAGGTTGAGGGTCGTGAGTTCTTCGGGCGTGAAGAGCGATTTGACTTTGCTCCAAACGGATTCGGTGGTCTTTTCGCCGACTTTTTCAAAGGCTTTGGTGGCTAATGCTTTGACTAATCCGGCGGCTAACGTTTCGATAACCATAACTCTCGTGCATCCTTTCGCTGAGTGAACAAGCTGTTTTTTGTGGAGTTGGAATCTTACCGCACAATGGCGCAAAGTACAGCAAACATCTTGTTTGCGGCTCGGTGGGCCACGCCGCAGAGGCAGCAAACAAGATGTTTGCTGTACTTTGAAGCTCAGGTTTCGTGTTCGCCGGGATGGAACGCGCCGTATTGCGTGGGCGCGAGGGCTTTGTTCAGCAACCAGCGTTGATATTCGCTCACCGCTGGCGGCAAGGCGTCCAGCGCGAACCATTCGGCGCGGCTGATTTCGGCGCTGCATATTTGGACGGCGCTCTTTGGCGTGGCGCGGAAGACGATTTCGATTTGATTGTATTGCTGCAAGGTATGCGCGAAAGCGATTTCGACGTTCGCTAGTTCGAGGTTAACTTCTTCGCGCAGTTCGCGCCGCACAGCAGCTTCGGGATTTTCGCGCGCGAGCAGGAAGCCGCCCGGAATCCCCCAACCACTGCCACCGCGAAAGCGATGATGCAAAAGCAGCACACGTCCCTTCTCGTCCACGATGACTGCACCAGCCGTGACGGTAAAACGAGGATGCAGAAGGACAACGCCCAACGGCGCGCGCGTTTTGGTAAGCGCCGCCAGATGCGGCTGAACAATTGATGCCACATCAGTTTTGCTGGTACAACTTCATTACCCAGCCGGGCGGCTCCGGGTCGTCCTTGAAGCTCACGTTCATTCCTTTGCTTTTCATCCAGCGCCACAGCCACGTCGGGCCGCGTTCGTAAACGCCGGTTACTTTCGTTTGATACGCCGCATCCTTCATCGCCGCATCGAGCGTAATGAAGCGGTAGCCACGTTGCTCAAATTTTTGCAGCATCTCTTCCAAACAATCCGCGTTGAGGTCGTTCGTGTGAATGAGCAAGGTTTGTGGAATGTCGCGCCCGAAAATCTGTGGTGTGATGTTCTCGGCAAAGGTCGTGGCGGCGATAGTGAAATCCAAGTACGCATCGCGCAACTTCTTCGCCATCACCGCGTCTTTTTGGCGCAGCGCCCGCGCATAGGGCACGTTGAAAATGAAGTCGGAATTTTCAATCGTATGCGGCGTGACTTTGTAACCACGCGCGGTCAGAAACGCTTCCACCGCATCGCGCTTTTCCAGCGTGTTGCCCGTGCGCGTCATCGGGTGGCGAAAGTAGAGTGGATAGGGTTGCCGCGCCTGCATCAAGCGCCGTGTGACGACGTCGCCTTTGATGATTTCGTCTTCAAATTGTGCTGCCGTGAGCACATTGAAATCAGCGTGCGAGTAGGTGTGATTGCCCAGGATCATTCCGGCGTCTACCCACTGCTGCAACAACGCAATGCGCGCGTCCACTTCGCCATTAGCTTGCAGTTTGTCTTCGTTGACGAAGCCGACGGCTTGAACGCGATGTTTTTGCAGGGCTTGCAGAATAGCTTTCGTTGCGCGTTGGGCGTGCGGCAAATATGGTGACTGCCCGGCAGCCACATATGGCAAGTCATCAATCGTGATGACCATCTGGCGTTGCGCGGTAACGCTGATGCTGAGCAGACAAAGCGCGAGAAAAATTTTCCAACTCATACCATAATCACTTCGACTTGCGGTTCGACGGCGGTTTTCGGAATCAGCGCGGGCCAATACGCGATGATCTCTTCAGCTTTCGGGCGACCGCTGGCGAAGTACGTGACTGTCGGCGGGCCGTTCAGCGCGAGCGGCGCAATTTCTTTGGCAAAGCGTTCGACTGCGGCTTTGTCAGTGCCGCGTACGCCGACACGCATCATTACTTCGGCCAGATCGGGCGACGGTTCGCCGCCTAAGCCTTCGTGCGTGCCGTTGACGCCGATGAAACTGGTCAGGATTTCATCAAATTTCAGTCCCAGCACGTCTAAGCGCTTGCGCAAAATCGCATCGGCAGCTTTGGCTTTTTGATAGGCATCCGGCCACGAATAAATCAGGCCGCCGCCCGCCTTGTAGCCCGCTGAATAGCTGATGGAAACCTTGTAAAACTCGGTCGCCGGCTTGCCCGTAATGCCGCTGACGCGCACGCGGTTTTCGCCGTCCGGTTCCAGATGAATCGAAGTAAAATCCGCGATGCAATCCGGCGTGATGTAATTTTTGGGATCGCCCATTTCGTACATCAACTGCTCTTTCACGCCCGCCACATTCACGCGCCCGCCTGTACCTGCGTGTTTCGTGACAACGAAAGTGCCGTCAGAACTGGCTTCGACAATCGGATAGCCGATGTCCCAGAAATCAGGAATGCTTTGCCAATCCGCCTGACAATTGCCGCCCGTTGTTTGTGCGCCGCATTCGATAATGTGTCCGGCAATCGTGCCAGCGGCGATGCGATGCCAATCGTCCATCGCCCAGCCGAATTCATGAATCATCGGCGCGAGGGCGAGGCCAGTATCCGTGCAACGTCCCGTCACAACGATGTCTGCGCCCTGCGCCAACGCTTCCGCCATCGGGGCAGCACCGAAATACACATTGGCGCTGGCGACAAAATTACGAACAGTGGAAAGCGCCTCGCCCGTTTCCATATTCGCCAGCTCAACACCGCAATCAAAAAGCTCGTCGAGCTTATCCATAATGTCGTCGCCAGTAACCACGCCAATTTTGACTTTGCCTGCGAGGCCGAGTTTTTGGACGACGGCTTGCAGCCCGGCCACGCAAGCCTGCGGATTCACGCCCCCCGCGTTCGCGATGATTTTGATCTTGCGGTCAAGGCACTGCGGCAAGACGCGGCTAACGACCTGCAAAAAATCGCGCGCGTATCCGGCATTCGGGTCGCGCGATTTTTGCTTTTGCATAATGGACATCGTAATTTCGGCCAGATAATCCAGCGTCAAATAATCAATTGGCCCCCGTTCGACGAGTTGCACGGGCGCTTCCAGCGAATCGCCCCAAAAGCCTTGTCCGTTCGCAATACGGATTGTTTTCATGTGCGCTTTAACTCCTTGAAAGATTCTCGTGCCTGACGCGCGCGATTGTACCGCACTTTAGCCGCGTGCAGAACTTATCACAAACTTATCACAAAAAACTGAAAACCCGCGCCAATACTGACCTCCCCACACCTGCGTTGTCGGCCAACAACGCACGCGCCCCTGAAATGATTGAATTGAGATTATCTGGAGTTCAAAGGCAATGAAGACGAAAAAGTATCTGGCAATGCTCTGTGCGCTGACAATGATGGTAGTCAGCGGAATCGGGCTGCAACGCCTGGTTTTCCGCACGGCGGATGCAGCGATGACGCGCGAAAAAGCGAGCGGCTATGCGTCACTCGGAGAAGCTGTACAAGCCGCGCGTTACCAGATGCGCACCGTCGCTCAAGCCGGACGCACAACCGCACTGGCCACGAATCCGGCGCAACACTTCAGCGCCTCATTCACGCCAGAACAAGTACAGCTTCAATCAGCAAGCGCCTGTCAACAGCCCTGGCAACTTGGCCTCAAACTGAAAGGCTACGGTTATGGTAAAACGTTGCACGAAGTAACCGCTGGTGAACTCATCACCAAAGAAAATCGCGTCGAGATCAAACGCGACTTTGTTTCATCTCCAATCTCCAATCTTCAATCTCCAATCCTCGAATGGTACACGAACACCCCCCAAGGCATTGAGCAGGGCTTTACGCTGCAAGAACGTCCGGCCAGCGAGCAGACGCTGACGCCCTTGCGACTCGTGCTGGAAGTACAGGGAGAATGGCAGGCCAAAGCAGACGCAAAGGGACAAGCGATTACGTTGCAAAACAGCAGCACATCGTTGCGCTACGACGAACTGCACGCCTTCGATGCAACCGGGCGCGAATTGCCTGCGCGGATGGAATTGACGGGAAAAGAACTGGCGCTCGTCGTCAACGATGCTGGTGCCGTGTGGCCGTTAACAATTGATCCGACGCTGTCACAGCAAACACAATTTACGGCCAGCAATGGCGCGGCTTCCGATCAGTTCGGATATTCCGTTGCTATCAGCGGCGACACGGCCATTGTCGGGGTGCCGGACAATGATTTCGCGCCGACGTTCAATCAGGGTTCGGCTTATGTCTTTGTGCGCAGCAACAACGTCTGGAGCCAGCAAGCGCAACTTATTGCCAATGACGCGGCGAATAATGACGCTTTCGGCTGGTCGGTAGCGATCAGCGGCGATACGGCAGTGATCGGCGCTTACAACGATGACATCGGCGGCAACGGCGATCAGGGTTCGGCGTATGTTTTCGTGCGTAATGGCTCGACTTGGACGCAACAGGCGAAACTGACTTCCAGCGATGGCGCGACAAACGATTGGTTTGGGTACAGCGTCGCGGTGAGCGGCGATCTAGCGGTCATCGGCGCACCGCTGAATGATTTGGGGTTTCAGAGTAATTTAGGTGCGGCTTACATCTTTGTGCGCAATGGCTCGTCGTGGTCGCAGGAACGAATCCTGCGCGCCAGCGATGCGGCGGATAATTACAACTTCGGCTATGCCGTCGCCCTCAGCGGCAGCACAGCAATCGTGGGCAGCCCGGCAGCCAGTGTAAGTGGTAATTCTGCTCAGGGCGCGGCGTATGTCTTTGTGCGCAGTGGAACCAGTTGGAGCCAGCAGCAACAACTTACGGCCAGTAATGGCCTGAGCAGCGATCAGTTCGGCTTCAGCGTGGCCATCAGCAATGACACCGCCGTGATTGGCGCGCCACAGGATGATATTGGCAGCAACAGCGATCAAGGCTCGGCCTATGTTTTTGTGCGCAGCGGCACGACGTGGAGCCAACAACAACAGCTTACGGCGGGCAACGGCACGAGCAGCGATCAATTCGGCTACAGCGTTGGCATCAGTAACGAGATGGCCGTGGTTGGCGCACCGACGGATGATGTCAGCGCCAATGCCGATCAAGGCTCAGCGTATGTCTTCACGCGCAGCGGCGTCAGTTGGAGCCAGCAACAACAACTCACGGCCAGCAACGGCGCGGCATACGACAATTTAGGCTGGGCGGTAGCAATTAGCGGTTACACGATTGTTGTGGGCGCACCAGCCGATGATGTGGGCGCGAACACGGATCAAGGCTCAGCGTATATCTTCTCGCCGACTTGTCCAAACATCACGCTCAATCCGACGACCGTACCGAGCGGCACGCAAAATCTGGCGTATACGACCACCGCTATCACCCCGTCCAGCGGCACCTCGCCGGTCACGTATGAAATCACGTCCGGTGCCTTGCCAGGTGGGTTGACGTTGTCGGCCTCCGGCGTACTGTCAGGAACACCGACCGTCTCCGGGAATTTTAATTTCACCGTCAAAATCACCGATGCGAATTTATGTGTGGGCAGTCGCGCCTATTCGCTTGCTATCGCTTCGTGCGCACCGCCGAGTGTGACGACGCAACCGACAAATCAAACCGGACAGGTCGCGGGCAGCGTCAGTTTCACGGCCAATGCAGGCGGCACACCGCCCACTGTGCAATGGCAGGTCAGCACCGATAATGGCAACAACTGGACAAATCTGACGGGTGCGACAAATACGACACTGACGCTCAGCAACCTAACGATTACGATGCATAGCAATCAGTATCGCGCCGTCTTCACGAACGCCTGCGGCACCGCAACGAGCACCGCGGCAACGTTGTCGGTCGGCCAACTGACGCCGACGGTCACGCTCGCATCTTCCTCAACCACAACTACCTACGGCCAAAGCGTTACGTTGACGGCAACGGTGAGTGGCGCAGTGAATACAAGCGGCGTCGTAACCTTTAAAGACGGCGCGACGACGCTGGGCACGGGTACGCTAAACAATGGGCAAGCGGCGTTGCTAACAGCTGCCTTAACGGCGGGCAGCCATTCGCTCACGGCTGAATACAGCGGCGACACGAATTATTTCGGTGGTACGTCAGGCGCGCTGACACAGACGATCAACAAGGCAACGTTAACGGTGACAGCGGAAAACAAAGCGAAGAGTTACGGCACTGCGAACCCGGATTTGACCGCGACAATCACCGGCTTCGTCAACAACGAATCCAGCAACGTCATCAGCGGTACATCTACGTTGACGACCAATGCCAGCACAGGCAGCGGCGTCGGCAGCTACACGATTACGGCGGCACTCGGTACGCTGGCAGCGGCCAATTATAACTTTACCTTTGTAGACGGCGCGCTCACCATCAGCAAAGCCTTGTTAACTGTCACAGCAGACAACAAAGCGCGGGCCTACGGCGCGAGTAATCCCAACTTAACCGCGACAATCACAGGTTTCGTGAACAACGACAACAACACGGTGGTCAGTGGTGAAGCAGCGTTGGCAACATCAGCAACCACAAGCAGCGCAGCGAACGCTTATTCGATCACTGCCGCGCCAGGCACGCTCGCCGCCGCCAATTATGACTTCGCTTTCGTTAACGGCACGCTGACCGTTAGCAAAGCATCGCTGACCGTCACAGCGGATAACAAAACGAAAGTTTACGGCGCGGCATTGCCTGACTTTAGCTACAGCCTCACGGGCTTCCTCAACAACGATACGGCCAGCGTGGTGACAGGTGCGCCGACGCTGACGACAACGGCAACGACGAGCAGCAATGTGGGGCAATACGCGATTGCGGCGGCGGCAGGCACGCTCGCGGCCAGCAATTATGATTTTGTGTTCGCGAGTGGCGCGCTCACAATTGGCAAAGCCACGTTGACCGTCACGGCGGATAACCAAACGCGCACCTACGGCGCAGTCAATCCGACGTTGACAGCCACGTTCAGCGGGTTTGTGAACGGCGACACGGCGCAGGCGTTGAGCGGTGAAGCGGCGTTGACGACAACCGCGAGCGCGAGCAGCGCGGTGGGCAGCTATCCGATCACGGCTGCAACTGGCACATTGGCCGCGACGAATTACGATTTCAACTTTGCGGGCGGCACGCTGACTATCGGACAGGCGACGCTGACCGTCACGGCGGACAACAAGTCGCGCGTGTACGGCACAGCCAATCCGGCGCTGACCGTGCAATACAGCGGCTTCGTGAACAACGACAACGCGAGTAGCCTGACCGGCGCGCCCGTGGTGACGACAAACGCCATTGCCAGCAGCGCCATCGGCACGTTGCCAATCACCGTCGCGCAGGGCACGCTCGCCGCTGCCAACTATCAATTCACCTTTGTGAACGGCACGCTGACCATCAGCAAAGCGACGCTGACCGTGCAGACCAACGATGCGACGCGCAGTTACGGTGCGGCGAATCCAGCGCTGACGGGAACGATTGCGGGCGTGCAAAATAATGACAACATCACGGCATCTTTCACGACTGCAGCGACGAATGCTTCCGCCGTTGGTACCTATGCCATCACGGCAACACTCAATGACCCAGACAACAAAGCGGGCAACTACGACCTAACGCTGACGAATGGTACACTGACAGTGACGAAGGCAACGTTGACGGTGACGGCGGACAACAAAGCCCGCAACTACGGCGCAGCTAATCCTGATTTTACGGCTACCATTACCGGCTTCGTGAATAACGAAACGCAAAATGTATTGGGCGGCACCTTGCAGATAAGCAGTAATGCCAATGCCAGCAGCGCGGTCGGCAATTATCCAATCACCGCCAGCGGATTCACTTCAGCGAACTATGCCATCACGTATGTCACTGGCACGCTAACCATCAATCAAGCCACATTGACCGTCACGGCAGACAATAAGTCACGCAGCTACGGCGCAGCTAATCCCGATTTCACCGTTACCTACGCAGGCTTCGTGAATAACGAAACGCAAAGCGCGCTCGGCGGCACCTTGCAGGTGAGCAGCAACGCAAATGCCAGCAGTGCAGTCGGCACGTATCCGATCACGGCCAGCGGCCTCACGTCTGCGAACTATGCCATCACCTTTGTGAACGGCACGTTGACGGTCAACAAAGCAATGCTGACTGTGACGGCAGACAACAAAGCGCGTACCTACGGCGCAACCAATCCTGACTTCACTGCCACAATCACCGGCTTTGCCAATGGCGAAAATAACACCGCGCTCAGCGGCAGCGCCGCGCTTAGTACTACGGCAACGGCGACCAGCAATGTTGGGACGTATACGATCACAACAGCAGCGGGAACCCTGGCCGCAACAAATTATGATTTCACGTTCAGCAACGGCACGCTGACAGTCAACAAAGCAGCACTAACTGTGGTAGCGGACAATAAAGCCAGAACCTATGGTGCAGCCAATCCAACGCTGACGGCCACACTCAGTGGCTTTGTGAATAACGAAACGGCCAGCGTGGTAACGGGCGCAGCCACGCTTAGCACAACCGCTACACAAACGAGTAATGCCGGGACGTATGCCATCACGGTTGCCACCGGAACATTGGCCGCAACAAATTACAATTTCACTTTGAGCGATGGCACACTGACCATCAATAAAGCACACCTGACCGTTACGGCAGACGACAAATCCCGCCAGTATGGCAGCGCAAATCCGGCGTTCACAGCTACAATCACCGGCTTCGTCAACGGTGAAACCAGCGTGGTCGTCAATGGCGCAGCCGCGCTCAGCACTACGGCCACGACCAGCAGCCCGGCCAGCACCTATGCCATCACCGCTGCGGCGGGTACGCTGGCGGCGACGAATTACGATTTTACCTTCGTCAATGGCACGCTGACGGTTGGCAAAGCGACGCTAACGGTGATGGCAGAGAACAAAACCAAAGTGTTTGGTGCGGCACTGCCAGATTTCACGTACAAATTTACGGGCTTCCTCAACGGCGATACGGCCAGCGCAGTGAATGGCGCGCCGAGTCTGACAACGACGGCCTCGAGCGGCAGCAATGCGGGCAGCTATTCAATCACGATTGCTGCCGGGACGCTGGCGGCAACAAGTTATGATTTCGTGTTCACGAACGGGACGTTAACGATCAGTGCGGCAAACACAGCATTGACACTGGTTTCCGATGCGCCGTCAGCGTTGCTCGGACAAAACGTCACGCTCACCACGATTATCAATCCGGTCGCACCGGGCGCAGGCACGCCGACAGGAACGATCACTTTCAAGAACGGCTCGACCACGCTCGGCACAGCGCAACTGACCAATGGGCAGGCACGATTCACGACGAAGCAACTGGCGATTGGCACATATTCGCTGACGGCAGTGTTTGCGGGCAGTGAAAACTTCAGCGGCAGCACTTCATCCCCGCTCGCGCAATCGGTCAGCAAAGCCGCTGCCGCCGTGACGCTCGCCTCTTCGCTTGACACGACGACGTACGGGCAGATGGTGACGTTGAATGTGACGGTGAGTGGCGCGGGCGCAACACCAAGCGGCACGGTGCGGTTTATGGATGGCAGTTCCCTGCTCGGTACGGCGACGCTGGCAAGTGGCGTAGCCTCGCTCTCGCTCAAGACGCTCAGCGTCGGGTTGCACAACATTACGGTGATTTACGACGGCGACACGCAAAATCAGGGCGGCACATCACGCGTGCTGTCGTTG
>JAXLQQ010000044.1:0-47954 GCA_046331525.1 Blastocatellia bacterium
CAACTTGGTCGCCAACGCCAACAGCTCCGCGCCCTCGGCGTGGCACCTGTCGAATTGAAAGCCCGCCTCGCCGCGCGTGCCGGCAAAGCCGACGAAGCCTTGAAACTTGTGCGCGAAGCCATCGAAGCCGAAATCAATCTTGGCTATTCCGAGCCGCCGCTTTACCCGCAACCGACCGAGGAAGTCGCTGGCAAAATCGCGCTGGAACTCCAACGCTACGCCGACGCCGAAGCATTTTTCCGCGCCGCGCTCGAACGCGATCCCGGCAGCGGACGCGCCTATTTTGGCCTGATGCAGGCGCAGCAAAGCGCGGGCAAGCAAAGCGAAGCCACGGAAACCTACGCGAAATTCCTGAAGGCGTGGGCGAAGGCGGACGAGGATTTACCGGAGATGCGAACGGCCAAAGAAAAAGCCGCGTTGTACCGCGCGGCCACCAATGCCAGATAATTTAAACGTGGATGACTTGCTTTAACACTGCGCGCGGCTTACAGTATCCGCCGCAAAAGTGCATTTATGTTGCGATGCTACGCCCAGTATTGTTTCATCAACGCCCGGTGATGGCGCAGACAGTCGCCACACTTTAGACAGGAGTTCATTATTACCACACCATTTCCGACCCCCCTGGCAATTGAAGAAGAAAATAATGTTATCCGCGATTTACTCCGGCAGACGGCCACAGGCAAACTGCGCTGGGGCTTTCAACCGCCTGCAACGGTTCAGACGAATATCAAAAATTTGCATTATGTGTTGCGCTTGCGACGCGGCGTATATCGGTTGACCGCACGCCGTGATGGCGGAAAAACCGTGAAGTTTTTGATTGAACGTAAAGCCGTGGATGAAACGCTGACCCAGCTTTTTCAACTGGCCACACAAGCCACCACACCCAAGAGCGCACCGGCTAATTCCGGGCCAGCAGATGCAGATCGGTTTCCTGCTACCCCGCCAGGAAATAAACCATTGCGCAAATGGCCAGCACCACCAGCACACAGAAGATCAATGTAAGCAGCGGATAATAATTTGGTTCTTCCTGGCGCGGTTCACGATAAAGTCTCGGCATAGGTGTGCGCATCATACACATCTGCCTGCTTCGGCTCAAGCAAAGACGCCAAATACGACGAATACGTAGGTGCCGCGCCAGGAATCACGCGAGGAGCAATGAACGGACAATACCGCCAGCACATCAAAATCGGCCAACGCGTTGCTATCGTGCTCAAACAGGATCAGCGCACTGGCAAACGGACGCACGGCATTGTGCAAGAGCTGTTAACCAATTCGCCGCACCATCCGCACGGCATCAAGGTGCGTTTGACCACTGGTGAGGTTGGCAGAGTGCAGGAAATTCTGGATGAGTTGTCGTAGGACAAAAACTGACGCCGTCGCGCGGCAACTTCCTACCACAAAATCCGCGTTTGGCTGATAGTTGGAGCCCTTGTTTCTGGGTATCCTTGGCTCAACTTTTACTCCCGCTCCCAGCCAAGTTTGCCTATTGCTTAAAATCCCACGCTAACCTATTCAATTTCGGCCCTCCACCCCCTCCCTCCTTTTGCCTACCTACGGAACAGCGATTGCCTAATCACAGGTTGTGAAAGTGAACTGTAGGGAATGAAAACAACAAAGGAGTACAGTATGAAACGAACATTACATTATGGGCTGTTAATTCTTACGCTGATGATTTGTTTTGCTTTGCCTGGTTGGGCGCAACTGCGCAAGCAAGTGAATTTCTCGATTGATGCGCCGTTTGCGATGCGGATGGGGAATTATGTGCTACCGCCCGGCAATTATGTGTTGCGGCAGGTGTCGGACAACGATCTCAACTTGTTTGCGCTGTATCCCGAAAACCTGATGAACGAGCCGGTAGCAATGGTGCGCACCGTGCGCATTGATTATCAAAACGGCAACTATCCCGAACACACAAAAGTCTTTGCTGAATTGGACGAAACCAGTTCTGACAGCGAACCCGTAATTCAAGGTTGGACGATTCCAGGACTGGATGGTTGGGAAGTGATTTCAGTCGTGGAGAAAAAATCCGGCCATCTGCGCAAAGTCGAAGGAAAAGAATATAAACTGGATCGCGCGAAGATGAACCTCAAGGATTACGATGAAAAAGATCGCCGTCGCCAGATTCGCTTGCGTCAGATTGAAAAATAACGACAGAGCTGGCAACAGCGAATAGTCTGTTGCCAGCCGCCGCTTCTTCACTTATGCCAGCATTTCCCGCACGGTTTGCGCCAATTCCTGCGGCTCAATCGGCTTTTCCAACACGCGCTCGACGCCCAGCGGATGCAGGTGTTTTAGGCGTCCCTCGCCAAAAGCGGTAATCAAAATAACCGGTAGCGCTGTACCCTGCGGGGTACGTTTTACCGCACGAATTAAAGCCAGGCCGTCCATCTCTGGCATCGATATATCGGTAATCAATAGATCCGGTGGCTGGCGCAAAAATTCCTCGTAAGCTGTTTGTCCATTTGTGGCGGTGCTGACTTCGTAGCCTTCCGTTTCCAGAATAAGCTTGAAGAGTATCCGCGCGTCTTCCTGATCTTCGGCAATGAGTATGCGTTGGCTCATGATGTTATTTTCCTTCTCGTGGCCAGCATAGGCGAAAAGAACACGCGGGCAAAATGATTTCTGCGGCGTGTACAGGGTGGATTGCTCTGGGCAGCGCAGAACGGTATGATGAACGACTCTTGTGCAAGTTACCAACAACCAGGAAAAACTGGGGATTTCCCACAAAGCCTGAGGAAGAAAGGATCACATTTATGAGTGAGCAGGGAAAAAGCGCCTCGTCCAGCTCTCCGGTATTTATTTTAGCAGGCAGTAGCACCCAATATACCGATGCCCGCCGCAAACTTGACCTCTTGCCCGCCCAGGCTTCCTGGCTGACGCGCGCTGCAAACCTGGCGGGCCGCCAACGCCCGACGGTTTTTCGGTTTGGGGATTGGAAATCGTTACCGAATATCAAAGAAATCGAAGCGGCACTGGCCGCCACACAAGCCGAAGTGCGCGACATTTAGTTGGACTAGCGAGAACTCAACTATGAAACCCTATCACACCGTTTCCCTAACCTATTTTCTCGTTCTCTGCGTTCTTGCCTTGCTGAGCGCCTGCAACAAACCCGCTGCTGATTCCAAAACCAGCGCCAGCCCCGCCGCCAATGCCACGACGGCACCGGATCGCTCGCAATCTTTTAGCAGTCCGCGCGGCACGGCGGAGATGAAGCTCAACGGTAAAAAGATTACGGTGGATTATGGTCGCCCTTCGATGCACGGGCGCAAGATTATGGGCGGGCTTGTCCCTTACGATGAAATCTGGCGCACGGGTGCGAACCGGGCAACCCATTTCACGACCGACGCGGATTTGACGATAGGCGAGGTGACGGTGCCGAAAGGAACTTACACGCTCTTTACGCTGCCCTCGGCGAAGGAATGGAAGCTCATTATCAACAAACAAACCGGGCAATGGGGCACGCCTTATAAACCGGAGTACGAAAAGACCGAACTCGCCCGCGTGCCGATGAACACCGAAAGCCTCTCCGCTCCGGTCGAGCAATTCACCATCCTCTTAGAACCCAGCGGCAGCGGCGGGGTGATGAAATTGGAATGGGAACAGACTCGCGCCGCCGTCAACTTCACCGAGAAAAAATAAGGTATTGGTCAGTAGTCAGTTGTTAGAACCGTGCGGAACTCTCAACAACTGACAACGGACTACTGGCAACTGACTACTGACCATTTTTCCCCTTCCGTGCGACCTCTTCCGGCACCAACAGATTACCCGCCAGGCGTCGAAACCATCCGGCAACAGTATTCGGCGCAGCCTCGTTATTCATCAACGCCGGAGAAAACAGCCCCTCCGCAACGTGGACGCCCAGTTGCCGGTAGGCTTCAAACTGTTCTTCCGTGAAGAACTGATCGGCAGTGCTTTCGTGAGGAAAGGCTGGATGCACCCTGCGATAACGCTGAATCAATTCGCTCTCATTGCCCGTGACTGAAAGTTTCAGATAGAGCAGTAAGCCGGTTGCTGCCTCTTCTCCTCCTCTGGCCGGATAGTCAATGCGACAGAACAGGGCATGCGACTGGCTCCAGCCGGTTGTGGCATCCGGGCGCAGTTCGTTGACGTGCGGCGCGATGCCAATCCCCAAATCAATTTGCGCGTGGCGCACGAGCGTCAGCAGGCCGCCAAAGGTAAACGCCGGGTCAGCTTCGCCGTCCACGCAGATAATAAATTTCGCGCGCCGTCGCAGCAGTTCGTACACGGCCATATTCTCAATGTGCCCGCCGTCCGACAGATTCAACCACGCTGCCTCTTCGCGCATTCGCAGTCGCAGCATTTCGCGCATCAGACACGCAAAGCCCGGCGCTTCCATGAGTACCATTTTGTCCGGGCGATGAATCCAGAATCCCAGCCGCACATTCAGAAATGTGAGCAGCGCGCTGAGTGTGGGCATCGAACCAAGTCCCATATACGACGAAGCCGCCGCGCCGGAAATCGCCATCGCCGTCGTCAGATCAACCGCTTTTCCATTCATCTTCCAGATACTTGTTGGAAAATAGCCAACCAACGGCGAACCGCTCCAATGCTTGGAAAATAGAAAAAAATCGCATTTGCGATCCCGTAGTTTCGTGTTTTGGCTGGTCGGTAAATTCAGCGTCGTGTTGATAAGATGATAGGGGGCGCAGTGCGTCGCATTAACTTCGGCCAGGACGACGGCCATCGCATCGTTGTCAGTCTTTTGGACAAAGGTTCGGCCCAGGCGTTCACGATAGATGCGATGCGGCGCGGTGAGATTTACGTTGACCACGAACGCCGCAATCAAGCCCAGCACGACGGCCAACAGCAAAAGCATTTGGGTGCCGTTGACGTAGTTCAGTGGCCCGCTCGTCGCCAGCGGATCCGTGTAGGTTTCTCCAAAATACCGGCACACATAAAAGACCGTGAGCGCCAGCACCGGCAGAATCAGCCGCGCGATCCACAGCAGCACGTTTAAGGCCAGTTGGCGCGTCGCGGGTTTTTGCAACAGCGGATACACCCATTTCAGCGCCGAGAGGCTGACGACCAGCGAACCGGGCAAACTTCAGACCGCCGGGCAAGCGACAAAGTGCGGCGATTCAGGACTTCGGCAAAGTATTCATACCCCAGATTCACCAACCAACTGAGCGGCACCAGCACCAGCAACGCGAGTGCTCCACCGAGCAGCCAACTGCCGATCTGACTGCCGCGCTCGCGCCCGCGCAGCAGCCCGCCATAAATCACCAACACCAGCACCGTAACCCCGCTGACGCCGATGAGCCACGCGGGAAAATCCGCTTTCCAACCTTGCTTGCTGCCGCGCACCGTAAGCAGCGCCACGACCAGCAGCAGAAAGAGTGGCGCAGCCCAATTCAATAACAATCCGCCCAGCGTTGCCGCAAACATCGCCCAGCCGTCGCGCCGATTCAGCGGGTTCAGGAATTTGGCGTGGTGGCGAATGTATCCGACCGGCCCCGGGTCAGGGCCGTGTGGATGGGCAAAGCCTTCGATGGGCGTCCCCGTTCCGATCCGTGCCGTCAAGGCACTGCCCGTGTAACCGCCGCCGGAAACGGTGGAGAGAAAATCTACATCCTTCAGCAAGCCGCGCGCGGCCAGCACCTGCGTGACGCCGAGGCTGAACGTCGCCGAGCGAATTCCGCCGCCCGAAAACGCCAGCCCGACCGCATTCTTGCCTTCGGGCGTCTTAATTCCGTACTTCGCGCGGCGCTTGTGAACTTCTTTGGCTTCCGTGAGGTTGATGTCCTCGATCTTTTCCGCGAAGTTGCTGGCCTGCGGCGTTGGCTCTGCCTCTTTATCAGGATCGTGCAGGATGCCGAAGGGCACAGGGGCAAAGCAGTGGTCTAATTCCGCTTCCGTCAATGCGGGTGGGGATAACTCATCGGCGGCTTCCTTGCCGTAAGCCATCTGGTGCAGTTCTATTGCAAAGTTGCGCAGCACCTGTTGCACGCGCCCCAAATCGCCGCGAAATTCATCTGACCCGTCGCGTGAATTTAAGCGGCCTTCCTCGTGCGCCCGGTGCCATTTGGCGGTGACCGGTCGCAGGTCTACGTTCAGCATCTGCGTGACACGCGCGGCGAACACCTCGCAGTTGGGATGTTTTTTCATCACCGCCCGCGCCTGCCCGAAAACTTCCCACAGGCTTTCCAGCGCGCGCGTGGCTGTGCCGTACTGATAGGGCAAGGGTTGCGTTGTAATGCGGGTGCGCAGTTCCACCAGGAATTCATGCGCCGCTGCCGCATCGGCAGCCGAGATATTAGGAGAAAGTTCTGGGTTCATAATCACTCCAATTAGCCGGGTAAAGGGGAGAGCGCGTGTTGTCTTTGTAAGCCTTCCTGCACCAGCTTAACCGCCGTAGCCGTATCGCGCGTAGTCATCAACAGCTTGGTTTCTTTGTCGTCCAACCCTGTATTCAGCGTTAGCGCCGGTTGCTCGCGTGCCTCGTGGACAAACTCTAGCAGCTGTTCCAGCAAATCTCCTGCGAAGGCGTACGTGGCGGGCAGCGTGTAGCGGCTGGCGGCGTCGAGCAGCAAGCGCAGCGCGGCATTGTGTTTCATCTGCCACGCCAACGTGAGTTGTTCCAATCCTTGCCGCCCTGGTTCGGTAATTGCCTTCGTCAAAATTTCTGCCGCGCCGCCAAAGCCGCCCAGAATGTAGAGTGGGCGCTTTTTTTGATAAGTCACCAAGGCTTCTTCAAAAATGCCGGGCATAAAACCGGTATAGCTATCTACCTTACCGCCCAGCAGAATGCGCGCCATCACGGGAGGAATGCGTTCCTTGTTTTCCTGATCGTACGGATTGGGCAAATACATCTCGTCCATCATTAACCGCCGCATGGTGCTTAACATCACCGCCGTATAAAGGGGCATTCCTTCCCCCTTCTTCCTGGCGGCGGCCAGCGTCTCGTCCTCCAGCCCTGCGTGGTGCGGCATGATGCGCACAATACGACAGCAGTTGATCCACTGCGCTTCGGTTTTGGGCGTAATGTCGCAGTATTGCGGCCAGGGGCTGTGGTTATAGAGTTTGCCCGTTATCCGCTTCGGTTTGTTCTCGCTTTTGTCTTCTTCGTTGTTCGCTGTCGCGCTTTTCCAGTTGAAGCCATCTTCCTGTTCGGCGCTAATCAGTCGCAGCAGGATGTAGGTGAAATTATCTTCGCTTTCGAGCCAGTTGCCTGCATAGGCCAAATTCGCGCCGCGCCGCAGCAACGGACGGGCCAGTCGCAACAGCAGTTCGCGCAGATGCTCAAACCCCATCCCGCGCCGCAGCAGGTTCTCGCGCTGGTACGCCAGCGAGAAGGCAATCACCTGATCGGCAAAATCCTGTGAACTGTAAGGGTCTTTCATGCGGATACCTCTTCAAACGAATGGAAGGTGATTTGCGGAAAGAATTCACGCATGATTTTCAATTCCAACCCCGATAGCCCGCGCCCCGGATAGACGACGTCCAATTCCTGGGCGTGCGGGTGATCGGTCAAAATGTGCAGCATCGTGGTCGGGTCGGGCAGCCAGTTAATAATGATTTGATGGGAAGCCTTATGCAGTTCTGCGCCCCGCACCGTGTGAAAAGCCGCCAGCATGGCATCGCGCATAACCGTCGTCACGATCTGCTCTTCGATATGGCGATCCTGGCTCCAGCGAATCAACGAACTGTTGCCCAGTTCAGGAATGCCCAGCGACGATTCGCGTTCGTCCAGCGCCTCCACCACCAGCGTCGGGAACAATTGCCAGCGTTCCATCCGGTCATCACGAATCCGGCGCGGTTTGCGGAACAGCGAGAGTTCCCGCCGACACCACGGACGATTGGCATACTGCGCGCTGCGGATCACAATCATTGCCGCCATATTGGACGCGCCCAGCGCGTTTTCGATTTCCTCGCCAAAATCTCCGCCGAAGACAATATCGTTTTCGTCGTAGAAGGCCGCTAGCTGCGTCTGGCTGTAAATATAGTTGCGCAGCCGTTTGGCCGGCCCCGTGCCATCCACTTTGGCGTGACTCAGAAACAGCGTGACTTTGGGCAGCGCCGCCAGCGCCGATCGCCCATTGTTCGGCCCTGCCTCCGGTGCCCGTAGCAACAACCGGCACATCGCTTCCGTGAGTTGTTTGAGCAGCGAGCGCGTGGCCGCTTCAAAAGCCATTCCCGTCGTTGCATCATCGGCCAGCGGCAGCCCAATGGGACGCAGGTAATTCTGCCGCCGCATTTTGCCCGGCATGTTGTACGCCGTCGTGTCGAGCGCGACCGGCATGATTTCCTGTTCCTCCGGCGGGATATTCGACAGTTCGCTGAGCCAATACCGCCAGGCCGGATCCGCCACCATATGCTGGTCAATCAACGGCAAGAGAATTTGCAGATTGCTGACTTTGGCACTTCCTACCGCCGAGGTGATTTTTTCTGCGGCGCGTTTCTTTTCCTTCGGCAACGGCGGCGGCAGCCCGCCCGCCTCCGCCGCTGGTAAGCTGCGATAGAAAACCTGTGGCCCCACGCCATTGCCCGGACGCAACCAGGCATAGATACGCTTGGCCAGTTGCTCGCCGAGCGGGCAATCGGGATGCCATAAGATAAACACTTCGGGAATTTTGGGCGGTGTGGACATGACACTTCCCTCGGCTGAAACTCAGAACATAACAACACGCTGGCAGCAGCACATTGGCAACTGCGAGGTCTGCGTCACACACGCCTCGCTCTTGCACGACTGCTACGTTCATCTGTACTGCTTCGTGGCTCTCAGAAGAAAAACTGCTTGAACTTTCTTCTCCACGCGTTTTCTTCGTACACCTGCGCCGAAATGTCAATGAGATGGTGCTTGCCAGTGCAGCAGACAACTTGTTCGCTGCACTGTTTCCGCCTCGGCGACTTTATTTGAATGCGACCAGCACGGGCTTGACCGCCTGCCCTTCGATAGTGAGTTTGATTTCCGACTGATCCGCGCCTGCAAATCCGGGGTGAGGCGCAGTTGACTTGATCCAGGCCGAAGAATTTTTTTGCTCGCCCGCATAACACGTCCACCGCCGTACCGCCGATTTGCGCTGTTACCGGCAGTCGTTGCGCAGCCCGGTGCCGTAGAGCGAGAAATATTGCGCCGTCGCATCGCTCACATCCAGCAGGCGCGGAAGAAGAGTTTTTGTGTTTCGTCATACGCCGCCACCGGTTCAAAACGATCTGCGCCATTGGCCGTCCGCCGCTGCAATTGCGCCGCCGCTACGCCCTGTCCGTTGGCATTGGCGGTAAAGAGTCCCGGTGCCACGCGCGCCAGCGTCAGCGATCCCAACGCAACGACCTCATTTTTGTTAAGAATCGTAATCGTTGCCAAGCCCGGCGCCAGCCCGGCAGGAATTTGATAATTGATTTGTGCCGTGGGGGCGATAAGCATAAAAGAGCGGCGCTGAAGGTTTATCTGCACGCCGCCTTACTTTCACTGTCACGTCCGCGAGTACAAGCAGCGGCGAACCCTCCGCCGCTTTTGCCGCTGTTGCTAAGTTCACGCCAAAAGCCGAGACAATGGTTTTCCACTGCCACAGGCGTGGCCCGTGCATACGTCGCCGCCGAAACTGTTTCGACCTCTTTGCCCGCCACTGTAACGGTCAAATCCAACGCGCGTTTGTGGAACCATTGCCGATGACCGTGAACGTATAGTTGCCGGAAGGAAGCGCATTTGGAATCGTACATGATAATTGCGTCCCATTACCCGCAGTGAAGTCGTATTGAAGTTTGCCGTTACTCCAGCAGGTACATTGCGGGTACTTAAATTGATCGTTTGCGGACTTCCCGATAGAGTGGAAGTATTGAGCGGGAAAGTTACCGTTCCGCCGTTGAGTAATAGCTGTTTTGGGTAGTGTAGAAGTTATCAGAAAGTCATTTGCTGGAGTAACCAGATTCTTTACTTCCACGCGCAAGCTGGGCAGCAATGGATAGAGCGAATCGCCGGGGCATTCGTCACCGTACAACTACGCGGTAAGTTATTTCCATCCCGATGACCGGAAATATTGGGCAGCGCAGTTTGCATCCCCGCGTAGGCAAACTTTGTCGTTAGCGATCAATCTCTCGTTGATCTGCTTTCCAACTGAGAATCTCTTTCAGGCTCGCCATCGTGGCGTCAGTGGGCTTCACCGCCGTAAACGTTCCGAGCAGTGCCACGCCCATCGTGCCGCCGTTTTGACAACTAAAATGCGCGCCCAGCACGTTATCGCCGCCCCCGCGCCCTCATAAATTACGTTCGGATCAATCAAATAGTTATAGCCGATGTCGCTCCACCCGTTCGTGAAAATATGAAAACTCCAAATCGCGCGCACGACCGCCGCCCAGTCCGTCGCCGTATTCGCATTCGCCGTGTGATGTACGAGCAAATGCGGTGAAATCAAGCGGATAACCGGCGCGCCTCTCGGATTTCTCGTCCATCGGGACAGTCCCATTGCGTGCGCGTAGTAATAACTGGTTTTGGATACTTCGCCGAACTACTTTCCGGAGTTGCCTGGCTGTTCGAAGCGTATCGGCGAACTATCTCCCGGACTAATAAAGCTTACTTTTGAAAGTAGACGCGGAAGCCGTGAGTATTTTGCTGGTCGGATTGTAGCCTGAATTTGGATGCGTTCGGTTCGTTTGTCGAGTGTCACCAGCGCCGCGATCATATTACTTCCTTGCGGTGCGACATCACGGTCACGGTGACCGGCTCCCATTCACTCCACGCTGCATTTTGGGCGGTGCGGCAGGATGACCGCCGGTGGCCTCTGTTCCTCAATCCGCACGCCAACAGCCAGCAAGGGCGTCGGTGTTTCCAACGGGACAACCACTTCTTCCGTCGTTAACGTAGTCGTTTTGTCCCGCCCGCGCCACGTTTGTCTGCGGGATGATAGCTGGATCAAAACGTCCTGCTGGCGTATTTGCGGTGTTTGCAGCGGCGCGCGTAGGGAAGGGAAAGAACTTAGGAAAAGGACAAGAATCGAAAGCAGAAGTTTGCGGGGCATAGGCTGCCTGCTTCATTAATTGGGGAGCGATAATGAAAAGGAAGTGGTGTTGATTCGATTTCCTTTACCTCAATTTTTCATTCCCTTCAAGAATGGTGACCGAGAAATTGAGAATTGAGAATGGGTTTCGCTAACGCCGCGCCCGATTTACTTTCACGGGAAAATTCAGGTCGTTCAGTTCCAATTGATAGAACGCGCCAAAGCCGGCAACGCGCCGCCGCGCCGAGTTCTTCTTCGATGCGCAGCAGTTGATTGTATTTGGCGGATGCGATCCGGTGCGAGAGCGAACCGGTTTTGATTTGGCCGCAGTTGGTGGCGACGGCTAAATCGGCGATGAACGGGTTCGGTTTCGCCGCTGCGGTGCGAGGCGATGGCGGTGTAATTGCTTGTCTTCGCCAGTTCAATCGCATCCAGCGTTTCGGTCAGCGTGCTGATTTGACGATCTGATGAGAATGGCATTCGCCACGACTTCATCAATACCGCGTTCCAGATATTTGACGTTTGTGACGAACAATCGTCGCCGACCAGTTGCACGGTGTCGCCGAGCTCTGCCGTGATTGCCGCCCAGCCCGCCCAGTCGTTTTCGGCCAAACCGTCTTCAATGGAAATGATCGGATACTGCTGCACCAGTTGACCCAGTACGCAACCATCTGCTCCGGAATAAAGCACGCGCTGATCGGATTTCTGAAGACGTACTGATTGTCTTTGTGAAATTCCGACGACGCGGGATCAAGCGCGATGGCGATCTGTTCGCCCGGCACGTAGCCTGCGCCCGTGATGGCTTCTAAGATCACCTCAATCGCTTCTTCATTCGATTTCAAGCCGGCAAAGCCGCCTTCATCGCTGACGGCGGTTTGATAGCCGCGTTTTTCAGCACGCCTTTCAGCGTATGAAAGACTTCCGCCCCAGCGTAACGCTTCGGAAACGTCGGCGCACCGGCAGGCAATGATCATAAATTCCTGAAAGTCTACGTTGTTGTCGGCGTGTGCGCCGCCGTTGATGATGTTCATCATCGGCACCGGCAACGTGTGCATTGACGCCGCCGAGGTAGCGATAGAGCGGCGTTTCCAGTTCCGTCGCCGCCGCGCGTGCCGCCGCCATCGAAACGGCCAGCATCGCATTCGCGCCGATCTTGGATTTATTCGCCGTGTCGTCCAGTTCGATCATCGCCTGGTCAATCGCGGCCTGTTCAAACTTCCATCCCGACCAACGCTTGATCAAGTTGTTTGTTGACGTGTTCGACCGCGAGCTTAACACCCTTGCCGAGGTAGCGGATCTTCGTCGCCATCGCGCATCTGATAGGCTGGCTTTCGCCAGTGGATGCGCCCGATGCACAGCGGCGCGCCCCCACGCGCCGGACTCTAAATACACTTGCCTCAACTGTTGATTGCTCCCGCGAATCGAGAATTTCACGCGGGCGGTGGATCGTTCAATCGCATCGTATTTGGATAAATACTCTTTCAGGTCAATGATTGGCTTGTTAATGTAAGCTGTATCTTAACGCGGGAGGCGGGATTGTCAAAGCGATAGACACCGGAATGTTTTTTGCCAGCACTAGTACAGCATAGCGAGCCGTAGTGTGTGGCGCGGTATGCAGCGAGGAGCGGTAGCGACTTGTCTGATAGTCATCACAGAACCATCACCAGCTCGCTACCGCTCGCCGTACTGTACCGCGCGAGCGACCTTACTATTTGATTTTCACCGTACCGTATTCGACGCTTTGCCTTCGACCATCAGCACCACGTTCACCTCACCGCGCCCGGCCAGTTCGCGCGGGATCAGGACATTGATTTGATCCAGGCTTACATAACCAAGCTGCGATCCGGCATAACTAACGATGCCGTACCAGGCCGCCGACGGTGGCCGTTACGCCGCTGAGATTCCGACGATTGCGAATTCCTGCGCCATAAAGCGCCAGATACACCTGGTCGCTTTCTGCACCAAGATCAATCGGTAGCGCGATCATCTTGCCGCGAATTGGATCGTAAGACGATATCTTCCATTTTCTGCGTGCCGTCGGCCTTCACCGCTGCGGTAATACTCCGCAGCGGCAAGACCTCGTCCGGTAGCTTCGCCGTGAACAACCCCGGTGTAGTCGTGTCCAGTTGAATGACCCCTTTTCCTGCACTGCCGTCCGAACTCGTGATCGTTACAATTGCTGGCCCGCTGACCAGTCCTGAGGGCAGTACGTAGTTGATTTGCGGGCGAAACGAACAGGATTTCAGCCACCTTTTCCGTTCCCGCGCTATCCCGCACTCTTACTTTTGTTCCGCGCAAATCCGTCGGCAGCGGAAAGGCGGTGGCCGCTTGTGTGAAAGTCGCCAGATTGGAGCCAAAAGCAAGAGACGATAGATCTGCCGCTAACGGGCCAGGTGTTGTAACTCGCCGCCGAAACGCAGTGCAAAAACGAAACGCACTTCCTTATTCGCCACCTCAAAGTTCAGCACTTGATTGGCGCTCAGCTTGGCGACATTCGCGAGGTTCGGCAACGCCAGATAATCGAGCTGACAGGCACGACGGCATAATCACCGCCTGCCGGTAAGCTCTCGAATAGATAGCCGCCGTTGCTATCGGTAATCGCGGTGCGGGTGACGGCTCCTGCAACAAGACCTTCACGCCATCATACGGGGTGTAGGGCGGCTGACCATTGCGAAAGGCAATCGTGCCGCGAATGCTGAAGGCGGTGGGACGGCGGCAAGGCCGCTTCGGTGACCTTCATCACAAAGGCGGCTCCTCCCTGTGTTGGCCCTAGCGCCGAAAGGCATCCGGCGAGGTGGGAAGTCCAGCCCCGGCATATCCCGTCAGATAGACATTGCGTTCGGCATCCAGCGCGAGTCCCTGCACGCCGCCATATACATTGAGCTTATAAAGCACCTTGCTGCCTTGCGGATTGATCTTGAAGAGTTGCCCGCTATTCGCCGCCAGATAAACATTCCCATCTGCATCAATTGCCATCCTGCCTGCCGTCCAAAGCCATAAGGCAGGTCAGTGCCGACATAGGTTGAATACACCAACCGGCTGCCATCTGCACTTAGTTTGGTGAGTGTCATATTGAGGTCAGCACAAGAGCCGCAGACGGCAGTGCCGGAGTTGATGGTTTGATAAGCGCCTGGCGTCGTTGGATAGCGATTGAACATATCCGCCGACGAAAAGTACACACAGCCTTCGTCATCCGCCGCAATCGTCTGCAAAGCTCTTGCGACGGCCCGGCTGATGGCGTAGGGGAACAGGGTGGAATACACCAGTTTGCCGCGCGGCTCGAATTTGGCAATGAACATCGTCGTGGTTCTGACGGGATGCGTCGTGGCATACGCGCCTGGCGTCGTGGGAAATGGGATGTCTCCGTCGCCGTTCCTGCCTAGACATAGACGTTGCCCGTCTTGTCCAGCGCCACCGTCCTTGATCGCTATAGGAACTGCCCATATAGGTGGAAAATCACGTCTGTCCCGGTCGCGTTCAGTTTTGTCACAAAGGCATCCATCTGGGCTGGATTTTGATTGGTGGTTTGAATGGCTTCCCCTTCAGGGGCAGGTCAGCCGCGACGTTTCCTGTGACAACGGCTTGTCCTTCGGCGTCTACCGCAAGCGCGTTGCCCGTTGACCCCGTACCGAGCAACGTCGAGTACACCAAGCCAGTGCCGGTCGGGTTGAGTTTGAAAACGAACGCGGCGGCTGGGTCTAAGGACGAGGGCTTATAGGTTCGTTGCAGCGCCCCCGCTGTGGTCGGGAAGTCCGCCGACATCGTGTAGCCAGTCACATAGGCATTGCCTTCTCCGTCCACCGCAAGGCTATGACAATCGTGTTGTAAGACGAACTTATTCGATCTGGTATCGCGGATGAAGCTGACGCCGCCAATCAGCGCAGCATACAAAAGCTTCGTTCCGGTTGTATTGAACTTGGCCACATAGACGAAAGGATTTGTCGAATTGGAGGGCGGCGATTTTATCGCGCCCGGTGTCGTGATGCTCGATGCATTCGCCCGGCCCGTGATGTACGCATTGCCTTGCGTGTCTACCGCAATTGCGTTGCCCTCGTCGCCCTTGCCGTTTACATACGTGGCATACGCGATGACGGGATCAATGATGAGCGGCAGGCTACGATCATATTCACCAATCGCAAAGCTGGCTTCGTTGTTCTCAATCCGATAACCACCTGCGACCGTGCGGCGCTCGCCCGCGACTTCCTGATAAATGATCGGCTTGTGCTGTTTGACCTCGCCTGCGTCGGTCGTCAGTAACAAATTGCCTGCTTCATCCAACCGCATCGCATTCACGCCCGCAAATCCCAATTTAATCGCGCTCGGATCAGCCTGCGGCGCGATGATGAAATCGTATTCCAACTGTTGCTGATTGCCGTAGTAGACGACATCCGTGCCCGGATAGACCTGCTCGTATTTCACTTTGGCAAACGTCGGCACATCGGTTTTCCAGTCTTTCGGATCGTTGCCGAGGAAGTAATTCATCTTGGCTTCGAGCGGTTCGCTGCTCGTGATGCGCGCGTTTGGATTCGCGCCTTTCAGTTTCATCTGCACCGTCGCCGTCTTTTCATTGTGCAGTTCCAGCACGGCGGCCTGCGGCGTGAGCGCGATGCTGTAGCCGTTGCCGCGCGTGAGGTATTTCACGTCCTGCTGATACTGGCCCTGATTGGCTTCAAAATGCAGCGGCACTCGTCCGTAGTTTTCTTGTAGTCGCGCGGTCGGTGCGGCGGCGGGCTGAGGCTGGGCTTGATGCTTGGCGACCCACACGACAGCCGTGGGCAGCAAGGTTAGGCTCAGCAGGATGAGGATGGCTTGGGTTAATTTGGCGGTGTGGCGAATTGGGTAGTTAGAAAATGTCGGCATAACGTAGGTTCCTCGAAGTTGTTAGGGGCAACTTAGGGTAATGGCTTGCTTACCAGGACACTCCTGGCCTGTTGGTTGTCGCTCGCTTGATGGCACTAAGCAAGGAAACCACAGTCCGCCTACACACCAGGCATCCTGGCCGAAACAGAAACGTGTTGAATGTTGCGCTCCAGCAGCGCAAGCGAAGGGAAACTGAGTCCAGTGCGTTCAGTGGGGGAACTGCTTACCGTCGTGAGGGAACGGATCAGAAAATACAATGTACTGTGCTGTTTTTTTTGCTGCCGGAGGTAAGCTTTCTTGAGGAAATCGCCGGTTGAGGAGGAAAGCTCACAGCCGACTTGTAAACCTGGGCCGGGCAAAAGTCAATAGACATTTTGCGAAATTTACTGCGCCATTTGTTCGCTTGCGTTTTTTAGGTTGCTGGCTGACTTCGCCTGTTGGCGCGTGCCTGCGCGGCGCATAAAATCATCGCATGATTACTTTGCTCACTGATTTTGGGACGGCGGATTATTTTATTCCGGCGGTCAAAGGCGTCATCGCATCGCTTAGCCCGCGCACGCGCGTCGTGGATTTGACGCATGAGATTCCGGCGCAGGACATTGCGGCGGCGGCGTTCACGCTGGGCGTTTGTTATCGCAATTTTCCGGCGGGGACGGTGCATCTGGCGGTGGTTGATCCGGGCGTAGGTTCGGCGCGGCGGGCGATTGTTGTGGCGGCGGGCGAGCAATATTTTGTCGGGCCGGACAATGGGATTTTTAGTTTGGTGTTCGCGCACGAAACGGATTGCCGCGTCTTTCACGCGACTGACACAGCGTATTTTCGGCCTTCGATTAGTCCGACGTTTCACGGGCGCGATGTGTTTGCCCCGCTGGCAGCGTGGCTGGCGAAGGGCATTGCGCCGGACGGGTTCGGCCCAGAGGTTCACGATTACGTGCGGCTGGTTTGGGCGCGACCGCAATTGACGGACGGGACATTGCAAGGGGAGATTCTTCACGTAGATTACTTCGGCAACTGCATCACGAATTTTACGGCGGCGGAATTGCGATTGGCGGAAGTGACGGCGACGACGTGCTTCAGGATTGGCGGGCGCGAGGTGCAACGGTTTGCGACGCATTTTGCGGCGGCGACGGCAAATGAATTGCTGGCGTATCTGGGCAGTGCGGGCTATTGGGAAATCGCGTTGTCTCAGGCCTCTGCCGCGCAACAACTCGCGGTTGCGCGGCGGTCGGGGGTGACGTTAATTCTGTGACTTAGATCGAATTTCACTTCAGTGTAGGACGTACGTAGTACCGGCTTCAGCCGGAAGGACTAGCCCGCCCAGCTTCCGGCTGAAGCCGGTACTACGTACGCCCTACGCTGCAAACAGGATGTTTGTCAGGATGTTTGTCATACTTAGGAAGCAACTGCTTCTTTGAGCGAAAGGCTCAGCTCCTCGCTCACGGCGGGCAGCGGCGCGGCAACTAGCTTAGGCCGGATTTGCCTTTTGCGCAGCGCCTTGTTGCGATACATATCTTCGTCCGCCACGCGCATCAGTTCGTCCAGCGTCTGTCCATCACGGCCAAACATCGCATAGCCGATGCTTGCGCCGATGTGAACTTCCAGACCGTTGAGCAGGATACTGTAGGCTTCCAGGCATTTTTGAATACGTGCGATGAGGTCGTGCAGCGAACCTTCTTCGGCGTGCGGCAGCAGCACGATGAATTCATCGCCGCCGTAGCGAATCAATGGATCGCCCGCGCGCAATTCTTTCTTCAGGCACAGCGCAATTTCGCGCAACACCGTGTCGCCCGCCTGATGCCCAAACGTGTCGTTGACCTGTTTGAAGCCGTCCAGATCAATCATCAACATCGCCAGCGTCGTGCCGTAGCGTGCCGCGCGATTGCTTTCCTGATCGAAGCACGTAATCAACGCGCGGTTATTCGGCAAGCCTGTCAACGCATCCGTCAACGCGCGCGCTTCGGTGCGCAGGTACGTCATCGAATTGAATAAGGCATCGGCGGCCAGCGGTTCGACCATCGCCAGGACGCGCTGATGCTCGCTCGTGAAACTGTTGGCTTCTGCACTGAGCAACGAAATCGCGCCGATGATACGGCCCGCTTTGGTGAGCGGATAGACCAGCAGGGATTGAAAGGCCGTTGGGACGGCAGCTTCCAGGTTGCTGAATTCCTGCGCGGGATGGGCGGCAAACACGGCTTCGCCCGCGGCCAGCGATTGCCCGATGATGCCCTTGCCGACTTCGATTTGATGCGGTCGCAGTTTTTCCGCGTGAATGCCGACTGCGCCTGCAACATAGGCGGATTGCCCGGACTCATCGCACAAATAAATCGCGCCTGTGTCGAACGTAATCAGGCGGCTAATGCGCGAGATGATGATGGCGACGGCCTCTTCCAGATTCAGCGTGCTGCTCAGCGTTTGCGCCAGGTATAACAACTCGGTGCCTTCCTGATGTGCCTGCCGAATCTCTTTCAAATAACGCGCCTGCACCAGCGCCACGTCGTCGTCGGGTGTTGGCAGGGATGGCGTTAGGCTATCGAGCGCATACGGCGAAAGCTCGCTCGTGTTGAGACCAAGGTTTTGCGCTTCAAAGGAAGGCAGCCTGTCCAGAAAAATTTCGACAATGCGCGGATCGTATTTGTGGCCGCTCTCGCGCCGTAAATATTGCATTGCCTCTTCGCGCGCAAAGGGCAGGGAACCGTCGCCGTAGGCTTCATCAAAGGCGTCAATCACCGCAAGAATGCGCGCCGTCAGCGGAATCTCTTCGCCGTGCAGCCGGTCAGGATAGCCCGTGCCGTCCCAATGTTCGTGATGGTGTTTGACCGCTGGCACCAGCGGATAAGGGAACGCAACCCGTTCCAGAATGTTGGCTCCGATGACGGGGTGTAGTTTGATTTTTTCGATTTCTGCCTCGGTCAGCTTGCCGGATTTATGCAGAATGTAATCCGGTACGGCGAGCTTGCCAATGTCGCGCAACAGCGCCGCCGCCCGTAGCCCTTTCAGTTCTTCTTCGCTCAACAACAACGCTTTGCCCAGATTTTCGGCGTAGGATTGGACGCGCTGCGCGTGCGACACGGCGCGATGATCCTTCGCTTCAATCGCGCTGGCCAACGCTTCAATCGTGCGCAAATTCAACTTTGACAACTCTTCGTTGTCGTAAATGTATTTCTCTTTGAAATGCCGGTAGGCGAAGTAAAAAATCGTGATGACCAGCAAGCATAACACTTCGACATACGGCGGTTTTTGCTGGACGATTAAATAGATGATGCCCGCCGTAACGGCAGCGGCGAAATACGAAAGAAAGTTATTCACCCATTGCCCCTGGGTGAACTGTTCCCACAGTTGCCCCAGCCGTATGGCTTCGTACACGCGCGGCCAATCGGCGTGAAAGAGAAAACGAATCCAGGCGATCCACGCCAGCGCATTGATAAGCGCCAGCGGAATGGGTGCGGGCGACGCTGGCACTAGCTTTTGCAACACCAATCCCGCCAGCCCTGCCGACACAATCGTTTGTCCCAGACGGACAAAAAAGCCCACGGCGCGGGTTTGAGAGGCGTTGTGCGTCACCACTGCCGCCATGCGTCAGCAATGTGCCGCCGGGCTGCCATAAACTAATAGAACGAGAAAAAGAGAACTTCAGTGGAATTAATCGGCAGTTGCAGTCGCGGCCACGCGAGCAGCATCGCCAGGCTGAACAGCAACAGATAGCGCGCATCCGGCACTCGTTGCCCCAATGACCACAGCATCGCCAGCAGAAAAAGGCTGCCACCTGCGACCAACGCGAGCCGGATCAGTTTTACCAAGGGGTTGTCGTTCTTGCTCATGGCCTTCTCTGGCCGATGGCCTGTCCCCGGGACGAGCGCTGCAAGGAATTGCGGGACAAACTCACCTTACTCTCTTCAAGCCAGCCTCAGTTGCGGTGAAAAACTTCTTCACCCGATCAATGCTCAACCAATGAAAGATGCTTGCGGCACCTACTACCTCAAAGCCGTGAGGGAGGCTTGGTAGCTGTTGTGAATTTAACTTTTGCCTGCCTTAACCTCGCTACAGCCTTGACGTCGAAACAAGCAAAACTTTGTAAAACCGCAACAATATTATTATTAAACTATGTTGATCGGTCTAGCGGAAAATAAGTTGATTTGATAAAAAATGTTAAAGTGATTTTGGTGCAATAAGTTATCCTGCGCGGCAAGCGGGCTTGCTGTGGAAAGAAAGAGGGGCAGGCACGTGGTGTATGACAGATCGAAATGCTTTGCGCGGGAATCTGTGAAGAGAGGCGGGGTTATCCTTTTGGCGCAAAATACCCGGCGCGCGCGCGCGTCATCAGCCCTGGCTTTTTGACGCGCACGGTCAGTTTGCGGAATTGGCCGTTGCGAGTGTCGTTTGTGGAATAAAACCGTAAGGTGTACTGCGTGCGCAATTGGTCAGCGAGTCGCTGATAGGCTTCATCCAGATTTTTCAGCGATTCATCTTCGTCAATTTCGCTGCCGTTTAGTGCCATCCGTGGGGAATAGACATCGCCGCCGGTTTCGGAGGTGAGCGTTTGCATCGCGCGTTCCGCCGCCAGATCGCGGATGTTTTGCGAGGCGGTGAGCAATCCCGTGAAAACCGTGAAAATTACGACATCTGAAGTCTGCGCTTGTTCGAGCGCCTCCGTCAGCTTTTTCTGGCTCGTCGTATCGCCGCCGTCGGAAACGATGACAATAATGCGGCGTCCTTGCGTGAGTTTCAGATAGCCTGCTGCCAAGTATACCGCATCATACAGCGACGTTGCGCCCTTCGGTTGCAGCAGTTTTGTGGCATCGGTCAACTGCCGCACTTTGTTCGTAAAATCCTGAATGATTGTGATGTCGGTGGAAACCGCAAACAATGCGGCCTGATCCTGGGGACGCAGCAATCGCTCGAAGAATTTAGCAGCGGCGCGGCGCTCAAAGCGAATCTGGTTTTTCACGCTCGAACTGGTGTCAAAAAGCATAATCAGCCGCAACGGAATGTCTTCATCGCGCGCAAAACTGCTGATTTCCTGCGGCACGCCGTCTTCTAAAATCTCGAAATCGTCTTGATTGAGCTGCGTTGGTTTGGTGCCTGGTTTCGTGGAAATGCTGGTGACGACGGTGACAAGATTACTGTCAATCTTCAGCACTTCTTCGTCGGGTTTAGCTTCTTTGTCTTTTTGCGTTGCGCCAATACCAGGGCCGGGCAGGGACGTGGGCGGCAGCGGTTTGGGCGGCGATTGACGGTCGGGCGTACGAGTCGGCGCTTTGCCGCTTTGTGCAGATAAGGCGAAAGGCAAGAGCAACAGGAGCAAAGAAACTAAGCCAAGAACCACGCCGCTCTTTTGCCTTTTGTCTTTTGCCGGTTGCCGGTTGCTTGCCTGTTCGGTCATTGCTCTGCACCTGTTGCTTGAGTTTCTCCGAGGTCGCGTAACCACGTGTGGAAGGCCGCGAGGCCGCGTTCGACCTGAATACGATGTCGCTCCGCCTTTTTCTTCATTTTTTTCCGCAGCTCTGGTTCGAGTTGCGGCAGCAGGGCAAACGTCGTATTCGCGGGCTGAAAATTCCTGGCCTCAGCCTGCGCCAAATAGTTTGTCAGTGAACCAATCGCTGAAGCGCGCGGTGGCGCGGCGGTCGCTTTGCCTTGTGCGAGTCGCGCAGCATTCATTCCCGCAATCATTCCCGTCGCCATCGCTTCGGTATAACCTTCAATGCCTGAAATCTGACCCGCGAAAAATAGATTCGGATGCTGTTTCATCTGCAACGTCTCACTGAGCAGGCGCGGCGAACAAATGTAGGTGTTGCGGTGCATCTGTCCGAAGCGAATAAACTCGGCGTTTTCCAGACCGGGAATTAATTGCAGCACGCGCTTTTGCTCGCCGTATTTGATGTGGCATTGAAAGCCGACGATGTTGTATGCCTCGGCCATCAGGTTTTCGAGCCGCAGTTGTACGCAGGCATACGGCTCGCGCCCGATGCGCGGGTCAATCAGGCCAACAGGTTTCATCGGCCCGAAACGCAACGTGTCCACGCCACGCCGCGCAAGTTCTTCAATCGGCAGGCAGCCTTCAAAAAACTTTTCTTCCTGCTCCATTCCCGCGTGCGGCTTCACCGTTTCCGCTGCCATCAATGCTTCGTAAAAGCGCAGGTATTCGTCTTTGTTCATCGGGCAGTTGACGTAATCATCGCCGCCTTTGCCGTAGCGGGCTGCTTTGAATGCGATGTCGTAATTGATCGAATCGCCCTCGACAATCGGCGAAATCGCGTCGAAGAAATACAAATCCTGCTCGCCCGTCAAGCGACCAATCGCCGCGACCAACGAAGCCGACGCGAGCGGCCCGGCGGCGATCACCGTAATTTGATTCGGATCAATGTCAGTGACTTCCTGACGGCGGACTTCAATGTTCGGATGCTGGCTGAGCATTGCCGTGACTGCCGCCGAAAATTCTCTCGATCCACCGACAACGCGCCGCCAGCTGGTACGGCGCAACGTCCTTCCGCAATTTGCACGAGCAGCGAACCGCCTGCGCGCAATTCGTCCTGAGCAAATTGCGGCGCTGTATTTGCCTCGTCTGATTTGAGCGAGTTGCTGCACACCAGTTCGGCCAAATTGTCTGTGCGATGCGCGCCGGTTGTTACAGTCGGACGCGCATTGTAAAGCCGCACGCGCAAACCACGCCGCGCCACTTGCCACGCGGCTTCTGTGCCTGCTAATCCACCGCCAATAATGTTGATTGTTTTTGCTCATCGTCATGCGGCGGTCATCATACAGGATTTGAGATAGAGATTTGAGATTGTGGGGCACAATCTCAAATCTCCTATCTACGCCGGA
Source organism: Blastocatellia bacterium (assembly GCA_046331525.1). Classification (GTDB taxonomy): domain Bacteria; phylum Acidobacteriota; class Blastocatellia; order RBC074; family RBC074; genus JAFDVL01. The sequence continues at coordinate 22,635 of JAXLQQ010000044.1, forward strand.
TTGGCGACGAAGCGGTAGCCGATGCCGCGCACGGTGAGTAAGTGTTGCGGCTTAGCGGGATCATCTTCGAGGTACTTGCGTAGCCGCACGATGAAGTTGTCTATGGCGCGCGTGTCCGTGTCTTCGTGCAATCCCCATACGGCTTCGAGCAGGTTGCGGCGTGCCACGGGCTGGCCTTCGTGCCGCAGCAGGTAGCGCAGCAAATCCGCTTCCATCAGCGTCAATCGCACGGTCTTTTTGCCTACAGTTAATTCGAGCGAAGAGAAATCAATGGTTTTGCCAGCGAAGGTGAACAGGTCGGCAGAATTAGGCGGCGTGCGTTCGCGCTTCGCCCATTCGCTGCGGCGCAGCAGGCCGCGCAGGCGGGCGATGAGGATGGACAATTCAAACGGTTTGGCGAGGTAATCATCTGCGCCTGCCTCAAAGCCACGCAGCACGTCTTCGGGACGATTGCGCGCCGTAAGCATCAGAATCGGCACAAAGTTTTCAGCTTGGCGCAACTCCGTAGCAACCGTGAAGCCATCGCAGCCCGGCAGCATCACATCCAGCACGACGGCATCAAACTGTTCGGGTGCTGTGGCGAGTCGGGCCAAAGCGGTTTCGCCGTCGCCCGCGACTTCCACGCGATAGCCTTCCGCCTCCAGATTAAACCGCAAACCTTCGGCCAGATGGATTTCGTCTTCGACAATCAGGACAGAGTTCATGATGCTTTCGGGAGTTGAATGGTGAAGGTGCTGCCTTTGCCTTCGCCCTCGCTTTCGGCGCGCACTTTGCCGCCGTGCCGTTCGATGATGGATTGCACGATGAAGAGGCCGAGGCCTGTGCCTTTCACGCGCGCCATCACTTGTCCCGGCACGCGATAGAATCGTTTGAAGATGCGCTTCAGTTGCGCGGGCGGAATGCCGATGCCTCGGTCGCGTACCTGAATCGTGATTTGTTCTTTCGCTTCCTCGGCGACCGTCACGGAGACTTTGATGTGGTTGTCAGAATATTTGATGGCATTGTCAATCAGGTTCGAGAGCGCCGCGCGCAATTCATCGCGGTCGCCCTGAATGATGGGACGATGCCCATTGCTCAGTCGTTCCTGATACGTCAGCGCACCTTCTTTTAGCCGGTAGCGCGTGCGCGCCAGCGTCAGACATTCTTCCGTCAGCGCGCCCAAATCAATCGGTGTCAGATGCAGATGCCGCCGCTTTTGTCCCATTTGTCCGGCGCGCAAAACCTGCTCCACCGTCGTCAGTAAACGATCCGTGTCCGCTAGCATCACGCCATAAAATTCCTGGCGTTTGTCAGCTTGCACGTCGCGTTTTTGCAGGGTTTCGAGGTAAAGGCGGATGGAGGCGATGGGTGTTTTCAGTTCGTGCGTGACGGCGTTGATAAAGCTGTCGTGTTGTTCATTGCGCCGAATTTCGCGCACCAGAAAAATCGTATTCAGCACCAGCCCGGCAATAATCGCCACAAAGAAAATCGCGCCGAACACCAGCAACGCTACTTCGCGCCAATTCAGCAGAATCCAGCCGACATTCAGCGCTACTGCCAACAAAATCAGCAGCGCGCTCAGCGAAATAAAAAAGACAATGGATTTTCGGCGCGTACTTGCCAGCATAAGCGAAAGAGGAGCAATGACGAAGGAAGGATGAAGCAAAAAAACGGAAAGCGCAAACCTCATTGCTCCTCGCTCCGCCTTCAGCCTTCTTGCAACGCGGGCTCGCTTTCCGGCAGCTTGCGCGGAGCGGTGGCGAGGTCAATTTGCCGAATGTCTTTGGCCAGGCCGAGCCAGGCGAGTGTGCGAATAACGAGCCAGTTCAAATCAAATTCGTACCACGTCAAACCGTGCCGCGCCGAAGCTGCGTGCGCGTGATGATTGTTGTGCCAGCCTTCGCCAAAGGCGAGCAACGCGACCCACCAATTGTTGCGCGAATCATCATTGCTCGCAAATCGCCGGTAGCCCCAAACGTGCGTGGCTGAATTTACACACCACGTTACATGCCAACTCAGCACCGTGCGCAGACACAATCCCCACAACACCATCGGCCAACCGCCCAGCGCAAATAAAACCAGTCCCACGATAGCTGTGGGCACCCAGTGATATTCCGACAGCCACCGGTAAAACGGCTGTTGCAGTAAATCCAGCGTGTAGCGTTTTCGCCGGTCGGCATCGTCCTTCAATCTGCCGCTAAACAAAATCCAGCCCATATGCGACCAGAAAAAACCATCGCGCGGCGAATGCGGATCGCCCGGCTGGTCAGACTTGGCGTGATGAATGCGATGCAGCCCGACCCAATAAATCGGCCCGCCCTGCAAGGCCAGCGTGCCGCAAGTCGCCAGAAAATATTCCAGCAGCTTCGGCACCTTCAGCCCGCGATGCGTGAGCAACCGGTGATAGCCGACGCCGATGCCTAAGCTGCCCGACACCCAATACAACAACACCATTGCCAGCAATGACGGCCACGAAAAGTAAAACAACGCCGCCACCGCGCCCACATGATAGAGCGCAAAAAATAAGGTGATCCGCCAGTTGAGCTGCCGTCTCTTCGGTGTATTCATGAAATTCCTCGCTTTAGCCAATTAATTCAAACCTGGGAAGATTGTGGAACGCCATCCTAACAGAGAAGTCTGCTGAGAATTGTAAGACTTTTGTAAGAGGTCTTTTTCTGCTGCCATCGTGCTCTTCCCGCCACTGTCGGATGATCCTGCTGGCGACTTGTATTATAATCCGCGCCGAATTTATGAACGTCATTTTCAAACTGCTCGTCGTGCTGCTGATTGTCCTGGCCAATGCGTTTTTTGTGGCTGTGGAATTTGCGTTGGTGAGCGTGCGCCGCTCCAAGATTGAAGTGTTGGCGAGTAACGGCAAGCGCAGCGCCAAGGCGTTATTGCGCGCGCTGGATCATTTGGACGAAATGATTTCGGCCACGCAATTCGGCATTACGATTGCCAGTCTTGCCCTGGGTTGGATTGGCGAGGAAACCATCGCGCATTTGGTTGCGCCGCTGTTGGTGCAAACGCTGCCGGAAAGCTGGGCGGCGGTGGCGGCGCACGGCGCGGCTTCCATCGTGGCGCTGGCGATTGTCACGTACCTGCATCTGGTGATCGGCGAATATGTGCCGAAGGCGCTGGCGATTGAATATTCGGATCGCTTCGGACTGCTGGTTGCGCAGCCGATGGAGTGGTTTTATCGCACCTTTAAACCGTTCATATGGATCATCAATAAATCCGGCTTGACGGTGTTGCGGCTGCTCGGCATCAAGAGCCAGATGGGGCATCAGGCGGCGTATACCGATGAAGAGATCCGCCACCTCATCAACGTCAGCCATCAATCCGGCACCATCGAAGCCGATGAGCGCACGTTGATTCACAACGTTTTCAACTTTGCTGATCTGGCCGCGCGCGAAATTATTATCCCACGCACGCAGGTTGCAGCGATTGAAGAGGCAGCCAGCTTTGAAGAAGTCGTGCGCGCCTTTCAAAATTCCGGGTTTTCGCGCCTGCCCGTTTACCGCGACAAGTTTGATAATGTCGTGGGCATTCTGCACCACAAGGATGTGATGCAGTTTGTCTTTGCGCCGCAGGACTTCGACCTGAAAGCCAAAATTCATCCGCCGTTTTTCATTCACGCCGCCGCACGGCTCGTGGATGTGTTGCAGAAAATGCAGCGCGAACATCTTCACCTCGCCATTGTCGTGGACGAACACGGCGGCGTCGAAGGCATTCTGACGCTGGAAGATTTGCTGGAAGAAATCGTGGGCGAAATCGAAGACGAACACGACGAAACCGTCGCCGCCAAAATTCGCCCGCGCAATGACGGTTCCTACATTTTGGACGGCGGCCTGACCGTGCGTGAAGCCAACCGCGAATTTAATCTGCAACTGCCGGAATCGGACGATTACACGACGCTTGCGGGCTTCCTGATCGCGCGCGAGGGCCGATTGCTGGCGGAAGGCGATACGGTCACGTACAACGGCTTCCGCTTCATCGTCGAACGTATCAATCAACGCCGCATCGCCCGCGTGCGAATGCAACAGCTTGCCCCCACACTTGAACCCATTGCCAGTGAATAACCCTGTCACCACGCCACAAACGGAATATCAAACTCGCTTAGCGGCGCGCCACGCTACTGTCGCCCAATTAATCGAACGCTATCGCCGCGTTGGCATTGTGCGACTGATTTTTCTACTAACCGGAGCGGCGCTGATTCTGCGCGCCTTGTTTACAGGCCACGCGAAACTGCTATGGTGGGTGATTCCGGTGGCGATTGTTTCATTAGTTTTGCTTATCATCCATCAGCAAATTCATAAGCAACAGCAACGTGCCAACCGCGCCGTGAAGTTTTATGAGCGCGGACTGGCGCGACTTGCTGGAAACTGGGCGGGCGTCGGAGAAAGCGGTGAGCGGTTTCGCAGCAGCCAGCATCCTTACGCTGATGATATTGATTTATTCGGCGCTGGTTCGCTCTTTGATTTGCTTTGCACGGCTCGCACGCGCGCGGGCGAAGACGCGCTGGCCTCGTGGTTGATGGCACCTGCTATGCCTGCGGAAATTCGCGCGCGACAGGAATCGGTTGCCGAACTAACACCGAAGCTGGATTGGCGCGAAGATTTATCGCTGCTGGGGGATGACCTGCGCACCGGAATCCATCCCGAATCCTTAATTGCGTGGGGCAACGGGCAACCGTTCGCGCAACTGAATGGTCTGCGGTGGCTGACGGGGTTGTTGTGTACAGCTTCGATCATTGCGATTGTGCTGTGGTTTGCCGGGTATGGGCTGATTCCTTTCTACAGCATTTTGTTTGTCAACGGCATTGCCGGTTTGTGGTTGCGTCCGCGTGTGAACGCGATTATCGCGCAGGTCGAACCGGCGAGTCGTGATTTGAAGCTGTTGTCAGAAGTACTCGCCTGTATCGAAGCGGAGCAGTTTGAATCTGAGAAAATGACGACGTTGCGGGCTTCGCTGGCGACGCAGGGCGTGCCGCCGTCGCGGCAAATCGCGCAGTTATATCGGTTGATTACGTGGCTGGACGCGCGGATGAATCAGTTGTTTCGCCCGCTGTCCGCGCCGTTTTTCTGGACTTCGCAATTTGCGCTGGCGGTCGAAGCGTGGCGGTTGCGCTCCGGCGTGTTGATTGAAAAATGGATTGCTGCTGTTGGTGAAATCGAAGCGTTATGCGCGCTGGCGAATTATGCTTACGAACATCCTGCTGATCGCTTCGCGGAAATCATCGAAGGTACGCCGATCTTTGCTGGCGTAGGCTTGGGGCATCCGCTGCTTCCCGAAGATCGCGTCGTCCGCACCGACATACAGCTTGATTCCGATTTGCAATTACTTGTCGTCAGCGGCTCGAATATGTCGGGCAAATCAACGCTGCTCAGAACCGTGGGCACGAATGCGGTGCTGGCTTTAGCCGGTGCGCCCGTACGTGCTCAGGCGTTGCGCCTTTCACCGCTGCAACTTGGCGCTTCGATCCGTATTCAGGACAATTTGCGCGCCGGAGCTTCGCTGTTTTATGCCGAAATTACACGGCTGCGGCAGTTGATGGAAATGACAAAGGATGCCTTGCCGTTGCTGTTCATTATTGACGAAATCTTACACGGCACGAACTCGCACGACCGCCGCATCGGTTCTGAAGCTGTCCTGCGCGGACTGGTTGAACGCGGTGCGATGGGCCTGGTCACAACGCACGATCTGGCCTTAACCAACATCGTGAGCGACGCGCAAACGCATGCACGCAATGTGCATTTGGAAGATCATCTGGAAAATGGGCAGATGACATTCGATTACATTTTGCGTGAGGGGGTCGTGAAAAAAAGCAATGCCATTGAGTTGATGCGGTCAGTCGGGTTGGAAGTTTAGCTACTGCCCTGACGGTAAATTCTCCTTGGCAAAAAAATATACCACCAGTAAATACCGGATTGTATTTCTAAACTAAACCGTTTAGTATTCGCACTGCCTGAATGGCATTAAGCAACAGCTACGTTAACCAAGAGGATTGTGCGTTTATGATTCGTGTACAAAACCTGACGAAGGTGTTTGGCGAATTTACGGCAGTTGACGATATATCTTTTGCTGTCGAACGAGGCGAAATCTTCGCCTTTCTTGGCCCGAATGGCGCGGGCAAAACCACGACGATTAAAATGCTGACGACGCTGCTCAGACCCAGCAGCGGCAAAGTGGAGTTGGACGGCCTTGATCCGGTTATCGAACAGAGTAAGGCGCGACAACGTTTTGGCATTGTCTTTCAAGACCCAAGTCTGGACAATGAACTGACGGCGTATGAAAACATGGAACTGCACGGCGTGCTGTATCACGTGCCGCGCCGGGTGCGCGCAGAACGCATCGAAAGCCTGCTGAAGCTGTTCGAGTTGTGGGACAAACGCGATAACTACGTAAAAACTTTTTCCGGTGGCATGCGCCGACGCCTGGAAATCGCGCGCGGATTTTTGCACACACCGAAAATTCTCTTTCTGGATGAACCCACCCTGGGCCTTGATCCACAAAGCCGCAATCAATTATGGGCGCACGTCAAGCACCTGAACGAAACCGAGCAGGTCACGGTGTTTTTGACGACGCATTATATGGACGAGGCCGAGCGTGTCGCGCATCGCATTGCTATCATTGATCACGGCAAGATCGTTGCACAGGGCACGCCAACGGAACTGAAAGAACAGACGCAAACAGAATCATTGGAAGATGCTTTCCTGGCCTTGACGGGTTCGACAATCCGCGATGAAAAGGCCGGTTCAGCCGATCAAATGCGGCAATTCGCAAAAATGTGGAGGCGCTAAATTTATGGGAGCAATTTACATTCTCTGGCTGCGCGAATTGAAACGCTACACCCGTTCGCGTGCGCAAATCATCGCCTCGCTTGGGCAACCACTGCTTTATTTGCTGGTGCTGGGCTTTGGGCTTGGCCCGGTGTTTCAGCAGGCCGGGAAGGGGAGCTATATTCAGTTTGTTGCACCAGGCGTGATTGGCATGAGCGTGCTGTTTACGTCTATTTTTTCGGGCATCGGTTTGTTGTGGGATCGGCAGTTTGGATTTTTGAAAGAAACACTGGTTGCGCCAGTGCCGCGTGTGACGGTGATGATTGGGCGCACGCTGGGTGGGGCAACGGTCGCTACGATTCAGGGAACGCTGATTTTTGTGGTGTGCGTGTTGGCGGGATTTCGCCCTATCAGTTGGGCTACGGTGCCGCTGGCCTTTCTGTTTATGATTTTGACGGCTGTCGTGTTTGGCGGACTGGGAACAGCCATCGGTTCCTTGTTGCAGGATATGCAGGGCTTTCAGCTGATCATGAATTTTTTGGTGATGCCGATTTTCTTTTTGTCGGGTGCGCTGTTTCCGCTGACGAATTTGCCGAAACTGCTGGGCTTCGTGACCAGCCTTGATCCACTGTCTTACGGAATTGATGGTTTGCGCGGGGCACTCATCGGACTGTCGCATTACGGTTTTGTGACGAATGTTTCTGTGTTGAGCCTTGTGGCGATTCTTTTCGTCGCGTTGGGCGGTTACTTCTTCTCTCGCATCCAAATCTGATTATGGCACGACCGCGAAGCGAGCAGGCGCACGAAAAAGTGTTGGAGGCGGCGTTGCAGTTGTTCTCGGAACGCGGCATTGACGCAACGAGTATGGACGCGATTGCCGAAGCGTCGGGCGTGAGCAAGGCGACGATTTACAAGCACTGGGCGGATAAAGACGCACTATGTTTGGAGACGTTGGCGCGCGGATTGGGAATAGATCAGGAGGCACCGGAAATCGTCGAGCAGGATGTGCGGACGGCGATGGTCAGCGTCTTAACCCATCGCTCTCGCGCCGATTATGCCGACCGCTACGCCCGGCTGGGGCCGCATCTGATGGCGTATGCGGCGCGCAATCAGGCTTTTGGCACGGCTTGGCGCGCGCGCGTGCTGGAACCGCCGCAGCGACGGCTGAAGCAATTGTTACAACAGGGCATCGAAGAAGGATTGTTCCCGGCAGAGTTGAATATTGACTTGTCCCTGGCTTTGCTGATTGGGCCGACGATGTACGGTTATTTTCTCAGCCCAACGAGGAATAATATGAAAGCGTTGCCAGCGGGCTGGCCGGAACAGATCGTCGAAGCCTTTTGGAAAGCGCACACGATAGGAAAAACGGGCAGCCGCAAAAAGCAAGAACCAAAAAACAAAAGCAACCGTTAGCTTGATGAGTCTGGCTTATGGAACGCAAAGAAATCTTAGCCAATGCCCTCAAGGCGTTGCTTGCGCAAAAGCAACGTTCTGCGCTGGCGATTCTGGGGATTGTCGTTGGCATTGCCGCGCTGGTGGCAATGGTCGCCTTGATTGAAGGCGCGAATGCCTACATCACTGAACGGCTGGTTTCGTTGCAGCCGGATGTGTTTCAAATCTCGCAACTGCCCGCCTCATTTCTGAACGTCAACGATTTCATCAAAGCGTCGAAGTGGAAGCGGATCGAATACGAAGATTATTTGATCGTGCGGCACGAGACGCGCGAAGCGGCGGCAGTCGGTGCTGAAATGGGCATTCGCGGGCGCTTGAAGTTTCGCAACACAGCGACGGGCAATGTGCTGGTGCGCGGTTTGACGGCGAGTATGTTCGACATCGAGCGTGTAGACGTGGCAAGCGGTCGCTTTTTTACCGATGCCGAAGACAGCCAGCACTTGCCGGTTTGTTTGCTCGGCGCGGATTTGGTGACGGATTTGTTTGGCAGCGGCGATCCGCTGGGCGCGGAAATCAGCGTGATGGGCAAACCGTTTCAGGTGATTGGCACGATTGCGCCGCGCGGTTCGTTGTTCGGCAGTTCGCAGGATCGGTTCATTATCACGCCGCTGGCTTCGTTGCTCCATCGCTTCGGCGCGCATCAATCGGTCATCATCTATTGCCAGCAACCGGCGGGCGCAGAGCTTGCTTTGGTCGTGGACGAAGTGCGCGGCATTATGCGGCAGCGACGCCACGTCTTATTCAATGAGGAAGACACGTTTTTTGTGACGACGGCGGATTCGGCGGCGAGCATTTACCAGGCGGTCATCGGCGGCTTTTACTTTGTCACGATCATCATTTCCGGCATTGCGCTGACGGTAGGCGGGCTTGGCGTGACGAACATTATGCTGGTGAATGTGCGCGAGCGGACGCGCGAGATTGGGCTGCGCAAGGCGATAGGCGCGTGTAAGCGTGATGTGTTGGCGCAGTTCCTGCTGGAAACGGTTTTTCTGTGTTTGCTCGGTGGCCTGCTGGGTACGTCGCTCGGAATGTTTATTGCCAAAGCCATCGCGTGGGTGACGCCGTTGCCTGCCAGTTCGCGCCCGGTGGTGGCGTTGGTGGGATTCGTTGTTTCTTCGTTAGTTGGTTTGGTTGCCGGAATGTATCCAGCCCGCCGCGCGGCTGACCTGTCTCCGATTGAGGCTTTGCGCTATGAATGAAGTGCCACGCCCAAAGCTTGTGCGCGCCAGCCGTCTCGCCGACATTGGCGAAGCGTTTGCGCTCGCGCTCAATGCGATCAATCAATATCGTTTTCAATCCGCGCTGACGTTGACTGGTTTGCTGATGGGCGTAGCGACGGTGATTGTCGTCGTGGCGTTAATTCAGGGTCTGGACAACACCGTCAAAGGGGCGCTCTCGCGGCTGAATCCCAGCAGTTTTATGGTATTGCGGATGGGGTTTTCCGATTTCGGCAGTCCTGATTTTCAGGAAATAATGAAGAAGCGTCCGGTGATGACGATGGAAGTTGCCCAGGACATTCGCAGCTATTGTCCCAGCGTCAAAACCGTCAGCCCGTTTTACGCCAAGATGGTGTTTGATCCGATTCACGTTCGCTACAAGGGCGAGGAAGCGCAAGGCCCGCTGCTGCGTGGTGTGGATCAATACTTCTTCGATGCGACGGGCATTCTGGTGGATCGCGGGCGGCTCATCAATGCCAGCGACACGGCGCAGCGGCGCAACGTCTGCCTGATCGGACAAATCATTGCTGACGGCCTTTTCGGCGTCGAAGACCCGCTCGGCAAAATGATTTACATTGACGGCGAATCCTACGAAGTCGTCGGCCTCATCGAACCGCGCGAAGCCCTCTTCGGCGGCCCCAGCGAAAACCAGTTGGTGCTGATTCCCATCGGCACATTCGACAAATATTACCCCGAACGCGAGAAAGAATTTTTGCAGTTTATGTGCCTTGTCAACGCGCCCGAAGAAGTCGAGCGCGGGATGAACGAAGTGCGCGAAATGCTGCGGCATCAACGCCACTTAGGCGAAGGCGTGCCGGACAATTTTGTCGTGTTCGCTTCCAATCAAATGATAGACATCTGGAATCAGGCTTCGAGCGGCATTTCGATTCTGATGGTCGGCGTTGCCTCGCTTGGTTTGTTGATTGGCGGCATCGGCGTGATGAATATTATGCTGGTCAGCGTCACCGAACGCACAGCGGAAATCGGGCTGCGCAAGGCTGTAGGCGCAAGGCGGCGCGATGTGCTGTGGCAGTTTTTGCTGGAAGCGATGATGCTGACGGTGCTGGGCGGCTTTGCAGGCGTGCTGGTTGGCATTGCAATTGCTGTTGTGATTCCGGTGGTCGTACCGTCGCTAAAATCGAGCATTTCGGTCGGGGCGATTGTATCGGGGCTGGTGGTTTCGATGAGCGTGGGGTTGTTTTTCGGATTGTGGCCGGCGTATCGCGCTGCGAAGCTCAATCCAATTGAAGCCTTGCGTTATGAGCGATAAAAGCTATTCGATTCGATGAAAGCCGGGAAGCGCGCAGCTTATGGAGTGAGTTCTCGCCGCTTTTGGTTCGCCGCAAACTCCTTTGTTAGGTTTTACCGCTTTGGTTTGTAGCAAATGAAAGCGGCGAGAACTCACTCCATAAGCTGCGCGCGCTGTGAGCCGTCCGTATGGCAGAAGTACCGGAAGTCAGAAATTCTCGTGCGTTTGCGCGCTGCCGTAGTTGGGCGCACGATCCAATCTGCTGAAGTGCTGCAACCGCCTGCTGTACGTCTTCTACCGAAAGAATTTTCCCTGTACTCCCAAAATCGTTTGGTTACTGGTGCAGAACGTCGTGCGAAATACATTTTGCTGCCGCTGGCGATGACTTTTTGCTGGCGGTGCACTAATGCTGTAAAGCTGACGCTTGCCGACGGCGCAGGCACGTATCAGCGTCGATCGTCCATCTGGATGCGACACTGGTTGCTGAATCCGGTGGCATATCACCGTGCCGCATTGGAGCCAGCAGGCCAGTGAACTGATTTCTCCTTTCTTTCGAGACCGGATGCGTTGGGGCGTTTATCGGTGTTAGCGCGCCAACGGCAACAGCGCGGTGTGCGAAAGCGTTTGTTAAATCGGCACCCTCTCGCCAGGCCTGGCAACCACGTTGCTGATATTACTGTCGGCTGACTCCAGGATGATCCGCCATGATTTCCGCCTTCGCTCAGAAGAAGTGCGCGGCTGCGGCAAACCGGTGCGGGTGACGGAAGGCCTCGCATTGCGTGGGACGCAGCGGGATTTGTTCGGTGTAAAAGGGCGTGCGCAACATCGCCGCAATGTTTTCAGCGCACCGGACTACCCTGCCCACGTTGCAGCACGCCCATCACTCACGTCCACATCAGCGGGCGCAATACCAATTTCTGCGCACTGTCAGGGGAGGAGAAGTTGAGATTGGAGAGGAGATTAGAGAGTTGAGATTGGAAATTGGAGATTTGAGATTTGAGAGTGCAGATAATCTCAAATCTCAGTACAATCTCGGCTCCTCAGCTTTTCCGGTCTTGCGCCGCCGATTAAAAACGCGCCCAAACGAACGTGACTGCCGGTGCTTTTCGCGTTCTTTTCGCCTTTGACGCGAATCGTCAGTTTGTGTTCGCCATAGGATAATCCGCGTCGCCAAAATGCGCGTCGCAATATGTGCGTCTTTGTCGTAGGCATCAATTGAGCGCAGCTGTTCCGGTGCGGGTTTGCCGTCAATCAGACATTCAAAAATGCCCGCATCCGGCCCCATCCGAAACGTCAGGCCAACCACTGTACCTTCAAAGGAAGCCGTGATTTCCGTATTGGCTTTGTCGGCGACCAGCAGCGAGGCGGGCAGCATTTTGTCCGTCGTCGGTTCCAGCTTCCAGCCGCCGCTGTGTGTGATTTCGGCAAAGGCTTTCAGTTCGCCGTAAGTCATTTCGTCGCTCAGCAACGGCATTGGCAGCACGCGAATCAGCGGCGAAGGCGTCAGCTTTTCCTGCGCGGCGAGAAATTCGATGACGTGATTGGCCAGCAGCTTGTGTCCGTCATCGTTCAGATTTACGCCGTCTTTGCTGAGCGTGGCGAAGGTGCTGTTGTTTGTTTCCAGTTGTTTCCAGACCAATTCTTGCAGGTTCAAGCGCGGGCAGATGATAAAAGCTGGCGATTTCTTCGTGCCAGTTGACGGCGGCTTTGCGGTTGGCGTTCGTGGTGTAAAGCAACACGATTTCGGGCGGCTGCGACACGGCGAGGAGTTGGCGGACGATGCCTTCAATGGATTTCTTCACGGCGTCTTCGCTCTCGCCGTCGTCACTTGTCGCAAATTCGAGGAAGACCAAATCGGGTTTGTATTCGACGACCTCGCGCCGCGCCCGCAACGCGCCGTAAATCGAACCGGTGCCCGCGACTGCCGCATTCAATTCGTTGATCCGTGCTTTCGGAAAGCGATTGTGCAACCACGTATTGACCAGCGCGCGGTAGGAGGTTTTATTCGCGTCGCTTGCGCCCACGCCCTGCGAAATGGAGCCGCCGAGATAGGCGACCGACACCGCTTTGCCCGTGCGCAATTTATCGAAGAACAATCCAATATTACGGCGCGCTGCCGGATGCTGTGCGGCAGATTGCGCTGCGCCAGCGTGGGCAATAAACACCAAAGCCAGGATACAAACTGTGAAACCAGTCGCGCGAAATGTCATTGTGATTTTCCCTCCGTCAGTGATAGTAACACGAGAGGCCGTTCGTGCTACATTGCCGCCATAAACTAATCAGGATTGGTCGATTATGCAAAAGAAATTTTCAGGAGCAAGCCGGGCCGCGATGAGTGCAGAAAATCCGCGCCCGTCCGCCCGGTGGCGGCGCTGGCTGGGCGCGTTAACGGTAGACACTTCGCCACTGTTTCTCTCCCGCGATTTTCGCCTCTTGTTCATCGGGCAATCGGTTTCCGCCTTCGGTTCGATGATGACGTATGCCGTGTTGCCCTGGCAAATGTATCAACTTACAAAATCCTCGCTCGCCGTCGGCTTGATCGGCGTCGTGGAAGTCGTGCCGCTGATCCTTTTCGCCTTTGTGGGTGGCGCGCTGGCGGATGCCTTTGATCGGCGAAGATTGATTATCCTGACGGAAATTGGTTTGACGCTATGCGTTGGCGGCTGGCTCGTAAATGCACTGTCGTCGCATCCGCAGGCGTGGGTGTTTATTGGTTGCTGCGTTGTTTTTCCGCGCTCGGCAGTTTGCAGCGACCCGCGCGCGAGGCGTTGTTGCCACGCCTCTTGCCGCCGGAACAGATGGGGGCAGCAGCTGCGCTCGGCTCGTTGCGTTACACCATCGCAGCGATTGCGGGGCCAGCGCTTGGCGGCGTGTTGGCAGCGAGTGCGGGTGCGGGCATTGCTTACGCGATTGATTGCGCGACGTTTTTGGTGTCGTTGCTATGCCTGCTGCTGATGCGCGCGGTGCCGCCGCCGAAAAATGCGGATCAGGTGAGCTGGCAGTCCATCGCGAACGGTTTGCGCTATGCGTGGCGGCGCAGGGAATTGCTCGGCACCTACCTGATTGATATGAACGCGATGTTTTGGGATGCCGATGGCATTGTTTCCCGCGATGGCCGAAGGCTTTGGCAGCGGCGCGGTCGGTTTGTTTTATGCGATGCCTGCGGTCGGCGCGTTCTTCGCCTCGTTGCTTTCGCGGTGGACGAAAAGTCCATCGGCACGGGCTGGCGGTGATTCTGGCGGCGAGCGTTTGGGGCGCGGCGATTGTGGGCCTGGGCTGGCGAATAAACTCTGGCTCGCAATGCTCTTTCTCGCCCTTGCCGGAGCCGCCGATATGATCAGCGGGTTGTTTCGGATGACGATGTGGAATCAAACCATCCCGGATCACTTGCGCGGGCGATTGGCAGGCATTGAGTTAATCAGCTATGCGTCGGGGCCGATGCTCGGCAATGCAGAGGCTGGGTTGGTTGCGAGCCTCTTCAGCGTGCGTACGTCGGGTCTCCGGCGGCGTGTTGTGTGTGCTGGGATCGGCGCTGTTGGCGCTGTTGCTGCCCGCCTTTTTACACTACGACGGACGCGCCGGTTTGGCGCGCAAAGAAGCCGAGGAAGCCGCCCGAAACGCCTCAGTCATCGAATAGCAATTTGCCAGAGGCGATGCTACACTGCGCGCGCCACACCGCAAGCAACGACAACAAAACCAGCAGCATTATGCCCATTGCCCCCAACTCCCGTTTTGATCACTACGAAATCATCGCCCCGCTCGGTGCCGGTGGGATGGGCGAAGTGTATCGCGCCCGTGACACGCGCCTGCATCGGGAAGTCGCGCTGAAAGTGTTGCCCACAACGTTCGCGCAGGACGCTGACCGCTTGCGCCGCTTTGAGCAGGAGGCCAAAGCCACTTCGTCGCTGAATCATCCAAATATTTTGACCGTGCATGATTTTGGCCTGCACGATGGCGCGCCGTACATCGTGATGGAATTGCTCGATGGCGAAGAGTTGCGTGCGCAGTTGGGCAACGGTGCATTGCCGGTGCGTAAGGCGATTGACTACGCGCAGCAGATCGTAGCGGGACTCGCCGCCGCGCACGAAAAAGGGATCGTGCATCGTGATCTCAAACCCGAAAACCTGTTCGTCACGAAAGATCAGCGCGTGAAGATTCTCGACTTCGGGTTGGCCAAGTTGCGAAAGAGTGACAGAGAGAAAGAGAGAAGGAGAGACAGCGGGCAAGAAGATCAGGATACTCTGCTGTTCGGAGCACCGGGCGCTCCATCTCTCCGTCTCTCCGTCTCTCCGTCTCACCCTCTCACCCAACCGGGGACGGTGATGGGAACAGTGGCGTATATGTCGCCCGAACAAGTGCGCGGCCAAGACCTGGAACAGCGGTCGGATATTTTCAGCTTTGGCCTGATCCTGTACGAAATGCTGGCCGGGCAACGCGCGTTCGCGGGCGAATCGCCAGCGGAAACGATGTCGGCGATTGCCAAAGAAGAACCGCGCGACCTCAGCGAATTGAATCCGAAAGTCACGCCGCCGCTTGAAAAGATCGTGCGTCATTGTTTGGAAAAGAAACCCGAACATCGCTTTCAGACCGCACGCGATTTGGGCTTTGCGTTGGAAGCGTTGGCTGTCCCTGGGAGCGCAGGCGGCTCGCCTGCTACCGGTGTGAGCGCGCTGCCAGCGCTGGCACGCGAGCCGCGTGCGCTCTCAGGTCGCGAACGTCTCGCGTGGTTGATCGCAGGCGTGCTGGCATTGCTTGCACTCGCGTTGGGTGTGGCATATTTCAAGCGTGCGGCGACGGATGTGCGCGCTGTGCGATTGGCCTTTGCGCCGCCGGAGAATGTGACGTTTGACAATGGGCTAGATGACTCTGTAGTGGTTTCGCCCGATGGACAGAAGCTGGTGTTTACAGGGCAGTCAGCCGATGGCAAACGACACCTTTATGTGCGCCCGCTCGATTCAATGGACGCAACGTTGTTGTCTGGCACAGACGAACCTGTTAACCCGTTCTGGTCTCCAGACAGTCGTTCACTTGGCTTTGGCTCGCGGGGGAAACTCAAGCGGATTGATTTGGCGAGTGGGCGTCCGCAAACGCTCTATGACGCCTTCTCCCCTCAGGGTGGGGCTTGGAGCCGTGCGGGCGTGATCCTCTTTGCGACCGGGCAAGGCGGTGGCTTGTTCCAGATTCCGGCTACGGGTGGCGAACCCCAGCCAGTGACGAAGGTCGGGGCTGGAGAATCCATTCACCTTTTTCCGTGGTTCCTGCCAGATGGCCGTCACTTTCTTTACCGAGTAGTTGGAAGCGAAGCGCAGCGCACTTTTGTCGGATCGGTCGATTCTAAAGAAGTGAAGCCACTGCTGGCGGATGGCGCATCTGCTGTGTATGCGCCTCCCGGCTGGATATTTTTTGTGCGGAATATGGCATTGATGGCGCAATCGTTCGATCCTACTCGTTTTGAATTGAAGGGGGATGCGTTTCCTCTCACAAAACCGACTGATAATAACGTCATCATCGGAAACCCCATTTCCGTTTCTGAAAACGGGGTGCTGATCTGGCAAGGAGACCGACAGCAAGAATCTCGGCTCGTGTGGTTTGATCGAGCAGGTAGACAGGAGGCGACAGTCGGCCCACCGATTAAAGTAACTGGCGGGCAAGTTCCTCGTCTTTCCCCTGATGAGAAGCACGCCCTCATTCAACGTAGGGATTTGCAAACTCGGAACGTAGATATTTGGGTGATTGACTTGGCACGCAATCTTCCCATTCGACTTACCTCTGATCCAGCCTCTGACCAGTATCCACTCTGGTCGCCAGATGGCAGCCGGGTTATTTTCAGTGCCAGCCGAGGAGGGATAAGTGGCTTGTACCAAAAAGCAGCCAATAATGTGGGCGACGAAGCGTTATTGCTGAAAGGCGGTGGCATTACTCCAACCGACTGGTCAGCCGATGGGCAATTTATTTTTTACAGTCGGGCTGCTGAGAAGACGCGTCGAGATGTCTTGATCATTCCACTCTTTGGCGACCGCACACCCTATTCGTTGCTCAACTCTGAGTTTGATGAATACCAGCCACAACTCTCGCCTGACATGCACTGGCTCGCGTATGTATCGGACGAGTCGAGCAACTATGAGGTCTATGTGCAACCGTTCACAACGGATGGCAAGCTGGGTGGCAACAAACAGCGCATCTCCGTCAACGGCGGCAATCGTCCGCGCTTCGGTCGCAATGGGCAGGAACTGTTTTACGTCGCAGCGGACGGAATGATGATGGCGGTAAAAATCAACGGCGCGACATTTGAGCCACCCAAAGTATTATTCAAAACGCGGATGCTGACGAGCATGACTCAATCGGGGATCGAATACGACGTGACGGCGGACGGGCAACGCTTTCTGATCGGTACACAGGTGGGCGAGCCGTCGCCAGTCAGTGTGATTTTGAATTGGACGGAAGGATTGAAGAAATAAGATGTGAGCGCGTAGCCAGCGCATGCACCTTGTTTCTGCACAAGCCAGGCATTGCGTTTTTGTGCCGGAGGCACAGCGGAGATTAGCCGGTGGTGGAGCAAGAGCGGAACCACCGGAACCGTTGCCAGTACGGCCCAAGCCCTGAAAGGGCGTGAGACGCGTGCGGCGTCTGTCGCCCCGCTGGGGCTGGGGTGATTTCAACTTGTAGCCCGGTGGTTGCGCTTTCGCTCCACCACCGGCTAATCTCCACCGTGCCTCCGGCACAAAAACTTGTGTGAAAGCACGCGGGGCGCGCTCCCAGGCGCTGCGCGTTTCTCGTACGCGATTTGAATGACGATCCATTATTTTTCGGAGGATGAATGCAGACACGACAACTTGGCAACAGCGATTTACACATCACTCCCATCGGCGTTGGCGCGTGGGCGATGGGCGGTGGCGATTGGGCGTTTGGGTGGGGGGAACAGGACGATCAGGATTCGATCAATGCGATTCGTGCGGCGATTGAGGCGGGGATGAATTGGATTGACACGGCGATGGCCTACGGACACGGGCACTCGGAACAGATCGTAGGCCGTGCGATTGCGAGTCTTAGCAACAAGCCGTATGTCTTCACGAAATGCTCGCGGCTGCGCGGCCCCGACGGCGGGCTGGTGGGTTGTCTGAAAGCGGATTCGATTCGACAGGAATGCGAACAGAGCTTGCGCAATTTGCAGACCGATGTGATTGATCTCTACCAAATTCACTGGCCGATCCCTGAGGAAGATATTGAAGAAGGTTGGGAAACCTTGTCGAAGCTGAAAGCCGAAGGCAAAGTGCGGCACATCGGCGTGTCGAATTTCAACGTGGCGCAGATGAAACGCGTCTTGGACATTGCGCCGATCACTTCGCTGCAACCGCCGTATTCATTGCTTCGCCGCGACATCGAAGCGGAGACGTTGCCCTTCGTCGCCGCACACAACATCGGCGTGGTCGTTTATTCGCCGATGGCTTCGGGGTTGTTGAGCGGCAAGATGACGAAAGAGCGCGTCGCCAACTTTCCTGAAAACGATTGGCGCAAACGGCGCGACTTTTTTCAGGAGCCGATGCTTTCGCGCAATCTAGCCATTGCGGACAAGCTCAAAGAAATCGCCGCGCGGCACGGTCACACGGCGGGGGAAGCCGCCATTGCGTGGACGTTGCGCCGCCCGGAAGTGACAGGTGCGATTGTTGGTGTGCGTTCGCCGGAACAAGTCACCGGCATCATTGGCGCGGGCGAGTGGCAGTTGAGTGCGGCAGAGATTGACGAAATCGAAGCAGCGGACTGAAGACCTTCGACTGTTTCCGTCGAACAGAGAGCGGCCTCCTGAAGGGGTTTGACCAGCTTACGCTGCATCACGTAAGATGCGGGCAGCGAAAGCTAGGTCACATGCGCCTCCCCAATCGTCAACAGGAGTATCTACCACCATGTCCAAGCAGAAATTTGTCCTCATCTTGCTTTCCCTCGTCTGTCTTGCGGTAGCTGTCGGCTACCTCACGCTTTCCCCCTGGAGCCGCGAATTGCGCGAGCGCAGTTCTATTTTTGGGGAAGAACACGAAGGAGGGCGCGATCTTTTAGCCACGCAATATGAACAACGCGCGTACCCGTTACAAACCATTCCCGAAAATGCGCGGCAGGAGGCGCTCAATCAAGCTGAGCGCGAAGTGCAGCGGATGCGCCGCAGTGCCAAATATGCCAGCGAATTTGCGCAACTTGAAGCGGATGACCAGCGATGGACTTCGCTCGGCCCGCAACCGCTGCTGGCACCAGCGGGCGATACGGCAATTTATTATTCTGGGCGCGTGTCCGCGATTGCATTGCATCCGCAATACGACGGCGTCAGCAACAAGACGGTGTACGTGGGCGGCGCGCAGGGCGGCGTCTGGCGTTCGACCGACAACGGGCAAAACTGGACGCCGATTATGGACGACCAGCCGACGCAGGCCATCGGTTCGATTGCGATTGATCCGACGGATGCGAATACCATTTACATCGGCACGGGAGAAGGCAACAGCGCCATCAGTTGTTATTACGGCGCGGGCATTTTGAAATCCACCAACGGCGGCACGAGTTGGAGCGTAATTAGCGGCCCGAATTCCACGCTCGCTCCGCTAAAACCGGTGTTCGTAAATGCCGCGATCCCGAAACTTGTGGTTGATCCGGTGACGCCGAATGTGATTTTTGCCGCGACGACCGGGGCGAGCACCGCGGCGGCCTCAGGCGGCGTGGAAGGTGTGGAAAGAGGCAAGCAGCGCGGTTTATGGAAATCTTCGGACGGCGGCGCAACGTGGAAGAATGCTGATCCTGATGGCACGGGTGGGCAGTTGTCCGCGCACGACATCGTCCTTGACCCGCTCAATCACAATACGGTGTACGCGGCAATTCGGGCGCGCGGCATCTACCGTTCCAAATCCGGCGGCGAGCCGGGGACGTGGGAAAAGCTGACAAACGGCGTGGCAAATGCCTCCAGCTCCTCTTCCTTTGATCGTTGCCAACTGGCGGCAGGGCCGGCGATTGCACCGGCAACGGGCACGACGCTCTATGCTTCGTTTGCGCGCATCAGCAATAGCCAAATCTTCGGCTTCTATCGCTCGACGGATGGCGGCGATAGTTGGACGCAGGTGACGACACCGCCGACCGAAGCAGGAGCCGGGCAAGCCTGGTACAACATGGCTGTCGCCGTTGATCCGACGAACGGGAATCAAGTTTATTACGGCGGCAAGTTGAATTACACGCTGAATCAAAACTGCGTCGTCCGCAGCACCGATGGCGGGCAAACGTGGGCGGATATGCGCAGCGAAAATTTGCATCCTGACACGCACGTGCTGGTCGTGGCGAAGAACAATCCGAATATTGTCTTCACCGGCAACGACGGCGGCATCTGGCGCACGGATGCGGCATCGGCCAATACCGTAAGCTGGACAACGCTGAATGCGAATCTGAGCGTGACGCAATTTCAAGCGATTGCCCTGCATCCGACCGATGCAAATTACCTGATCGGCGGTTTGCAGGACAATGGCACGCAGGCGTATACGGGCGGACTGGGCTGGAACGAGGCCGATGCGCGCGGCGGCGATGGCGGCTTTTGTCTGATAGATCAATCAAATCCTTCCATTCTGTATCACACCTTCACCAACGACGTGGGCAGCTTCTCGCCGCAGCGTTCGACCAATGGCGGACAGACGTGGCGGCAGATTTCGACGGGCTTTAGTTCGAGTGATCGCGCCAATTTTTATGCGCCGATGGCGCTGCACCCCGGTTTTTCGGACAGCAACGGCAATGTCGTGTATTTCGGCACGAACCGACTCTATCGCTTCGCCAATCCCGGCACGACGTGGACGGGCCTCGGCGCGAGCGGCGACGGCTTTGGGCAGGATTTGACGAAAGGTTCTGGCTACGTCAGCGCGATTACGGCGTATCCGAAGTTGGACACTGCTTCGCCGCCGACCGAAATCGTCTGGGTCGGCACGAGCGATGGCAATATTCAGGTGACAAGCAATGCCGGAGCCTTGGCGAACGCGACATTTACCAACGCTACGAAAGCGCCGTTGCCGAATCGCTTTGTCGGCGACATTGCGGTGGACGCCAGCAATGCCAATCGTGCCGTCGCGGTCTTTTCCGGCTTTGAAGCGAATACGCCGACGACGCTTGGCCACGTGTTTTTGACGACGGATCGCGGCAATTCATGGACGAACATCAGCGGTAATTTGCCCGACACGCCGGTAACGACGGTGGCGCTTGATCCGAACAACACGAATCGCATTTGGATCGGCTCAGACATCGGTGTGTTTCAGACGACGGACGGCGGTACGACGTGGATGCCGATGACGAATGGCTTGCCAAAGCTGGCGATCTTTATGCTGCGGTATCAAAACAACACCGGCAATTTGATTGCCGCAACGCACGGGCGCGGCGTGTTTCGGCTGCGTACGAACACGGGCGCAACGTCGGTGTCGGGCGCGAGTTATCTGGGCACCAATGTCGCGCGTGATTCTATCGTGTCGGTGTTTGGCGTGAATCTTTCGACAGTCAGCGCGGGCACAGCGGCGGCTTCAACGCCGCTGCCGACCACGCTGGCAGGAACGACCGTGACGGTGCGTGACAGTCAGGGCACAGATCGTTTAGCACAACTGTTTTTCGTTGGCCCGTTGCAAATCAACTACCTCGTACCGAGCGGCACGGCGAATGGCTTGGCTACGGTCACGATACGCAATGCGCTGGGCGAACAGGCGGCGGGCACGATCAACATTACGGGCGTGACCCCCGGCCTGTTTGCCGCGAATGCGGATGGCGCAGGCGCAACGGCGGGCAAGGCGATTCGCGTGCGCAATGGTGTGCAATCGCCGCGCGAAGAAATCATCGTGCTCGACACGGCGACAAACAAATACGTGACGAAGCCGATTGATTTCAGCCCGACGACCGAAGACGTGTTCATCGAACTTTACGGTACGGGCATTCGCAATCGCAGCAGTCAGGCCAATGTCGGCGTCGAAATCGGTGGCGTGACGATTCCCGTCGAGTATGCCGACGTCGCACCTGGTTTTTTTGGACTCGATCAGGTTAATATCAAATTGCCCGCCAGCCTGGACAATCGCGGCGAAGTGGATTTGACTGTCATTGTGGATGGGCAGCGGAGCAAAACTCTTAAGATCAATATCAAATAAAATTTTGCCATTTGTCACTGGTCAGTTGTCAGTGGGCAATGGAGCGCACGGCCTTGCGGGTCGTGCGCTGACACCTCAACACGAAGGAACACCCGATGAAAAATCTTATTTACGCTGTTGTGTTAGTGGGCTTCGGCCTCGCGGTTGGCTTTTGGTTAGGGCGCGGCACGCCGAGCGAAGCAGCGACGGCTGCGGCCAAGAATCGCGTCTTTGAATTGCGCACCTATTACACAAACGAAGGCAAATTGCCGGATTTGGAAAAGCGGTTTCGTGATCACACGACGCGGATTTTCCAGAAACACGGCATGACCAACATTGGTTATTGGGTGCCGCAGGATGAACCGAAATCGCAGAACACGCTGATTTACATCATCTCGCACGAGAGCCGCGATGCCGCCAAGAAAAACTGGGATGATTTCCGCAATGATCCCGAATGGAAAAAAGTCGCCGCTGAATCTGAAGTCAACGGCAAGATCGTCAGCAAAGTCGAATCCGTATATATGAATCCCACGGATTACTCGCCGATCAAGTAAACGATGACGGAGCGAGGGAGGGAAGGAGAGAGGACGCGACAGAAACTCCAATTCTCTCTATCCCTCTTTCTCTCCGTCTCTCTTTCTCGCCCTCGTCTTCGTGAAACCTGTTTATGAATCTCGGACTCAAAAACCGTGTCGCAATGATTGCCGCCGCGAGCAAAGGGATTGGCAAAGCCTGTGCCCTCGCGCTGGCGGCGGAAGGCTGCAAGGTTTCCATCTGCGCGCGTAATCTGCTCGAACTCGATATCGCGAGTGATGAGATCGGGATGCACGGCGATGTGCTCGTAGTGCCTGCTGATGTCTCAAACCCGGCTGATCTGGCGCACTGGCATATCCGCACGCTCGAACGCTTCGGCCACGTAGACATTCTGGTCACGAATACAGGTGGCCCGCCCGTCTCGCGCTTTATGGATTTGACGGACGAGCAATGGCACGCAGGCGTGGAAGTCTACGCTGATGAATGTCGTGCGCCTGTCGCGCCTCGTCATTCCTGGCATGCAGGAGCGCGGGCGCTTGATTCACCTCACCAATGGTGGCCAAACAGCCGGTAGACGAATTGACGATTTCCAGCACGCTTGCTCGGGCTTGTCCAGCAGAAGACAATGGCGGCGAATCAACTCGGCCCCGACAATATCACTGTCAATGCTGTGTTGATGGGCTTCTTGCTTGACCGAGCGGCTGACGCATTTGGCCGAGTGTGCGGCATAAGGAACAGGGCATTACGCCGGAAGAATATTACGAGCAGGCTTCTGCTTCGGTGCCACCATTGCCGTTTTGCCCAGCCGAATGAAGTTGGTGAAGTCGTCGCCTTTTTGGCGTCCGAGCGGGCAAGTTATATCACGGGAGTTTCGTTGCCAATTGATGGTGGCGTGATTCGGGCTTCACTATAGTTTTCTGTTTCTGATTCAGCAAAACTTTCAGAAACAGGTACTGCTACTCATTCGTCATTACCCTAATGAACTTTTCCGAAACTCTCAAACTGGCGCTTGACGCTATCTGGGCGCACAAGCTGCGGTCAGCCCTCACCTTGCTTGGCATGATAATCGGTGTGACGGCGGTGGTGGTGGTCGTCTCGTTGATTCAGTTTCCGTTCAGCTGGCCGCAGAAAATCGCGTGCCATCGACCCGAAGACGTTTACGATTCGCCGCTTCAATTTTGAAGATTTCAAGAATACCGACACGATTACGCTGGCGCAGCGCCGCAACAAAGAGTTGACCTTTGATGATTATGATTACCTGCGGTCACGCGCCAAACTGATCGGCAGCATCGGCGCGAAGGCGAATCCTTCGATGGTGGACATCAAACGCGGCAACGACACGGCAGAAAGCGTGCGCATTGATGGCACGACGGCGAATTGTGCCGAGATTGAAAACCTCGACGTGGCCGAAGGCCGCTACTTCAGCGAACCCGAAAACGATTCCGCCGCCAACGTCGTTTACATCGGCGCAGATGTCGCCAGCAAGTTGTTTCCGTTAATTTCACCGCTGGGGCAGGAGGTCAGCATTCGCGGCTTGCCCTATCGCGTAGTCGGCGTTGCAACGGCGAAAGGCTCCGTCTTTGGTCAGCCGCAGGATAACTTTGCGACAATTCCGCTCAGGACGTATATCAAAACCTTCGGCCCCGCCGTGCGACAGCGCAGTTTTTATATGATTGGGACGGCGGTGGATGACAACCGTTTCAGCGATGCTGTCGAAGAAGCGCGCTATTTGATGCGCACGCGGCGACAGTTGAGCGGCGAGGAAAAAGATAACTTCGGCATCGCTACACCCGATGCGATTTTGGGGTTACGAGATCGCATTCTCGGCCCGGTGTTTATTGTAGCGATTGCGGTGCCTGCGATTGCGTTAGTGGTCGGCGGCATCGTGATTATGAACATTATGCTCGTCAGCGTCACTGAGCGCACAAAGGAAATCGGCATCCGCAAAGCCCTCGGCGCACGCCGTACCGATATTCTCAAACAGTTTTTGATTGAAGCCGTTGTGCTGTCCGCGATTGGCGGCACGCTCGGCGTGTTAATCGCCTGGGGCATTGGCAAGATTGTAACGGCGGTATTTTTCCAAACTTATCTTTCCATTGCCGCCGTTATCACAGCAGTTGGCGTGTCCGGTCTGATCGGCATTCTTTCCGGCGTCCTGCCCGCACGTAAAGCCGCCGTGCTTGATCCGATTGAGGCATTGCGTTCGGAATAGGCCACAGATGACGCGGATGGTGCGGATTTGCGCGGGTCTGATCTGCGTAAACCCGTTTCATCCGCGTCATCTGTGGCCTATTCCATTACTTTTGCAAAAAAACACACCTATCGGAAATGGTTGATCAGCACGACATCGCTATTCACCACGCCGCGCGACAGGGCGAGTTGTTTGCCATCGCGTGACCACGCGAAATCGAAGATGAGTTGTTCCTTGAAGTTCGTCAATTGATGCGGCGCGCTGCCGTCCAGCAGCTGGCTCCAGAGGTTCGAGACTTTGCCGGATGTGACCGGATACGCGATGCCGCGACCGTCCGGCGTCCACCGTAACGCGCGAAAAACGTTTGGACTCGGCGCATCAAAAATCTTCGTTGTCGCGCCGCCGTCAATCGGGATGATGCCAATCTGCCATTGCCCGCTCGCTTCGTCCAGCCGGTT
Source organism: Blastocatellia bacterium (assembly GCA_046331525.1). Lineage (GTDB taxonomy): Bacteria > Acidobacteriota > Blastocatellia > RBC074 > RBC074 > JAFDVL01. The sequence continues at coordinate 47,614 of JAXLQQ010000044.1, forward strand.
ATACGCAATCCATTTCCCGTCCGGCGACACCGTAGGCCGCCACGACAAGCCATTCGTTAGCTGCACCGGTTGCCCGCCCGCGACCGGCGTTTTCGCTAACGAATGCGGCGTTGTGACATAGACCAGCCATTGCCCGTCCGGCGTGTATTCGGGATGCCATTCGTTGTTGCCGTGCGTGTGTTGTTGCGGATTGCTGCCGTCCATATTCATGCGCCAGACATTGCGTTTGCCAGCGGCGCTGGAACTCCAGATGTGGGAGCGCCCATCGGGCGCAACTGCCGGATCGAAGTGCTCTTTGCCGTCGGCGGTGAGTTGTTTCGCGCCTGTTCCGTCCGCCTCCA
>JAXLQQ010000045.1:0-45731 GCA_046331525.1 Blastocatellia bacterium
CCCAATATTTTTGGATCCCGAAAAATGCGCGCCCTTCCTTGCGACTGACCAGTTGTTGCGTACGCGCATCAAGCCAATTGGGAATCACGTGAATGCGATCAATCATGGTCGGAAAGGCTTTGGCTAATTCCTGCCGCACGGTTTCCGATACAGCAATCAGATTCGTCGCGTGGCCAATCGCCGCTTCGTACAGCACATTGGATTTGATCGGGTGAAAGTGATGGCGTGTGAGGAACAGTCGCGCGGGCAATCCTTTTGTTGCGAGTCCCGCCAGCGGATAATCGCGCGCGACGTGAGCATGCACGATGTCAATTTTGTGTTGGACGATCAGCTTGCTTAACCGCCGCACACTCAACCAATCAATCGCATTACGCAATTTCACTTCGTGCCAATGCACGGTGCCGGCGGCGAAATGGGCGGGCAGCGGGCTGCCGGGGCGTACCGCCAAATGAAGCTCATGCCCGCGTTCGAGCAGGGCGCGGGTCAAATCAATGACGTGTCGCTCGCCGCCGCCAATCGTTTCTGCGGAGCAGATTTGCAGAATTTTCATGCCGCTAATTATGCTTGACAGGGTTCCGCAAGAACAGGTCTAATGCCCGCGCTTGCCCCGCTCATTCGCGCCCGTTCTGGACATTCCGCATGGATTTTCTGATAGACCTTCCACTTTTGTACCAAGCCATTATCGTTTTGCCGTTTGGATTGATCGTCGGCAGTTTTCTCAACGTCGTGATTCATCGTGTGCCGCGCGCGGAATCGGTTGCGTTTCCCGCTTCGCATTGCGGTTCGTGCGGTGCGCCGGTGAAGCCGTATGACAACATTCCTGTTTTAAGCTACCTGATTTTGCGCGGCAAATGTCGCGCTTGTCACACGCATTTTTCCTGGCGTTATCCGCTGGTCGAAGCGCTGGTCGGCGGATTGTTTTTTGCGCTTGTCTACCAGCACGGCCTGACATGGATGAGCGTGGCGGAGTTAGTTTTTGTGACGCTGATTGTAGCGTTAACGTTTATTGACGGCGAACATATGCTTCTGCCGGATGTCATCACGTATCCGGCGCTGTTATTTGCTGTGGTCGCAATCACGGCGGTTTCTTACGTCAAATTTGAAAAGACTTCCTTTACCTTCCCGATCAATGCCTGGTTGCCGGAATCGTTGGTGCTGAGTTCGTGGCCGAAATGGATTAGCTTTGTCGCGCTCGCGCTGGCCGTGCCTGCGCTGTGGGCGGTAGACAAAGTGGAAAACGTTTTGTTTGGCAAGTACCACGATTTTGATGAGACGGAAGAAACCGAAGAGGACAAACTTTTCCAGCAACGATGGGAGCAGAAAACAACGCGCGTCGTGCGTGTAACGATGATCGCAGGTGTCGTCGCGCAAATTCTGTGGTGGATCGTTGCCGCCCGTAACGCCTCCATCCCGCCCGCGCCGTCTGCCGCTGAGATTGCTTCCATCAGCCTGTTGCAAGCTGTTCTTGGCGCGCTTGTTGGCGGTGGTGCGTTGTGGCTATTTCGCGCGGGGTTCTTCTACCTGCGCGGCATCGAAGGGATGGGATTGGGCGACATCAAGCTGATGGCGTTTGTCGGCGCTTTTCTCGGCTGGCAGTTGGTGTTGTTTGTGTTTCTCTTCGGCACTTTGCTCGGCTCGCTCGTCGGTGGCATTGCTGCTATTGTCAGTCGGCAGGGACTGAAATTTCGGTTTCCGTTTGGCGTGCCGCTCGGCATTGCGACGATTTTTACGCTCTTTTTTGGCCCGGCAATTTTGCAATGGTATCTCGGCCAATTTCCCCATTAACCGCCATTGACACGGTTTTCGCTTCAGTGCTAGTCTTCCCTCTGACCTGACAAGCATCCCTGAAAAATTTCGTTCCCGGTAGTTAACGCAGGCTTGCGGCGTACGAGAGGCAGGATTCTGTACAGCTACCTTCGGGGCAAGGATCGTGGCGAGGGAGGTCAATTCGCTGCCGTTGCCGAACCCGCAAATGGGCGATAATTTTTGGCCATCTCATCAGTGGAGAAGACGAGCACAGCATCTTCCCCGGCAATCATTTTGTGGTCTTCACCTCGTTACGCGCATTTGGTCTGAGCGGGACGCCCCACGGCTGAATAATCCCGTGGCCAGCAGGCTTGGTGGTTGGGCGCGGCAACCCGCAAACAGGTCACTAACTGAAAAAGCTCCTCCAGGAATATCGCCAGGTAGTCAGGAGTTGAATAATAAGAAATGGGGGTTCTGGCGTTGTCACTCAATACGATTTTTTACCTTATCACTACCGGATTGCTTAGTTGGATCGTCGGTTTTTTTCTGGGGCGCATTTTTGGCTCGGCCAATGCTTCGGAGCTTTTGAAAGAACGGGAGCGATGGCTCCGCGTGCGAGAGCAGGACTACAATGTTTTGCAGGGCGAAGTGGCGACGATGCGGGCCACTGTGCAAGAACTACAAGTCGAGCAACTCGCCTTACAAACCACGATTGAAACGCAGTCCCAGCAGCTTGCGGAATGGCAGGCAAGGCACCAGGAAGCACAGGCCGATCTGGATGCGCGGATCAGTGAACTGGACGAACTAAAAGCGGAAACCGATCAGGAAAGAGCCGCCCTGCAAACACAAGTGCAAACGCTGCAAACCACTGCACAACAGGAAACCGAAGCGCTGAAGATTCGTGTTGCCGAGGCGGAAGGGGCGCTGAAGCTGTCCGCTCATCACGAAAAAGAACTGCGCACGCAGATCAAGGCAAAAGACAACGAACTTGCACAGCTTAAAGTCCGCGTCACGGAATTGGAGATGATGGCGCGTGACGTGAAAATGCCTGCTGTCAAAGCAGCGCCCGCCAGCTCGCAGCCGCCGACCGCACCGGAACCAGACGATCTAAAAAAAGTCTATGGCATTGGCCCCAGGCTGGAAAAGCTGCTGAACCGCCACGGCGTTTATCGCTTTCGCCAGATTGCCGAATGGTCAGGCGAAGATGTCCAACGGTATGATCGCCTGTTGGAACAGTTTCGCGGACGCATAGAGCGCGAAGGGTGGGTGGCAAGCGCCAAAGAACAACATCTGAAAAAATATGGCGAACAACTTTGAGTTAACGTTCCTCTGCTCCGTTCACGACGAAACCTGATGGGTATCAGCTCTCCCCACGGCCAAGCCGCGACCTCTCCCTACTGGCAATTGCCTACGTTGGAGCGGCAATTATTGCTTCCCAAGCTTTTAGGCATTTCCTCTTCCGCCGCGCTTTCTGCTGACTTCGATGAGCAAGCTGCCGCGCGGTTGCACACGCTCATCTACCTGGAAAACCTGCATCACAGCGCCTCTGACAAATTGCTTACGCTGCAAAATTTTGCTCGCCAAATGCAGGAGATTCCCGCCGCCTGGGCGCAGGTGCATCGTGTTGTCGGCGTTGCGCGCAGTTATCTGGAAATGACGGTGAACGATCACGCGCAATTTCTTGCGGCGTTGCGCGCGGCTGATTTTGCCGTGAATTCCTGGATGGAGAAGGTCAGTCGCTGGGCCGGGCACGGGCATCGCTTTGACAGCGCCCGCGCTCGCACGGAACACCGGTATGAGCCACAACTTCACCTGGTCAACGACCGCGCGGATGAGCCGGATTATGGCCCGCAGTATTTTTTTGTTCATTGGGATGCGCAATCGGTTTATGCCCGTCGCGGCGGGCTGTGGGGGCGCATTGCGGCAGGCCGGACGCACAAACATCACACCGCTTCACCGCAGGAAGTGCACACCTATCTGGATGCACTTGAGCCGCGAAAATTTTCTGCCCCTCGCGCTACGGACAAAAACATCGCATAGCTTGTCAGCCGCCCATGAAATGCGATACCGTACGTCTGGTAAGACCAATAGGCGATTCTGCTTTTCTTGTAACCGACAGTTATGCATACCAGGACTTTCTCGTTATTGATGCTGGGAATTTTTCTCGCGCTTTTCTTTGCGCTGAACGTACGGCTTCCGTTGGCGCAGGCGCAAACCAAAGCAGATTTTGCGCGCGACATTCAACCGATATTTGCCGCGCACTGCGCCGAATGTCACGGCAGCAAAAAGCAGGAATCTAACCTGCGTCTGGACGATCAAACGAGTGCCCGGCGCGTCCTGACGCCCGGTCAAAGCCAACAGAGCCGCCTGTTGCAACGAGTACTCGGACTCAACGGCGAACCCCGCATGCCGCTTCATCGCCCCGCGCTCTCCGCCGAACAAATCAACCTGTTGCAACGCTGGATTGACGAAGGCGCAGAGTGGAAGGCGGAAGGTGGAGCGCGGAACGCTGAATCTCAATTTTCAAATCTTAAATCTCCAATCTCTAAACACTGGGCGTTCATTGCGCCCGTACGCCCCTCGCTGCCTGCCCTCAAAAATAAAACCTGGGTGCGGAATCCAATTGACGCTTTCGTCCTCGCGCGGCTGGAAAAAGAAAACCTCACGCCGTCACCAGAGGCCGATAAAATCACGCTGCTGCGCCGCTTGAGTTTGGATTTGATCGGCCTGCCGCCGACGCCGGAAGAAGTGGATGCGTTTGTAAAAGACGCTTCGCCGAATGCTTATGAAAAACAAGTCGAGCGCCTGCTCAGCAGTCCACACTACGGCGAACGTTGGGCGCGGCATTGGTTGGATGCCGCGCGCTACGCTGATTCCGACGGCTTTGAAAAAGACAAGATGCGCAACGTCTGGTTTTACCGCGATTGGGTGATCAACGCGCTAAATCACGACAAGCCCTACGATCAATTCATCATCGAGCAAATTGCCGGCGACCTGTTGCCGAACGCGACACAGGAAAATCTGGTCGCGACGGGTTTCCTTCGCAATTCGATGATTAATGAAGAAGGCGGCGTAGACCCGGAGCAGTTTCGGATGGAGGCGATGTTTGATCGAATGGATGCGATTGGCAAAAGCATTCTCGGCTTCACCGTCAACTGCGCGCAGTGCCACAACCACAAATTTGATCCGCTCACGCAGGAAGAGTATTACCGACTCTTTGCGTTTCTGAACAATTCGGACGAAGGTAGCATCGTCGTTTACACGCCCGCCGAGCAAATGCAGCGCGCAAACATTCTTTCCGGCACGCGCGAGATTGAGGCCAAATTGCAGGAACTCAAGCCCGACTGGCTCGCGCAAATGAATGCCTGGGAAGACCGTATCAAAAACGATCAACCCGAATGGCAAGTCCTCCAACCCTCGGTAGATGACATTTCGACGGGCGGGCAAAAATATTTCCCGCTCAAGGACGGTTCTTTTCTCGCACAAGGCTACGCGCCAACCAAGCATCGCGTGAAGCTGACGACGAAAACCAGTCTCCAAAACATCACGGCGCTCCGCATCGAAATGCTGAACGATCCGAATTTGCCGATGCTTGGCCCCGGTCGTTCGCCGAAAGGCACGTTCGGTTTGACGGAAGTAAATGTCGAGGCCGCGCCCGCCAGCGATGAAAAGAAAATCAGCAAAATCAAAATCGTCAAAGCCACTGCCGACGTGAACCCGCCGGAAAAAGAACTCGAACCGATGTTCTACGACAAAAGCAATAACCGCCGCGTCGAAGGCCCGATTGAGTTTGCCATTGATGACAAAGACACCACCGCCTGGGGCATTGATGTCGGCCCCGGACTGCGCAACGTGCCGCGCAAAGCCGTCTTCAATTTTGAGCAGCCGATTGCCCACGATGGCGGCACAACATTAACCGTGTATCTGAAACAAAATCACGGCGGCTGGAACAGTGACGACAATATGAATAACAACCTCGGTCGGTTTCGTCTCTCGATTACGACCGCGCCAAACGTTGTCGCTGACCCACTACCCGCGAACGTTCGCGAAATCTTCGCCATCACGCGCGAGCAGCGCACAAAAGCGCAAATTGAAGCAGTGTTTAGTTATTGGCGCACGACGGTCAATGACTGGCACGACTACAATCAGCAAATCGCTTCGTTATGGAAATCATATCCGGCAGGGACTTCGCAATTGGTGTTGCACGAACGCGCTGACACTCGCACCACCAATATTCTCAAACGCGGTGATTTCTTACGCCCGGATCGCCCCATCGCGGCTGGCGTTCCCGCGTTCCTGCACTCGCTGCCCGCTGGCGCGCCCGTCAATCGGCTCACGCTGGCGAAATGGCTGGTAGATCGGCAATCGCCCACGACCGCCCGCGCGCTGGTGAATCGCCTCTGGCAAAGTTATTTCGGCACCGGCCTTTATGCCACCGCCGAAGACATCGGCAAACAAGGCGACGCCCCCTCGCATCCAGAATTACTTGACTGGCTCGCCGTTGAATTGATGGACGGCAATAAGGGCAAAATCTCCAATCTCGAATCTCCAATTTCCAATCCTCCCTGGTCAATGAAGCATATTCATCGCCTGATTGTTACGTCGGCTACTTACCGGCAACGCGCGAAAGTGACGCCGCAGTTGTTGGAAAAAGACCCGTTCAATCGTTTGTTGGCTCGCGCGCCACGCCTGCGCGTCGAAGGCGAAATCGTGCGTGACATTGCGCTTTCCGCCAGTGGCTTAATCAACCCCAAAGTCGGCGGCGCGAGCGTCTTTCCGCCCTCGCCCGAATTTTTATACTTGCCCCCGGCCAGCTACGGCCCCAAAAACTGGTATGAAGACAAAGGCGAGAATCGTTACCGGCGCGGGTTGTATACCTTCCGCTATCGCAGCGTGCCGTACCCGATGCTGCAAACCTTCGACGTGCCGAACGGCGACATTGCCTGCATCCGCCGCGCCAAATCTAACACGCCGCTCCAGGCCTTGACGACGCTCAATGAAACCACGTTTTTAGAAGCCGCGCGTGCGTTGGCATTGAAGACGATCAGAGAAGGCGGTGTGACCGATGCCCAGAAAGTGGAATTTGCCTTTCGCCGCGTCACCGCCCGCAAGCCATCAACCACGGAAGCGGCAGAGTTGCTGGCTTTGCTTGCACGGCAGAAAGAACGGTTTGTTGCCGGCGAATTGAACCCCTGGAATCTAGCAACGAATGATCCTGACAAAGCGTTTTTGTTGCCGAAGGGCGTGACGATGGAGCAACTTGCGGCGTGGACGGCGGTGGCGCGCGTGGTGTTAAATTTAGATGAGGCGATTACGAAGGAATAAATTTCCATAAGTTGAGGCAGAATATGAAAAAAACTGAGCAAAATCATCAAGAGCAAGTTTCCCGTCGCTGGTTTCTCGAACAATGTGGCGTTGGGCTGGGCGCGCTGGCGCTTAATCCATTGCTCGCCGCCTCCGGCTACGCGCAGTCCAATCCACTGGCACCGAAGTCGCCGCATTTCGCGCCGAAAGCCAAGAACGTCATTTACCTGTTTATGGCAGGCGGGCCGAGCCACATGGAATTGTTCGATAACAAGCCAATGCTCACCAAATTCAACGGCACGCTGCCGCCGCCCGAATTGCTGAAAGGCTATCGTGCGGCGTTCATCAATCCGAATTCGACGTTGCTGGGGCCGAAGTTTAAGTTTGCGAAATATGGACAATCGGGAGCGGAAGTTTCCGAACTTCTGCCCTACACCTCACAAATCGTAGATGACCTTTGCATCGTCAAATCAATGGTCACAGATGCGTTTAATCACGCGCCGGGGCAGTTGATGATGAATACGGGTTCGATGATTTTCGGGCGTCCGAGCTTTGGCGCGTGGACGGTGTATGGCCTCGGCACGGAATCGCAGGACTTGCCCGCGTTCGTCGCCTTCAGCACGGGCAGCAAAGGGCCGAGCGGCGGGAATAGTTGTTGGGGCAGTGGCTTTTTGCCGACCGTCTATCAGGGCGTGCAGTTTCGCAACGTCGGCGATCCGGTGTTGTATCTCTCGAACCCGCGCGGCGTGGATGAAAAGCTGCAACGCGATTCGCTCGACACCATCAACAAGCTGAACAAAATGCGGCTTGATGTAATGGGCGATCCCGAAATTGCCACGCGCATCAATTCGTTCGAGACAGCGTTCAAGATGCAAAAGGTTGCGCCCGAAGTAACGGACATTTCAAAAGAGCCAAAGCATATTCTGGAAATGTACGGCGCAGAACCGGGCAAGCCTTCATTCGCGAATACCGTATTGATGGCGCGTCGCCTGGTCGAAAAAGGCGTGCGCTTTGTCCAGATTATGCACGAGGCGTGGGATCAGCACGGCAGTTTAGTCCGCGACTTGACGAAGAATTGCAAAGACACCGACCAAGCCTGTGCCGCACTTGTCAAAGACCTGAAACAACGCGGAATGCTGAAAGATACGCTCGTGATTTGGGGCGGGGAATTCGGGCGTACGCCGATGGTGCAGGGCGGCGATGACGGACGCGATCATCATCCGAATGCTTTTACGAAATGGATTGCCGGTGGTGGTATCAAGCCGGGTATGACGATTGGTACGACGGACGATCTCGGCTTCAATGTGACGGAAGATCGCGTCCACGTCCATGACCTGCATGCAACGCTGATGCACCTGCTCGGCTTCGATCACGAGAAGCTAACGTATCGTTTTCAAGGCCGCGATTTTCGCCTTACTGATGTGCACGGAATTGTGCAAAAGAAGCTGTTAGCTTGACGAAAAGAATGATTGACAAAAAAGGATGCTTGGCACACAATCCGCGCGTCTTTGGAAGCAGTACTTGATAAGCAAATAATTTGTAAAGATAACAGCCACCGAGAGATGCAATCTTGAGTCCGAACTCGAAGGTTTTTTCACGAGATATGCGTTCCCGCCCCACCGCTTCGGCTCGGCAAGCTCGACCGCTCTTTTCTTTGCTGACGAAACTTTTATGAGCCGTTACCGTCGGGTGGTGTGGAATGAAGGCATGCTGCTGACGCCCCACCACTTTCAGCAATCCGATAACTATCACGAAGACCTCTTAAACTCCCGGATTGCCGCATTGACGCCGCACGAATGGGGCATCCTGGAACTGCAAATCAATCGGGATGCCATTGCTAACGGCTTTGTCGAAATTCTCAGTTGTCGTGGTGTCATGCCCGATGGCGTGACGGTTAGTATTCCGCAAATGGGGCCTGCGCCCAATCCTCGTCCCGTCGAAAATCACTTTTCTCCTTCTGCCACAAGCCTGGATGTGTATCTGGCGATTCCGGCGGCGCGTGTGGGCGCGGCGAATTTTCAGACGAACGGGCGTGAGGCCGAAGCGACCGTTCGTTACCTGCAAAATGCTTCGTCGGTGGTTGACGAAACGACAGGCGAAAATGAACAGCAACTTGCCTTTGCGCGCGGCAATTTTCGGATTCTGTTTTCGGATGAACTGCGGGATGGTTACAGCGCGATCAAAATTGCACAACTTGAACGCACGGCGACGGGGCAGCTCACGTTTTCCGATCAATACGTGCCGCCTGCCTTGCACGTCGGCGCGTCAGCGTGGCTCGGCAATTTGCTGCGACAGTTGGTGGAATTATTGATTGCGAAAAGCCGCTCGCTCAGCGACAAAGTGCGGCAAAGCAACACGGGACAGGCTTCGTTCACGGCGCACGATACAACGGTGTTTTGGATGCTGCACACGATCAATTCGGCCATTCCGATTATGACGCATTTGTTTCGCACGCGCATCGTTCATCCTGAGCGGTTGTACCGCGAGATGGTCACCATTGCTGGTGGCCTGATGACCTTTGCGCCGGATCGGCATCCGAAAGACATCGTCAAATACGATCATTTGGATTTGTACGGCACGTTTCGCCAACTCGAAGCCGAAATCCGCGATTTATTAAATCTCGGTGTGCCGGAACGCTGCGTGCCGATCAAGCTCGAAAAAGTGCGCGAATCGTTGTATGTTGGGCGCGTCAACGACGATCAATTATTGAAAGCTGCCGAGTTTATTTTAGGCGTGGGCGCGACGACACCTGAAGATCGCTTGATTGCGCGTGTGCCGATTGTTTTCAAAATTGCGGACGGCGACGGCATTGATGCGGTCATCAACAATGCCTTGATGGGCGTCACGCTCAAACACGCTTCGCCCCCGCCCGGCCCAGTGCCGACACGCGTCGGTATGCATTATTTCCGGCTGGATCGCAACGCGCAGGATTTGGCATTGACACGCTTCTGGGATCGCATTATCGGTTTGAAAACCATTGCCATTTATGTGCCGCACGGCGTCCCAGATGAGTTTCCGGAAGCGAAATTAGAGATGTACGCGATTAAACCCTAGCCTCGCATGTGGTAGTTGTTTTTATGTCGAGTGCTGCCCAGCAAACAGTCATGAAAGCCAGTCAACAGAGTTCGGAAAAAGATTTGGTGAGCCTTGCGACGCCGATTTTTGAAATCGTGATGCGCATTCGCGCTAAGCAACTCACACCTTCTGCCGAAATGCGCCAAACCGTCGCCGCCTGGCTGAAGGAATTGGAAGCGCGCGGCGTACAACTCGGTTACAAAGAGCCGCAATTGCAAAACGTAAAATTCGCGCTCGCGGCCTTTGTGGATGAAACCGTGCTGGCAGGCGGCCACGCGGTGCGCAATGAATGGGAACGGTTTCCGTTGCAGCTGGAGTATTTTCAAGAACAATTCGCGGGCGTAAAATTCTTTGACCGGTTGGACGGGTTATTGAAAAATGCCGAAGCCGAAGCGGATGTCATTGAGGTTTATTACCTCTGCCTGCTGCTCGGTTTCAAAGGTAAATATCACATTTACATGGAAGATCAGTTGCCCGGTGTTTTGCAGAATGTGGCGGAACATTTGCGCCGTGTGGGACGGCTCAGAGAAAACGTACTCTCGCCGCATTGGAAGTTGAATGACCAGCCTGCCCCACCGCAGGAAACGGTTGTTCCGGCCCTGCCCGCGTGGGTCAAAATGGTCGCGGCGATTTCGTTGGGAATCGTTGCCGTGAGTTATCTGTTGTTTCAATTTTTGCTGACCAATCAGGCCAATGGCGTGAAGCAGCTTTTATTGAAATAAATTTCCACAGCCCCATCTCCCAAGTTGCTTTATTCGGCCCTGCGAATTCGCCCCGAACGAATTCGTTCTCTAACAATTAACCGAGGCGAGCGCACGTTGCTTGCCGCTTTTCGCACCTCACGTAGCTCGCCCTGGCACTGGATTAGGGAAAGTACGATGCCTGCACTCAGTCTGAAAAAGTTGATTTTGGATTTGCGCGCTCGTCACGTTGACCGGCATTGCCATCCTGCTGGTTTTGATTCTGAGCGACGAAATTGGAATCCTGCAAATTGCCCTGATTGCCCTGTTGTTGTTGTGTTGGCCAGTCGGGATTCTCCTCAATCACCTCCGCAAAAATCGCGCCGTCAAAGCCGACAGCGCGGGAGCCGTCGAAGCGCCCAAAGCTTCTGGGCAGTTAGCGCCCGCGCGTGAATACGAAGAACTTGCACGCAGCGCCGAAGAAGCCGCGCAGTTTTTGCGCAGCAGCAATCTCGGCAACCGGCAGGTGAGCGATGCGTTGTATGGCTTGCCGTGGTACGTGCTTGCGGGGCCGCCCGGCAGTGGCAAATCGTCGCTTGCGCTTTCCGCCGGATTAAGTTTTCACGCGCTTTCCAGCCAGCGCCGCGCCGATCAAAACCTTGTGCGTGCGACGCGCGACTCGGAATGGCGTGTGACCGACAACGGCGTGTTGATTGACACCGCCGGGCGCTATTGCACCGAAGGCCAGGACCGCGACGAATGGCTCGGCCTGATTGAAACGCTCAAGAAAACACGGCGCAATCGCGCGCTGGATGGCTTCGTCTTAACCGTCAACGCGCAGCAATTGCTCAGCGCGAATGAAGCGCAATTGGAACAACAGGCGCAAGTGCTGCGCGCGCGGCTCGACGAAATGATGAAAAGTACGGGCGTGCGCTTTCCGGTGTATCTGGTGTTCACGCAGACGGACGCGATTCCGGGCTTCAAGGAATTTTATGCTGCATTGCCGCCTGCCGAACGCGCGCAGGTCTGGGGCGCGACCATCCCCCTCGACCAGGCAGAATCGGCGCACGCGCTCTTTGATGTGGAATTTGATTATCTGCTCGCATCGCTGATGAAGCGGCGGTTGCTGCGACTGAGCGGCGCGACGACGCCGATGGAACAGCACGGCGTTTTCAATTTCCCACTGCGTTTTGCGGAAACACGGCGCAAACTCGGATTGTTCACGCTCGCGCTGTTTCGCCCGAATCCGTTTACGGGCTTGCCGCTGCTGCGCGGCTTTTACTTCACGAGCAATCCGGCAGGGCAGGAAGGCCGCATTCACGGCCCGGGCGTTTTCAGCGAAGACTTATTCAAACAAGTTATCTTTCGGGATCGAGACATCGCCGCTTCGTACCAGTCGCAGAAAGCTGCGCCGAATAAACTTGCCAAAGTGAAACTTCTTGCGGACGGCGCATTGGTTGCCGTTTGTTTTCTCTGGTTCGTCGGTTCGGCGGTTTCCTTATTTCAAAACAGCGCGCTGCTTGAGGAAGCGCAACTAAACGCCAAAACGGTGCTGGAATTTTACGAGGCCGGGCGCGGCAAACCCTCCGTCGAAACGAATGCGAACGAAATGGACGCGTTGACAACTGGAAGCGGCACGCTGCAAAAAATCGAAGACGCCGATCAAAGTTTCTTCGGTTCGCTCTCGCAACGCTTCTCTGGCCTGTATTCCGGCGGCAAAATTCGCGGCGGGCGCGGCAGGTCTATTTTGATTTTGTCTCGCAGCGGTTTTTAGTTCTGGCGTTTGCCGCGCTCGAAAACGACCTCGGCAATACGCCAGCAGGCGAGGGCGAAAAGCTGGAGGCGATGCAGGACGATTATTATTACAAGCTGCAAGCCTACCTGATGCCCGCGAAACAGGAGCGCGTTGACCCGAAGTTTTTAGAAGAGCGGTTGGGCGCGTACTCGAAAGAAAAACCGTCAGATCGCGGGCGGATGGAAAACCTCGCGTTTTATGCGCTGAACAGGCTTCGTTGCACGACGATGACGACGCAGCGACAGTGCCGCGCCCGCTCGGCAATGACGCAGCTGTCAAAGCGCACGCGGCAAGCTCACCAGCTATTCGCCGACCAAGCGTGTCTATAACGAAGTGATGCGTAAGATCAATAAACGCGGGGTTGCCGTAGATTTGGCGCGCGTGCTGGAAGGCCAGGAAGGCAGCGAATTGCTGGAAGAATCAAACCCGCATCCGGTGCCCTATGCCTTCACCAACGGCATATTACAAACACGTCACGGGCGATGCGATGGCTTCGGTCAAGGAAGACCTGAGCGGCAAAGACGATTGGGTGATGGGCGAAACTTCCGCCGCGCAAAGTGTCAATGTAGATCAACTGCGCGACCGCTATTCGACCGAGTATGCCGCGCATTGGCAGAAGTTTTTAGATGGCATTCAGGTGCGACCCTTCAAAGACAAAAATGCCGCGCTTGATGCGCTCGGCACGTTGGGGCGGTGAGAATTCGCTGCTCAAGCGCGTCGTCGCCTACGTGGCAAACGAAACGAAATCCCTCTCGCCGCCGAAAGACAACGGCGCGCTGGCGTGGCTGAAAGGCTTACTGCCAGTAAAGCGGGCATCAACGATCCAAAGATTGAATCTTCCTTCGCCGCGCTGCACAAATTTGTCGAAGGCGATCAGCCGCCGATTTCGCGTTATCTCGCCAAGTTGAACGAAGTCTCGCGATCAATTGCGGCAACGCGCCAGGCAACAGTTGGGACGAATTGGCCAAAGTTCCCAACGAAAAATAAAGCCCGGGCCGGTGAATCAACGATATGCTCAAGCAAATCGTGCTGACACCGGGCAGCAAAGCGGCCAGCGAATTTTTAGGCCGCCCGCTGCAAATTCTCGGAGCCGGACAAAAAGCGGGCGAAGCCAAGAATCTGGAAGAAGCATGGCGCAATCTCGCGCGTAGCGCGCATCTGCTGGAAGGTCGTTATCCCTTCAATAGCAGCAGCACGACGGACGTACAATTGAATGATTTCGTGCAGTTCTTCAATCCTGCCGACGGCGAGTTGACGAAGCTCTACAAAAACTTCCTGAGCGATAAAGTTGAAGGCGCGCCGGGGCAATTGAAATCCAAGAATCCGGCAGAATTTAACGATGCGGCGGTCGCTTATCTGAACAATGCCTTCAAGGTGCAGCAGGCATTTTTCCCCGGCGGGCAACAGCCGAAAATCAGTTACTCGCTCGCGGTCACGCCGCCGCCGAGCAAGAAAGTGGATATTAAAGCGGATGGTGTGAATGGCAGCGCGGACGGCTCGGCTTCGATGTTCCAGCTTTCGTGGCCCTCGTCCGGCGGCGAAGCAGGCATCAAGGTAACAGTCTCCGACAAAGCAGCCGCAGCACCTGCGGCGGGTACGGAAGCGGCAAACAGTCCCGGCCTTTGGGGCGTATTTCGGATGACGGCGGGCAATAAGACGCAGTTCTCGTGGGGCGGAGCAACAGCGAAGCTGACGCCGCCTGCGAACAACCCGTTTGCCTTCAATTTCAGCGCTTTACGCGCGCCGGATACTTTTAAATAGAAAGTTGCGACATGGATTGCAACGCTTCGTCAGTAGGGATTGTCAGGGCGAGGGAGAGCGAAAAAAAGCATCCGCACCGGCAAGTTTTGCACCCGATTTTTCGCTTTACCTAATAAGGATCACAAGGAAGTTTATGGCAACTGCGCAGGAACTTTTCAAACAAGGCGAACTGAATGCCGCGATCACGCAGCTCATCAGCGAAGTCAAAGCACGCCCGACGGACACCGCCGCTCGCACGTTTCTTTTTGAATTGCTGTGCTGTGCCGGAGAATTTGACCGCGCGGAAAAACAACTGGATGTCATCGCCACGCAAAGCGTCCAAACCGAACTGGGCGTGCTGGCCTACCGCAATTGCCTGAAGGCCGAACGTGACCGGCGGCTATTGTGGAGCAAAGGCACCCAACCGCATTTTTTGATGGAACCGCCCGCGTACGTGGATTTGCATCTGGAAGCAATCAATGCCGTGCGCGAGGGCAAAGTGAGCGAGGCGCGGGCGCTGCTGGATCAAGCCGAAGAGCAGCGGCCTGCGCTGCCAGGCGAGTGCGATGGCGCGGAGTTTTATGACTGGCGCGATGCCGATGATTTCGTTGCGCCCGTGCTGGAAGCCGTCGTCAAAGATCAGTACGTGTGGATTCCGTACGAACAGATTCGCAGTATCGAAATCGGCAAACCGGAACAATTACGCGATTTGCTTTACACGCCCGCGCGCATTGAAACGACCGACAACACGCACGGACAGTTTTTCATCCTGTCGCTTTATGCCGGATCGGGCGAGGCGACAAATGACTTTGTACGGTTGGGACGGCGGACAGAACCGCAGGCTTACAACGACGAATTGGCGCGCACGGTTGGCGCGCGCGAGTTAATGGTGGGCGATGCGGACAAGCTGATTTACGAAATGCAGAGCGTCGCATTTGCGGTGGCTGAACCTGCCACCAGCGAAGCGGAAAACAACGAACAGGAGCAATAGATGTCGGACGCAATTTCAGTAGCCCCCCTACTTGATTTTGGACAGCTTGTTCGCGCCGACGACGGCGACAATCCGGCGGGGCGAAAGCCTGCGCTACGACGGCACCTACGATCAGATCGATGAGGCGCGGCGCGAGGATGAAGTGCTGGCGCAGGGCGATTGGGCGCGCGATTTGAAAGTCGCGGATTGGCCACAGGTGATGAAGCTGGCCACCAATGCGTTGACGAACAAGACAAAGGATTTGCAGATCGCTGCCTGGCTGGTTGAAGGCATCACGAAATACGACCGACATGACCGCTGGGTCGCGCTGCGCGATGGCTTGCAATTGTTGCGCGGGCTGCATGAAAACTTTTGGGAATACGTCTATCCCGAAATTGACCCCGAAGACGACGATGGCCCGTTGGCGGCGCGTGCGAATGTGCTTGCCGCGTTCGATGCGCGCATTGCTGTGATTATCAAAGAGTTTCCGGTGACGGCAGGGCAGAAATATTCGTTCCTGCAATACCTCGAATCCAAGCAGTTCGATATTCCCGAAAACCTCGATTCGTTGGAATACGAGCAGCAGGAAAAATACAAAGCGTTACGGGCGCAGGCCGAAGCCGAGCGCAAAGTAACAGGCGAGGATTGGCGCAAGGCCAAGTCCGTCACGACGCGGGATTTCATCGAAGCCCGCTTTGCGCTCATCAACGAATGCTGGGATGCGTACAAGACACTAGATGCCGAGATGGATGCCAAATACGCGCGCGAAACGCCCGGCCTCGGCGAACTGAAAAAATCACTTGATGAAATTCGCACGCTCGTGGATCTGCTCGTCAAAGAAAAGCAGAAAGCCGAACCCCGCGATGAAGAACTGGGAAGCGAGGACGTCGTTGCAGGTGAAGAGGCAGCCGCAAGTGCTGGTACGGGCGGCGGCGGTTTTGCCGTTTCCGCTGGTGCGATCCGTTCGCGGCAGGAGGCCCTGAAACGTTTATCCGAAATCGCCTTATTCTTTCGCCAGACCGAGCCGCACAGCCCGGTTTCCTACGCCGTCGAGCGCGCGGTCAAATGGGGCAATATGCCGCTGGAAGCCTGGCTGGCCGATGTGCTGAAAGATGGGGTGGCGCTCGAATCCGTACGCGAGGTGCTGGGTTTCAATACCGGCAGCAATGCAAGTAGTTCAGACAGTTACTAAACACAGGTGCCGCTAAGCACCCTCAACTCAGAGGAGAATCGTTATGCCAAAAAGAGAAAGTGTCCAACAGAAAATCAGCCGGATTCGCCCTCCGCGTGTTCACATCAGCTACGAAGTCGAAACGGGCGGCGCGATTGAAATGAAAGAGCTGCCGTTTGTCGTGGGCGTACTCGGTGATTTTACCGGCAAACCTGCCGACCCGCTGCCGCGCGTGCGCGACCGCAAATTCGTTGAAATTGACCGCGACAACTTTGACAACGTGCTGGCCGGGATGAAACCGCGCCTGCAAATGGGCGTCGAAAACAAACTCAATAATGACGGGGGCAAGCTCGCCGTCGAACTCAACTTCCGCAGCATGGAAGACTTCGAGCCGGATCAAGTCGTGCAACAGGTCGAACCGCTGCGCCGTCTGGTCGAAGCGCGCCGCAATCTCTCCGATCTATTAGCCAAAATGGACGGCAATGACAAGCTTGGTGAATTGCTGGAAGACGTGCTGAACAATGCCGATGCCCAAAAACAACTGGGCGATGCGTTGGGACTGAAGAAGGAAGAGTAAATTTGTCCTTTGTCCTTTGTCCTTTGTCCTTTGCTCTCACTGAAACAACGATCAGTTGTCACTTGAGGCCAATGACGAATGACCAATGATGAATGACCACACAATGAGGAGTATTCATGAGCGAGCAAGTAGAAAAACAAGCCCAAACCGTGACCCAGGAAGCTGCTGGCGATTTGCTCGGCCAGATTCTGGACAAAGGCATGCGTGCGAAAACCGATGTGCAAACCGCGCGCGCCAAAGACATCATTTCTGAATTTGTCGCGCAGGTGATGGAAGGCCAGATGGTCATGTCGAAAGACATGGAAACCACCATCAACGCCCGCATCGCCGCGATTGATAAAGCTATTTCCGCGCAGCTCAACGAAATCATGCATCACGAGGAATTCCAGAAACTCGAAGCCTCGTGGCGCGGTTTGCATCACCTCGTTTTTGAGAGCGAAACCGGCACAGGACTTAAGGTCAAAGTGCTGAACGTGAACAAAAAAGAACTGCTGAAAGACCTGGAAAAAGCGCCGGAATTCGATCAATCCGCGCTCTTCAAGAAAGTTTACGAAGAAGAATACGGCACGTTCGGCGGCGCGCCGTTCGGGTCGCTGATTGGCGATTATGAATTCAGCAATCATCCGCAGGATATGATGTTGCTCGAAAAAATTTCGCAGGTGGCCGCCGCCGCGCACGCGCCGTTCGTCTCTGCCGCTTCCGCGCAGTTATTCGGCTGGGACGATTTCGCGCAGCTTTCCGAAGTACGCGATCTGGCCAAAATCTTCGATCAGGTCGAATACGCGAAATGGCGTTCCTTCCGCGAAAGCGAAGACTCCCGCTACGTGGGTCTGACGCTGCCGCACACGTTGATGCGCTTGCCGTATGGGAACGCAACCGTGCCAACGGAAACGTTCAATTTTGAAGAGGACGTGGACGGCACCGATCACAAAAAATATTTGTGGGGCAACGCCGCTTATTCGTTCGGCACGCGCCTGACCGAAGCGTTTGCGATGTACAACTGGTGCGTGGCTATTCGCGGCGTCGAAGGCGGCGGTCTTGTCCAGGGCTTGCCGACACATACTTTCCAGACCGACGAAGGCGAAGTCGCATTGAAATGCCCGACCGAAATTGCCATCACTGACCGGCGCGAAAAGGAATTCTCCGACCTCGGCTTTATTCCGCTCGTGCATTGCAAAGGCACTGATTACGCCGCATTTTTCGGCGCGCAATCGGCCAACAAAGCGGCCAAGTATGACACTGAAGCGGCGAACGCAAATGCGCGGCTTTCGACGCAGTTGCAATACATCTTCGCTGTGTCGCGGTTTGCGCATTACCTGAAATCTATGATGCGCGACAAGATCGGCAGCTTTATGTCGCGTACTGAATGCGAGCAGTTTTTGAATCGGTGGATTCGCAATTACGTCACCGAAGACGATACGGCTTCGCAATCCACGAAGGCGCAATATCCGTTGCGAGAAGCGCGAGTGGATGTCGTAGAAGTGCCGGGCAAGCCAGGCGTCTATAAAGCGGTCGCGTTTATGCGCCCGCATTTCCAACTCGACGAATTATCCGTTTCGTTGCGTCTGGTCGCTGAACTCCCCAAATCTGCCAAGTAAGCACCTGGCAGAACCCTTTTTTGCGGAAGAGTGCGCCTGCGATTGTCTCACACGGCTCACTGTACTTTTTGGCAGTCGTAAACAGAAAAACGCCGATGTTACAGTCAGTGTTGCAAGCTCTACCATAAGCATCCGCGTTTTTCTGTCGTTCCTAACCTTGAGGAGGTACTAACATTATGGCAGCAGTTGATTATTTCTTGAAGATTGATGGCATCGAAGGCGAAAGTCATGACGCCCAAAACAAAAATCAAATTGATCTGGAATCCTGGTCCTGGGGCGCGACCCAATCGGGCGGTCATTCCTACGGCGGCGGCGGCGGCGCGGGCAAAGTGCAGATGCAGGATTTTCATTTCGTAATGAAAGTGAATAAGTCCACGCCGAAATTGCTGGAAGCCTGCGCAACCGGAAAACATATCCCTTCGGCGCTCTTGACCTGTCGGAAAGCGGGCGGCAAACAGGAAGCGTTCCTCAAGATCAAGTTTTCGGATTTGTTGGTTTCTTCCTATCAAACCGGCGGCTCTGGCGGCAGCGATATCGTTCCGATGGATCAAATTTCGCTCAACTTTTCCAAGATTGAGTTCGAGTACTTTGCCCAGAAACCGGATGGCGGCGTTGTGTCGGCGGGCAAGACAGGCTATGACTTGAAATTGAATCAAAAGATATAACAGCTAAATGTACTGACAAATCACGTTTGCAAGGACGGCAGGCAGCAACAAACAAGATGTTTGTTCTACATTTGCGGCGCGACTGTAGTGCAAACATCTTGTTTGCACACGCAACGTGATTTGACCCTACAGCTAAAGAGAGGCAACCGGGGGAGGGGCGGTAAATTTTTCGTTCTGCCAATCCCTCTGTTCCCCTCGCCAGGCCAAACGCATGAGCCGCTTTGATAACGATATTCGCATCACGATTTCAGTTCTGGATCGCCTGTTGGATTACGACCCGGCTGCGAAACAGGAAGCGACTGCCACGCGGCAAAAAAATCTGCTTGATTTGAAAGCGGCAGTCAAACGTGATTTAGAATGGCTACTTAATTCACGCCAAATCGTAGGCGGCATTCCTGAAGAGTTGAAAGAAACTGCTCATTCATTGGCCGCCTACGGTTTGCCGGATTTTACGGGCGTCAGTTTGAAAAACGTTGCCGAACAAGCCTTCGTTCGGCGCTCGATTGAACGTGCGATCAGCGTTTTTGAACCCCGCCTGGAAGATGTCATCGTGATCTTTATTCCGGGCAGCAGCGGCGAGCAGGTAATGCGCTTTCGCATTGATGCGCGCCTGAAAGTTGATCCCGCCCCCGAACCCGTCACCTTCGATACGTTATTGCAACTGGACAATGGCCAATACGTGGTGAAAACGGAACGGTGAAAGTTGTCATTGTCGTTTGCCCGCTCCGGCTCGCGTGCCGCGCAGGAAAAGGCGATTGAACAGGAAGTATGACCGAGAACAACCCGTACGATCAGATTCCATACACCAGCTTTCCTTTCGCACAAACCCATCCTGATCGGTTGGCGACGTTAGCCAGTTTGCATGGTTTGCAGCCCGCGACGATTACTCGTTGCCGCGTTCTGGAGGTCGGGTGCGGCGATGGCTCGAATTTGATTCCAATGGCTTTGGGACTGCCTGACAGTCAATTTGTTGGGTTCGACCTTGCCGCCAGCCCTGTCCAGCGGGGACGCGAATTGATCGCTCATTTGGGGCTGACAAACATTACGATTGAGCAGGCCGATCTGTTGGAATACACCGCCGAGCCATTTGATTACATCATCGCGCACGGCTTGTATGCTTGGGTTCCTCCGGCAGTACAGGACGGGTTATTGGCCTTGTGCCAGCGCTTGCTGAAACCGCAGGGCGTCGCCTACCTCAGTTACAACGCTTATCCGGGTTGTCATTTGCGTGAGATGGTGCGCGAAATGATGCTCTTTCATTTGCGGGGCAATGACGATCCGCCGACCCGCATCAAGCAAGGCATCTCCCTGCTTCAGTTTTTGCTGAGCCAATACCCTTCGCTGGAAAAAGCGCGCGAAGATGTGTACGGCACGATTTTGAAAACGCAATTTGAGTTGCTTTCCAATCCAATGCACCGCGAAGTGGTGTACCACGATTACCTCTCGCCTTTTTACCGGCCTGTTTATTTCTCGCAATTCGCGGCGCACGCGGCGCAACACGGCTTGCAATATTTGTCGGAAGCCGATTACGCGGAAACGCAGGACATTCAATTTCCCCCCGCCATTCGCCAAACGCTGGCACAGTTTGATGATGAGCATATCGTACATCGCGAGCAGTATCTCGATTTTCTGAAAGGCCGTGCCTTTCGCCAGACCTTGTTATGCCACGCTGACCGACCGCTGCAACGTACGGTTCAGCCTGAACAACTGAAAAACTATTTGCTGAGCGCAAAAATCGAAGCGACCTCGGAGCCATTTGATCTAACCGACAAAGTGGTTGTGGAGTTCACGGGGCCGCACGGCGCACAGATTCAAACCGATTTCCCTCTGGCAAAAGCGGCGCTGCTGGCGTTGAAAGAAGCGTGGCCACAACGGTTACGCTGGCCGGAATTGGAAGCTGTCGCGGTCAATCATCTTAGCGCGCATCATCCTGAACTACACACAAGAGAAGCCCTAGCAGTCTTGCCGGAAATCCTGTTGGCTGCCTTTAGCTCTGGCGTCGTGGAACTGGCGCTTCATCGCCCGGCCTTACAGCTTGATGTTACCTCTCATCCGGTGGCCAGCCCCCTCGTGCGGTGGCAGGCGTTACGGAGCAAAGTCCTGACAAACTTGCAGCATCTCGGCGTAATTTTAGATGACCAGTTGAGTTGTCAACTGCTGCCGTTGCTGGATGGAAGCCGCGACCACGCTACACTCTGTGATGCCTTGACCGCCTTGCTGGTGCCACAGTTGCCAATCTCCTTACCGGAGGGAAAAATTCTCACTGACCGCAGCACGTTGTATCAGTACCTCACCGATACAATGGAAACCTCACTCCAGAAGTTCGCCCGTTTAGCTTTGCTGACAGGGTGATTCCTCATATTGGTGCGACGAGACTCGCAAGAAAGAGAGCTTACGATGGGCTATGATTACACGAAGAATTTTCAACCAATTGGCCAGGCGGATACGATGTCGTGCTGGGCTGCCTGCATTAGCTGGTGGACACACGTGATGGCAATGAGTTGTAAGGGGCGCCAATGGCAGGATCAACTTGACCTGCTCAACAAATATAGTTACCTGGTCAGTGGCAACGGCAGCATGTCGCCTGCCAATATACGCAAGGTCTGCCAGGATGCCCAAGTCCGCATTGACCTGAATTACATTACGCCCGGCGAATTCAAAACCTGGGGGAAAATCGGTGAGCCATACATCATTGTGTTTCGGTATCCTGAAGTGGGTGGAACGCATATGAATGTCATCTTTGATCAGGTCGGAAAAACGGTGATGAGCATGGAGCCGTACTATCCCCTCAGCAATACCACCGGGAAATTCACCGGAAAATACCTCCGGCGGCCCATTAGCTTTTATTGTAATAGCCCCGAAATCGGCTTGGGTGGGCGCCCCCTGTCCGATTACAAGTAGCTGCGAAGCAGAATGCTATGCGTGATGAACTATTAGGATATTACGAACGCGAATTGACCTTTTTGCGTCAGATGGGCGCGGAGTTTGCTGAGAAGTATCCGAAGATTGCCGGACGCTTATCGCTTGAACCGGACAAGTGCGAAGACCCGCATGTCGAGCGGATGATCGAAGCCTTCGCCTTTCTGACGAGCCGCGTACAACTCAAGATTGACGACGAGTTTCCAGAAGTTACGGAATCGCTGCTCAATGTCTTGTATCCGCATTACCTCGCGCCCATTCCTTCGATGTCCATTGCGCAATTCGGCCTTGATCCGCAACAGGGCAAACTGACGACCGGTTACCAAATCGAACGCGGGACGACGCTGTATTCGCGCCCGGTGCAGGGTACGGCCTGCCGCTTTCGCACGAGCTATCCGGTAACGTTGTGGCCGCTCGAAGTCACTTCTGCTGCGCTCGAATCACTCGATCCCGTCGGCGCGCGGGGCAAATGGTCTGAAGCCGTCGTGCGTATCAGTCTGCGCTGCCTGCACAACACGAAGCTTTCCGAATTAAAAGTCACGCGCGGCGAGAGTGAAGTGGGCCTCGAAGCGCTACGGTTTTATCTGAACGGCGAAGCGCAGCTTGTGTATCCGCTCTACGAACTGCTTTTTAACGAGCAACTGCACACCCTGAAAGTCGAATTGCGCGACAATAAAACGCGCAAGACGATCACGCTGCCCGCGCGGGCGATCAAGCCCGTCGGCTTTGCCAGCGATGAAGGCATGCTCGACTACACACCGCGCTCGTTCGTCGGATATCGGCTGTTGACGGAGTATTTCGCCTTTCCCGATAAGTTTTTGTTTTTTGACGTGACTGGGCTTGAGGACGCCGCCCGCGCGGGCTTTGGCGACCAGATGGACATTTTGATTTACCTGAAAGATGTCGCGCCGCCCCGCGCCAAAGTGGATGCGGGCACATTTCAACTCGGCTGCACGCCGATCATTAACTTCTTCAAGAAAGTTGCCGAGCCGATTCAACTCACCCAGCAGCAGCACGAATACCACGTCATCCCCGACATTCACCGGCAAACTGCGACCGAGATATATTCGATTGATGCCGTCACGACGGTTGATCCGTACTTGCAGCAATCGCGTGCCTTCCAGCCGTTTTATTCCTATCGCCACGCCTACGAACGCGAGCAACAAGGTTCCTTCTGGAACGCGACGCGTCGGCAATCTCAGCGGATGGATGACGAGGGCACCGAAGTATTTCTGTCGCTCGTTGATTTGAATTTCAGCCCGAAGGTGCCGCCCGTCGAAACGATCACTTGTCACGTCACTTGCACGAATCGCGACTTGCCTGCCCGCTTGCCGTTTGGCGGGCGCGAGGGCGATTTTGAAGTGGAAAATGCCGGGCCGCTCGCGCGCGTGAAATGTTTGCGCAAGCCGACGGAAACATTACGGCCACCGATGCGACGCGGCGCACACTGGCGGTTAATTTCGCATCTCTCGCTCAATCATCTCTCGCTTGTCGAAGGCCAGCGCAACGGCGACCCGGAGGCGTTGCGCGAGATTTTGATGCTCTACGATTTTCTGGACTCCGCCGCCACGCGCAAACAAATTTTAGGCTTAACCCACATCACCAGCCGCCGCGTCGTCCGTCAAACCGGCACCCGCATCGGCACTGGCTTTGTGCGCGGCATCGAAACGACGATCACCTTTGACGAGTCGCAATTCGTCGGCAGCGGCGTGTTTTTATTTGCCTCGGTGCTGGAAAAATTTTTAGGGCTGTACGCCTCGCTCAACTCCTTCAATCAACTCATCGCCAAAACTGAACAACGCGAAGGCGAAATGAAGCGGTGGAGGCCGCGAGTAGGAGAGCAAGTATTATTGTGATGGTCTTTGGCTTTTGGTCTTTGGCTTTTGTTTTTAGAACGTCCAAGACCTAGATCGGATTTCACTCCGTGTATGGCGCATGTAGTACCGGCTTCAGCCGGAAGCTGGGTGGGCCATCCCTTCCGGCTGAAGCCGGTACTACATGCGCCCTACACGGAAGTGAAATTTGGTATAAGACCCAAGACCCAAGACCCAAGAATGACCAACGACACGCAAAAAAAAGCCTTCACCCTCGAAGAAATCCTCTTCGCCGAGCCGTATCGGTTTGATTTCTTTCAGGCCGTGCGGTTGTTGGAGCGCATTTACTCGCTGCGTCGTCCGGTGGGCCACGCGACGGAACCGCAACGCGAAGTCGTGCGCTTTCACACGCCTGCCAGCCTGAGCTTTCCGCCCAGTCAATTGCACGCGCTGACGCCGGAGGAAACCGAGGCAGAAAACCCCGCACCACCGCAGATGACCGTCGCGTTTATGGGGTTGACAGGGCCGCAGGGCGTATTGCCGCATCCGTATACGGAACTGTTGATGGAACGGCTGCGCAACAAGGATCGGGCGTTGTATGAATTTCTTGACCTGTTCAATCACCGCGCCCTTTCGCTGTTTTATCGGGCGTGGGAGAAATACCGTTTTCCGTTGGGCTTTGAGCGCGGGCTGGATGATCGCTTCACCGAATTCCTTTTTGACATCGTTGGTTTAGGCACGCGCGGGCTGCGGCACCGATTCAGTTTTCCCGATCAGGGATTACTGAGTTACGGTGGTTTGATTGCGAACAAACCACATTCGGCCAGCGCGACGGCCGGGATGTTGAGCGATTACTTTGGCGCGCCCGTGCAGCTTGAACAATTCAAAGGCCAGTGGCTAAAACTGGAACCGGAAAGCTATTCGACGCTCGGATGCGCGAATCATCAGCTTGGACATAGCGCATTAGCGGGCACGCGCGTGTGGGATACGCAATCGAAGTTCCGCGTACGGTTTGGTCCGATTCGCTTTGCTCAGTTTACCGCGCTCTTACCCAACGGTTCCGCCTTTCAGCCCGCGACAGAATTGGTACAGTTTTTAGTCGGGCAGGAATTTGACTTCGACTTGCAACTGGTGCTGCGTAAAGAGGATGTGCCGTTTTGCAAGCTTTCGAACGCCACGAATCCGCGCCTGGGCTGGACAACGTGGCTGAAAACGAAACCATTTTCTATGGACGACGAACAAGTCGTCTTACCCTCTGATCACTTGTCATAAAATCCCGGCATGTTTTGCGAAGCAATGCCAGTGAGAGATGAACAGAGATTATTCGCAAAATTACAAGGAGAACGAGATATGTTAAGCAAAACTACCACCCTTTTTGTCACCCTGATTTTATTAACCAGCCTCTCGCTTACTGCCAGCGCCCAGCAGAAGAAACGCATTGCCGTGCTGGATTTTGAATACGGCACCGTCTACAGCGATGTCGGCTACATCTTCGGCACCAACGTCAATGTCGGCAAGGGCATTGCCGATTTGCTGGTCACAAAACTTGTGCAGGGCGGGCAATACACCGTCATCGAACGCAAACAACTCGACAAAATCATCGCCGAACAAAACCTCGGTGCGAGCGGTCGCGTAGACGAAGCCACCGCCGCCCGCATCGGTAAAATCCTTGGCGTAGACGCGCTCATTCTCGGCAGCATCCACACCTTCGGACGCGACGACAAATCCAAAGGCACAGGTGGCGGCGTCAGCGTTCCCGTTCCCGTTTTTGGCGGCGTCAAAGTCGGCTCGAAAAAAGCCAAAGCCAACGTCGGCATCAACTATCGAATGGTCGCTACGGACACGGCGGAAATCTTTGCTGCCGGAGATGCGCGCGGCGAATCCAAACGCGAAGGTGCGAGCATTCAGGCCACGGGCGGCGTCAAAGGCGTCTACACCGATGGCGCAGTCGGTATGAATTCCAGCAACTTTGCCGAAACCATCATTGGCGAAGCCGTCTACGATTGCGTAAACAAACTGGCCGCACAGTTGGAAGAAAAGGCGAACAGCCTGCCCGCGCGCACCGCCGCCGCTGTGAAAACGGAAGGCACTATCGCCGACGTTTCCGGCAATACCGTTATTATCAACATTGGCCGCAACGCGGGCTTGAAAAAAGGCGACCGCCTGGAAGTTAAGCGTGTGAGCCGCGAAGTCAAAGACCCCGACACCGGCAAGGTCATTCGCGTCGTGGCGGAAAAAGTTGGTGAGGTTGTTTTGACGGATGTGGATGATGCGAGTGCGGAAGGTCGGTTTTCCGGTAATGGCGCGGCGAAGGTGAAGGATAAGGTTGTACCGATTCAGTGATGGATTGGTCACTGGCAAGATGACTAAGAAAAAACTACAGCCGAAAAATATGTTATTTGCAGGTATTGGAATTGTTCTTCTTGTTGTTACGCTTACCTGGGGAATTCGGACTTATCAGTTTACTCAGCAAGCTATGCGGGTAAAAGGTATTGTTAGCAGGTTGAATTCGGGCGGTTCACACCCACAGATAAGGTTTATTACACAAGAAGGGAAAGAGATTGAATATCCGCAGAACGGCCTGATATTCGGTTATAAGACCGGCGACGAAGTGGAGGTTTTGTACCATACAAAGAATCCACATCAGGCGGCGATTAATACATTCGGTGCACTCTGGGGATTTCCGTGTTTATGTTTTGTGCTTGGCTTGGTCTTTGTTTTAGTTGCGACTGTTGATGCCAAGCGATAGGTCGGTCTAAGGGGCGTGTTTTGGAGGAGGTAGCGCGATGCCGTTCTCAATATGGGTTACAAGGCAGAGTGCCTGGCAGTTTGTCACATTTGGAAGTGGGGGGCTTTCTTTGGGTGTCGTTGCCGCCGAAGGCGGGACGGTGGTGCTGCGAAGCCCCCAAAGTCGAGAAGAAACGTTTTACTATGGTGGGGCAGGAGTCGGCCTTGCAGCAGGCTTGAAAATCCCTCGCATTGGCAGGGTTCAAATCAATACCCCAAGAGGTCCTTTAACTGGATCAGGTGGTCCCACGGCCTTTCCTTCGACTGGCTCGCTATTCATCACCGCGAGTTTTGATGGCAGTGAGTTGTCGTTATCAGATATTCAGGGACCATGTATTTTTACCGAGGTAGGAGGTGGGATTATTGGAGGTGGATCAGCTTGTGCAATGTATGTGGGAATAAACCCTTTAACTTTGCCTTTAATAAGTGTGCCAGCGTTTGGCCCGCAATTGGTTCTGAATTCTGCGAAAGGATTACTACTAATGGCAGGTTTAAATGTTGGCCTCCAGGCTCAAATTGGCGGAGCTGTCTACTTTGGCTACCTGCGCTAACGGTATAGGTACTCTTGCTCGGCAGTAACTAAATTCTGGAAAGAATGTATGAAAGTAATGTTGTGGAAAATCACGAAACCGGAAAAACGTTGCTGGGATAAGAATATTTTGCTGACACTCAATTTGATAATCGTTGTGATGTTTAGTATTGGGCTTCGCGCGCAACCGAGCAGCCGCGATAATCCATTGCCCCTCGTCAGTAACGAATTAAAAGGCAATATCGCACCGAATCTGCCCATCAATCGCTTCTACGCCTTTGAAGCCGGGCCGGGGGATGTCGGCCTTGCGCTAGAAGTCAAAACCAGCGAGCAATGGTCAAACATCGGTGTTGAAATGCTGGATGCCGACGGGCAACCGCTCATTAGGTTCGATGCCTCCTCTGGCGGAGATAAGAAAGAGGCGAAACTGCATCTGGACTCGCGCCAGCGTGTGGTGATGCGGGTGTTTGGGCCGCGCAATAATCAGAGCGGCTTTTTCACCCTAAAGCTCAAAGGTCCCTTGCAACTCAGCAAGAACATACCGCCTGTTACGTCGCCGCGTACCGGCAATGCCCAGCCCAATGTCCCCACGTCGCCTGGAGAGAAAAAAGACGAGACAACTAATACGACGGCACGCAGCGACGGCAAGGCTACGGTGCTAACGAATGCGGGGCCGACATCGAGTGCGGTCAATGAAATCAGCAGCGCCAACCGCCTCGCGCTGGTCATCGGCAACAGCAACTATCAGGTCGGCCCGCTGGCCAATCCTGCCAACGATGCGAATGCGATGGCGCGCACATTGCGCGAAACGGGCTTTGAGGTGATGCAGTACACAAACCTCAACAAACGCGAACTCGAAGAAAGCCTGCGCGCCTTTGGCAGCAAGATTCCACGTGGCGGCGTCGCATTGTTTTACTTTGCCGGGCACGGCGTACAGGTCAAAGGCGTGAATTATTTGATCCCGGTCGGTGCTCGCATCGAAAAAGAAGGTGATGCGGAATACGAAGCCGTGGATGCCGGACGCATAATGAATGAACTTGAATCTGCGGGCAGTCGCCTGAACATCGTGATCCTTGATGCCTGTCGCAATAATCCGTTTGCCCAGCGTGGTCGTTCGCTCTCGCGCGGCCTGGCCGTGATGTCCGCCCCCAGCGGCACCGTTGTCGCCTATGCCACCGGGCCGGGTGAAGTGGCGAGCGATGGCGATGGCAAGAACGGCCTGTACACGCAGGAATTGCTTAAACATATGCGCGAGCCGAATTTGAAGATTGAAGAAGTGCTGAAACGAACACGCATTGCCGTCAAGGAGAAAACCAACGGGCAACAAGTACCGTGGGAAAATACCTCTCTGGACGGAGACTTTTACTTTGTTAAGAAATAAAGGGTGTACGACAGGCGGCCCGACTGTCAGGCAAGAGTTGCGATTGGTAAAGATTGCGACAGGCGAGCCGCCTGTCGTACACCTACATTAAGGAGCCAAACGAATGAAGAAATTTTTCCCCAGGTTATTGCTAACCTCACTGCTGTTTTTAGCAATACCGAGCCTCGCACAAGCGGTTGGCGGGACGGAGACCTCGCAATATCTGGCAATGGATAAAAAATCGCAGGATGGTTTTATTGCTAGCTATGCCTCGAATTTCGGCTGGATGCTCTCGCCGGAAAAACCGCTGATAATTTCGGCCAGTGGCATTCAACTCATCAAAAAATGGGTGGACATTTATGCCAAACGGGTCGGCACTTCCAACCCACAAACCGGCACCGAAGACCTGCGCAAAGTCTTTGAGCGTGGCGTGCAATATGCGCCGGTTATCAACGAAGTCTTTGAAAAAGAAAAAGTGCTGGAAACCTTTGGGATTACCTTAGCCTTGCTCGAAACCGAGTTTCAGCCCTGTCCGGCCAAAGCCAAAGGCAAGGGCATGTTTGCTATTGTCGCGCCCGCCACGCCTAAGGGCGAAGACCTGTGCGAAGTGGACAAGGGCGCAGTCGCCGCCGCCAAATTGCTGAAGGCGCGCATCGCAGAATTTGGCAAAGACGGCACCTCGGTTGCCTTGGCGATTCTTTCCATCAAACGCGGCTCGGCGGCTGTCAAGCGCGATTTTGCGGTACTCATCAAAGAGAAGGATGCCGGGGGCGGTTTGTGGGAAATACTGGCCGAACCCGATGCCAAGAAATTTGATAAAGCATTTATGGACGACGGCGTGAATTATTTGCCCAAATTCATTGCCGCTGCCATTGTAGCCGAAAGCCCGGAAACCTTTGGCTTAAAAGCCTATCCGCTCTCCACCTATGCGCCCCAGAAAAAATAACCCTTGCGCCAGCAGAAAGAGAGGTAGCTGATGAACGTCAATTTAAAATCCCTTGTCGCCCGGTTGAATGAAACCTGTCAGGGCGCGTTGCAGGGTGCGGCGGGGCTGTGCCTGTCCCGCACGAATTACGACATTGAACTGGAACACCTGTGGGTGAAGTTGTTAGAAGCAACAGATACTGACCTGACGAAAATCCTGCGTCATTACGAACTAAATCCGTCGCGGTTGTCAAAGGACATTACCGTTGCGCTGGAAAAACTAAAAACCGGCAACACCCGCACGCCGGGCATCGCGCGCGAAATCAGCGACTTGATTCAGGGGGCGTGGTTGTTGGCTTCGGTCGAATTCGGCGAAGCGAAAATCCGTTCGGGGCATTTGCTGCTAGCGTTGCTTACGAATGAAACGCTGTCACGGCTGGCGCGCGAAATCACAAAAGATTTTGCGAAAATCAACGTGGACGAGTTGAAAGAAAACTTTGCCGCGTTGACCAATGGCACAAGCGAAGCCCGCGCCGCCGAAGGTTTCGCTGCACAACCGATGGGCGAAGGCGGCGACGCAACCGCACCCGGCATTGCGGCGGCGGGCAAAACCAAAGCCCTCGACCAATTCACAATTGATCTGACCGCGCGCGCCAAAGCGGGCAAGATTGATCCGGTGCTGGGGCGTGATTTTGAAGTGCGGCAGGTCGTGGACATCCTCACACGCCGTCGCCAGAACAATCCAATCCTGACAGGCGAAGCGGGCGTCGGCAAAACCGCCGTCGTGGAGGGCTTCGCGCTGCGCATCGCGCAAGGTGACGTGCCAGAACCGCTGCGCAACGTCGCCGTCCGCACACTGGATTTAGGCTTACTGCAAGCGGGCGCAGGCGTCAAAGGCGAGTTTGAAAACCGCTTGAAGACGGTGATTGAAGAGGTCAAGTCCTCGCCGCAACCGATCATCATCTTCATTGACGAAGCGCACACGATGATCGGCGCGGGCGGGCAGGCCGGACAGAACGACGCCGCGAATTTGCTCAAACCCGCGCTGGCACGCGGCGAACTGCGCACAATTGCGGCGACAACGTGGGCCGAGTACAAAAAATACTTTGAAAAAGACCCGGCGCTGGCGCGTCGCTTCCAAGTCGTGAAGGTCGAGGAACCGGACGAGGAGAAGGGCATCATTATGATGCGCGGCATCGTCCACGCGCTCGAAAATCACCACAACGTTCGCATCCTCGACGAAGCGGTCGAAGATTCTGTGCGCCTCTCCAGCCGCTACATTTCCGGTCGTCAACTGCCTGACAAGTCGGTCAGCGTACTTGACACCGCCTGCGCGAAAGTGGCGATTGGACAGGGCGCGACACCGGCAACGATTGAAGACGCGACGAGGCGTATTGCCAACCTGACGACAGAAATCAACGTTCTTGAGCGCGAAACGATTACCGGCGCAGCGCACGAAGCTCGCATTGCCGAACTCCAAACCGACCGCACGGCGACGGAAGAATCGCTGGCGAAATTCCAAGCCCAGTGGGACAAGGAAAAAGAATTGATTGGCAAGATTCGCGAACTCCGCGAGCAACTTGAAGGAATGGCGAAGGAAGGGAAGACGGAAGGTGCCGCCGATGCGCGTGCTGCCTTAGCCAATCTCAACGCGGAACTTGCCGCCGCACAGGGCGAGACGCCGTTGATGCAGCCCGTCGTCACTTCGCAAACCATCGCCGAAGTCATTTCCGGCTGGACGGGCATTCCGGTCGGCAAGATGGTTTCCGATGAGATTCAGGCCATTCTGAAGCTGTCCGACACGTTGAAACAGCGCGTCATTGGGCAGGATCACGCGCTCGTCACGATTGCCGAACGCATCAAGACTTCGCGCGCGGGCTTGACCGATCCAAAGCGCCCGATTGGCGTCTTTTTGCTCGTCGGCACGAGCGGCGTGGGCAAGACGGAAACCGCGCTGGCGTTGGCCGAAACGCTTTACGGCGGCGAGCGTAACTTGATCTCGATCAATATGAGCGAGTATCAGGAAGCGCATACGGTCTCGTCGCTGAAAGGTTCGCCTCCGGGCTACGTTGGCTACGGCGAAGGCGGCGTGTTGACGGAAGCAGTGCGGCGCAAACCCTATTCGGTCGTGCTGCTGGATGAAGTCGAAAAGGCGCATTCGGACGTGATGGAATTGTTTTACCAGGTCTTTGACAAAGGCATGCTCGAAGACGGCGAAGGGCGCGACATTGATTTTAAAAACACCGTGATTCTGCTGACATCGAACGTTGCCACCGACACGATTATGAAGCTCTGCGCCGATCCCGACACGAAGCCGGAGCCGGAAGGCCTGATCGAAGCGATTCGACCCGAACTCGTCAAAGCCTTCAAGCCTGCACTGCTCGGTCGGATGACAGTCGTGCCGTACTACCCGATTTCGGAAGACATCCTACGGCTCATCATCAAACTGCAACTCAAGAAGATTGGGCAACGCATCGCCGAAAATCATGGCGCTTCGTTCAGCTATGACGATGATGTCGTAACCGCCGTCGCCAAACGCTGCAACGATGTGGACAGCGGCGCGCGAACGGTACACAACATTCTCAACGGCTCGTTGTTACCCGCGATGTCCGGCGAGTTTTTGGCGAAGATGGCGGCGGGCGAGGCTGTCAACAGCGTTCACATTAGCCTGAACGACGACGGCCAGTTTCGTTACGCGATTAATTAACGACACCAATAAATCTGTTTAAGCGAATGTCATCAAATGGTCGGTGACATTCGTTTTTGAAGATGTAGGAGAGGAGGCTGGTTGTTGCGATGAATCAACAGGAAACCGTCTTTTGCCAGGGCCGCGTGCTGGTTACGTTGGGCGACATAACGAAACAAGCCGTGGATGCCGTCGTCAACGCGGCTAATGCCACGTTGTTGGGCGGTGGCGGCGTAGATGGTGCCATTCATCGCAATGGCGGCCCCGCGATTCTGGCCGCGTGCCGGGAAATCAGGCGGACGCTGCATCCCAAAGGATTGCCGACGGGGGAAGCCGTTATCACGACCGCTGGCAATTTGCCCGCGCAGTACGTGATTCACACCGTCGGCCCGATTTATGGCGAAGAGACAGAGGACGAGGCGATGTTGCTGGCGAATTGTTACCGCAATTGCTTACAACTGGCCGTCGAGCAGCAACTGGCAACGATAGCCTTTCCTTCCATTTCCACAGGAGCCTTTGGCTATCCGCGCCACGAGGCGGCAGTGGTTTCCTCGCAGACGATTGCTGCATTCCTGCGCACTGATGAGCGGCTCAGCGAGGTGCGGTTGGTGTTTTTTTCGTCGGGCGATCTACAAATGTTTTTGCGGCATCAGCAATTGGAGGCATAAGCCGGGGAAGGAGCAACAGCGTGAAGATTACGAATCCTGCCTTATACGAGGCTGTTTTGAAGGTGGCGCTGGCGAAAGTTGAAGGTATGAGCGGGCGCGATGTGCCGGATCGTTGGTTAATGCCCGGCGTGGTGACGTTGTATCGGTTCGTGCAACCTCGCCATGTGCCCATTCTGGCCTGTGATTTGGCGACGAAACGCAGTCTGGTTTCGCAATCCGCCGTGCAGGAATGTTTGCGTGTGCGGGATCAGGCGACCGACGATCATCGCTTTACGGGCAAAAACGCAAAGGGAAAACCGGGGCCAACAGGCGGCGTGTACTTCTCGCTCAATCCCGGTGCTTTGCTGGCGGAAATGATGTTTTATGGAGAGCAGTCCGTCGCTAAGGCACTAACCAAAATGGATATCCCCAATATCCTGCCTTACGATGTCGCCAGCCAGCGCATTTCGATAGATTACCTGCTCGCGCATCAAAGCATCCTCGTGGCGCAATTAGAGCGACCTGTTATGGTCGCCGACGTGTCCTTATACAGTCAGTCGCGGACGGGTGAGGTGCGCCGCTTTTTGAACGAAATCGGACGCGACCCGGCGGTGAGCAAATTGCTCGTGGGCAAAAGCCTGCCTGATCTGATGCTGGACCCGCACGATTATTCTGTCGCGCGTGCGATTGGCCACGCCATTCAAAGCACGCGTCGCTATGATGGGATGCTGGCCGAAACCGCTCGCGTCACAAACCGGCGCGGCGAAACCGGCAGCAATTTGATTTTGTTTGAGCAGGACGAGGCCGTGCTGACCGGGTTGGCGATTGAGGACGCGCTGTACTTTTTTGCGCCCGGCGTAACCAATCACGACAAAGTGATGAAGGCGGCGGTCACGACGCGATTTTAAGAGGTGTTTATGAGAGGTCGCATCCCTGGCCCGCTGTGTCAGGTACGTAATTGGTACGACATTGACGACGGCACGATGACGCGCCAAATGTCGCCTGTACCCGGCGCGCTGGATTTCATTCGTCAACCGCTCAACACGCCCGCCAATGACGAACCGCTGCCGCTCACGGGCGACATGCTTTTGCAAATCGTGTCAGTCGTAGGTGCGCAGGCGGAAACCGTGGCCGTCAACTTAAATCAGGCGGTGAAGGAAGCCAACATTGCCACACGCATCGGGCAGGCGATGTTTATCGCGCAACTCGCGCACGAAAGCGCAGGCTTCACGCGGCTCAATGAAATCGGGGGCAAAGTGAAATATACCTTTGCGAAATATCAGGAGAAGGAAGCGGACGATAAGGAATACGACTACTTCTTTTTTATGTACGACAAGGACACGCCCAGCCCGCGCCGCCAGAAAGTCGCACAGCGATTGGGCAATGACAAAGTGGGCGATGGCGCGCGTTACAAAGGGCGCGGCTACATACAACTGACCGGGCGCAGCAATTACCGGCAAGCGGGTGTCGCCTTGAATCTGGAATTAGAACGCGCGCCGGAAACCGCAGCCACGCACGCCGTCGCCGGTCGCATCGCCGCGTGGTACTGGCGCACGCGCAAGCTAAATCAATACACCAGCGCCGACACAGAAGAAAATTTCAAGAAGGTTACCGTCGGCATCAACGGCGGCACGCGCGGGCTGGAAGACCGGCAGAAGTATTATCAACAGGCGAAGTTCGTCTTGATGGTTGGAGAATAAGCTGATTGCGCCCGTATCCTGCGGGCCCGGTGGCTGGAAAGACAATGATGGAAAAGTTTGCGCGCGACGCAACTGCCCGCAGGATGCGGGCGCACCAATGAAAGAGGGCGATTTTGGCAACCTATACGCAAGACAATCGGCAACTCAAACTCGTGACGCCGCTCGGCAAGGATGAATTGTTGTTGATGGGCTTTACCGGGCAGGAAAGTGTGTCGCGGCTGTTTTCGTTCAACTGGTGTTGCTGTCAGAAAATCGCAGCGCTGCTGGAAGACCTTGTCGGAAAAAGCCACGATCAGGAATGACCTTTGCCTGATGGCAAGGAGCGCTTCTTCACCCAAGTATCGTCAGCAATTTTGCGCAGGGCGGTTCAACGATGATGGAAGACGGCACGGTTTCCGAAAATCTTCGCGCAATACACGCTGACACTCGTGCCGTGGCTGTGGATGCTGACGCGCACGAGCGATTGCCGAATTTTCCAGAAAATGTCAGTGCCGGACATTCTCGAAAAAGCCTCTTCAAGGATTTCGGCTTCAGTGATTACAAAATTCGGTTGCAGGGCAGCTTTGCCGCGCGCGAATACCGCAGGCAATACCGCGAGACGGCCTTCAATTTCGTTTCGCGGCTGATGGAAGAGGAAGGATTTTCTACTTCTTCGAGCATACCGAAGACAAACACACGCTGATCCTGGCCAACAGCCCGAATGAATTCAAACCGTGCCCGTTGCAAAAATCGGTCAGTTACAAAAGCATCGCCGGACAAGACCGCGAGGACGATGTCATCACCGACTTTGTGATGAGCCGCGAAGTGCGACCCGGCGCGTACACGATTACCGATTACAATTTTGAAAAACCGACGCTCGATTTGACCTCGCATCTGGACGGCAAAGGCGAAAAGAAATTCGGCCTCTTCGATTTTCCTGGCGAATACAAAACCAAAGACGAAGGCGAACGCCCGGTCGGATTGCGCGCAGGAAGAAGACACGCCGCAAGTAATTATTAACGGCTCCAGCACGTGTCGCGGTATTGTCCCCGGCTTTCGCTTCGATTTGCAGGATCATTACCGGCGCGACTTCAACAAGCCATACGTGCTGACATCGGTGTATCACGCGGCGGATCAGTCAGAAACGTATCGCTCGAATAACAACAACGATGCTGGATGGAGTACTACAACACGTTTCAATGTGTCGTGCATCCGTCGCCGTATCGCCCGACACGCTTGACGCCTGTGCCTGTCGTGCACGGCACGCAAAACGGCGTTTGTGAAGTTGGCCCGTCGGGGGAAGAAATCTTACGGACAAGTATGGTCGCGTCAAAGTGCAGTTTCACTGGGATCGCTACGGCAAAGGCGACGAAACCAGTTCATGCTGGATTCGCGTGTCCAGTACGTGGGCGGGCAAAGGCTGGGGCCAGATTTCAATTCCGCGCATCGGGCAGGAGGTGATCGTAGATTTCCTGGAAGGTGATCCCGACCGTCCGATCATTGTCGGGCGCGTCTACAACGCCGAATCCATGCCGCCTTACACGCTGCCGGATGAACAAACCAAAAGCACGATCAAAACCAACTCGTCCAAAGGCAGCGGCGGCTTCAATGAAATCCGTTTTGAAGACAAGAAAGGCGATGAACAACTGTTCATTCACGCTGAGAAGGACACGGATTTTCGCGTTAAGAACGATCAGCGCGAATGGATTGGGCGCGACACGCATTTGATCGTCAAACGCGACCGCATCGAACTGGTCGAACGCGACGAACAACTCATCGTCAAACGCGACTTGATCGAAAACATGAAGCGTGATCATCACCTGGAAGTTGGCGGCAAACAGGCGATCA
The DNA here is from genome assembly GCA_046331525.1 of Blastocatellia bacterium. Classification (GTDB taxonomy): domain Bacteria; phylum Acidobacteriota; class Blastocatellia; order RBC074; family RBC074; genus JAFDVL01. Next base: position 36,515 of record JAXLQQ010000045.1, read on the forward strand.
AAATCGCGCAGTCGCATTCGCTCGACATCGGCACGAATGCTGCGCTGAAGATTGGCGGCAATTTGAGCGAAGTAGCAACCGGCAACGTCTACCTCAAAGGTCAAGCCGTCGTGATCGAAGGGATGTCAGGACTGACGCTGAAAGTTGGCGGCAACTTCATCACGCTCTCGCCCGCAGGCGTGATGATTCAGGGTACGCTGGTGATGATCAACAGCGGCGGCGCGGCCTTACCGGGAATGGCCGGAATGCTGGTTTCACCGTCCGCGCCGAAAGAAGCGGAGGAAGCCGATAAAGCCGAACCAGGCGCGAAAGACGAACATAAACGAGCAGGCAGCCCGCCGAGCGGTGCAGGCGCGGGGGCGGGGGCGGGCGCAGGGGGGACTGGCAATGAGAATGCACCGACGCACGATCCGAATTCCGAAGAGAATAAGGAAAAAACGCATTTCATCGAAATCGAATTCGTAGACGAAGCCGGGCAGCCTGTCGCTGGTGAAGCGTACGAGGTGAAATTGCCCGATGGTTCCATCGCCTCCGGCACGACCGACGAAAAAGGCAAAGCCAAGATTACGAACATTGACGCGGGTAATTGCGAAATCACGTTCCCGAATTTGGATCAGGAAGCGTGGGAGGAATAACGATGCCGACACACAAAGTCGCGGCTGGCGAAAGCATTATCAGCATTGCCAAAGATTACGGCTTTTTCTGGAAAACCGTCTGGGAACATGGCAACAACGCCAGCCTGAAAGAGAAGCGCAAAAATCCGAACGTCCTGCTGGAAGGCGACGAGGTTTTTATTCCCGAAAAGCAGTTAAAGAAAGTTTCCAAAGGCGCAGACGCGACGCACAAATTCAAACGCAAAGGCGAGCCGGTCAAAATCAAGTTGCGGCTGGTGTTGATGGACGAGCCGCGCGCGAACGAAAAATACACGCTCGATGTCGAAGGCAAATTGATTAAAGGGACGACGGATGGCGATGGCATTTTAGAAGAATTTATCCCAAACAATGCCCGTTCGGCCACGCTGATTTTGAAAGATGGCAAGGAGCAATACGCCATCAACATCGGCCATCTTGATCCTGTGGATACAATTACCGGCGTGCAGCAGCGGTTGAATAATCTCGGCTTCGATTGCGGTAGCGAGGCGGGGGAGTTGGGCGAAATGACCAAAGAGGCGCTGCGCAGTTTTCAATCGAGCCAGGATTTACCTCCGACTGGGGAACTGGATGCGGCGACCAAAGCAAAATTAAGTGAGTTACATCAATAGTTATGTTTGAAGCAGTAGGCGATGTCCTGAATAAAGCAAATGATCTGTTGGGCGGCGGTGCTGGCGGCGGTGGTACGACGGGCAAGCCCGAATTCAAACGGGTCGGCCCGCTTTCCACGACGGACAGCACACAGCAAGGCTCTGTCGGTTCCAACGCGGGCGGCACGACGGCGAATGCGCTGAACCTGAAGCCGCCGATTGAATTCATCCACTTTGGCCGCATTCACAGCGACAACAGTAAGTTTTACGAACACGACGAACTGAAAGACGAGCCGGGCGAAGAGAAAAAGCTCGGACGCGCCATCATGTTTCGCAATGCGCTCGAACGCGAAGCATTGTTGCTCGATGGCTTCATCAGCGCGACGAAAGAGGTCTTGCAGGAGTATCAGGACAACAAAGGCTTACTCGGCGATGTCGGCGCAGCGGCGGAAAAGCTGTTTGGTAGTGGCTCGTCAGAGCCAAAGCCGGAAGAGTTGGATGCGTTCAAGCAAAAGGTATCAGCGGCAGGCGGCAAGATCAACGCTTCAGAAATCGCTTACGAAAAGATTCATCAGGCGGGCATTGATCTGAATCAAACGCGCGCCGATTTTCAGGCGTTCACGAAGAAGCTTGAGGAGTATTACATCAAAGGCGCAGGTGGCGCAGATGCGGCGCTGACTTCGTTGCCAGCGGTAGCGAAGAACGCAGCGATGGTGCGCAAGATCATTTTCAAGATGTACGATATTTACGTCGGCATCTTTCTTTCTTTGCGGCGCGAATACGAAAAGCCGATTGAGGAACAGTGCTATCAAATCACTCTCAAAGCCATCACTGAAATACAATGCCCGACTTTTGCCGTATGGTTTGCGAAACAGGAAAACAAAGCTGCGGCACCGGCAGCGCCAAAGAAAAGCGGCGGGCTGCTGAGCCCACTGACCGATGCGATTGATGACGCGAAGCAGAAAGTTGATGACGTAAAAAAAGATGTCAACGAATTCATCGGCGCTGAAGATGACGACAGCGATCCCGCGCCCGGCGATAGTTTTTTAAGTAGCGTGTTCAGCACGCTGGCTTCGAGCGGCGGCAACGACGATCAGAAGAAAACAGGCAAACAAGCGGCGGATTTGGTTGTCCAAGCGTTTACGGACGTTTTAGGCCTTGGGCAGTTGCCTCCCTTCGTTGGCAAGATTTTGACAGAAGTTTCCGGCGCGAACGTCGAGTTTTTGCAAGCCGTCTACCAGAAAGTTTTATCGCAAAGTGCTGGGCAAGCCATCAGCGAAGACTTGCTGATGGCCGTCGGGCGACAGTATCTGCTGCACAAAATCGTAAATCTGATTGTCTCGATGACCTCGCTCGATTTTCTCAACTCCAGTAACAAGCTCGTAGACGTGCAAGGAATGGGTGTGAGCGGACAAGATTTGACGAACAAGGCGATCAATATGCTGGACAACGAAGCAGGCCAGCACGCCGAGCATATTCTGAAAATCGCCGTCGGCGAACTCGCGCCGAAGCTGAATGCTGTGCGCGATGAGGCGGCCAAAAATAAAGCCTTGACGATGGAAATACTGCTCGGTCATCTGCCGCATTACCTGGCGCTGATGGTGCGCAACACGTTCTTTCCGATTTGGGACATTATCGTAGACAAAGTGTTCGGTTCCATCGCCGGGCCGCTCGCTGGTGCCGCTTCGCCCATCAAACAGGCGCTCGGCACGGGCAAGGATATTGCGAAGCAAGGGCAGGACATTTACAACCGCGTCAACAACGCGCAACAACAACTCGCCTCCGGCATCAACGTGCTGAACCCGGATGAATTGAAAAAGTTCGGCGATAACATAATGGGGAATGATGCCGGTGCCGGAGACACCGCAGGCGGCGGCAGCTTTCCCGGCGGTGCCCGCGTCGTTCCGGGAAAGAGCAAGAAAATCGAGAAAAGCGAAATTGATGCTGCCGAAGCAGCCACACAAAAAATCGAAGCGTTTATTACGGCAGAGTAAAACATGCCCCGCAAACTAAGGAGTGTCGCTTATGCCACCAGCCGCCAGAGTTACAGATATGCATGTTTGCCCGATGGTCACAGGTGTTGTGCCGCACGTCGGCGGGCCGATTTTGCCGCCGGGCTGTCCGACGGTCATTGTCGGCGGGCTGCCTGCCGCGCGCGTGGGCGATATGGCTACGTGTGTCGGGCCGCCGGATGTGATCGCGCTCGGATCATTTACCGTGCTGATTGGTGGTCAACCGGCGGCACGGCTGGGCGATATGACGGCGCACGGCGGCGTGATTGTGGTCGGCCTGCCGACGGTGATGATTGGCTGACGTTACAGATTCTCGCCGTGTTTGCGCGCAACTTCCAACAATTGCTCTTTGATTGAGTCGCGCAGGTTGGCAATGTCGTTCACGTTGACGACTTCTTCAAACGCATCCAGCCCGGAAAACTCGGTGCTTTCGATCAGCACGTTATCTGGCGGGCGAATCGTGGTCAGCGAAGCGGATAGACAGGTGATTGGCAATTCGCCAAATTCCGGCAGGCGAATGGTGGTCAGTGGGAAATGCAACGCTTCGAGCATGCGCGCCAAGCCGGGTTGCCGATGGATTGTCACGTGCAGCGCCAGATAATGTACGATGAATTCGCGCACCTTTTCCGGCTGGCGATAGCGGTCAGCCAGCAGTTCACGCAACTTCGCCGGAGCGTAACCGTTGTAGGTCAAAATGTTCTTAAGTGGAGAGGTGATGGTCAGGGTTTTTTGGTAATTGTCGGCCTGCGCTTCGAAGCTGTATTCGACCGGCGTGATTTCAATCGTAGTGTTCATAATGTCGAGCGCCGGGTCGAGTTCTTTGGACAATAAAAAAGGTTTGTTCGTGGCGACGGTTTCGTATAGAGTCTGCACGTCTTTGAACGCCAGATTCGCCCCCGGCACCATTTCGCGAGCACTACTTTTGATGTACTCGCCCAAGACAATTTTGGGCCGCAGCAACGGCGCGATGGTGGTCAGATGTTCTTTCATTTGCCCACGCAGCAGTTCGGTGACGGCGCGGGTTAACTTTCGCAGGACAAGCAATCGTTGCAAACTATAATTTTCTTCCATTGTCGGGGCCTCCAAGTTGATGAAGAAAAATCTCGCTTATGTGTTTGAGGGAATTACCACACGGCAGCATAGCGCATCCGGCTGTGTGTTTGTCAACCATAGGAAACAGCCTGTGAAAACTTCGCTTCTGTTCGGCTTCTTGTTGCTCGTTTTGCTCGGCGGCATTGCTTGTAAAAGCTCAAGCTCAAATTCGGAAGAGAAGGGCGGTGGTGGTTTGGTCGCTGGCAGCGCTTCCAAAGGTGGTTGTTACAACGCTTATTTTCCGGCGACGGAGACGATGAAGAAGACTTACAAGACCGTCTTTGCCAACAACACGATGCCGCCTTCGACGTACACGGAATCAGCAGCCAATCTGACCAAAGATGGTTTTCAGCACCGCATGACCTTCGCGCCATCAGACACGAAAAACGGGCAAACGCTCACGGTTGAAGGCGGCGTGAAATGTGCGCCGGAAGGATTGATGGTGATGGAATACGGCAATCTGGCGATGGGGCAAAATACCAAGTTCAAATTCAAAACTATCAAGGCCGACGGCGTGACGTTTCCCAATGAAAGCGATTGGACAGTCGGCAGGAAATGGGCGATGACTTACGAGGTGCAGGGAGAAGTGACGGGCGCGCCGAATCCTGCGATGAATATGGCACCGAGAGGGGCCATTGCGATGGATTCAGAAATCGTCGGTAGCGAATCCGTTACCGTCCCGGCGGGTACGTTTCAGACCTTTAAGGTTGTGATGGTCATGAATCAGAAATTGAATTTGCAAATGAATGGACGCGACATTCCGATGAATAACAACTTCAAGACCACGGCCTGGTTTGCCAAAGGTGTCGGCATGGTGAAATCGCAAACGGAACTGGTGGGAGCGACGACCGAGTTGGTATCGCTGACGAAATAACCAAATTTTACGCAACACAAATCATTGTGCGCCGAAACTCCTCAATCCCCGTAATCGGCGTTTGATACTTCCACGACAGCCCCCACGAGATGACAAGGAGCAACCCATGTCTGCCAGCTTATTTCAGAAGCTCACGACGAAAGCTATTTTCCTTACCACAACCTCACTCGCCCTGGCGGCGGGCGGTTTTGCTACCTACTTCAACAAAGCGGTGATCCGTCCCGTGCCGCAACCTAAAGCGCAACGGGTTCCATTTCAATCTACTAACAAATCGCTGCCGCTGCGCGAGGCGCAAACGCTGGCAAATGCCGAATTTGCAGGGGGCAGTTCACTGAGTCTGGCGACGGCGGATTTTGATGAGGACGGCACGCCGGATGTCATTGGGGGCTATACCAATGGCGGCGTCGGCTTTGTTCGTTTTTATCGCGGCAATGTGGAAGCGGTGTATCCGTCCGCGAAAACAGCGACGGACACGTTTGCCTTTTTTCCGGCGAGCAGTGCGGTGAATTTGTCGGTGCCGCCGGATTTTCTAGTCGCAGGCGATTTTAATGCCGATGGACACAGCGATGTGTTGGCCGCCGCGCGCGGCAGCAATTTGCTATCGTTCCTGGCTGGCGATGGCAAAGGCGGGTTTGCGGAAGCGCGCAACCTGATTCTTGACGGCAACGTCACGGCATTGGAGGCTGGAGAAATCAATCGCGTAGACGGTTTGCCCGATGTCGCCATCGGAATTGAAACACCGTCCGGCGCGCAGTTGCTGCTTTACTCGGCGGCTACTGGCGCGTGGCAGGCGCAGCCACAACAATACGAGCTGGCGCACGCCGCCACATCGCTGGCGTTTGCACAATTGACCGGCGATGCGTGGGCCGATCTCGCCATTGCGGCAGGCAATGAATTAGACATTCTGGCGGGTAATCCGCAGACACCCACTTTGACGCGGCAGGCATTGGATTTACCTGTGGCCTCGCTCGCCGTTGGCCATTTTACGAATCCTGAGCAGGAGCAAATCGCCCTGCTGGCGCGCAATGGTTCGCTGGCGATTGCCACGCGCTCCGATGACGAAGACGCCAACGCACGTTTCACTGCGCGTCGTCGCAATGCAGCGCGCTGGCAAATCGAATCCGCCGCCAATGCCAAGCAATTGGAAGTCGCCGCTACCTCGCAACTGCTGCAAGCGCGCGTGTCGGGGCAGGCGAGCGATGATCTGTTGCTGCTTGAAGGCAATCAATTGCAGTTCGTGACGAAGCAGGCCGCGCCCGCCGTCGCCACGGCTTCGCTCGCACAGGGAATGGATTTGGTAGCGGCTTTGCCGCTACGTCTAAGCGCCAGCGCGGTGCAGGGATTGGTGCTGCTCAGCCGTGATCAGTCCGCGCCAATCACGGTGCGCGCCGTGCCGGAAGCGACGTTTGTGGTTAATTCAACTTCCGACTTAGGTGATGCGCTGCCCGGCGATGGTATTTGCAGTAGCGCGCGTGCAGGCGCGGCGGTTTGCACCTTGCGTGCGGCGATAGAAGAAGCGAATGCAACAGCGGCAGCGGATACGATTACGTTTACGATTGGCACAGGGCAACAAACGATTCTGCTCAATACACCGCTGCCCGATATTACGAATCCGGTCACGATTGACGGTACCTCGCAGCCGATTGTGATTAACCCCGGCCCGAATTACACGGGTGGCGTGGCGGCATTCACACTGTCCAGCAACACAAATACGATTCGCGGGCTAACTATTGCTAACTTTACCTCTTCGTTTGCGGTGTACGTCTTAGGCACCAGCAACAATGTCATCGAAGGGAACACCCTGACGGGCAACATCGCAGGTGTCGTGCTAAGCCGTGCGCCGAATAATTTGATCGGTGGCACCACGGCTGCGGCGCGCAATGTCATTGGCGGTCATTCGTCCAATGGCATCATCATTGACACGAATGCTTCGATGGGTAATCGCGTGTTGGGCAATTACATCGGCACCGACAGCACCGGAACGAAAGGTAATGGCAACGGCTATGGCATCGCTATCTTTTTTGCCGCGAACAACACAATTGGCGGGACGACCGCTGGCGCGCGGAATGTGATTGCCGCGAATCGGTTGGCCGGCATTCGCGTGTTTGGCGGGCTGGGAGCCAATGCCGCCAACGGCAACACGATTCAGGGAAATTACATTGGCGTAGATGCCACCGGCACGGGCGCGCTCGGCAATGGTTTGTCCGCAGGCAGCGTGCCAGACAGCGGCATTCTGCTGACTGACACGAATAACACGACGATTGGCGGCACGGCGACGGGCGCGGGCAATGTGATTGCCAATAACGGCGGCAGTGGCGTTAACCTTCCCACGCCTTCCTTCACGCCCGGCATCACGGCAGCAAATAATGCGATTCAGGGCAATTCGATCACTGCAAATGGCAGCCTCGGCATTGATCTGGGCGCGACGGGCGTGACGGCCAATGATACAGGCGACCCGGATATCGGCGCGAATAACCAACAAAATTTCCCCGTACTGACGACGGCGCTGACGCGCACGACCGGCACAACCATCGCGGGAACGTTGAATAGCACGGCGAGTACCGCGTTTACGATTGAAGTTTTCAGCAATGCCACCTGCGACAGCTCCGGCAATGGCGAAGGCGAAACGTTTGTGGGACGTACCAACGTCACGACGAATGCCACCGGCAATGCCTCGTTCACGCTCACGCTCACGACGCCGATTACAGCGGGGCGGGTGGTGACAGCGACGGCGACGGATTCGGCAGGGAACACGTCGGAGTTTTCGGCTTGTTTGCTGGTGCAAAATGCCGTTGCGGATTTGGGCGTAACTGTCGCTGCCGCTCCGGCAACGTTGAATGTTGGGAATAATTTGACCTACGACATCACCGTGACCAACAGCGGGCCGGATGATGCAACCGGTGTGACGCTGACGGATGCGATCTCGATTCCGAATGGTACATTTACGTTTGTCTCTGCCACACCGTCGGCAGGCACTTGTACCGGAACGGGGCCGATCACCTGTAATCTTGGCACGATTGCGCCGAATGGAAATGCGACTGTCCGGGTCATCATTACGCCGACCATTCCGACTACGCCGCCGGTTTCCGGTGTGCCGCCCGTGAGTGTAACGGCAACGAACAACGCTTCTGTTACGGGTATTGAGCAGGATCGCAATACGACGAACAACGGAGCGAGTGCGAGCGCGACGGTGAATGCTGTGACTGATCTTGCTGTCACGCAAACCGTCAATCCTGCGCCGCCAACGAGTAACGCGACGGCGACGTATACGATCACGATTACGAATAACGGGCCGAGTGCGGCATCGTTTGTTTCGGCGCGGATTGATCCGCCCGTGCAGTTATTCAATGCTACTTGTACGGCTCCGGCGGGCTGGTCTTGTGGGCGGGATGGCAATCCGTTCTTTGCTTCGACAACCAGTTTGTCGCCCGGTTCGGCAGTTATTACGATTCGCGGCACGGTGCCCTGTTTCTCGCAAAATACGGCGCTGACGAGTGCGGTGACGGTGTCGAATCAAGCAGCGGATTCCAACACGGCGAACAATACTTCATCGCTCACCAGCACCGCGCAGGCGGGTACGGCTGTGGGCACAGTCACGTATGACGCGGGCGGTGCGGCGTTGTCGCTTGGCCCGGTGGTCGCAGGCAGTACAGCGACGCCGCCATCGGCTACGTTCACATTGACGAATACGGGATGTTTGCCGATGGCGCTGTCGAATGCGTTTTTTGCGCGGGTGACGAATGCGGCGAATTTGAGCGGCGTGGATGACAGTAGGTATTTTTCGTTGCGGCTGATTCCGGCGACGGGCGCGGAAATTCCGTTGCCGACGACGCCGAACCCGGATCGTAACGCCGCGCAGCCGATTGCCATCAATCGCACGCTCCAGAGCGGCGAACAACTGCGCTTCCGCGTTCTTTTCAATCCACCGTTGCCCGCCTTTGCCGGGACGTTTGCGGCGCGGGATGTGGGCGTTTTTGCCACGCAGGTGTTGCCCGATTT
>JAXLQQ010000046.1:0-45152 GCA_046331525.1 Blastocatellia bacterium
AAGTGGCGGATTTCAACTTTCGGGATCGGCTGAAAGATTACAAGGATCAATTCACGATCTCGGCGTGGTTCTATCCCGAATCTGAACAGAGCGGCGCGATTGTCACGCACATGGGCGATGGTGTGAATGAGAAAGATAACAATCTGCCGAAAGGACATGGCTACGGGTTGTTTTTTGCGAATGGCAAAGTACATTTCAATTTAGTAGGCGTGTGGGCGGATGATTCGTTTCGCGTCGAAACTGCCGATGCTGTTACGCTCAAACAGTGGCATCACGTCGTGGCAACATTTGATGCGACGGAGCCTTATGAGAAAGTCCAGCTCTTCCTTGATGGTCAAAAGCAAAAGCTGAAGATCAACAATCCGCGACTGTTCCGTACGTTCGGCGATGCGAATGCAAATCTGCGCATCGGCGGTGGCGGCGGGCCAGAGTTTCGCTTCAAAGGATTGCTTGACGAAATCCGCATTTACAAATCCCTGCCCGCCGCTGATGAAATCGCAATTTTGTCCTGTGCCGATGCGCTGGAAACGATTGCGGCCCTGCCCATCAGCAAACGAACCAGGGCACAGCAATTAAAAATTACGCAAGCTTGGATTGCATTGGCAGCGCCTGCCACGCTCCAACAGACGTGGCGACAGTGGCAAGACCTGAAACGCCAGAAAACAACGTTGGAAGCCGAATTCCCCACCTTGATGGTGATGCAGGAATTGCCGCAATCGCGCCCAGCTTATTTACTCCGACGCGGCGCATATGATCTGCCGACAGAAAAAGTCGCCCGCGCAATTCCCGCCACGCTGCAATTCCCTGCTCTGACAACGCCGCCCGCCAATCGCTTGGAACTTGCCCGCTGGCTCGTTCACCCTGACAATCCCATGACTGCGCGCGTTACCGTTAACCGCTTCTGGCAAATGATGTTCGGCACCGGACTTGTCAAAACCGCCGAAGACTTTGGCGCGCAGGGCGAATTGCCCTCGCATCCAGAGTTATTGGATTGGCTGGCCACTGAGTTTCAGCAACCGACCACCGATCAGCAAACACCGACCACCTGGAATATCAAGGCGTTGCTCAAAACCATCGTAATGAGCGCCACCTATCGTCAAAGCGCCAAGCTAAATCCTAAATCCGACGATCCCGACAATCGCCTGCTGGCACGCGGCCCGCGCCTTCGCTTGTCTGCTGATATGATTCGCGATCAGGCGTTGCTGGTGTCCGGCCTGTTGGTCGAAAAACTCGGCGGGCCATCGGTGAAGCCATATCAACCTGCCGGGCTGTGGAAGGATATGGTCTTCTCGAATATGACCAACTACCCGCAGGACAAAGGCGAAGGGTTGTGGCGACGCAGTTTGTACACGTATTGGAAACGCACGGTGCTGAATCCGAGTATGTTGGTGTTCGATGCGACGGCGCGTGAATTTTGCAACGTGCGCGAAACACGTACCAATTCGCCATTACAGGCGCTCAATCTGATGAACGATGTCACGTACGTCGAAGCGGCACGGCTACTCGCCGAACGAATGCTGAAGGAAGGCGGCGCGACACCGGAAGCACGATTATCCTGGGCCTTTCGCGCCTTGACCTCGCGCTGGCCTGACGAGTTGGAACGCAAAACATTACGCGACAACCTCACCTCGCAATTGACATACTTTCGGCAGCATCCCGCCGAGGCAGAACGGTTACTGACCCTCGGTGAAAGGCGCAACGACAAGGCACTAAACGTGGCCGAAGTCGCCGCCTATGCCACCACAGCCAGCTTGCTATTGAATCTGGACGAAGTGATTACCAAGCAATGAGGACAGCTACGATGAATCCGATTGATGAAACGAAATTACTGCTCACACGCCGTCATTTCTTCAGCCGCTGCGGCATCGGCACCGCCGCTCTAGCGTCCTTGCTGAATGAAAATGGCTTCGGCGCAAATGATCTCCAATCTCCAATCTCCAATCTCCAATCCCCGCATTTCGCACCTAAAGCGAAGCGCATCATTTACCTGTTTCAATCCGGTGGGCCGTCGCAGCTTGACCTTTTTGACGCCAAGCCGAAGCTCGAAAAATTTCGCGGCCAGAACCTGCCCGATTCGATTCGTCAAGGGCAACGGTTGACGGGAATGACTGCATTTCAATCGAGCTTTCCGACTGCGCCTTCGATGTTCAAGTTTGCCCAGCACGGACAGGCCGGCGCATCGCTCAGCGAGCTGTTGCCGCACACAGCAAAGGTGGCGGATCGCATCTGCTTTATCAAATCCATGCACACGGAACAGATCAACCACGATCCGGCAATAACATTTGCCTTGACGGGCTTTCAAATTGCGGGCAGGCCGAGTATGGGCGCGTGGATTTCCTATGGTTTGGGCAGCGAAAATCAGGACTTGCCCGCGTTTGTGACCATGGTTTCGCTCGGCACAGGCAACACAGGGGATCAACCGCTGTATGATCGGTTGTGGGGCAGTGGCTTTTTGCCTTCGCGCTATCAGGGCGTGAAGTTTCACAACAACGAGGAGCGGGTCTTATTCCTGGCCAATCCATCAGGCGTCAGCAGCGAAGTACGCCGCCGCTTTTTGGACGACTTGGCAAAATTGAATCAGAAAAATGCCGAAGCGATGGGCGATCCAGAAATTCTTTCGCGAGTCGCGCAATACGAAATGGCATATCGCATGCAGTCATCGGTGCCGGAGTTAACGGATTTATCGAAGGAATCAGAAACAACCTTTGCCCGCTACGGCCCCGATGCCAAAAAGCCGGGCACGTATGCGTCCAATTGCATTTTGGCGCGCCGCTTAGCCGAACGTGGCGTGCGTTTCATTCAACTATTTCATCGCGGCTGGGATCAGCACAACAATTGCCCGAAGCAGGTACGCAATCAGGCACGCGACACCGACCAAGCCACAGCGGCACTGTTGCAGGATTTACAGGAACGGGGTTTGCTCGACGACACGCTGGTGATTTGGGGCGGCGAATTTGGGCGCACCGTGTATTCGCAGGGCAAGTTGTCTGAGGACAATTATGGACGCGATCATCACCCGCGCTGTTATACCGTCTGGCTCGCAGGCGGCGGCATCAAAGGCGGACAAACGATTGGCGAGACGGATGATTTCAGCTACAACATCGTGCGTGATCCGATTTCGGCGTATGACTTAAATGCGACGATTTTGCATTGCCTCGGCTTAGATCACACGGCTGACGTTCAAGTTTCAAGGCCGCTATTATCGGTTAACTGATGTGCATGGCGAGGTCGTGAAATCGCTTCTGGCGTAAAAACCAGGGAGAACACGGAGGGCGCGGGAAAGAGTTTTGTTTTTCTTCGTGCCCTTCGTATTCTTCGTGGTTTTACTTATTCGTCTCAATAAAATGGATCGTCGTCAATTCGCGGTACGACGGATACAGCCCTTCCTCAAAATCCTTGAGAAAGACATTGATGAATTGTAGCAACGTCACCAGCCGATGGCCGGGCAGTTGGGCGGGGTGTTGCGGATAGCGAACGGGGACAGCGCGAATGAAAAGGCTTTTGTCGGTGATCGGCAGCTTTTTGACATTCGCCGCAAAGGCAGCGAACGTGTTGCCGCTGTACAAATATTGCTCTACGTTCGAGGTGTAAAACGCTGTCACAGTCAGATTGTGGCGACGCAAGTACTCGGCGACGGATGCAATGGCTTTGCTGCCACCGAAATCGCCGACGACAGGAATAATCAGGTTTTTGCGGTGCATCCCACGCATGAATTCATAATCTTCATTCGTCACGAGGAAGTTGCCCTGTTTCCCATTCTGATCGGGCTGCGCGATAATTTCCTGCAAAGTGGGAAAGCCATTGTTGCCCCACGTTCCGTCCACGCGATACTGAATCTCTAATCCGTCCTCGCGGAAGCTTTTGTAAACGTATTCCAGGCTCTTTTGATCGGTTTCCGAGAGCGGAAATTGAAACTCGTCCTGAATCATTTTGCGGATCGTCACGAGGTTTTCGCTGTACGCTTTCTCATCCACGACCTGTTTATTCAGCAGGTTCATGATGTCATTGATTGACGCATCGTTCTTGAGCGGATTGTCCTTCGGCAGCGGGCGGCTAATCAGGCGGGAAAGGAATTGAGCGCGCGTCGGCGAGAGGTGAAAGATCGCCTTGTACATCAAATGCTGAATAATCGCCTGCCGCCGAATATCAAGTAAAAACGCCATTCGTGGGCGAACCTTGGCAATGTACGTGTAGTTCTGTTCCGGCCCTACGCCGAGATATGCGCCGCCGGTCGCGCCAAGCTGGCGCATCTTATCCACGACGTGCAAATACGAGGTTTCATTAGAGGTAAAGTTGTCGGAACGAAAGTACCCGCCCTCTTCTGACAACTCGCGGCTCAGACGGGAGAATTCGGCAGCAGAGAGACTTTCCGGTGCGGGCGTTGTGGCGGATGCTGCGGCTTTGACTTGCGCAGCAACGGGTTGCCCCTGTGCATATCCAGTAACAAACAATGTACTGAGCAGCCACAGGAAAAAAATGCGCGTGCGATGATTCATACTCTCCTCCGCAGTTGTTTATGGGGGTCCGTAGAAAGATGCAACAAAACCTGTGCCTTGTCTTACCATAATGCAGAGGTGAGGTAAAGCGAACTTTACGACGCTGAATACCACAGTCGCCCGTTGCTGCTACGCTAACGCCAGGGCCGTCCTTGCCAGCTACAACCAGCCAAGCTCTCTCATCGCCCACGGCGCATTCCAGACTTTAACCATGTGGGCGACTTTGTTTTCGTCATTCATTCTCAGCGCATAGACATAATCCGTGTGTGTCTCCTGGTTGGTTGGCGGCACCGGGCCGCCTTCGCCCGTGTGCCGTGCGTGATAGGTCGCGAAGAACACGGCAGTCTTTGTTGTTTCATCGTATGCCGATGCGTGTAGCTCATAGCTTGCGCCCGGTGCCGTGATAGTGCCAATCGCTTTCATCCAGTTCGCGTATTCCTCAATCGTTTTTACGCCGACCAATGGTTCACATTGCGCCGTGAAGGTGGCACCTTCGGCAACATACGGCTGACAGCCTTCCCATCCCGCGGGCTCTTCACAGGCAAGAAAGAATTTCGTAGCGTTTTCAAATGCAGACATAATTTTCTCCTTGAGGGGCTTGGGTGGAGGGAGACAGTACGGCGCTGGCCAACGCCTGTCAAGCGGGCCTCAAAAAATCACGACCATCGCGCCGGGTGGAATCAGATCGTAGAGTTTACTGATGTCGTAAATGTGCATTACCACGCAGCCCCACGACAAATGGCGCGGCCCGGTGTTGTCCCATTCTTTGATCCAGCCGTGAAAACCGATGCCGCCACCCAGTTTTGTATTCTCAGCGGTCGGCGCACGTGCGGCCCAGTTCTTGCGGATGCTCGCTTCTTGCGCGGGCGTGAGCAAACCTTCCGCGCGTCCGCGTGCGGCGTCATAGCGATTTGGATAATTGACCTTGATCCAATGCCCGCCGTAATAGCCGCCATACGCGCCATCGAATTGCCCTCGATGTTTGTTCGTGACGAAGTACATCCCCTTCGGCGTTTTGTTATCGCCCTGCACACGCTTTTGCCCTTGCGCCTGCCCGAAGCTGACGTGATATTCGCCCTGCATCTTGCCCTGTTGGTACAACCGCATCTTGTAACTCGACTGCTCCACCAGCACGAGCGTCGCTTCCTGCTGCGGCACGAAGAGTTGGCGATGAGCGGCGATGAAGCTGGATGGCTCGGCGTAATGTTCGCGCACCCACGCCTGATCTTTGCCATTGCTCGACGGCCAATAGGTCGGCGACAGATCGTCCCACCGTAGTTCCAAATGCAAATGCGGGTTATAGTTTTTCTCCGGGTCTTGGCCGATGGCGGCGATGCGTTGGCGGCGCTTCACCCCTTCCCCAACGCGTGTGTTGATTTCCAGCAAATGCGCATACAGCGAACGAATCTTTTTCTTCTCGTAGTTTTCGTAAAAGGTGTGTTCGATGACAACAACATTGCCCCATAGCCTGCCGCAGTTGGACGCAAAAACGACACGGCCATTGGCTACGGCATAGACAGGTTGGCCCAGGTCTGTATCCTTACCGCCCGTCCCATTCCAGTCCTCGCCGGGATGAAGGCCGAGGCTATAGACTTCGGCAAACTTGGTGGCGAGATACCAACCATCATACGTTTTGCCAGTTGCCAAATCCGTATAGGCACCTTTGCCATCAGCATTGCCAAAGGCGAAATCAAACCCATCGGCGGGGGCGTAGTCTGTTTGCAGATACGAGTCGAGCGAAACAAGCGGAGCAGGTGCGGGGGGAACAACGGGCAAAGGCGAAGTGGCAGTAGAGGAGCAGCCAGCGCCAAAGTAACCCAGACTGACTGTTGCGAGGACAAGGACACAGTGAAGGTATTTCATAGGGTCATTCAGCCTGTTTTGTTTTTGGGATTGAGTACGCGATAATGGCAACCGTTTTTCGTCTTGCCTCTGATTCGAGAGTCCAGAAATTAAAATGACTGCTTTTCAATCGCTTTGCCAGCAAATCACGACACAGTCCCTCCCGCTCCATCCGGCCCCGCTTGAGCTTGAGCGTGTGCGGCAGGCGGCAGTGACGGTTCTTCTGCGCGAACGAGAGGGCGCAGCAGAATTGCTCATCATCAAACGTGCGGAACGAGAGAACGATCATTGGTCAGGCCATCTGGCTCTACCCGGCGGACGTGCGGATATAACGGATGCGAATCTCATCACAACAGCCGCCCGCGAGACGTGGGAAGAGGTTGGCATTTGCTTAACCGAGGCCACAGATTTTCTCGGACGATTGCCAACGATGGTGCCAGGCAATCCGCGTTTGCCACAGATCGAAATCGCCCCGTTCATCGCGGTTGCACCGTCGGACGCAACCCTGCAATTGAATGGCGAAGTTGCAACCGCCTTTTGGCTGCCACTGTCAGAACTGCAAACCAAGGGGTTGTCTGATGTCTATCGCTTTCCCTATGGCGCAACGATTCTTAAATATCCAGCCTATCCTTCTCTCCACGGGCCAATCTGGGGCATTACGCAGCGCATTCTGACGGACTTTCTGCAATTGTTATCTAATTAAAGTTAAAGCAAGCCGGGGTTCGTCGGATGATACGCTGGTAAATCCTGCATACGGTTGCGCACGGAGTCATCTACGATCTCGAAACCGAATTGCGTTCTTTGCACGGCGCGCAAGTGGCGTGGGCGAAGCAGCGCGTATTTGCCTTGCATAAACTCGGCGTAAGAATCGCGCAGATCGCCGAGGTAATTTTTCTCGCCCAACGCAACTGACGTCAGCCCCAATCCCAGCGCCGCTGCCTTCTGCATCATCCACGTCAGCGGCAAATCCGAAAGCTGTCGGTCGTCATAGCCGCCGCCGACATCGCAATGTGCGCCCGCGAACCAGCGTTGCTCAATGGTCTGCTCCGGCTTGCTCTCAGGATTCCAGAGACAAATGTCGTAATCCTCGCGGTGCTCATCCAGCGCAACAGCCTGATAAGCGTTTTTCACGATGCGGCTGAGCGAAGTGTCGTGAAACTTGTAAAATTCAAGATTGAATTCGTGCAGCAAATGCAATGGCACACCAAGCGCCCCCACCGTATCCCACACACCTACAAATTTGATAGGAATTTCGCGGGAATGGAGCCGACGAAAGAGTCGCGCCGTGCGCGAATCCGGCCCGTCATCGTGCGTACGGTAAATGCCATAGGCAATCCCCACGGTCGTCAGCAACGCATTCTGCTGCAACAAGCCACAATTGCGAATCAGGCCGACCAGACTGCGCGCGGTGTAAGCCCCGCGGCTGAAGCCGAGAACGAAGACTTCATCACCTTCCTCATAAGTTTCAGAGAGAAACTTATAGCCCTGCATAATGTTCAAATCCAACCCCGTCCCCATTGCGCCGCCGATGTATTGATCGTACCAATGCGTGCCCACGCCCTTGTCGTACCACGTCACTTGCGCGATGCCGTCGGCCCCTTGCGGCAACACGGATTCATAAAACCGCCGCACATTCGTTTCGACTTGTTGGTTGGGAGGCAAGGACTCATCCGCGGGTTTGTTCCAAGTGCCGTCAAAACAGACTACGATTCGTTTCATTTGCTACCTCCGTTGGTTGGTGTTGTGGGGGAGCATTAAGAGACGGCGGAGACCCGGCTGTCAAGGAGGGCGTTATCGCTCATATTACGCCCCTATTGACAGTCGGGTCTCCGCCGTTCGTTCCTAGCCGCGCCGCATCAATGGATCTCTGGCTCCGCAGTCGGCGCGCCCGCATGGAGAAAATCAAAATCACAGCCTTCGTGCGCCTGCGTCACGCGCTCAGAAAACAAGGCACCATAGCCGCGCTCGTATTTGCGTTCCGGTTTCACCCACGCGGCTTGGCGGCGCGCGAGTTCGTCGTCGCTGACCAGCAGGTTCAGTTTGCGGTTGGGCACATCGAGTTCGATCAAATCGCCATCCTGCACAAAGGCAAGCGGCCCGCCGATATAGGCTTCGGGCGAAACATGCAGAACGCAAGCACCATATGAAGTCCCGCTCATGCGCGCGTCCGAAATGCGTACCATATCGCGCACGCCTTTTTTCAAGACTTTATTTGGCAGCGGCAGCATTCCCCATTCCGGCATCCCCGGCGCGCCGAGCGGCCCAGCGTTTTGTAACACCAGCACAGAGGTCTCATCCACTTCCAGGTTTTCATCATTCAGCCGGGCATTCAGGTCGTTGTAGTCTTTGAAAACCACCGCGCGCCCGGTGTGTTGCCAGAGCGTTTTATCGGCTGCGGTGGGTTTAATGACTGCACCGTTCGGCGCAAGATTGCCGTACAAAACAGCGGTGCCGCCGATTTCCACAACAGGATTTTCCAGTGAACGAATGACATCTTCATGCACGACTTTTGCGCCTTCGATGTTTTCGCCCAGCGTCTTGCCGTTCACGGTCAACGCATCCAGATGCAGCAGGCTGCGAATCTGATGCAGACAGGCGCGCAATCCACCCGCGTAGTAAAAATCTTCCATCAGGTATTGCCCCGACGGGCGAATATTGGCGAGCAACGGCACACGCTGCGAAATCTCGTCAAACTTTGCCAGCGGTAACTTGATACCGGCACGCCCGGCAATAGCTACGAGGTGGATAATTGCATTGGTCGAACCTCCAATCGCCATATCCGCCGCAATCGCATTTTCAATCGCGTCCATCGTCAGAACGTCGGATGGTTTCATATCCTCCCACACCATTTCCACAATGCGCCGCCCGCAAGCCGAAGCCATCCGCGCGTGATTCGCATCCACCGCCGGAATCGAAGCCGCACCTGGCAGCGTAAAGCCGAGCGTCTCCGCAATTGAAGTCATCGTCGAAGCTGTTCCCATCGTCATACAATGCCCGGCAGAACGCGCGATACCGTCTTCCATTTCATTCCATTCGGCATCGGACAAATTGCCCGCACATTTTTCGGCCCAATACTTCCAGACATCAGAGCCGCTGCCCAAAAATTTGCCATTCCAATTGCCGCGCAACATCGGCCCGGCGGGCAGGTAAATCGCGGGCAGGTTCATCGAAATCGCGCCCATCAACAATCCGGGCGTCGTCTTGTCACAACCGCCCATCAATACCGCACCATCAATCGGCTGACTGCGCAAATGCTCTTCGACTTCCATCGCCAGCAGATTGCGGTACATCATCGGCGATGGCTTCATGAAAATTTCCGTGATGGAGAGTGCGGGGATTTCGACCGGAAAGCCGCCCGCCTGCCACACGCCACGTTTGACCTCTTCGACCCGTTCGGGAAAGTGGCTATGACAAGTGTTCAGATCGCTCCAGGTATTGATGATGGCGATGATTGGCTTGCCCGCGTAGTCCTCGGCGGCATAGCCCATTTGCTTAGCGCGCGAACGATGGCCGAACGAACGCATATCGCTCGTGCCCAGCCAACGGTGCGAGCGCAAATCCTGCGGTGTTTTTTTCTGTTTGCTCAAGATGATTCCTCTGGCGTGAAATGATTTTGCGTTGAAGGGCGCAGTATAGGCCAGAAGTCGAAGTTACGAAAGTGAACGAAGGTGGCGCAAACGTCCCGTTTGCGAGTTAGGCAGCTGACGGACACTAGCAAACACAAACGGGACGTTTGCGCTACCTTCAACTATCCAGCGGGCTTTGTACGCCTAAGCCGCCGCGATTTAGTACGTGTGTGTAAATCATCGTAGTACTGACATCCTCGTGACCGAGCAATTCCTGCACGGTGCGAATATCCGAGCCACGTTCCAGCAAATGCGTCGCAAAGCTATGACGCAACGTATGGCAACTGCCGTGTTTTGCAATCGTTGTTTTGCCTAATGCCACTTTTACCGCTCGTTGCAGAACAGCCGGATCAAGGTGATGTCGTCGCACTTCGCCCGAACGCGGATCACGCGACCGTTGGGGCGCGGGAAACACGTATTGCCATTCCCAGCGATAGCTGGCGTTCGGATATTTCGTGGCGAGTGCATAAGGCAATAGCACCGCTCCGAAGCCTGCCCGCAAATCCTCATCGTGCGCAAGTTTGACTTCGCGCAGATGTTCATAGAGCGGTTCTTTCATTGCCTGCGGCAGCATCGTCACGCGGTCTTTTCTGCCTTTGCCTTCGCGCACGATAATTTGATTTTGCTTGAAATCAATGTCTTTGACGCGCAGGCGCAATAGTTCACTCACCCGCATGCCAGTGCCGTACAACAAACTCGCCATCAGCCATTTCGTGCCGCTCAATTGCGCCAGCAACGCGCGAACTTCATCGGGCGTAAACACAACAGGCAAGCGCGGTTCTTTCCTGGCCGGTTGCAAGTCACCGATAAACGGCATTTCGATCAAAAGCACTTCCTGATACAAAAACAACAACGCGTGCAGCGCAACATTCTGTGTGCTGGAAGCGACATTACGGTCATTTACCAGATGGGCGAGAAAGTCGCGGATTTCAGGCGCGCCCATTTCGCGCGGATGTCGTTTGCCGTGAAAGACAATAAAGCGTTTGATCCAATCGCAATACGTTTGTTCGGTGCGGTAAGTCAGTCCGCGCAGACGAATTGTCGTGCGCACTTGATCCAGCAGTTTCGGCGGCGATGGCGGTACGACTGACATAGCAAATCGCTCCTTTCGCAAAAAGTACAACAGGTTTCGTCTCAGGATTGCTGACGCTGATGTGCGCGATTATAGCCAATGTCCCCACACAGTAAAGCCCTGCGGGTTTTGGCGCGTAACTTGCTTTTTCTACAGCACGCATTGAAAGCAGATGAAAGCCCAGGGCAATACGAGGTTAAGAATTGAAACGCCCCGTATCCGAGGCGAACGCCTTGACCGTAATTCTTACAGTAGATGTTCGGTTTTCAATGTATCAACTTTGCAAGAGATGAAAATTTATGGAGCAATTACAAGGTAAAAAAATCGCCATTTTAGTCGCCGATGGTTTTGAAGAAGTGGAACTAACAGATCCTAAAAAAGCCCTGGAGCAAGCAGGTGCTGCGACGGAAATCGTATCGCCGCAATCCGGTTGGGTGAAGAGTTGGCAACATACGGTTTGGGGTGATGATTTTGTCGTCAATGTCCCGCTAGCCGAAGCGCAACCCGACAACTACGATGCGCTCCTGCTACCCGGCGGCGTAATGAACCCCGACAAATTGCGCCGCGATGAACAGGCGCTGCAATTCGTGCAAGCCTTCTTTCAAGCGGGCAAGCCGGTCGCTGCCATCTGTCACGGCCCGTGGACGCTGATTGATGCGGGCGTCGTCAAAGATCGCAAACTCACTTCTTATGAATCTATTCAGACAGATTTGAAAAATGCGGGCGCGCAATGGGTGGACGAAGAAGTCGTCGAGGATAATGGTTTGGTCACCAGTCGCAAACCCGCCGACATTCCCGCTTTCAACCGTCAAATGATCAAGACTTTTGCGACGGCGTCACAGAAAATCAGCAAACAAGCGCCTGCTGCCAGCCGAGGAGGAAAACGTGGCTAAAACACAAACCGGTGAACAACCGACGCGAATTACAGTAGACGAAGTGCAGGAAAGAATGCGCCGAGGCGAATCGATAGTCTTTCTCGACACCCGCAATCCGCAGGCGTGGAGTGCGGCAACTACGAAACTGCCGGGTGCCCTTCGAGTTCCTGCGGATGAAGCGGAACAACGGTTGACGACGATTCCACATGACCGGACAGTCGTAACCTACTGCACCTGACCGCACGAAGCTTCCAGCGCCCGGGTGGCGCAAATACTGCTGGCTCGTGGATGGAAAGAAGCGTATCCGCTGCAAGGCGGCTTTGACGCTTGGGAACAGGTGGGCGCGCCGGTAGAACCCAAATAAAATGGCTATGCTGACTAAACCGTTGGTTCTGGTCGTAGATGATGAACTTTCGATTCTGCGCGCGATGCGAGCATATTTGCCGACGCGCGGATATGAAGTACGTACAGCCCCCGGCGGTGTCGAAGCCCTCAATGAAATTCACAAGGAAGAACCCAACCTAATCCTGTTGGACGAAGTCATGCCGCAGCTTTCGGGGTTAGAAGTTTGTCGTCGTGTACGAGAGTTTTCCAATGTGCCAATCATCTTCCTCTCCGGCAAAGAGGCAGAGGCAGACAAGGTTGCGGCGCTGGAACTGGGCGCGGATGATTATGTAACCAAGCCCTATGGCTTTGAGGAATTGCTCGCGCGGATGCGGGCCATTTTGCGCCGCGTGCAAGCACTACCACTACCAGCAGTGCAGTTTACAGCAGGCGATGTCGTCGTAGATGCACAGGCACATCGCGTCACGATTGGCGGGCGCGAAGTGAACCTGACCCCAAAAGAATTCGAAGTCTTAAAACATCTGATCTCAAACGCAGGCAAAGTAGTGACGCATCGCGCGCTGTTACAGGCCGTGTGGGGAGTCGAGGCAACTGAGCAGTTAGATTACTTACGCGTATTCATTAACCAGTTACGCCGCAAGATCGAACCTGATCCATCCTGCCCACATTACATTCTCACATCCCCGTGGGTGGGCTACCGTTTTGCGTCCCTTCCCTAAATCATGCGCCCACTCTCTACACCTGCACTGTTTTCCACTTCCCGCGCCGAAACACCAGGACGGCAACAACAGCCAGAATAGATTCGCTAATAGTCACGGCCCAAAAAACTCCGTTGATGCCTAGGCTGGTTTTCATCGCCAACAGGTAGGCCATCGGAATTTGCAGCACCCAGAAGCACACGACATTAATCGCGGTCGGCGTATAGGTGTCGCCCGCCCCATTGAACGAAGCCGTCGTCACCATTCCCCACGCATAAAACACGTAGCCATAGCTAATTAGCCGCAACGCCGCAATTCCATACGGCAAGACTTCCGTTTCAGCCGTAAAAATCCCAATCAACCCTTCGGCAAGCCCCACAAAAGTCAGGGTCACCAGTACCATAAACACCATATTCGCCAGCCCTGTCAGCCAGACTGATTTTTCTGCTCGCTCTGGTTTTTTGGCACCCAGGTTTTGACCGACTAAGGTCGCCGCCGCATTACTCATTCCCCACGCTGGCAGGATGGCAAAGATAATAATGCGAATAGCAATCGTGTAGCCCGCAATTGCCCCGCTACCGAAATTAGACACGATGCGCATCATCGCAATCCAACTCGACGTGGCGAGAAAGTTTTGCAGCATTACTCCGAACGAAAGCCGGAGCAACTTCCACATCATCGGAAAATCTGGTGCAAACCGCGCCCATTCCACCTGAATACGCCCTTTGCCACCAAACAGCAGCCAGAACTGATACGCCACACCAATACTGCGGCCAATCGTCGTCGCTACTGCCGAACCTGTTACGCCCCATCGCGGAAATGGGCCAAAGCCAAAAATAAAGCACGGGTCAAGAATGAAGTTCACAATATTCGCCACCCACAACGACCGCATCGCAATCGAAGCATCGCCCGCGCCGCGAAAAATCGCGTTGTTGATGAACAACAACATCACCGTCAGGTTTCCCGCAAAAATCACTTGGCCGTAACCTTTGCCGATGTCAATCACTTCCGTATGCGCGCCCATCAACTTAAACACGAGCGGCATACAAAAAATGCCAATGAGTGTGAGCGGCAACGAAGCGAAAAAGCCAAGCCAAATACCTTGCGCACCCGCAAACGACGCGCCCGGCATATCCTTCTCGCCCACACGCCGCGCGACCGTGGCAGTCACCGCCATACTCAGCCCCATCGCAATCGTGAAGACCAACGTCAACAAAGATTCCGTCAATCCAACGATGGCGAGCGCTTCGGTTTTGTTCGTGCTGATGTGAGAAATGTAAAAAATATTGACGACCGCGAACAACGATTCCAGCGCAAGTTCCAACACCATCGGCACCGCGAGTAAAAAAATCGCGCGGCCAATACTGCCTTGAGTGAAATCGTGATGCGAACCGCGTAGGGCCTCTTTGATTGTCGCCCAAATGCCCAACGTTGCGTGAGGGGAGGTTTCGGTTGCCTCCAGGTCAACCGTTTCTTGCGAATGACTCATGCAGTTTCCTTTGGGAATAAGTTGGAAATAGTTTCTTGTTATTAACCACGGCGCTCACGGGGAAAAGCAAAAATCATCTTGCTTTACTTCCCCATGCGCCCCGTGATTAATAACGAGAAACTATTTTCCAGCCATTCCTTTACCAGAGATAGCGTCCGGCTTCGATCAGCGCCTTGGCAATCGTTCGACGCGCCTGTTTGGTGTTAATGGGCGACAACCATTGCAACCGTCCAAGCGTGGCGACGATCTCGTCTTCGCTGCCTTCGTCAGTAAGCGTCGCGAGCAACAACCGTGTATTGGTTGCCACCCGCTCTGCCGCGTCGCAGGCATAGAGGCGAGCCATTTCGATTTGCGCCGCGCAGTGTTCTGCACCGCGCGCCGCCATCAATTTGGCCGTTCTCAGCCAAGCGCTTTCGATAGCGTAGACATCTATCAATGTGTCAGCCAAAAGGCCTAACACTTCTTGTTCTTCGTTAATCTGATCACCGTAGCTTAGTGATGCAGCCTGGAGGCAAAGGAGAGCTGCGTTCTTCGTTACAGCAAATTGCGACTCGACATACGCGAGTCCCGGCAGTTTAGTTGCAGGAAGTTTGTTTGGCAATTGCGAGAGGAGAGCTTGTGCAGTTTCCGCGAGCGGCAATTCGCCTTTTGCCGCCGCTTTGAGCAAGCGTGTGGTAATGATCGTGCGGTTGATTTCGTTTGTGCCCTCGTAAATGCGCGTGATTCGTGCGTCGCGGTACGCCTGTTCTGCCGGAAATTCTTTCGAGTACCCGTAGCCACCATACACCTGCACCATTTCATCCACGACATAACCGAGCGATTCGCTTGTCCAAACTTTAATGATTGAGCACTCGACGGCGTATTGCTCGATGGCTTTCAGCACCTGCATCGCGTTGTTCGGATCAATGGCTTCGAGCGTTTCATCCACCATTCCCAACGTCCGCCAGACCATCGCATCGCCGACATAACAGCGCACCGCCATTTCCGCTAGCTTGCGTTGGATTAACCCAAAACTCGCAATCGGACGCCCAAACTGATGCCGGTCGCGCGCGTAATTGATCGAATGATTCAACGCTGCTTTCGCCTGCCCCAGATTACGCGTGCCAAGTTTGAGTCGTCCGAGGTTTAGGATATTGAAGGCGACGATATGACCTTTGCCGATTTCGCCCAACACGTTTTCCACAGGCACCTTGACGTTGTCCAATAAAATCGCGGTCGTCGAGCTGCCATCCAATCCCAACTTCTTCTCTTCCGGCGCGCTCACCACGCCCATCTCGCGCTCGACGAGAAACGCCGTAAACCGCTCGCCATCCACTTTCGCAAAGATCGTGAAAAGATCGGCAATCCCACCATTCGTGATCCACATCTTGCGCCCGTTCAGAATGTAATGCTTGCCGTCTGCGCTGAGCGTCGCCTTTGTTTTCGCCGCAAGCGCATCTGACCCGGAATCCGGTTCGGTCAAACAATATGCTGCCACCCATTCACCTGTCGCCAGCTTCGGCAAGTATCTCGCGCGTTGCGCTTCATTGCCAAAATACACCGTTGGCAACGTCCCAATCGTCGTATGCGCGCCGAGACTCGCACCAAACGAAGGCAGTAACGCGATTTGTTCGCCCACATATGCCGAACTGACTTTGTCCAGGCCGAGGCCGCCGTACGCTTCGGGAATATCAATGCGCAGCAAATCCAATTCGCCCGCGCTAAGCAACAGCTCGCGCGTGACCGGCCAGTCTTTGCCGTAGATGGCTTCAGTGCGTGGCAAAACTTCGCGCCGCATAAATTCTTCGGCAACTTGTCCGACCATTTGCTGCGCCTTGCTGATGTCTTCGCGCGTAAAGGTATGTGCGGGGGAAGCGGATTCAAATAAAAATTTACTGCCCTTGTGGGTACTCATCTCTCAATCTCCTGCAAGATTCGTCAGCCACGCGAAGCCACTGGGAGCGTACGTGGAAGCGCGTGCTGAGGCTTACGACGCTGTAACTTTTCTCGACGCGGATTTCCTCTTCACGCCCTAGCAGGCGCTTCGCGTTCCGGCTACTTATTCTGCTCGTCCAGCCATTTTTTCAGCGGCGCGAAGTAATCCAGAATCGCCGTCGCATCCATCTTGTCTTCGCCCGTCATTGCCTTCAATGCTTCGGGCCAGGGTTTGCTCTTGCCCATAGCAAGCATTTGTTTCAGCTTTTCGCCCGCGGCTTTATTGTTGTAAATCGAACAGCGATGCAGCGGGTCCTTGCATCCGGCGGCGCGGGCTAAGGCGCGATGAAACTGGAACTGTAAAATGTGCGCAAGGAAGTAGCGCGCATACGGCGTATTGCCGGGAACGTGATATTTCGCGCCCGCGTCAAAGAATTCTTCGCCGCGCGCATCCGGCGGGCCGATTTCGCCGTATTTGGCGCGCAAATCCCACCACGCTTTGTTGTAGCCGTCAGGTTTCACTGCGCCTGAAAATACTTGCCAGCGCCATTGGTCTACGAGGTAGCCGAAGGGCAGAAACGCGACTTTATCGAGCGCGCGTTGCATCAGCAAACCAAGATCGGCGTCCGTGCTGGGCACGTTGTCAAGCATTCCTAACTGCTTCAAATATTCCGGCGTGATCGAAAGCGCAACGGTATCGCCAATCGCTTCGTGAAAGCCATCGTTGGCGCTGTCACGATAGAAATAGGGTTGTTTGGCATAAGCTAAATAGTAATAGTCGTGGCCGAGTTCGTGATGAATCGTGGTGAAGTCCTCTTCATTGATGTTGATACACATTTTGATGCGGACATCATTGATCCTGGGTTCCATATCCCAGGCGCTGGCGTGACAGACGACTTCACGATCCTGCGGGCGCGTGAACAGCGATTTTTCCCAGAATGACGGCGGCAACGTGGGCAAGCCGAGCGAAGTAAAAAAGCCTTCGCCGTATTTCACCATTCCTTTCGGGTCGGTCTTGCGCGCGCCCAGGATTTTCGTCAGATCGAAGCCAGGATCGCCAGTCGGCGGCTTCAGCAGATCGTAGATATTATTCCACTGCTGCGCCCACATATTGCCGAACAGATGTGCAGGCAGCGGCCCGGTTTCGGGGACGACTTTGTTGCCATATTTTTTGATGAGTTGTTTGCGCGCGTATTTATGCAGCGAATCGTAGAGCGGTTTGACCTGCAACCACAGCCGTTCCATTTCTGCCGCGAACGCATCGGGGGGCATATCGTAATTCGACCGCCACATAGCGCCAGTATCTTTGAAGCCCATTTCCACCGCACCTTTGTTCGAGAGTTCAACGAAACGGGCATAGTCTTTCTTGTACGACGGCGCGACCGAATGCCAGCCCGCCCAGGCTTTTTTCAGTTCATCAGGATTGCGGCTTTCGCGCAAAATCTTTTCCAGCTCGTCCAGGTTCAGGCATTTCCCCTTCTCGCCGTCTGGGCAATACTTGCCCTTGCCATATGCGCCTTCCAGCGCCGCCGCGATCTTCGTCAACTCTTCGCGTTCCTGCGGATTCGCAGGCGCAGGCAAGGTAAGGGAAAGCTTTAGCAGGAGGAATTTGCGCGCCGTATCGTCAGACATTTTCTGCCCGTCAAATTTGCGCGCCGCCTCGGCAAGTTCGGTGGTGAGTGCGATGTATTCTTTGTTCGCATCGGCGCTCAACGCTTCGGTGTCATCGGTAATAAAATTCGCCGCGACCCATTGCGCACGATTTAGCTTCAGCGCTAACGCTTCCAGCCGCGCTTCAGCCTCGGTGATGAATTGTTCCGGCGTCGAGGCCATCGAAGTTGCTGACATATTTGTCCCCTGTTTGTTGTTGCAAGCCGCTACGAGCAGCAGCAAAGCGAAGAAGAAAACGAGGCGTTGTGGCATGGGGTAGAACCTTTCTTTTGACGTTAGTTGTGCGGTGGCGATTATATTCTTGCGGTTGCGCGAAAGTCTATTGTGCTACAGGCGAATGATGCGAGAGGTTTGCGTGACATCACTTGTACGCCGCCGCCGCGCGGCGCGGCTCGTAGCCAAGTTGCTTAAGCTTGACCTTGATCACAATCAAATCGAACCTTCGCTACGTTCGCAACAACAACCGCGCTTCTTGCCGATGCACGCGCGAGACGGGCAGTTTCATTCCGTTCGTCAGTTCAATCAGCATTTCGCCTTGTCGCGTTATAGACAAGGCCACAATAGCGCCGACGCGCACGAGGTTGTTGCGATGGAGTTGCCGAAATGAGTGTGGGTCAAGTCGTTCGTGCAACCGCGCCAATGACAAATCTACGATGCCTTCCTGCTGTGCACCAAAGTAGACGCAGGTGTAATGATCCTGGCTGACAAAACAATGAATGTCGTGGGTTTCGACCAGGCGCATGCGACTTCCCTGCTTCACCGTCAGGCGTTGCAGAAAGCCAGTGCGGGCGGCAAGCTGTGCTTCCAGGGTGCGGAAGCGTTCTTCGTCTGCGACGCGCGCTAACGCTTGTGCGAGCGCCTTGTGCAGCCGGGCGGCGTTGAAGGGTTTCAGCAAATAATCACAGGCGTTTTCTTCAAATGCGCGCACGGCAAATTCATCAAAGGCGGTTTGGAAAATCACGAGAAAAGCGCGCTGCTCAAATTGCTGCAAGACTTCCAATCCGGTGAGGCCGGGCATTTCAATGTCGAGAAAAACGATGTGCGGTTGCAGGGCATGGATTTGCGCCACGGCTTCGAGGCCGCTTGCGGCTTCGGCGATAAGGAACGGCTCGGCGAATTGCTCGACGTAGCGGCGCACACGCTGTCGCGCTAACGCTTCGTCATCCACAATCAGCAGGCGTTTGGGTTCAGTCAAGCGGTTCTCCGGTAAAATAAAAACTTGCCACCGTGCAGCCCGCCTCGTCAGTGATGAGCTGAAATTGATGGCGCGCGCCGTACAGCAAAGCCAGGCGCTCTTTTGTATTCGCCAGTCCCGTCCCGTTCGCATTGCCGCTGGTCGCCAGCGGAACGCCCGTATTCACAACTCGGAGTTGGTAGCCTTGTGGCGCGTGCGGCTGCACAGAGATTTCGATGCTGCCACCCGCGATAGCTCTGGCGATGCCGTGCTTGACAGCGTTTTCGACCAGGGTTTGCAAGGTCAGGCTGGGCAGAAATATCGGCGTGGGATTGTCTGGCAGAGAAAACGAATATTGCAGCCGCGCACCAAAGCGCAATTGTTCCAATTCCAAATACGCCTGCGTGATTTCGACCTCGGAAGCAAGCGAAGCAGTTTTGGTTTTCGAGTTGGCCAGAATGCGGCGATACAGGTCAGACAGCGTAAAGGCGACTTCCGCCGCGTTGTCCTGTTTGGCTTCGATCAGTTCGGCAAGGCTGTTCAGCGCATTGAAAAGGAAATGCGGGCGCATTTGCTGTTCCAGCACGTGATAACGTGCTTCGGCCACCGCCGCCTGTTGTTGCAAGGCTTCGGCCCGCGCTTCCTGATACATCGAATACAGCAAAAACACGGTCAGACAAATCAGCCCCACCACTAATGATATTAAAAAGTTGCCGCCCGAAATAGGCACTTGCCACAGCCAGGATTGCACGCCCATCATCAGCCCGATACCCAACACCGTTCCACACAACGCCACGCCGAGATCAAACCACCAGCGGGTGCGTGGGAAAAAACCTGACTGCCGATAGACCCAGGTTAAGGCTAAATAGGCCGCCAAAAATGTTGTCCACACTGTCACGGCAACCAGCAAGCCAAACCCCAGCGAAGAAAACAGCCCGAACAATAACCGCCCGCTCGTCTGAAAGGCTTGCCAGTTCAGGAAAAACGGAATCAGCGACAGTGGCAGTCCATAGACCACATACAACAATCGTGCCCGCAGATGCGGCCAGACTTTTTGCCAGACCAATTTCATCACTGGCATTGTGGCAGAAAGCCTTACGACTGCCAATTTCCGGCTGTGCGCCGGTTACCGTTCAGTCGGCAAAACCGACCGTTCAGAAGAAAGCCCTGCGATTCCGGCGCGCAATGCGTATGGTCGCTTGCAACGATCAACCCGGAGGAATTCAATATGCGAACACGAAATATGCTCAAACTGTTACTTATCACCGCCGTCGCACTGAGCCTGACGCTCGGACTGACGCAGGCACAACAACCAAACGTGCCGCGTTTCGATCATCTGGTGCGCGAAGATTTCTTTGCTGGTTTTGCTGGCGATGCCGCCGCCCTCGCGCGCGGGATGGCCAGGTGCGAAAACCAACTCAAAGAAGACCCCAATCATGCCGAAGCCTTAGTCTGGCACGGCGCGGGGCTGGAGTTTCAAGCGGTGGCTTACTTCCAAAAAGGCGAATTTCAGAAAGGAAACGACATCTTTCAGCAAGGCGAAAAGGAAATGGAACGCGCTGTGCAGCTACAACCGAAATCTGTGTCTATCTTAGTTCCGCGCGCGGCACATTACGTCGTCTATTCGCGGTATGTGCCAGACAAAGTGCAGCAGCGCGTGATGCTGGAAAAAGTGATTCACGATTACGAAGAAGTTTACCGCCAACAACAATCCAACTTCGCGCGGCTCTCTATCCACGCGCGCGGCGAATTGTTGCTGGGCATGGCGGAAGCATATTTGCGGCTCGGCGGCGCTGACAATCGCAGCAAGGCGGCGATTCTGTTGCAACAGGCACGAAAAGAATCCGGCTATACCAAAGAAGCCGATGCGTGGTTGCAGGCCGCGCCTGATGCCAAACCCGCCACGTTCTTTCATACGTGCGTTGGCTGCCACGCAGGATGAGATTTGAAATTGGAGATGGGAGATTTGCGCGCAAGAACATCTAACAAGGCCACAGGACAAGTGACAAAGGACAATGCTATGACCAATCAAACTACGAAAACAACTGCAATTATTCTTTCGACGATGGGCGTGCTGTTTTTTATCTCAACGGGGTTTAGCTTGCTGCCCTGGAATATTTCGGTGTTTGCCGGAATCGCTTGTTTTATTCTGGCGGGAATGGTGCGGCGGTTAAGTAAGGAATAAGCAATTCTAGCGGCTCTCCCACGCTCAACGGTGAGAGTAACAGAGCGAGCATTGCACCTTCCCCCTTTCACATTGATACTTCAACAAAATTGGGAGGATCAATGTGAAAGGGGGAAGGTGCAATGCTGGCGGACGGGCAAGCCAACGGTTCCGCATTGTTATCAGTCAGTTGCTACGCCCGTCCGGCGGCGGTCTGCACGGCGCGTTGGACGTACACGCGCGCCAGATGACGGCGATACTCTTCTGAAGCGTGGATGTCCCCCATCGCGTCAGAAGCATCGGCATCGGCTTGCGCGGCTGCCGCATTTACTGAGGCGTCTTCCAAAGCCGCACCCGTTAACGTCGCTTCGGCAGCAGTCGCGCGATAAGCTTTGGGCGCTAATCCTGTCACGCCAATGCTGACGGATTTGCAGGTATTGCCGTCCATTTCCAACTGCACGGCGACGCCGACAATCGCAAACCCGGAGGCAGCCTGCGGGACTTTCAGATAAGCCGCCGCCTGGGGTTGGGCTGGCACAGGAATGCGAATTTCCGTGAGCAATTCGCCGGGTTGCACATCGGTCGTCAACATATCCACGAAGAAATCCGCCGCTTTCACCACGCGCTCCCCTTGTGCGCCTTGCAGCGCAAGTTCGGCATTCAGCGCCAGAATTGCGGCAGGCCAATCCGCTGCCGGATCAGCGTGTACCAAACTGCCGCCCAGTGTACCGCGATTGCGCACCTGTTGGTCGCCAACCTGCGCACCGCATTCGACGAGCAGCGGGCAATGTTCTTTGAGTTCTACTGAAGCCGCAATCGTTCCGTGCGTCGTCATCGCGCCAATGCGAATCGTGCTGCCTTCGACTTTGATATAACTCAAATCAGCAATCCTGCCGATGTCTACAACCACGGGAATCTGCGTCAGCCGTAGTTTCATCGCCGGAAGCAGACTATGCCCGCCGGCCAACACTTTGCAATCCTCGCCGTGCTGCGCCAGCAGGCCAATCGCTTCGGCCACGGTGGATGGAACGTGATAATCAAAATTTGCTGGAATCATAATTCTCCTTGAGAGGATTTAGAATTTAGGATTTGGGATGTAAGGTTTGTGATGAACGGTTATAGCTTTGCCTCAAGCTTTTGGCGAAGGGCGTTCAGCATGCGACCGATTTCATTGGCTTGCAGAGCGATTGTGCGATCTGAGAGATAGCCTAAACGCTCAGCAATTTCCAATTGCGTTTCCAGTTCGGCGAGCGAACCGCACGCAATGGCCAGATGACGCAAATACGCTTTGGTTTGCCGCAACGCATTGCCCTCGGCAATGTTTGAAGGGATGGAAACGGCTGCCCGTTGAATCTGGCCTGCTAAGCCAAACGTTTCGCTTTTTGGGAAAGTAGCCGTCATGCGATACACAGCAACAACGAGCGCCATTCCCTTTTGCCAAACCACAAGCTCCCGATAACTTTCCATAACCTTCCCCTTGATCCACGGCGTACCGTCCTAACCACAACCCTAAATCCTAAATCCTAAACCCCATATCCTCAGTTGTTCATTGCCCTCCACAATTTCTCAGGCCGGAGCGGCATATCTATATGCTGCACGCCGAAGGGTGCGAGCGCATCCATCACGGCGTTGGCAATTGAGGGCGTGGAGCCAATGGTTCCCGCTTCGCCGACCCCCTTCGCGCCGAGCGGATTGACGGGCGTGGGTGTAACGGCGTGATCTAATTCGTAATGCGGCACCTGAAACGCCTTCGGCACGGCATAATCCATCAACTCGCCGGTCAGTAGTTGCCCGTTTTCGTCATAAACGACCTCTTCAAACAACGCCTGCGCGAGTCCCTGTGCGATGCCGCCGTGCACCTGCCCCTGCACGATCAGCGGATTGATCTGATTCCCGCAATCGTCCACGGCAACGTAGCGTTTGATTTCCACCGCGCCCGTGTCTTTATCGAGTTCGACGACGCAGATATGCGTTCCCGAAGGATAGGTAAAGTTTTTCGGCTCGAAGAAATGCTGTGCCGATAAGCCCGGCTCGAAATCTTCGGGCAGGCTCGCCGCCGTATGCGCGGCTAGCGCCACGTCCTGAATCGTCAGCACTTTGTCATCCGGTGCGCCGACGAATTTACCGTTTTCAAACGACAAGCTTTCGGCATCAGTGCCGAGCAGATGCGCGGCTAAGGTCTTGGCTTTCTTCACGACTTTTTCCGTCGCACAAACCAGCGCCGCGCCACCGACGGCGAGGCCACGCGAACCGAACGTGCCGATGCCGTATTGCACAATCGCGGTGTCACCGTGAATGACGAGCACATCGTTCATGTCCACGCCGAGCATATCGCCGACGATTTGTGCGAACGAAGTCTCTTCGCCCTGTCCGTGCGGCGAAACGCCCGTCAGCACCGTAACCTTGCCCGTTGGTTCGACACGCACGGTGGCCGACTCCCAACCGCCCGCAGGCATCGCCGCAGAAGGCCCCATCCCGCAAATCTCGACATACGTCGAAACGCCAATGCCCATCACGCGACCGGCGGCGCGGGCAGCGACCTGTTCTTCGCGCAGTTTTTTGTAATCTACGATTTCCATCGCCTTCGCCAGTGCCGCTTCATAATCGCCACTGTCGTAGGTCACGCCCGCCGCTGTTGTGTAGGGAAATTCATGCGGCTGAATAAAATTCTTCTGGCGCAGCGCAATCGGGTCCATCCCAATTTCTTGCGCGACGCGATCCATAATACGTTCGACCAGATAGGTTGCTTCAGGACGCCCCGCGCCGCGATACGCATCGGTCGCCATCTTGTTCGTGAAAACGCCTGTGCAATTCATTTGGACGGCTGGCATCTTGTAACAACCCGCCAGCATCAAGCCTGTCAACGTCGGCACGGCAGGCGTGAGCAATTGATGATACGCACCAAGGTCAGCCACCACAGTGTAGCGCAGTCCAAGTAGCGTGCCATCATTTTTCACCGCAACTTCAACTGTGCCAACCTGTGAGCGTCCGTGAATCGTTGCTTGCAAATTCTCGCGGCGGCCCTCAATCCATTTGACCGGCTTGCCAAGTTGCATCGCAATCCAGCCGAGCAAGGCTTCTTCCGCATAGACGTTTAGCTTGCAGCCAAAGCCGCCGCCAACTTCCGGCGCAACCACGCGAACTTTGTTTTCAGCCAAACCGAGCATAATGGCGACCTGCGTACGCATCAAGTGCGGAATCTGCGTCGAAGACCACAGATTCAATTGGCCTTCGCCTTTGAAATATTGCGCCAACACGCCGCGCGGCTCGATGGGAATGGGCGCGAGTCGTTGATGATTCAGCCGTTGCGTAACAATTTTATCCGCCGCGGCAAAGGCCGCATCCACATCGCCTGTCCCAGCGCTGTGCACGTAGGCGATGTTGTCGCCGAGGTCTTCGTGAATCACGGGCGAGTCGGCCTTCGCTGCCGCTTCGCCATCGCTCACGACATCCAACGGTTCATAGTCAATTTCAATCAGATCAGCGGCATCGCGCGCCTTGTATTTATCGGTTGCCACAACAGCAGCGACCGGATGCCCAACGTACACAACCTTGCCCTGCGCCAGCACAGCCATCGGTGGCACTTTCAAGCCGGGCAACGCGCCCGCACACGGAATGTTGCCAATCTTGCCCGCGATGTCTGTGCCAGTGTAGACGGCAACCACACCCGGCGCGGCCTTTGCTGCACTCGTATCAATCGAGTTGATCCTCGCGTGCGCATACTGGCTGCGCACAATGGCGACGTAAAGGGTGTCGGCCAGTTTGATGTCATCCACATAATGCCCAATCCCCTGAATCAGGCGTGGGTCTTCGGTGCGCTTTACGCGCTGCCCCATATATTTTGCTAAAAACGACATTAGTTACGCCTCCTTTCAAGCCTGAGCGTTGAGTTTTTCCGCCGCGTATTGCACAGCGGCGATGATGTTTTGATACCCCGTACAACGGCAGAGATTGCCTTCTAACCCGTGCCGGATTTCGCTTTCGCTTGGCGTTGGATTGTCCTTGAGCAGCGCGCTGGAAGCCATAATCATTCCCGGCGTGCAATAACCGCATTGCAGACCGTGACATTCCCAAAAGCCTTCCTGCACAGCATGCAGTTCCCCGTTGTTCGCCAAACCTTCGATGGTTATTACCTCTGCGCCATTCGCCTGCACTGCCAGCACCGTACATGATTTCACCGCACGCCCATTCAAATGCACCGTACATGCGCCGCAAATCGAAGTTTCACAGCCAATGTGCGTCCCCGTCAGCCCGACGACATCGCGCAGCAAATGGACTAAGAGCAAGCGCGGTTCGACCTCCGCCTCGTGCGCCTGTCCGTTAATGGTTAGATTGATTTTCACGCTATTCCCCCTCAGTTAAGTAAGAGCGTGGCAGATGATCTTGTCACCTGCTACGAGTTGTTTTGGATAAAGAAGTGATTGCTCGTGGAGAAGCGGCGCGTATCTTATGCCGCCTGTGCAGATTTGGCAACTCGCAGCGAAGGCTGACGAAAATTCCGCTCAAAGGGAACCCGGCCTGGTCACAATGTTATGTATAACGACGCAGCCGGGTGATCGGATCGCAGCAAGAATTATTTTATTGCGATGATGAAAACCTCGCGGCCTCCCGCCCTCGCCTACGTTACGGTGAGGGCAGTTCCTTAATTTCCACACAGGCTGCCCCGTGATTGTTCTGGTAAAACCGCTGCCACCCATTCAAAACTGGCAACACGGCGTCGTTCACGTAAAGAAAAACCTCTCCCGAACTACGCGCCTGGAATTTCGCTACGCCTACCGTAGAAGAATTTTCCAGCGGGGCAACGTCCAACGGGTAATTATCCTGCCCGGAGGCACCGATGCGCAGGATGGGCTTAAACCAGGGTTCAGTCAGATGCCGCCGGAGCAGCACAAAAGCAGGCGCAATATAGCGGGTCTTGCCAGGAAATTGCTCGCTCCCAAATCCACGTAGGGTCGCGGGAATAGAGGCGTCCCGCCAGGGTTCTTTTTCCAGCGCAATCGTGACTTGGTAATACTTGCCTGCTTCGACTTTGGCGTGACTGTTCCAGCAGACCTGCCGACTTTCAAAGCGGGGCGTGTCTGCCGCGTATTTACATACCTTGCCTGTCGAATCCAACACGGTAAAAACCACGCGCGCGAGGCCAATTACCAACAAAACAGAGACCAGTATGCTGAAAAAGGAACAACCACTTTTACGCTGATCCAGCGCATGATTGGCTGCCATTTTTTTCGCAACGCCTCCTGCCAGCTCACTTTTGTCGTGGCTGTCGGCGGAATCGAAGGCGCGGCCAACTGCAAGCTGGCTCGCCAAAGCGCGCGCATCCGGTCAAAGATTTTACGCTGCAATTGATCGCTGATCTTGAGCAGGACGACCAACACAGCAAAAATAGTCAGAAAAATACTCGGATGGCTGGCAAAAGCGTTGATCCAGGGAGCTAAGAGTCCCGGCAAAAACATCCCCACCAAATTGATTGCCGGAGAAACGCCGCAGAGCCATTCCTGGCACCCGCCGGCAGGCCACTGCAAGGGGAACGCAGCAAGTATGGCGCTGGTGGTCAGCGTCAGGAAATACACCATCCGCTTCGTCCAAACCAGATTCCAGATTTGCGCCTGTTGCCGCACTCGTCGCCGCGCGGCTTTCGTGCTTTCCAGTACGGGCAACGATTCCGGTGCCACGGCAAGCTCGATTTTTTTCGGCGGGCCCTCCTCTTGAAACTTTTCGCACTGGTGCTGCTCGCCTTCGATCCAATGAATTTCGTCCCCATCGTCGACTGGCACATAAACCGCATAGCGCGCGGGCAGAACTATCGGCGCATAGTTATCGGTGCCTGTCTTGATCCGCTCAAAAACACTGAGATGGATTTTAGGGCGACGCACGCGGATGATGTCCCCTTTGTCCATCTTGTCCTCGCACAAATCCGCCAGTTTGCGCGGTCGATAGCGATAAAACCCGCCTGTGCCACGCCGCGAATCGTGAATCGGGCCGCGCAGGTTCGCAGCGGCTTTGATATTGGCCCGCTCTTGTGCTTTGAAGTGCAGCCCAGAGCGTTCCGCCTGCTTCATCATAAAATCCAGCGGAACAAATGACATCGCATCATCAGGATAGCTGCCGCCGACATCTGAATGCATCCCGGCAAACCAGACCTGTAACAACCGGTCGTGTAAGCTCGGCTCCGGCGTTTCATCCGGCTCCGGCTTTTTCTCCTTCTCCGTCCACAATTCCGGGTGAAACGAATGCCGCTCGTCATCCAGCGCCAGCGCGTGACAAGCTTGTTTGATCTTGGTGCCGAGGCCATGCTCCGGGAAGGCGATGGGGAAAATGGCATCCCAGGCGCGCGTCAATTCATCAATCGGCAACCCATACGCCGCGACGGTGTCCCACACGCCCAGAAAAGCGATGCCATCCCTCGGCGGCTTAGGATTGAACGTCTTCGCCTCCGCTGCTTTGAGCGCCCGAAACCACTGCCGGAATCGGCTCATCAGGTAATTAAGCCAGTTGGGAGGTATCGTAGGAGAACTCCCTTGCGCTGGTTGCGGCTCCTTTAGATGGCTACGCCAATTGTTCCACTTGGATAAAGGGGAGGTAAGCCAGGAACGCCATTCGCGAACCAAATGTTTGCTCCACTTCCTAAACCAGATGTTTGCCGGGTCGGGGTCATGCCGTTGCTTGGGTTCAAGGTAATGCGCCTTGCCACGCCATTTATTCCAATAAAACAGCCACAGATCACGCAGGATGCGCAGGAATCGCGCAGCCACATTGTAGGGGTTCAAGCTATTGCGTCGTTCGTGAAAACATCGCCGAAAACCGCGAAATGCCTCACGTGCCAAGCGCTGCCGCTCTGCTTCGGTCATCGAATTTCCCAGGATTAAGCCCTGCGACTCGATCAACGCCGCCAACACGCGCACGATGAAGGCACCACGACTGAAGCCAAAACAATAAATCTGATCGCCCGGTTCGTAGTTGCGCGACAGAAAGATGTACAAATCCAGCACGATTCGCTTCACCCCATAACCAAACGCGCCGCCGATAATGGCCAACGGTTTGAAGGATGAAGTGCCGACGCCGTCGTCGTAATGGGCGATTTGCTTAGGCGTTCCCGCCAGGCCATCCAAATCCAGCGCCTGATACAGTCGCCAGACATTCGTTTTGAACAACGCCCGCGAGCTGTTGCCCGTGCCATCGGAAAGCAGAATGATATTTTTTGGCATCTTGCCTCCTGCTCAATAAGCCTGCAATTGAAGAAAGAAAGGAGAAAGAGCGAATTCCTGTCTGGTAGGCGGCCCCGTCTGCCGAAGTTTATGAGCCTGCGGCCAATGAGACAGCCTCCCGGACAAGCCAATGCCAATTGTGCTAATTGCCTAATTTTTGGACGGTTTTCAGTTGTCCAAAGAGTTTGCCGACATCGAAGCGGGTGCCAAAGAGGAACCGTAAATCGTCCGGCCCTTTGCCAAAATTCGCATCGAAGCCAATAAATAGCGGGGTTTGCGGAATCCGTAATCGTCCTTCAAATCCGGTGCGAAACTGCCGGTCGCGTACTGTGAAAAACTTCTCTACGCCGTTCACCCGATTGACCAGAAATCCGCCGGGACAAGTAAACCCGGTCGGCAGGGATTGCGACGATGTACAGGGAAGTTTGCGGAGTAATTCAAAGTTTTCCCACTTGCCAAACGTCAGATCAATATAGCTAATCAACTCCGGCGAGCGGTCACGGTCGGCCAGCCGATAATGTCCGAGCCGCGTGCCAAACGCGAAAAAGTTGAAGACATCATCACCGTTAAGCGTTTCCGTGGCGGTGGTGTTATTGGCGGCCAGCCGGGCATCCACTTCGCGGCTGGTGACGGTTTGAATCCCAAATTTACCGAGGGGAGCAATAAAGATGGCATTGTCGTGATTATCAAACCGCCATTTCATGAACTCGCCATACATCGGCACATAACCACCTACCTGCATCACGGCAACTTTACGCGACGCCAGAAAACAATCTATGCCCCCGCCACCGGGGTCACACGCCTGACTGGTTTGTAACGTGGTTGTCGTCGTCGTGGTTGTCGTCGAAGGCGTCGTCACCACCGGAATCGAAGTCAGGCGCGTATCAAAGAAGGTATTGAAGCCCTTGATCGGACTCTTGCTTTCAGGCTTCGCCTGCCACCAGTTCTTATCCAGATTGAAGCCCAGCAACATATCCTGCTGCGAAAAGGCATCCCGTTCTTTCGAGAAAATTACGCCGCCGGAAAAATAAGCGCGCACCCGCCCCCAGTCGTACATATCGCCGATTTCCTGGATAGCGATTTCCTGCGACTGAATGAGATTCCCATCCGCATCTTTCACCACCGTAGCAATTTTCCCCGCGGGCAGGGGTTGTGCCAGGGTAAAGGTGAAATTGCCATTCGCGGCTTTGACGGGCAGGGAATCTTTTTCTCGTTTGGCGGGGTCTTTTTCCTCTTCGTCAATCAGCTTCACCGGTTTGCCCTTCACCAGCACCGTAATTTCTGCGCCAGGAAAACTGGTGCCGCTAACGGTCGTGGCCCCCAGCAAGGGCTGCTTGAGCTGAGCCGACGGTTTCGGCTGGCCTTTGACATCAAGTGGTCGGTTCAGCGTCACCACGACTGTTTGAGAATTGATGACCAGGTCTTTGACTTTATGACGAACGGTTACCTTATCCCCTGCCGCCAGTGGTTTGGTCAGGTCTTTGCTGAAACTCCCATTGGCAACTGTGGCGGTGACTTCCTTGGTGCCGTCGGCGTCATTGATCAAAATCGTAACCGTTTCGGCGTCGGCAGTTCCTCTGATCTTGTCCACGCCCGCATAGAGCGGAGGCAACAAAACCGGGGCTTTGATTTCCTGCGAAGCCTGCGCAACTGGCGTGGAAACGTTGCTGGCTGCGGGACGCACGCGCGGCACAAGGGGTTCGGGAACAGGCTCGGCGAACGGTTCGGCTTCGCTGCCAGTGCGATTGTTGTCGGCGGCGGCCTCAGCACGTGGCTGCACAATGCGCAACGGCGGCGCACCAGTCACGATCCGTAGCGGCGCAGCATTGACCGTCAGCAGGCACGGCAGAGAAAAGCGTTGTGGCGGCTGGGAAGCATCGGCCACTTCCACCACAAAAGCATAAGCGCTGGCCTGCGCTTGCACTGGCGCGCCGCTGACTTTACCGTTTTCTTCCAGTTGCAGGCCGACGGGCAGGGCACCGCCTGCGATGCGCCATTTCAGCGGCGCGAGTCCGCCTTCGGTGCGAAATTGATAAACATACGCGCTGCCAGCACGAGCCGTCGGCAAGGTGAAGACTTCCTCTGCGGGCCACGGTTGCAGCGCGCGCGCCAGTGCCGTCGCCTCCAGACCGAGGATGCCCGCCTGTGTCAGCAAGATAGTGAGAAAAATGCAAAGCCAACGCGATGCACGGGTAGGGAAAGAAAGGGGGAAAGTGTTCGTGTTTCCACGAACAGCAAAGACTTTCATCGGAACTCCTCTCAGGTAGCAGTGCAGTGCTGCTGAGCCATCGTAACCAACAAATACGGCCTTGCGTGTCAGCGCGGTGCCGACAGCATTGTTAGCCCTGATTGTTTGTCTATCGCAGCAGAAGTTTTGGCTGGAACTCCGGCTGTGGGTCAGTTTCCCGTCGTACTCCCTGGCTGTACTACGCCTTCCACCGGCATCAATAAATCTGCGAAAGGAAGCTGGCTAAGAACGTTGGACACTATACGACTACGCCGGAGGAGCTGTCAATTCGCGGCGCTGTCCAATTCCTGTACGTGCGAAAAAATCGCCATCCACGCGCGCATCGCTTGCGTATTGTCGTGATGGCGCAAGACAATTCAGCGCAATTCAACAGGAGGAAGGCGAATGAAAAACATCTATCTACTGGCGGTGCTGTGCAGCCTGACGCTATCGTCGCTGGCCCAGCATCAACATCACCCCACGACGGAAGCGAAACCTGCGACTCTAATTCCCGGCCTGGGCCAACTGCATCATCCAGTTTCAACCAGGGTTCCGGCGGCACAGCAGTTTTTCACGCAGGGCTTACTGTTGATCTACGCCTTCAACCACGAAGAGGCAGCTCGCTCGTTTCAGCGTGCTGCCCAGCTTGATCCGCAACTGGCGATGGCGTGGTGGGGTTATGCGCTGGCGGTTGGCCCGAATTACAACGAAACGACCATTGACGCGGCGCGGATGAAGGCAGCGGTTGAAGCCGTAGAGAAAGCGCAGGCGCTGGCAAACAACGCCTCCGAGATCGAACGCGCGTATATCGCGGCGCTCGGCAAACGCTTTACACTGGATGCCAATCCGGATGTAAAGCAACTGGGCACCGCCTACAGCGAGGAAATGCGCGGGATTTACCAACGCTTCCCCGACGATCTAAACGCGGCAACGTTGTACGCGGATAGTTTGATGAATGTGCAGCCCTGGCAATTGTGGGCACGCGATGGCAAATCGCTCGGCAACACAGAAGAAATTGTGCGCGTACTCGAAACTGTGCTGCGCCGCGATCCGAATCACATCGGCGCGAATCACCTGTACATTCACGCCGTCGAAGCCTCGCGCCAGCCTGAACGCGGCCTGCCGAGCGCGCAGCGACTCGGCAAACTCGCGCCAGCCGCTGGTCACCTGGTTCACATGCCGGGACACATTTACATTCGCACGGGCGACTATGCCCAAGCAGCGAAGGTCAATATTGACGCGGCTGCCGTAGATCGCGCCTACATCAAAGCCACGGGGGCAAACGGGATGTATCCGGCGATGTACTTCAGCCACAATCTGCATTTTCAAGTTGAGAACTTCAATCGAACTGGCCAATATCTCGAAGCCCGCCGCGCCGCCCGCGAACTGGAAACGAACGTGCGCCAACACCTCAAAGCAATGCCGATGGTCGAAGGCTTCCTGCCGTATCCGATGTTCGTATTGCTGCGCTTTGGCAAATGGGATGAGATGCTGAAACTGTCCGAACCCGACAAAGCCCAAGCCATCCCGAACACTGTCTGGCACTACGCACGCGGCATTGCGTTGGCAGCAACGGGCAAAGTGGCAGACGCAAAACGCGAACAGCAAACGTTCAGCGACATATTGAAAAACCTGCCCGGCGAAACACCCTTCGGACTGAACCCGGCGAAAGATGTACTGACCGTCGCAGAGCATATTCTGGCCGGACGTATTGCGTGGGCGGAAGGCAACAAAGTAGCGGCGATTGCTGCCCTGCAAAAAGCTGTCGCCGCCCAGGACGCGCTCAACTACGACGAACCACCCGGCTGGTATTACCCGGTGCGCGAATCGCTTGGTGCGGCGTTGTTAATGAGCGGGAATGCAGCAGCGGCAGAGCGAGTGTTTCGGGAAGATTTGACGATAAACCCGCGCAACGGTCGTTCGTTGTTCGGCCTCTGGGAAAGTCTGAAAGCCCAGCACAAAGATGACGCCGCGCGCTGGGTCGAGGCAGAATTCAAAGCGGCCTGGAAAAATGCCGACGCGCCATTGAAATTGGAATACCTCCTCTAAATCGCGGAGCGCCTGGGAGCGCCGCGGCTCGCGTGCTGAGACGTGAAGAGCGAATCTGCTCCGAGAAAAGTTACCGCGTAGGAATCCTCAGCACGCGAGCCGCGTGCGCTCCCAGGCGCTTCGCGTATTTACATCATCGCCCGCGCCGCGGCGACAGCTTCTTCCAGCGTTGTCACCTGCCCATCCAGTTGCAATTCAAACACAGCTTTTGTGATTTGCCCCACACGCGGCCCTGGCGTCAAGCCTAAGTCCAGCACGTGTCGCCCCAGCAGAATCGGTGCGGGCGGTTTCTCAATGACGGAAAGTTCACGTGCCCGCGCAATGAACCATTCCATTGCATCGGGCTTGAAATCCCCCGTGCGGCCCAAACAATCCGCCCGCGCGACGCGATACAACAAATCGGGTTCGACGCGTTGTGCCAGCCGACGAAACGCACCATCCGAAACCTTCTCGCCCTTCTGAAACGATTTGAAATACTGCCCCGGCGCGAGATGATCCACGACCAGAGCCAGCACCTGTTTGCGCACATCGTAGCCGTCGATTGTGTACAGGTTCAACCGATCCAAAAAGGCTTTCGTGGGCGCGAGTCCCGCTTCTTCGTGGCCTTTGGAGCGGATCAAGCCGTCTTCCAGCTTCGTTGTCGCCGGTTTGCCGAAATCGTGCGCGAGCGCGCCGAGCATGACAGCCAGTTTTTTCGGGCGCGGCAAATCGTCAATCAGCTTGCGCGCTTCATCCAGCACGAGCGCCGTGTGAATATCAACATCGCCTTCCGGGTGCCATTCGTACTGCTGCGGGCAGCCGCGCAGGGCCTGAATT
Organism: Blastocatellia bacterium; assembly: GCA_046331525.1. Taxonomy (GTDB): domain Bacteria; phylum Acidobacteriota; class Blastocatellia; order RBC074; family RBC074; genus JAFDVL01. The sequence goes on from JAXLQQ010000046.1 coordinate 33,667, forward strand.
TCCGGCCAGAGTTGTTCCGTGATGCCCAAGTCAATCGCCGCCCAAAAACCGATTGATGGTTTGTCCGATTGTAACAACCATTTTTCCACCTCCGCCCAAATCCGTTCGGCAGGTAAATCGGAAAGATCAATGCGGCGGCAAAGTACAATCGTCGCCGGATCAATCTGGTATTCAAACCGTGCGGCAAATTGCTGCGCGCGCAGTACGCGCAAACTGTCTTCGACAAACGTGGCGGGGTCTACGGCACGAATGATCCTCGCGGAAATGTCGGTGCGTCCGCCAAAGAGATCAATAAATTCGTCAGCCAGCGGATCATACATAACCGCGTTGATCGTGAAATCACGGCGGCGCGCGGCGTCTTCGTAACGCATCGTCGGATCACCCGTCACTTCAAAACCGCGATGACCGCGGCCAATTTTGGATTCACGCCGGGGAATACTTACATCAATAACGGATGGCTGATTGGGCAATTTTACTTTGTAGACTGTGAAGGCTTCACCGACCGCATTGACAGCGCCATGCAATGAAAGAAGTTCGCGTAAATGAGAAGATTCCAGTCCGTAAACTTCGAGGTCGTAATCTATATTCGGCACACCGCGCACGTGATCGCGCACCCAACCACCGACAAGAAACGCGCGCCCGCCAGCCTGTTGAATGGCCTGACATAACTGCAACACCTGTGCATTCACATTGCTCATACGTCAATGGTAACGGCGCAGGCGAAATTTTCAAGGAGATTAGCGGTCGGTGGTCGGTAGTCGGCAAGAAGTCCCAAATCGCTTCTGCCGTTGCCAGGTAATCAGTAGCGCTTCATTACTGGCCACTAACCACCGACCTCCATTACTCATACCGCAACGCCGTCAATGGGTCTACCTGCGTTGCTCGTCGCGCAGGCAGCCAACAGGCAAGCACGGCAACGGTCGTCAACATCAATGTCACCACAAGGAACGTCATCGGATTTGTTGCGCTCACACCGAACAGAAAACCTTGCATCAGCCGCGTCAGCCCAAACGACGCTACCAATCCGAACACCACACCGAGCAACGTGAGTTTCATTCCCTGCCCGACAATCAAGGCCAGCACATCACGACGCGCGGCACCGAGCGCCATCCGAATGCCGATTTCATTTGTGCGTTCGGCCACCGAATGCGATATCACGCCGTAAATCCCAACGGCGGCGAGCAACAGACCTAACAATGCGAACAAGCCGAGCAACAGCATATAAAACCGCTGTGATGCAAGAGATCGCGTCATCAAGTCATCCATCGTGCGAAATCCAGCGAGCGGTAATGCCGAATCCAGCGCCGCCATTTCACGTTTGAGCGTGACCTGCATCGTGGCCGGATCAACGCTGGTGCGCACAGTAAAATATGTGAAGTTAAAAGCCCGCGCTGTCGTCATCAACTTGCCAGACAATTGCGCCAACGGCACAAATACTGTCGGCAAAGCGGGGCGATCCAGTCCCATTTGCTTGGTGTCGGCAACAATGCCGACGACCTGTCGCACGGCTTCATTGCGTCCGACGGAAAACTGTCGGGCAAACGCATCCTGTCCATTGGCAAACTTCTGCACAAAAGCTTCGTTGACAATGGCGACGGGCGCAGCGGCGACAGTATCGTTCGCGGTGAAATCGCGCCCCTGTCGCAGCGCAATCTTCATTGTCTGGAAATAGTCCGGTGAAATCGTGCGAAATTGTACGCTCTGAAATTGATCCGGTTTATCCATGAACAGAATTGCCATATTGAATTGCCAATCCAACGGCAGCTTGTTCGTGAGCGCCGCCGCTTCGATACCGGGCAAGTTGCGAATGCGATCCAGCGCCGACTGATAAAACTGCGCGCTTTTCTCATTCGTGTCGTAACGCTCGCCCTGCAACGCCACTTGAAACGTCAGGACGTGATGTGGATCAAAGCCCGGCGAGACGTTCAGCAAGTTGGCAAACGTGCGCAACAATAGCCCCGCGCCAATCAGCAGCGTCAACGACAACGCGATTTCGGCAATGACTAAAGCGCCGCGCAAACGTCCGCGCACGCGACTGCCTTTGTTCGTGTTTTCCTTGAGTGTCGTGTTGACATCCACCTTGCGCGCCTGCCATGCGGGAGCGAGGCCGAATAATAAGCCTGTGCCTATCGCGGCGCTCAACGCGAATAGCATTACGCGCCAATCCATTCGCACATCTGCAACGCTCGGCAGCAAATCCTGCGGTGCAAGCGCAATCAACAACTCCGTCCCCCAAACACCCAGCAACAGGCCAGCCGCGCCGCCAATCAACGCGAGCAACAAGCCTTCGGTCAGCAACTGCCGCACGATTCGTCCGCCACCCGCGCCGAGCGCCATTCGCACCGCCATTTCGCGCTGTCGTGCAGCAGCGCGCGTCAGTTGTAAGTTCGCTACATTCGCGCAGGCGATCAGCAATAAGAACAACACCGCACCCAACAACACCCACAACCATCGCTTGATTTCATCGGTGAACAGATTGCGATAGGGCTGCACATAAATGCTTTCGCCGTCCTGCATCGCACGCGGAAAAGCGGCGCGGTATTTGTCAGCAATCAGCTTCAATTCGGCCTGCGCTTGCTCCATCGTCACACCCAATTTCAATCGTCCGACGACCTCGGAATTCGGATCGCCGTTGCGATTCGGCTGTGCTTGCAGTGGGACAAAAATATCCTGCCTGAAGCCACGCTCGAACTGCGGCGGCATGACGCCAATTACCGTAATCGGCTGTTCATTCAACATCACTGTCTTGCCCACGAGCGCAGCATCCGCGCCAAACCGATTGCGCCACAGCTTGTCGCTAAGGATGGCAACGCGCCCGCTATCCAACCTATCTTCGGCATTTGTGAACGCGCGCCCAATGGCGGGTTGTACGCCCATCACACGAAAGAATTCTTCCGACACGCGCAACACTTGCACGAAAGCCGCTTCGTTGCCGCCCGTCAAATTGCCGCCGCGCGTGCCGACGCTGGAGTAACAGGCCAGAGCGTCAAACGATTGCTGCTGTTCGCGCCAGAACAAATATTTCGGCTCGCCCGCCGCGCCTTTGCCACTACGAAACTGCTGCCCAACAAACATCAACCGCTCCGAGTCTGGATACGGCAGCGGACGCAGTAAGACCGCGTTAACGACACTAAAAATCGCCGTCGTCGCCCCAACACCGAGCGCCAGTGTCAAGACGGCAAGCAAAGTGAACCCCGGTTTCTTCCACAACATGCGTGCGCCGTAGCGCAGATCAGTGATGAGTTGTCCCATAATTGTTTCCTCACGGAAAGTCGAACGGGCAGGCCAGAAACCTGCCCCATACTTCCTCATCCAATTTCTGTGCCAAACAGGAATGGCTGGAACACGGCTGATTACGCGACAATTCATAAATCAGCAGCTTTGCAAACTGTTCGCAATTGGGATGGGGTATTCCCAAAACCGGAGGCAACAAGAGATCGCTCACTCGTGCCGTAGTGCAACCAACGGGTCAACGCTTGCCGCCCGCTGCGCTGGAATCCAACAGGCCACAAACGCAATTCCCAATAACAACAGACCAATTACCATCAACAGCAATGGATCGGTCGCGCTGACGTTGTAGAGTTGACGGGCAATTTGTTTCTGCCACGAACGATTGTCACCGAGCTTGCTTTGCCACCACTTTCGGAGCGCCAGCCCTGCTGCTGCGCCGACAACGATTCCCGTCAGGGTTAACCTCAAGCCCTGCCAAATCACCATCCGTAACACGTTTCCGGCTGGTGCGCCAAGCGCCATGCGAATGCCGATTTCCTGCGTGCGCTGATTGACGGCATAAGCCAGCACGCCCGACAGACCCACTGCCGCGAGCAACAACCCCAACACGCCAAAGAAGCTGAGCAAGCGGGCATACAATCGCTCCTGTCCGAGAATTTCATTCGCCTGGGCGACTTGCGTTTTGAATTCGCCGACCGGCAAAGTGCTGTCGAGTTCGCGAACGATTTGGCGCACTGAGTTTGCCAGCGATGTGGGATCGCTCGCTGTGCGCACTGAGAAATAGACATTGCCTACATTACTGATTTCTTGTCGCCAGGGCGTAATCAATAACGGTTCGATTTCTTCGCGCTGACTGCTGTATTTCGTGTCGCTAACGATTCCGACAATTTCAATCACACGGTTGCCATCCGTATCTGTAATGCGTTTGCCGAGCGCATCATCTTTGGGAAAATATTTATTAACGAAGGCTTGATTGACCAGTCCAACCAATGGCGCACGGGTGTCATCCTGCGATGCGAAATTACGGCCCCGCAGCAATGATATTTCCATCGTCACCAAATAATTTTCGCGCACCTTGAGCAGGTTCACGTACTCTTCGCTGCCCGTTTTTTCCGTTTCACCAGGCAACAGAATGCTCGTATTCCACGTATTGTAGGCAATCAAGGGAACGGTCGAAAACGTAGCCGCGCGCACACCGGGCAAAGCATCCAGGCGCTCGCAAAGTTGTTCATAAAACCGCACCAACCGTTCGTCTTTGTACCCGTTCTTGTTGGGGCCGAGTTCAAAATTCAGCAGGTTTTCCTGATTGAAACCAACCTGTACGTGTTGCAGGTTATAAAGCGTGCGCACGAACAACCCAGCCCCAATCAGCAGCAACAACGACAACGCGACCTGCAAAACAATCAGCGATTTACTCAGGCGCGAAACCGTCGAGATAGATCGCTTGCTTTGCTTGAGCGCCGAATTCAAATCCACGCGCGTTGCACGCCACGCCGGAACCAACCCGAATACGATTCCAGTCAATAACGACAGGCCAAAGGTGAACGCCAGCACGCGCAGATTGAGATGCAATTCCATCTCTGTCGGCAAAAAATCTATGAACTGCCCGGTCAGCGCAGGCAATATCCTGATGCCCCAATACGCAACCAGAATTCCGGCCACACCACCTGCCACGGCCAGCAACACGCTTTCCGTCAGCAACTGCCGCATCAAGCGCCAACGGCTTGCCCCCACCGCCAGCCGCAGACTGATTTCAGCGCCTCGCAAGGCCGCCCGCGCCAACAGCAGATTCGCTACGTTCACGCAGGCAATCAGCAAAACCACGATGACCACTGCCAGCAAAACATAGATATTCTTTGCGGCCATCGTGCGCATCTCCGTCGCGCCCCGACTGCCGGAAATCGCGCGCAAACGCGGATATTCTTTGGGGTCGAGTTTTTCTCTGGCAATGTCTTTGTCTCGCTTCGGTGGCGGAATCGCATCGAGCGCCATCGCCTGAAAGGTACTATTCAAACTTTCGGCGGCCTGTTCGCGGGTAGCCCCGGGTTTCAAGCGCCCCATCAATTGCACCCACCATAATGCCGGTCGGTCTTTGGTCGCCATGCCTGAACGATCCCCCAGCGACATCGGCTCGAACGCCAGCGGCACATAGAATTCTGCGCCCCGACCGATTTGCCCCGTTCCCGCAAAGCCCGGCGGTGCGACGCCAATGATCGTGAAGGACTTTTGATTGAGCAGCAGTTCCTGTCCCAACACCGCCGGATTCGCGCCCAAATTCTTTTGCCAGTAGCGATGACTCAGCACCACAACCGGCGGCGCGTCAAGCCGATCATCACTGTCACTGATGGTGCGCCCGATTAAAGTATTGACACCCAGCCCGGCAAAATAATTCCCGGAGACAAATTGCCCCTGCAAAGTTTCAGCCTGTTTCTGATACACCACCGTTGCACTGTAAAACTGGGCGAAGGCAAACAGCGAAGACAACGGACTGTTGGCATTGCTCGCCTGTTCCGCGCGTAGTTTGGCGATGGTGTCCGCTTGAAAATAAGCCGCGCCGCGCGTTCCCGGCTCGGTTCCGATAAACGTTCCGCGCATCCTGCCCAGCAGGAAAGCCCCTCCCCGATCGCCATTCAAAGTTCGCCGTACAGCTGCTCCGGTTCCGGCACCGGCAACATCCGCAGCATCACCGCGTCCACGACACTGAACAGCGCAGTGTTCGCACCGATGCCCAGCGCGAGCGAAATGATCGCCACCATCGTGAAGCCTTTGTGTTTGCGCAGCATCCGGCTGCCGTAACGCAGGTCTTGAATCATATCTTCCTCCAGACGTTTTGTCAGGTACAATGCATCGCGCAGCGAACCGGCGCGTCGCAACAAATCCCATCGGTCGTACCAATCCATTCGTCGCCACTTTGTGAGCAACGATTCGTGGTGCTGCAATTCGGCTTCCCATTCGTGCCGCCAGTCATAGCGAAACTGGCGCGGCACGATCAGGCTGACCAGCGCAATTAAGCGCAGACACCAGCGCAGCAGTGGTACGGATCGCAGCTTCATCTGCTCTTGTTCGCCAACGCGTGTAGGGTCAAGCGCAGCCTGCGGTTCCATTTGTGCCAGCAAGCGAAACCGTTCGCGTGCCTCTGCCAGCGCCTTGCTGCCCGGTTTCGTCACTTCGTAATACTTCCGCGCGGGCCGTTGTTCAGCGACCGCGACGCTTTGTTTTTCCCATTTGGAATTGAGAAAACCCTGCCTCTTCCAGCCGCCTGAGCGCCGGATAGACCGTGCCGCTCGGCAACCCCGTAATCGTCATCACATCGAAGCCGTAGCGATAGCCGTTCTCGACCGCCTGTAAAATCAGCGCCATCGTACGAAAGATAATTTTTGCCCATCGGCCGCCTCCGTTTTACTTGTAGTTGCCTATACGTATAAATATCTACATAGCCTTTTGTCAAGGAAGGCAGGCTTTTTCATGAATTATTGTAAAGAGCGATATTTCACGGCAACATCAAAGCCTGATAATCCCCTGCCGTTCAGCATTAAACGACCAGCACTAATAATGAGACAGCGATTTTTTCGCCACAACAAAGCCGACCGTCAGTGGGCAGAATGGATTGCCTGGGAATTGAGGCAGCGAATTATTCCTGCGTCATTCAGAATGACTTCGCTCCCGGCAGCAATCTCTGTGATGGGCGTAAAATGGCTCTTTTACAGAAGCCGAGCGCGTCATCGCCGTGCTTTCGCCCGATTATTTATCCGCACAGTTCACGCAGCCTGAATGGGCGAAGGCGTTCTGCGCAAGACCTGACGGGCGAAAAGGATTGCCGCGCCCGTCTGTGTGCGCAACAACCTCAGATTACGCTGTATCGTGCATATTGATCAGCGAACGAGAACCGCAGCAGAACGCTGGTTGGCAGGCGTCAAGCGCGAACGAGCCAAGCCAACAACTGCGCCAATGGCCTGCAAGCAACAACGCTGCCAACGCTGAGCAAAGTCAGGCTCGGCGCTCGCCGCTGATCGAATGAAGCCGCATCAACCCAACTGTATTTTGCCGGACGCTGAGGCGCTGTTTGGCAACCAACAAATTGCCAGGACAGCAACAGGCCGCTGCGTTGACGGCGATTCAGGCTTATCCGTGGTGGGCAGACGCAACTGGCGACGAGCTGCTTATCGGCACGCGCACGAATACGACCTGGTGGTGCATGGGCGAGGAGTCGGTGACGCTGACGATGACGGCGGCGCTCGCGGGCCGCTGGGGCTGCTGGTATGATTTGCGCGAAACTGATTTGATCGTTGCGGCGGTGCCGCGTGCTTAATCAACATGAGCGTTGGTTGCTGATCTGGCGACAATGCGCGCGGGTGAAGCGTTGCAGGCATCGGCCGTGAACGCGCCGGTGATGTGTTGACGCGTCGCGCACGGAATGGGGCGGTTGGCGGTTAAAGTCGCTACGTTGTTGCCGAACGATGCCGCGCAGTTTTTGCTGGAACGCACCGGGCTTACCGACCGAGCGGCAGCCCGCGCGTTGGCCGAAACGCTCGGCTCTTTGCCGCTCGCGCTCGAACAGGCCGCCGCGTACATCGAAGCGTCCGAGGAAACGTTGACGGGCTACGGCGACCCGTTTCGCACGCGGCGGCGCGAACTCTGGCCGGAGGAAAACCTGACTGCTGACGAAGATCCGCTACCGGTAGCGGACGACGTGGTTGATTTCTTTGCCGAAGCGAGCAGCACGTCGGCGGCGACGGATTTATTGCGCCCAGTGCCTACCTTGCGCCGGACGACATTCCGCTGGACGTGCTGCGCGATGAGCTAGGCATCTGCCGGAGTCTTTCGCCAAGTCCCTGACTCAGCTGCCGGCCTGCACGAAGCCATCGCTGCCAGCCGGTATCGCTGATTGAAGGGAAGAAGACAATCTCTCCGTCCATCGGCTGGTGCAAAACCGCCACGCGAATACAGTTGATGGGGCATTAACGGTGCTGTGCGAAGCGGCGATTAGGATCGTGAATGATGCTTTTCCGAGTGACAGCGATGATGTACGCACTTGGCCAATCTGCGCGCGGCTCTTGTCCTGATGCACTTGTTGCTAGTGAACTGAATGAGATATTGAATATCGCGGCAGCGAAGTTGAAGATTAATTAACTAAATCAGTTGTACTTTAGTCGTGTAATATGAAGAAGTTAAACAATCGTTCGAGGCCTGGTGGTCTATGAAGAATTATTTTGGGAGACTCCTATCCCAAGACTGCAACTTGCGACAATGATTGGTGGCGCTGAAAAACCTTATGAAGTTAACTAGCCAAAACTTCTATGAGCACGCTTTGCTAATTTCAAAAAACCCTTTCATGAGAATCATCCTGACAATATACATAAACAACATAGGTCGGGTACTACAAGACAGGGGTCAATATGCTGAAGCACGCCACTACTTTGAGCGCGCTTTGCGCATTGATGAAACTCACTTTAAAGCGACCAGGTCTCGAACGCAGTAGATGCTGAACATCTCGTGATGGCCCTGTTAATCTTGGCTGGATGATAGCGCAAACGAATTTCGAACGAGCATTGCTTATTGATAAAGCCCTCTTCGGCGAAGATCATCCTAATGTTGCAATCCGTATGAATAACCTCGCAAGTGTGCTGAAAAACCTAGGCCAATTAGCCGAAGCACGAAGCCACTTTGAACAGGCGATTAGAATCTTTACTAATTCTTTAGGAGCGGCCCACCCATACACGCAAGCAGCGCAAAGCAACTTAATGTCGCTTGAATAAAATCGTCGTTTTCAAATAATCATGTCGCGTGTTGGTAAGGAGGTGGATTTAACCCGGCAAAGAGCATGGATAAAATCATTCCCAAGTCTCGTTTAGGCTTCCTCGCGCAAAATGCTGTCGGCTTTTTCATCAGTACATCCGGTACCGCTATAATGCTAACAGCATTATAACGCCGTCATGACGCTGATGTTGATTGTGAAGAAATGCTGGAGTTAAAGGCATATTTATGAAAGATCACGCCAGTCGAGCGCGCGATGGTTGATCAAGTCGGTTAAACAATCTGGCGATGCCGTATTCACGAGGGCGATGTAAATCAGCACAGCGCTTTTTCGCGCTTGTTGCTTTTGCATTGGCGGATCAGAGGCGTGTTGATATTTCACACGCTACGGAATTGATCAGAATCAGCACGCCGTATTGCACACAAAGCCGCCGATGAACGAGACGACGAAGGACAAATCGCTGAGGCGTTTGCGCAGTTCGGTGATCATCGAAGGCGTCAACGAAATGATGTTCGGGAAGATTTTCGATGAAATCTCGGTGATTTGCGCGTTCGGGATCAGCGGTGTGCCTTTGACCGCGCCGATGAATTGATTGCGCGTTTCACTGGGCGCGCCGGGACGAAACAGCACATTGAAGCGGGTGAGAAAAAGGGCTACGCGGCGTGCGCGTTCGATGCGGTGAATGCTGGCACTTTGGTTTGCCGCTGGCCTGCATATCGAAGATGAGTACTGCTGAGGTGCAGGCCGGACGGCGTAATAGTTCGACGGAAACTTCCGCCTTGCTCAGCGCTGGGCCTGGAATTTTCCGGCGATGACCTGGCCTGTTCTTTCAAGACGTGGGCGATAGGAAAAGCGGCGTTCCCAATTGAAGCGATTGCTCATTTCGCGGACGGATAATTTGGTGCCCGATTGCGGCGCGCGTTTGAGGTCTACGATGTTGCCGGGGACGACGGGAATTAAGACAGGCTGGTTGCCGCTCAGGCGGGCAAGCGTTTCTTCGACGTTGTCGCGTTGTTCTTTTTGCACATCCACGACGAAGACATCTGCCGCCGCGCCATCCAATTCAAAATTGAATTCGCGCATCACGATGGCTTGTTCCAAGCGAATGGCAATGATGAAGAGCGCGCCCAAGCCGACGGCAAACAGAATCATCTTCGTTTGATTGCCGGGGCGATAGAGACTGCCAATTCCTTGCCGCAGCACGAACCACGGCAATCGTCGCAATCGTCGCAGCAGAAACATCAGCACAAAGCCTGCGAGGTTCAGCACAATGGTTGTGCCGACCAGCCAGCCGACAAAGATCAACGCCTGTTGCCACGAACGCGCGAGCGCGCTGACCAATGCCAGCAAGCCGACCACCGAACCAATCATCGCCAAAATGCGCCACCGGTCAGCACGATGGTGTCCCGCTGCATCCTGACGCAAGACGAGTAGCGGCTTGACCGTGCGAATTTCGAGCAGCGGCGGCAAGCCAAACAACAACGTGATGAGAACGCCGAGCGCCAGCCCCTGCCACGATGCGGCCCACGTTACGCCCGGCACAAGCGGGAAGGGCAAACGACCTACGGCATAGCGCGATGCCGCGTGCGTGATGCCGCTCGCCAGCACAAGACCAAGCACACTGCCGATCACACTGAGGACGAGAATTTGCAGGAAGTACGCCGTCAACACTTGCCGATTTTCGCCGCCGAGACATTTCAGGATCGCAATGGATTTGCGCTTCTGCTGCACAAACACGCGCGACACGCTCGCAATGCCTATGCCGCCGAGGACGAGAATTGCCAAGCCGACTAACCCTAAAAAGCTGTCGTTGTTTTCCAGCGTGCGCGAGAGCCAGTTTTGTTGCCAGCGAAACGAAGCGAGATAGGTCAGGCGCGTGTGACGCATTTCGTGGCTGAGTTGGCGCACCAATGCTTCGTCCATCCCTTCCGGCGCTTTGAAGAGTAACGTGTAATTGACGCGACTGCCCGCGCCCGTCAATCCGGCGGCAATCGCATCGTCATACGCGACGACCGCGCGCTGCATTGAGCCGAATTGCATTTCATTGCCCGGCAAAAATTCCAGCACGCCGCGAATCGTGAACGTGAGCTTGCCGATTTTGACCGTGTCGCCGACGTTGAGATTGAGTTGTTGCAGCAATGTCGGTTGCAACAACACGCCACGATTTTTCAGCATTGCAGGCGAGTACAGCGCGCCGTCCTGCAACTGCACTTCGCCGTAAAGCGGGAACGAAGGCTGCACCGCGCGCAGTTGCACCATCATCGGGCGCGCTTTTTTATTCTGCGCCGCCCGCAGCATCGTTTGCAGTTCCAAAAATTCCGTATTGCCCGTCACGAGCGGCGAATGATTGAGGCGATCCAACGATTCGCGCGCCTCTTTTGACCAGGGCTGATTGTTGCCAACGCGCACATCGCCGCCAAAGAATGTGCGCACTTCATTCGTCACCGCTCTGCGCAGGTTCTGCACCAGCGACCGCATCCCGACGATGGAACCTACGCCA
>JAXLQQ010000047.1:0-44334 GCA_046331525.1 Blastocatellia bacterium
TGTTTCAATCCTTTGGTTACATCGCGCTGATCGTACCGGTTGCCTTCTTTATTGCCGCGTACTGGCTGATCCGTTATGCGCGGCTGGAATTTTCGTGGTTCAAAATGTCGGGCGTGGTGGTTGTGTTGCTCGCGTTGATGGGATTGTTGGCGGTGGTAGACGCGAGCAAGCATTCGTCATTTCATTGGGGCGGCGTGCTGGGGCATTGGATGGTGTATGGCGATAGCTTGGGGCTGGCGAGTTACCTGCACACGATTGGCGCAACGATTATTTTGCTGTTGTTGTTGATCGGCGGGTTGATGATGGCGACGCCGCTTTCATTGGTTGGGTTAGTGATGCATTTGTCCGAGAAAGAACAACAGGCGGGTGTTATCGTTTCGTTGCAGGAGCGGTTGCGGGCGAAGTGGCAACAGCGGCAGTTGCATAAAAAGGAATTGGCGGAACAGTCCGCGCGTGAACGCGAGGAACGGGAGGCAGCGGCGCGGGTGAAGGATGAAATCAAAATCACGCAACCTGATGCTCCGGCAGCAGAGAAAAAAATTAAGACCGAAATCATTTCGATTAACGGTGCGCGCAAGGCGGCGGCAGTGGGCGAGTTAGCTCTGAGCGCACAGGCACCGCTGAACGGACAGGCGAAAATTCCCGCATTGCCAACGGAGGATTTGGAAGAGAGCGCAGACGGGGAAGCGTGGGAAGATGACGACGCGCAACCGCTCACGCAAGGGCAGCGCAGTGTGATGGAAATGGTTTCCTCTGTTTCTGTCAAACGTCCTGAGGTTGTCGAGGAAAAGCCCACGCCGCAGCAATTGCGGCTTGTGAATAACACGTTGCGCACGGCGGTTGAATACAAATTGCCAAGCACGGATGTCTTGGTGCCGCCGTCTCCGCGTTCGGAAATTGCGGACGATGAATTGAAAGAGCGCGCGATTCAACTCGCGGAAAAATGCCGCGAATTCAATGTCTCTGGCCAGGTCAAACAAATCAGCCCCGGCCCGGTCGTGACGACCTTTGAATTCAAACCTGATCCCGGCGTGAAATACAGCCGCATCACCGGACTCGTGGATGATTTGTGTCTGGGCATGAAAGCCGAATCCATCCGCATTGATCGCATTCCCGGCAAATCTACCGTCGGCATCGAAGTGCCGAATATTCGCCGCGAAACGATCCGATTGCGTGAGGTGCTCGAATCGAGCAAGTTCACGGAAGCACCGTCGAAATTGTCGCTGGCGCTGGGCAAAACGATTGACGGATCAAACTACGTTGCGGATTTGGCGCGCATGCCGCACTTGCTGATTGCAGGCGCGACGGGCGCGGGAAAATCGGTGGCACTCAATTCGATTCTGGTTTCGTTGCTCTACAAAGCCACGCCGGAAGAAGTGAAAATGATTTTGGTTGACCCGAAGCGGCTGGAACTCGGCTTGTATGCTGACATCCCGCATTTGCTGACGCCGATTGTGACGGATGCCAAACGGGCGAGCTATTCGCTGCGCTGGGCGGTGAGCGAGATGGAAAACCGCTACAAACATCTTGCCGCGTTCGGCGTGCGCAACATTGACCAATACAATCACGAAGTTTGCGCGACGGTAGATCACAACATCGCAGCCGACAGCGAGGAATTGCCGAAGCCGTTGCCGTACATCGTCGTCGTGATTGACGAGTTGGCCGATCTCATGATGGTCGCCGCCCGCGATGTCGAAGAAAGCATTACACGTCTGGCGCAAATGGCACGCGCGGTTGGCATCCACTTGGTCTTAGCTACGCAACGGCCTTCCGTAGATGTCATCACGGGCTTAATCAAAGCCAATTTCCCCTCGCGCATTTCCTTCCGCGTTTCGTCCAAAGTAGATTCGCGCACGATCATTGACAGCAACGGTGCCGAAGGATTGCTGGGACAGGGCGATATGCTCTTCCTGCCGCCGGGCACGTCGCGGCTCGTGCGCGTGCATGGGGCGTATGTGGACGAAAAAGAAGTCAAACGCATCTGCGATCACGCGCGCACGCAGGGCAAGCCTTCCTACGACAATAAGATCGTAATGAGTGAGAAGGAAGCTGAAGGCGAAGACATGAACGGCGGCGAAATGAAGCGCGACGAAAAATACGAGGAAGCCGTACGCATCGTAATCGAAATGGGCCGCGCCTCAACTTCGGTGTTGCAACGACGCCTGCGCATCGGGTATGGCCGTGCCGCTTCGATCATTGACATGATGTTCCGCGAAGGCATCGTCGGCCCCGAAGATGGCAGCAAACCACGTCAAGTTTTGGTCAAATCAGACTTCTTGGAACGACTGGAGCAGATCGAAGAAGAAGGGGAGCCTTGGTAGCATTTACTAAATCAATCATGCGATAAATCTGATTTATTCACAGGTTGGCTGTTCTTCTGTGGGTTAACGCGGTTAAACAAAGTTTAATTTATTCTTCTTATTGAATTTTGCGAGGCTATGAGACTCAAATTATTGAGCTAAAAGGTGTTAATAAAAATGTCGAAAAGTTGTGCAATCTGCTATAAGTGACGTATTTACAGAATTTGACATCCTGAAATCCCTACTTTTTCACAGCGTTTTCCACAGAAGCTGTGGAAAACTACGAACGAATTATGAAACTGCAATTGGCCCTGGATCACCCGGATTTGACTCGTGAACTGGAAATCGCGGCGCGGGCGGCGCGTTATGTAGATTTGGTGGAAGCGGGAACTCCGCTCCTGATTCGGGAAGGAATTCGCGCTGTCCGCGAGTTGCGGCGGCGCTATCGCTGCCCGGTCGTCGCGGACATCAAAGTTGTGGACGCGGGTGAGCCGATTGCGGAACTGGCGTTTGCCGCAGGCGCGAAAATTGTGACGGTGCTGGGCTGTGCGAGTGATGAAGTGATTAAGCGCGTCGTGAAATCCGCCAAAAAGTACGACGGTGAAGTGATGGCGGATAGTTTGGGCGTGGTTGATCTGACGACGCGCGCCAAAGAATTACGCGATTTGGGCGTAGATTCGTTATGCCTGAATCGGCGCGGCATGAAAATGCGACGCGCCACGCAGCCGGAAATTCTCAAACAATTAAAAGCGCAACTCGACGAACTCGGCCTGCCGATTTATTTGGCGGGCGGGATTGATTTGCCCGAATTAATTGCACTGCGTAAACTGCCGCTCGCAGGCGTGATTGTCGGCGCGGCGATTACGGAAACACCTTCGCCCGCAGATGCGGCCAAAGAAATGCGCCGCGTGATTGACGAGGCATAACCATCAACGAATGAAACTACCGTGGATAGTCTGGCATCATCAAAACATCCCTGGACGTTAACGGCGGAAGCCTTTCAGAAATTCCTTTCCTGCCTCGATCCCAATCTTGAAAAAGCAGGCGAAAAATACGAAACGATTCGCCAGACATTGATTAAGTTCTTCGATTGGCGCGGCGCACATTTTCCCGAAGAATACGCCGACGAAACTCTGAATCGCGTCACGCGCAAGATTGACGAAGGCGACGCAATTCAGGACGTCGCAACATACTGTCACGGCGTTGCGCGTCTCGTTTTTCTCGAAAAACTAAAATCACCTGATCAGCGCCGCACGGATTTTGAAGAGTTGCCACAAGCTGTCCTGACCGCGCCGGAGCCGGATGATCCCGACCCTCGCCAGGATTGTTTCAACCGCTGCTTGCGCTCGCTGCCGGACGAGAATCGTCAGTTGATTCTGCAATATTACCAGGACGAAAAACGCACCAAGATCAACAATCGCCTGTCGCTGGCCGAGCGTCTGGGCATTCCGCTCAACGCCTTGCGCAGCCGCGCGCAACGCATTCGGGACAAATTGGAACAGTGCGTCGCCGAGTGTGTGCAGCAGGAAAGTTGATGCGCACGAAATAATTCCGACATGAATCGCAACCGCGCACCAGTTAGGAGTGACAAGGCTTTTGCACCGCACCCGGTTTTCAGAAAGAACAAGAGAGTTTGGTCATGGAAAATGTTGCTCAGAAAAATTTAGTGCGCCGCTACCTGCTCGGTGATTTGCCCGAACGCGAGCAACTGCAACTTGAACAGGCATATTTTGCCAATAGCGAGATGTTCGAGCAGGTGTGGGATTGGGAAAATGAACTCGTCGACAGCTATGTGCGCGGCCAGTTGCCAAAGCAGGAACGCGACCTGTTTGAGCGCCACTACTTGACGACGCTCAAGCATCAACAGCGCGTGGCTGTCGCGCGCAATTTGGTGCAGGCCGCAGATGCCACACTGCCACGCGAAGCCATCACCGATGCTGCGCCCTCGTGGTGGACAAATTTGCTGGCGTTTTTTAGTGGGCCGCAGTTGGCGTGGGGGGGAGCATTAGCGTTGTTGTTATTGACGCTTGGTGGCTGGTGGTATTTTCGTCCTTCTGCGGCAGAACAAATCGCGCAAAAAACGCCCTCCGTACAGCCGAGCGCCTCTGATTCTCCGATTCTCGCAATACCTGCTCCTGCCACATCGCCTGTTGCGTCGCCCGCGCCGTCGGTTTCTCCTGCTGCGCAACCTGCGGTGCCAGCCGTGCTGGCTTTTACGCTCGGTGGTGCATTGCGTAAGGCTGGGGATGTACAACCGATTGTCATTCTGCACGGGACAAAACAAGTGCGTCTGCAAATTCCGTTAGATGGCGAGGACTATCCCAATTATCAAATCAAACTGCGATCTGCGGGTGGGGCGAGTGTTCTCAATCAAAATTTGCTGCGCCCTGCGCCCAATAAAAAAGTGGTTGCCGTGCTGCTTCCAGCCAACAAACTGTCACCCGGCGATTATGTTCTGACGCTGTCCGGCGTAACGAGCGCGAATGAAACCGAAGAACTTCAGCAGCATCTCTTCCGCGTTACATACAAGTAATTCCGCCTCAATATTTTTGCGACATGCTTTCGGGCTTTTTTCCAGTTCACAATGTAAGCGGGATGTACCGCTGAACGTTTGGCAATAACGATGGCGCTCGCGCAATCCAGGCTTATGTGAGCGCGCATCTCCTTCCGCCCGGTTCAATGGGGCTTTTGAACCGGGCGTTTTTTTTCGGGAAAGACTTCTTTGACAACGGAGCGTTGCACTACAATGGCCCCTCCCCAACAGGTTGCGGAAGCAAGAGAAAGATATTCTGCTATGACTTCAGTTCATCGTTTGTGGCGCATTTTATTTGTCGCGTTCCTGGTTGGGGTGCCCGCGCTGCTGCTGGCACAGCAAAATGACGCGCTGCCACTGACGCCGAATGTGCCGCGTGAGCGCGCTTTGACGGGCGGGCAAACGCATTCCTATCAACTCTCGCTGCTGGCCGAGCAATACATTCAAATCGAAGTTGAACAAAAAGGCATTGATGTCGTGGTGCGCTTACTTTCTGCGGACAACAAAATCTTAGCTGACGTGGACAGCCCGAATGGCAGCGAGGGGCCGGAATTGCTTACCTTCGTGACCGACGCGGCAGGCAATTACCTGGTCGAAGTGCGGGCGGGCGACGCGAATGCTGCGCCAGGAAAATACGAAATTAAACTCGCCGCCTTGCGCAACGCCAACGCGCAGGATCGCGCGCTGGTCGAAGCGCGCAAACTTGCCAATGAAGCCTTGCGTTTGGAGATGCAAAGCAAGTTAGACGAGGCGTTGAAGTTGGCGGAAAGAGTCGTCGCGCTACGTGAAAAAGTGTTGGGCGCGGAACATCCCGAAGTCGGCGCGGCGCTAAATTTTCTGGCCGGCGTGTATTTCGACAAAGGCGATTTTCGGCGCGCTGAGCCGCTGTATTTGCGGGCGCTGGCGGTGCGTGAAAAAGCCTTTGGCAAAGAACATCTCGATGTCGCCGAATCAGTGAATGATCTGGCTGTGACGTATTTGAATCTGGGCGAATATGACCGTGCGCAGCCGCTCTATCAGCGGGCGCTCAACATCTACCTCAAACTGCTGTCGCCGGATGACGTACAGATTCCGCTGGCGATGAACAATCTGGCCGGACTGTATCAGCACAAGGGCGATTATGCGCAAGCCGAATCGCTCTATCGTCGCTCCTTAACGATGCAAGAGAAAAAATTCGGCGCGGAACATCTCGATGTGGCCGAATCGCTCGGCCATTTGGCGGCGTTGTACCGCGACACGGGCGAATACGCAAAGGCGGAGCCGTTGCACTTGCGGGCACTGGCGCTGCGCGAAAAATTGCTCGGCAAGGAACATCCTGACATCGCCGAGTCGCTAAATAATCTGGCGCTGCTGTATCACGAAATGGGCGATTACGCGAAGGCGGAGCCGCTCTATCAACGCTCGATTGAGGTGCGCGAAAAAGCGCTGGGGTCGGAGCATCCATTTCTTGCCACAACGCTTAGCAATCTAGCGGCGTTGTATATGGACAAGGGCGATTGGCTGAAAGTTGAACCGCTGCAACTGCGCGCGATTGCCATCAAAGAAAAAACTTTTGGGACGGAGCATCCTGATCTGGCGCGCTCGCTCAACATCCTTGCGGGCTTTTACCGCGACACGGGTAATTACGCCGAATCTGAAAAGCTGCATCAGCGTGCGCTTGCGATGCGCGAGAAGCTGTTGGGTGAGCATCACGAAACGGCGCTTTCCTTGTTCAGTTTTGCCAAGCTGTGTCAGATAGAAGGAAAGACGGAGCAGGCCGAAAAAATGTATCAGCGCTCCCTCGCACTACTCGAAAAAACGGTGGGAGCCGATCACCCGTTTGTTGTGCAAGCCCTGACCGGCTTGGCAAGTTTGTATAGCAGTCAAGGCAAGCACAACGACGCCGAAGCGTTGTACAACCGTGCGCTCAAGATTGAAGAACGCACGCTCAATCCCGATGCGCCCGACATTGCGCGCACGCTCAGCAGCCTGTCTGCTGTCGCGCAGGCCAAAGGCAACAAGCCGCAAGCTATAACCCAATTAAATCGCGCGCTCGACATCAGCGAACAAAACCTGAATCGTAATTTGCTTTTTGGTTCTGAGCAGCAAAAAGTCAATTACCTGAATTTATTTGCCGACGATTTGAATAATGCGGTCGCGCTGCACATGCAGGCCGCGCCGCAGGATGCGACGGCGCTGGATTTGGCAGTGACAACGTTGCTACGTCGCAAAGGGCGCGGATTGGATGCGATGACGGACACGGTTGCCGCGCTCCGACGCCGTGCAAGCGCGCAGGATCAGGCTAAGCTGGATCAGGTCGCAGCGCTCCGTTCGCGTCTGGCTACACTCACGCTACGCGGAGCCGAAGCGATGCCGCCCGCGACGTATCGCGCACAGTTGCAGCAACTCGCCGCGCAGGCCGAAAAACTGGAAAGTGAACTTAGTGCGCGCAGTGCCGAATTCCGTTCGCAAACGCAACCGCTCACGCGCGCTTTGCTGCAAGCCGCGATCCCGCGCGATGCGGCGTTGGTGGAATTTGTGCGCTACGACGCAGCAGGGCGCGAGCGCATATTTCCTGGGATCAAAAACAACACGACGAATTCCGCCGCTGGCGGCGCGAAGGGGACAGGCAATGCCAAAGCCAACACGCAGGCACGCTACGCCGTGTATGTGCTGACGGCAGAAGGCGCGCCGCGTTGGGCGGATTTGGGCGAAGCCGAAGCCTTGGAACAGGCCGTGAACAATTGGCGTCAAGCCCTGCGCGACCCGCAACGAATGGATGCGAAACGCCTGGCGCGTGGGCTTTCCTATCGGCTAATGCGCCCGGTGCAGGCGCTGATTGGCGATGCGAAGCATTTGCTGATTTCTCCCGACGGCGCATTAAATCTGATTCCGTTCGCGGCACTGACGGATGCGCAAGACAAGTATTTGGTCGAGTCGTATTCGATCAGTTATTTGACCAGCGGGCGCGATTTGTTGCGCCTGCAAAATGCGCGCAGCAGCCGTGGCGAAGCCGTTGTCGTGGCTGATCCCGATTTTGGCGATCCGCCCGTCGTGCTGGCCAGCAATGATGCGCGTCGCAAAGGTGAAGCGCGTTTGGATCAATCGAAAGTGCTTTTCCTCCCGCTCGCCAAAACGCGCACCGAAGCACGCGCGCTGAAAGACTTATTGCCCAACAGCACTTTGCTTATGAAAACGCAGGCGACCGAAGCGGCGCTCCGGCAATTGCACGGCCCGCGCCTGTTGCACATCGCTACGCACGGCTTCTTTTTAGACGAGAGCGACGCGGTAACGGAATCACGCAACACCGCGAACACGCGGTTGGGCAAATGGGTGGCGAAGGTGGACAATCCGCTACTGCGTTCGGGGCTGGCGTTGGCGGGGGCGAATCAGGGCAAGAGCGGTGACGATGACGGCGTTTTAACTGCACTCGAAGCGGCGGGGTTGGATTTGTGGGGGACAAAACTCGTGGTGCTTTCGGCCTGTGATACGGGCGTCGGCGAAATCAAAAACGGCGAAGGCGTGTACGGCTTGCGCCGCGCGTTTGTGCTGGCTGGTGCAGAGAGCGAATTGATGAGCCTCTGGCCAGTGTCTGACAGCAGCACCAGCGATTTGATGATCGGCTATTACAAAGCCTTGCAGCAAGGGCAGGGAAGAGGCGAGGCGCTACGCCAAACGCAATTACAAATGCTTCAAAACAAAGACCGCCAACATCCGTTTTACTGGGCCAGCTTTATCCAATCCGGCGAATGGGCCAACCTTGAAGGACGCCGCTAAGTTCACCCGCGTTTAGCGCGCCGAGGATGCGGTACGGGGAGCGTGAGCGACCTGCGCCTTGATTAAGCGATATGCTGATTAAGGCACAGGTCGCTCACGCTCCCCGTACTGCGCCCTGTTTCCTCCTTGACCTCTATCCAAAAATTCTGCGACATGGTTTGTCAGTTCTCTCAGTAGTCAGTGAAAGCAAACACAAATTGTTAATTCACAAACACATTTCACGAGAAAGAGAAATGAGGGAGAACTCTATGAAAACACGAAAATTTTCTGTTTTGACCGTAACCATCGCGCTGTTGCTCAGCACGATCTTTCCACCGTTTTCCGCGCAAGCCCAAAGCGAATTACGCGCCAGAACACAGCCCAGCCGACGCGGTCAATCCGTGAGAAGCTGGCGCGCGGCTAACACGGAACATCAATCGTTAGAAGGCCAGGAACTCCGCCGCCCGGATTGGGTGAACACTGCCACTCGCCGTAGTCTGACGCGGCTGACGGCAATGCGCGAGACACTGGCAATTGAAAATGCGGCCACCGATTTGACGCTACGTTCGGCAGAGCAGGACGATTTAGGTCACACGCATTTACGGCTCACGCAACGTCATCGTGGCGTCGAAGTCTTCGGCAGCCAGTTGATTTCGCACATCAAAGGGAATGAAGACGCGACGATTGGCGGGCGCACGTTTGATGTCAAGGAAGTCGAGACGACGCCCGCCATCAGTGCCGAGCAGGCGATTGAAAATGCCAAAGCGGCGCTGAATTTTCAGGGCGAATTTGCGAGCGAACCGACGGCGAAATTGGTTGTGCTGCCGCATCAGGTTTTCGACAAAGACGCCGCGAATGTGGCGAGCTTAACCTATCAAGTTACGTTGAATATTGAAGACGGCACGGACGCGACGGCGCTGCATCAATACTTCGTCAGCGCACAAGACGGCCAAATCGTATGGCATTACGACGCGCTGCCGAAGGATGGTACTGGTTATAGCCTATACAGCGGCACTGTGAATGTGCCCACCTTCTGGTTTGGTTCGTATTTGCTAACCGATCTGGGACACGGTAATTGCAAAGTCTTCGATTTGAATGGAACGACCACCGGCACGGGCGATCATATGAGTGACACTGACAACATTTGGGGCGATGGCACGACTGGCAATCGTCAGTCCGCTGCCGTAGATGTGCAATATGGTATCGCCAAAACGTGGGACTATTACCTGAATGTGTTAGGTCGGCGTGGCATGGACGGCAACAACGGAGCGATTGATAGCCGCGTGCATTACGGGTCGCGTTATAACAATGCTTTTTACTCGTGGAACAGTAATCAGATTAGCTTTGGCGATGGCGATGGATCGCGCTTTAATCCACTGGTTTCGCTCGACATCGTCGCGCACGAATTCACCCACGGCGTGACAGAACGCACGGCGAATCTGGTGTATGCCAATGAATCCGGCGCGCTGAATGAATCCTTCTCTGACATTTTCGGCACCGCCGTTGAGTTTTACACTAAATCCAATGCGAATTATTTGATTGGCGAAGACTGCTTTACGCCAGGGACAGCAGGCGATGCGTTGCGCAGTATGAGCAATCCCGCAAGCGCAGGCGATCCCGATCATTACTCAAATCGTTACACCGGCACCAACGATAATGGCGGCGTACACACGAACAGTGGCATTCAGAATCAGGCGTTTTATCTGTTAGCTGCGGGCGGTACCAATCCGACCAGCAATATTACGGTTGACGGCATCGGGCGGCGCAATGCAGAACTGATTTTCTGGCGCGCGTTGGTGTATTACCTCTTCCCCTCGGCGAACTTTTATGATGCTCGCGTGGCGACCGTGAACGCGGCAGCCGATTTGTTTGGCCCGGACAGCAAAGAACATCGCGCGACCGAAGCAGCGTGGGAAGCGGTCGGCGTGAGCGGCGCGCACCTGTTCTTCTACAACGCGCAGAACGGTTCGGCGGCAGCGGTGCAGGTGACGAATGCGGGACAGTTCGGTTGGCAGGTTGGTTACGGCGCGGGCGCACTTTCTACAGAATGGTCGAACATCGTTCCGGTGGCGAATTACCTGCTTTTTTACAACACGCGCACAGGGCTGTATGCGGTTGCCAAAGTGGATCAGAACGGCAAAATGACGACGGTGAACAATGGCTACATCGCCCGGAATATGACGAAAGTTGCGGCGACGGACAAGCACGTTTTCTTCTTCAGCGAATACGACCGTAGCGGATTTGCAGGAACCGTCAACACCAGTTCCGGTGCTTTCTCGGTCACGCAAAGCTTCGGCGCAGGAGCGTTCTCGCCGTGGACGGACATTGTAGATACGAAATACGGGATGTTCTTTTACAACCGTGCAGATGGCACCGTTGCCGTTGTGAATGTGCAGGCCAATGGAACGTTGAATCAAACGGATGGCAAGGTTCGTTATCTGGCAGCGGGCTACGATCAGGTCGTCGTGCAGGGCGAAGATGTGTTGCTCTATAACAGCGCGACGGGCGCGTATGTGCCGGGCTTCGTGGACAGCCGTGGCAAGTTTGATTTTATGACGCTTACGTCTTGCGGGGCCACGCTGCCAGCTGGGTATAAAAAGATTGTGGCGGCGAATAACAAACTCTTCTTCTACAACCCGAACACGGGCGCAGGCGCGGTTGGCTTTTTGATTAAGATCAGCGGCAAGCTCAGCCCCTATCCGTATTACTGCGCGGGCCAGCTCAGCATTCAGAAAACGTATAGCACTTTTGCGACGGGCTGGACGCATTTGGTGAATACGTCGAATGGCTTGTTGTTCTACAACCAAAACAATCGCGCTGGTGCGGTAGGACGCTTTGCCAGTGATGGAAGCTTTGTGCAGACGCAGGGGTTTGGTGCTGGGGCATTTGGATACTGGACAAGTATTATTACAACCGAAAAGTAAGCTGTCACATCCAACTGGACGATAACGAAATCAGTCTGCGATCAAACTTCGGTCGCAGGCTGATTTTTGATTTGTGATTTTTGTGAAGGGGGAAGGAACCATGAATAACATCGCTTCGCTTTTACTCTGCCTGAGCTTTTTGTTGAATTTTTGCGGCAATCCTGCCGCCAACACGCCGAATAAGCAGCAAACAACCACGATGAACACGCAAAAAATCTACTGCGAACAAAGCTACACGAATTTCGCCTGGGGCTATCAGCATCACGGAATTTATGTGGATAGCGAAGGGAATCTATACAGCTACAGCTACCAGCCGAAAGACAAACCCTGGTCGCCCAAGCAGGACGCTGCGCCAACGGCGGCGGAGTTGGAAGAGAAATACAGTCACGGCAGACAATTCATCCGCAAATTGGATGCGCAGGAATGGGAGGCAAAGCGGAAGTTATTCGCAGCAGCGCACGACGGAAAACTGTCAGACCGCAAACAAAGCGGCGCGGATATGGGCGCGAACATTTGTCGTTGCTATGTGTCGGATGAGGCGGGCCAGCAGTATAAGGAAGTCACGTTGCGGGTGCAGGGCGATTGGAGCTACGAGAACCTTGCGCCGAGCGCAAAAACATTGGCCGATTGGCTGGAATCGTTGCGTGCGAGTGTTGAGAAAAAATAAGGCAATTACTTTGCAGGCGTAAACAGCGAGCTTTCATAGGTCAGGCCAAAGCTCACGCCGCTTCTGATACTGTTTTTATTGATGCCGGTGAGCGCCGAGACATCCCAGAACAAGCCGGATGCTTTGAATCGTGCGCCAAAGCGGGCTTCGCCATCGGATTCTGTGCCGAGCGGCGCTTTCTTGCGCGTATTCAGGCGGCCATTCACCTCGCCAAGCAAACTGACGCGGTCATTGAGCGGATAGGTGACCGACAGGCCATAAAGCATCACATCATTCTGCGAAAACAATTCGGTCGGTGCCGTCAGGATCGCCAGTCCGAGATTGCCTGACACGCGAAACTTGCCCACTGTTTTACTGGCCAGCGCGGTCATAAAGAAGTTGGTTTGATTCACGCCCAGACCGCGCGATTGGTTCGAGTTGGGCAACTGCGCGCCAAAACGAACGCCAAAGGCGGGGATGCGATTAGTTTCGTTGCGCACTTTGATTTTCGTAGCGATGAAAAAATCACCGACATCGCTTGTGGAATTCGGGCTTTTCAGTGCCAGCGGAATCGCGCCCGTGCCGCGCCGGTTGATGGCGAGCGAATTATGAATCACGCCGCCGATTTCGACTTCGACATTCGGCGCGAGGCCAAAGGTTGTCGAAACCACGCCCAGCCGCGACAAATCGCCTTGCAGGCCGGAGACGGGATAGGTTTTGCGTTGCGTGAAATCGAAACCGAATTCCAGCCGCACAGAACCGGGCTTCACGACTTCGACATCTTCGGTGATAAGCGGGCGCTGTTGGGCAGTGCCTGCCAAATGGCTGAGCAGCAGCACAAGAAAAACGAAACCAGAACGGGCGATAACTTTGAGCATGAGCTTTCCCCAGTTGAAAAACAAAAACGCGCGGGAAGGGTAGCGCAAAGCAAAATCGAAAGGCAAATTAAAACAGGCGGGCGGGCTTTTCGTTATAAACTCCCGCTCGCCTGCTTTAATTATTGGGGATGCGCCTTAGATCGTAATTTTCGTGCCGTCGAACTTAGTGAACGTCATTTTTACCTCGTCGTTGTAGGTAAGCTTCTGTTCTTCCAAAATGCCAATAGCTACAGCTTCGCCAAGCCGCAACGAATTGATTGCATCTGACCGCCAGTGAATCCCTGCGGCATTGCGCCCAAAGGCCACGTTGGTAGCGACCTTGTTCAGTTCGCCGCCAAGCGTCAGTGGTGGCCCGACATACGGAACGAGCGCCGTGCCGTCAGCGTTGGGGATCATCGGATTCTTGATGATTTCGCTTTCATCAAAAAATGCTTTCAGCACTGTCACACAGGCGCCCGCGACAGTGGCGTGGCCAGAGCCGTAGGATGAATGCGTGGGGGAGCCTTCGGGGAAGGCCTGCGGCAGCAGGTAGGTGCCATAGCGGCTAAAGGTTTCCGCCGCAGCACGAGAATTCAGAACGTCGGAATGAAGCGGATAGGTGGCAGCCTTTGCAGCGTGATTATGCACGCGCCCGCCGTACACTTCGGGGCGGAGGCGATGATGCACGAACCATTTCTGATACCAGACGGCTTTCAAGGCGCGTGTTGCAACTTCGGTGACGAAACTCAGGATATGCGGGCCGCCACACTGCGCAAAGCCTGCTTGTGCTTTGGCGTTGTACAATGGCAGCCCCGGATCAATGCTCAGCCCTTGTCCGAGGATAATCAAACAAGCGTGCAGATAGGCTTGATACAGTGCGTCAATATGCACCCACTGCGCCAAATCGCGCAGGTTGCGAATGTGGCGCGGCGTTGCGTCGTAGCGAATGTTGTTGCTGGGGTCAGCGCCGTTCTCCACATCTAGCCAGTCCTGATATTTGGTCATGTGATTCAGACCAGACTGTACCGTTTGCATCTTTTGCTGGAAGGTAACCGCACCGAACGGAACATCCAGAATCAGAAACTGCGAAAGCCAGTAGCCGTTCAAATCGCCCGGTGTCAGGCCACGAAACAGCGTACGTGCGGTAATGGCTCCCACACCTCGGCGACCGCGTAATGCTTCCAACGTTGGTGCCGCTTCAAGTGTGGGCGAACTGCCGCGTGCGGCCAGCGTAGTATGGGCATTTTCGCGCGGCCCGCGAAAATCTGAGAGGCGAGAAATGTCCGCTGCTGCCGCCGCCGTTATGGGGTCATTGTCATAATTGGAAAAATGCACATCCCGCGCTAAGGCCATCCAATACAATTCGACGGCTTCGCCGGCAGCCTCGGCGCTGTCAAAGCGGGGCGCGGGCGGGAGCGTGACGTGATGCGAATCTGGCCCTTCCAAATCCATCGCTAAGCCGGCCTGCGGGCTGGTTAACGGGCGTCCGAGTCCGAGTTTAATTAACTCAAAATCCGCTGGATTTTGCGTCGTTCTTGCTTTGACCAACGTGGCATAAGCATTCAAATCCACTTCGCCAAGCTGGTTATGCGGAAGGCCTTTGGAATAGCTGGCTATTTTATTGGGATAGCGATCATCGTCGCCGTTGGAAGTATGTTGTACCGCGGGCCGCTCCATGGCCATATTGGCTGCATTGACGCGACAGGTATAGGCCTTCAGCAGGCGGTTGGGATCATCAGTAGATTCGACGATCTGTTTTTTCAGATCAACCGCTTTAGCACGGGTGGCGGTGGATGACGCGACATTAGCTACGATAGTGGCGGCAGTAGCACCGCTGACTTGACTAAGAAAGGAGCGACGTGAGGAGGGCGCTGGTTGTTTTTGCGAGTGTCTGGGCTTTTTCATTTGGCAAACTCCTGAATTTAGTGTTCTTAGACATACACATGCACAATCGCCGTCTTCTTCCATCGCTTTTTCCTGGCGATAGCGGGTGACGGATCAACTACCAGTGAAACAGAAAAGTAGGGGAGGTCGCGCCCAGCATAACAGAAGCTGCTGAAAAAAAAAGAGAAGGAGGGATAGTAGGGAAGGTGTTAAGGGGATTTTATAGGGGATTTTTGGGTAACAAGGGGTGATTTGTCCTTACCAGCTTCTCAGCTACCTCTTGTGGGCAAAGTCAGTTGGGCTGACAAATCTCTTAAGCAAGAGGTGACAAACGCATTGTAGGTGAGCGAAGAAACAGGACGTTCGGTGGCCCCGGACTGCTGCCGCTGAACAACCCAACTAAAACTACGACAACAGTCACCGAACGTCCTCGTTCCGCTAATCTAAGAAGCGAGCCGCGTGCCACGCGAGATAATTATCACGAAGAAACAGTAACTCTTTCACAGCAAACAAGTTTTATGAGACGAATATCATACTCTTGCTGGCGAATGACGCGAAACTGACAAAATTCGTCATTTCGGGCTGACGGAATCCGGCGCTTTCCCGAATCAGGGAATCTCTGTATTGAAACCGCAACGCGGAGCAGGTACACTGCCGCTTGCCTTACATTACAAGAAAGTTCACGAGCAAAAATGTCCAAGCCGATTCGTGCCGTAGTTTTGACCATCAGTGATTCCGCCGCGCGCCACGAACGCGAAGACCTTTCCGGGCCAGCCACTGTGGCTGACTTACGGGCCAGCCAGATCGAAATCGTTGCCACTGAAATTCTTGCCGATGAACGGGTACAAATTGCCGAGCGGTTGCGCTATTATGCCGAGGGCGGACAAACGGATTTAATTGTGACGACGGGCGGGACGGGACTTTCTCCACGAGATTTGACGCCGGAAGCAACCCGTGATGTGATTGAACGCGAAGCGCCTGGTTTGGCCGAATTGATGCGGGCCGAAAGCTTGAAAATTACGCCCCTGGCGGCACTCTCGCGGGCCGTCTGTGGGACGCGGGGCAAGACGTTAATTATTAACCTTCCCGGCAGTGTGCGAGGAGCGCGCGAGAACCTCGCCGCAATTGTGCGGTTATTGCCGCATGCCATTTCACTTCTGACGGAGTCGTAGCGGGTACAGCAGGTGTACAAATGACCGATTCTCTTGAACAAGAAAAAATCCTGGCGGGTAAAGATTGGGCCGAGGCCGAAATGCGGGCGCTAGCAATTGAGCGCACCGTCAAGCTGCATTCGATTCACTGGACAGAAAGCCAGGATGCCAAAGTCTGGATCGCGGCGATTGATAGCGCTGCTGGCGAACATACGATTGCGATTCCTTACGCCTCTCTGGTGCAATGCGCGGATTCCGATGCGGGCCGCATCCAGTTGCGCGAGCGCATTCGCCATTTGATCGGCGACCTGGCGCGGATCGAACGACGCGGGTTTCTCCGCTAATTCCAGCCACAACCTATTTGTTTTGCGCGGGCGGCTGACGAAACAAGCCTCCCGCGCTGCTATTTTAGTAAAGGAGTTTCATTGGCCCTGCAAGATTTGCTTTCCATCTCCCATCTGACGCCGAAAGACATTCGGCAAATTTTTCACAGCACCGCCGCCATCAAAAAACAGCCGCGCGAATTTTGCACTGCCTTGTCGGGCAAAAGCGTCGTGCTGTTGTTTGAAAAGCCGAGCCTGCGCACGCGCGTGACGTTTGATTTAGGCGCGACGCAAATGGGCGCTTCGTGCGTCTATCTTGATCATCAGGGCGTGCGCATTGGCGAGCGTGAATCGGTGAAAGATATGGCACTGAATCTGGAACGCTGGGTGCAATTGATTGTCCTGCGCACCTATAGCCATCGTGTTGTCAACGAGTTTGCCGCCATCGCTTCTGTGCCCGTCATTAACGGGTTGTCCGAATGGTCGCATCCCTGTCAGGGCTTGACCGATTATTTTACGCTGACGGAAAAAGTCGGCGACGATTTGCGGGGCTTCAAAATGTCGTATGTTGGCGATGGCAACAACACGTGTCATTCCCTGATTTTCGGCGCGGCCAAACTCGGCGCGCATATCACTGTAGGCGTACCCAAAGGCTATGAGCCAGACGCCGAAGTCCTGAAGCTTGCCCGCAAAGACGCCAAAGCGACTGGCGCAAAAATCGAAATTGTTCACGATCCTTACGATGCCGTTGCTGACGCCGATGCCGTCTACACCGACGTGTGGGCTTCGATGGGCTACGAAGCCGAAACCGAACGCCGCCGTGAAATCTTTTCGGCCTTTCGCGTCACAAAAAAGCTGATGAAAGAAGCCAAAAAAGGCGCGTTTTTTATGCACTGCCTGCCCGCGCATCGCGGTGATGAAGTGGATGCCGCCGTGATTGATGAAAAAGGCTCCATCGTTTATGACCAAGCCGAAAACCGCCTGCACACGCAAAAAGGAATTATGTTCGAGCTAGTCACCAATGCGCAGTAATACCAGCCATGAGCGACGCCGCCGAAAACCCGAAACCGAAACCCGAAACCCGAAACCTGCTTCTGTTGCTCGCTCTGCCGGCATCGTTAGCATTGCCATTATGGGCAGCCGCATTTTGGGCTTGGTGCGCGAGTTAGTGTTTGCCGCCTTCTTCGGCGCAGGCTTTGCGACCGATGCTTTTATCACCGCGTTTCGCATTCCGAACCTGCTCCGCGACCTGTTTGGCGAAGGCGCATTGTCAGCAGCGTTCGTCACCACCTTCACGCAAAAGCTCAACACCGAAGGCGAAGAATCGGCGTGGCGGTTGGCGAACTTAGTCAACAACGGCTTGTTTGTGGTCGTGTCGTTGATCGTGTTATTCGGCATGATCTTTTCGCCGCAGCTTGTGCATTTGATGACCGACATCAGCCCCAAGCGAGGTGTCGTTGATCCCGTTAAAGCAGCAATGACTTTCGATCTGGCCGTGCAGATGACGCGGATCATGTTTCCCTTTTTGTTGATGGTTTCGCTTGCTGCTGTCGCAATGGGCGTGCTGAACACGAAAGGCATCTTCGGCGTTCCGGCCTCAGCCTCAACGATGTTCAATGTCGGCTCGATTTTCGGCGGCTTGCTGTGCGCGTACCTCTTCGCGCCCGCTTACATCGTGAGCATCGCGTCCGCACTGCTGCACCGACAGACCCCCCAACTCAATCCGCAAGGAGCCGGGCGAGCCATCCTCGGAATGGCAATCGGCACGTTGATCGGCGGCATCTGTCAATGGCTTGTGCAAGTGCCGAGCCTGCGCAAAGTCGGCTATCACTGGCAGCCGCTTCTCAGCTTTCAAGATGAAGGCGTGCGACAAGTGATGAAGCTGATGGCACCCGCAATCATCGGCACTGCCGCTGTGCAAATCAATTTTTTAGTCGGCACCAATTTCGCTTGGAGCCTCGGCGAAGGGCCGGTGTCATGGCTCAACTATGCGTTTCGTTTGATGCAATTTCCCATCGGCGTTTTCGGTGTTGCGATCTCGACAGCCACCATCACCAAAACCGCACGCGAAGCCGCACAGGGCAAGCTGGATGACTTTCGCAAAACCATCGCTTCGTCGTTGCGCTTGACGATGCTGCTGACGATTCCTTCGACCATCGGCCTCGTCGTGCTGGCCAAACCGATCATCGGACTGATTTATGAGCGCGGACGATTCACCACTTCTGACACGAATCAAACCGCCGCAGCCTTGATGTATTACGCGCTGGGCTTGACGGCGTATTCGGCGATCAAAGTGCTCGCGCCCGCGTTTTATGCACTGAAAGACACGCGCGTTCCGATGTTGGCGAGCGTCGTTTCAATTATCACGAACTACGTCGTAGCTAAACTTTCCATCGAATCCTTCGGCATCGGCCATCGCGGTTTGGCGTTAACGATGTCAGCCGTCGCCATCATCAACTTTGCCATCCTGTTTTTCTTCCTGCGCCGCAAACTCAGCGGCATTCAAGGCTGGAGCTTGTTGCTGGCCTTCATCAAAATCGTGGTTGCCGCTTTGTTGATGGGCGCGGCGTGCTACTTCGTCAGCGATCAACTTGCCCGCGCCCTCGGCCAGCAGGCGTTACTGGCGAGGTTGGTGAATGTGATGGTTGCCGTCGGCGTCGGCGTGCTGGTGTTTGGCGTGGCCGCGAAGCTGTTGCGGGTTGCCGAATTGGAGCAGTTGAGCGCCACTGTGATGCGACGCTTCGGGAAACGCAAATAGCTTCCGCCTATAAAATCTCATTGACGCGCCCCGCAAAGCGGCGTAGATTCTCGCCACCCTTGTGAGTTTGCTTTTTTCCTCATCGTTTCTGCACTCGCAATCCTCGGCGCATTGAGGTGCTCCCCACCACAGTTGGCCTCTCAGCGATTCTGGCAACAACACTTCGCCTGCCTCATCCGGCGGTCGGTGCAACAGCACCAGCAAAGGGGTTTATGGAACAACTTTTTGTTTGGAGGGGTAAGCGCGCGGCGGAACGGGGGTATGCCTTGCTCTCTCTCTTGGCCGCCTTGACGATCACGATAGCGATTCTGGCATCGGCAGTGCCGTCAATACAGCACGAAATGCAGCGGGCGCAGGAAGAAGAAATGTTTTGGCGGGGGCGGCAAATTGCCACCAACTTGGCGATGCACAAAGCGGTTTTCGGCGAATACCCGCTTACGTTGGAAGAGTTGACGAAGCCGCCGGAATTGATGCCCGCTAATGCAGGCGGCAAGTTCCGGTTACGTCCTTCGGCCTTGCTTGATCCAATGACCAACGGAGACTGGGTTCCGCTGCGGCGCAATGATGCGCGTGTGATCGGTTTTTTGCGTGACTATCTGGCGCAGATTACCGTTGACCAACGCAATGGTATACCTCAGGCCATTGAAGCGGTGCGGGGTTTTGAGCCGCGTGCTTTATTGCCCTCCACCGACGCGGAAAAAGAACTTCGCCCGCCCGAAGAAGGCCCGATTATCGGCGTCGTCAGCCGCAGCAAGAAGACGTTGATCCGCACGTATTACGGGGCCAAAAGCTACGATCAGGCCTTTATTCTGACTGCGTTGTGCGTGGCCTTTAATCCGCAGGATCGCCCAATTACGGTCAGGAATAATTGCGCCTTAAAGCTTATTCGCATGCCGACGGCGGACACTTATCTTGATTTGCCGCTGGGTGAATTACCCGCTTCGCTCGCGCCGCAACCAGTTGCCATTCCTCCGAAATAAAAAAAGGCTCGTGCCGATTCCCGACACAAGCCTTTTTTTCTCAACCGTCGTTGTCTTACCGCGACAGCAGCGTACCGACGTAGCGCAACAAATCATTGGCGCTTTCGGCGGTGTAGCCGTGATCCGTAACCAACCGATCCACCACTTCGTTGATGCGACGCAGTTGATCGGCGTCGGGCGTCTTGGCCGAAGTCGTGATCTTCACCACGTCTTTCAGGTCGGCGAAAATCTTCCGCTCGATCGCTTCTTTCAGGCGTTCGTGCGAGTTGTACTCGAACGATTTGCCTTTGCGCGAATAGGACGAAATGCGAATCAGGATTTCCTGCCGAAACGTGTTCTTCGCGTTTTCGGAAATGCCGATTTGCTCTTCGATAGAACGCATCAATCGTTCATCTGGATCAAGCGGTTCCTCGGTAATCGGGTCTTTGATCTTTTCTTTGTTGCAATAAGCTTCGACGTTGTCGAGGTACGAATTGCACATATTGCGCGCCATTTCTTCGAACGAATAAACGAATGCGCGTTGCACTTCGATCTTGGCGATTTCGTCGTATTCGCGGCGGGCGAGCGCGATCAGGTTCATATACCGATCACGCTGTTCTGCGTTGATGCCTGTGTGTTGCTCAAACCCGTCTTTGATTGTTCGCAATGCGTCAATCGGCGTGATGTAAGTGACGCCGTCTTTGACGAGCGCGTTCGACAAGCGATTGATGATGTAGCGCGGCGAAATACCGTCCATGCCTTCGCGCACGGTTTCGGCTTTCAGTTCTTTCATGTCGCGCGACTTGAAGCCTTCGACATCTTCGCCGTCATACAGCTTCATCTTCTTCACGATGTCCACGTTGGCTTTCTTCGGTTCTTCCAAACGGGTCATCACGGCGAACATCGCGGCGACTTTCAGCGTGTGCGGCGCGATGTGGATGTTGCGCAACACTTCGCTTTGTTGCAACAACTTTTCGTAAATCCGCTCTTCCTGCGAAATCTTCAGGTTGTACGGCACCTTGACCATAATGATACGGTCTTGCAAGGCTTCGGATTTGCGGTTGCCAACGAAGGCTGTGTATTCGTTTTCGTTCGTGTGCGACATAATCACTTCGTCCGCATAGATCATGGCGAAGCGACCAGTCTTGATGTTTTGCTCTTGCGACAGTGTCAGCAATGAATACAAAAACTTCTCGTCGGATTTGAGGATTTCGATGAACTCCATCACGCCGCGATTGGCGATGTTGAGTTCGCCGTCAAAACGATAGGCGCGCGGGTCAGATTCCACCCCGATTTCACCAATGGTTGAAAGGTCAATCGAACCAGTGAGTTCGGTAATGTCTTGTGATTTCGGGTCAGAAGGGGCGAAGGTGCCGATGCCGACGCGATCTTTTTCTGAGAAGACAATGCGCTCAATCAGCATGTCTTCGTGCCTGCCGCCGTAATTATGATCAAGATTATACCGACATTGCGGACACAGTTCGCCTTCGATGTAGATGCCGTAATGTTTTTCAATGTCAGGGCGTAGTTCAGCAGGAATCAGGTGCAACGGTTCCTCATGCATTGGACAGCCCTTGATGGCGTAGACAGCGCCTTCATTCGCGCGCGTCCATCTTTCCAAGCCGCGCTTGAGCATTGTCACGATGGTGGATTTGCCACCGCCGACCGGCCCCATTAGCAGCAGAATACGTTTACGGACTTCCAACCGTTGCCCCGCAGATTTGAAGTAATCAACAATTTGGTCAATAGCTTCGTCAATACCGTAAAGTTCTTCGCTGAAAAATTTGTAGCGGTTGATTTCGTCCATCGAGCCTTCGTTGATCTTTTCAACGCCCGGCGCGAGGATCATATTGCAAACGCGAGCATGTGAGAGTTGCGCGAGTCGCGGATTGGAACTCACGAGTTCAAAGTAATCGTGAAATGTTCCTTCCCACTTAAGTTCTTCGCGCTCACGACGGTAAGCGCCCAGCATATCGCTGAGATTCAGGCGGGGTTTTTGTTCTTCCATAATGTTGTTGCACCTCCCTGCCGCTTACTGCACCGTGCGGCGTGTGTAATTCGGCAGCTTGTAAAATTCTTGGCATCTTTCTTAGCCTCTGTGGCCCCCATTAGGCTTCCGGCAAAGTCAAAGATGCGCGCCGCGGGAAGCGAACTTCTACGGCATGGTTTAGGTTTCGGTCATGCGGAAATACCTTTCATTCATCGTATGGTTTAGTTTCAGTGGGGGCGACAAAGCGAAACAACCGACGTCAGTATAGCACAGCCATAGAATAGGCAAGCAATCGTAAAATCATCAGGGCTGTACAGGTACGTTCGGCAGAAATAGATATACAATCAATCGCCTGCGCTTCCGTTTTTTTCGACGCGCGCTTCAGATGTATGTTGCTGGAAAGAGGTTTGCTCTGGGCGGGGGCAGGCAGCGGCACTGTCGTTACCACTGCCTGCTGGTAGATTTATGATTTGCGTCGCAGCACATTCAATCCAAACGCCACCAAGCCGCTGCCGAACAACAACAGCGTGGCTGGTTCTGGCACCGGGGCGGACGGTACGTCAATGGTCACTGTTCCGCCCGTACCTGCAATGTTAATTGAGTTAAATGAGCCTGCGCCGTTATAGGAAACGGTTGCTGTTCCAGCGGTTAGGCTGAAACTAAGTGGCAAACCTGCGGTCGGCGTAATCGCACCTGTCAAGCCGACGGGCACGCTTACCGTACCCGTGCCGAAGCGCGGAATAGGTGTGGCAGATGTGACGGTAAAATTGACGGAACCGTTCAGCGGCTCAGTGGCGGAATTTGCCCGAATTGTTGTTGTCGCCGTCGTATAGGGCAGTCCGCTGATGCTGGCCGTGTAGTTCCCGCTGGTCAGGCCTCCAGCAAAATTGTTGGCGTAGCTAATCGTAACTGCTTTTCCGCTGGCATCTACGGCATTGATCGTCCAGCCAGTCGAGTCCGTGCTAAATGACGAGTTATAGCTCCACGAAGTGACATTGAGTGTGATCGAATCTGCCCGCGCTGTGATGGCGAACATCAGCAACAACAGAGCGAAATAGAAAAGCTTTCTTAGTTGCATACACCGATTCCTTTCCAAATAGTAATTATGGGAGAAACCACCGCCTCCGGTGCTGATCGAGAGGAGGATGCAGAGTTGAGGTGTGATTATGATTTGCGCTGCTGCCGGACAGAGGAGTTATACGTGTGACAGACGCGGAAGTCCAGTAAGTGTCATTGGCCAAGGCCGTCTATCAATAACAATGAGAGGCGCGCCATTAACAACTGCCCCGCGTTATCTACGCTCCAATCAATATCAGGCATGTCGTCGCAGGTGATGGCCAGTGCGATGCGACCGCGCTTCGTGTACAAAATGCCAATGTCCGAGCGCAGCGCATCTAACGCGCCGGGTTTCGTAGCAGTTTCAATGCCTTTGACGCTACGGGCAATGCCGTCGTGATACTGCTGGCGTTTCAGAATACTAATCATTTCCTTGCAAGCTTCGGGCGAAACAATCGCGCCGCGCTCGATCTTTTCCAGCAATTCGACCATTTCGCGCGGTGTGCTGACGCCGATGCCGTAACGACTGCTCGACCCATCCGGCTTTTTATTCCAGCTTTCGGCAAAGGCTTTGCTCTCACCACCACCGTTGATTTTGCGCAGGCTGCGGGTGAGTTTGAGGCCGAATTTTTCGAGCCGTTCATTTACGGCATCGGCAGAAATGTGATCCAGCACCAGGTTCGTTGCTGTGTTGTCGCTGAGCATAATCATCAAATGCACGGCATCGCGCAGCGTCAGCCGCAAGCCGTCGCCGAAGTCGGGCAGTATACCGGCACCGCTGACTTTCTTTTCTTTGGCTAAGACTAATTCATCGCTCCACTTCACTTTGCCTTCCGCGACCAGCGCAAACGTGGCGGCCATAATTGGGACTTTGATTGTGCTGGCGGTGCGTACACGCTCCTCTTCGCTGATGCCATAGCTCGCGCCTGTGTCGAGATTTTTGGCAAACAGTGTGACCTTGCCTTTGAAGTCCTTTATTTCCGCGCGGATTTTTTCGTCGAGGGATTTGTTCGGCGCTTGCGCGAAAGCGGGAAGTGCAAGCAATAGCAGCATTAGAAAGAAGCACGGAGGTTTCATAAACTTTCCAACAGCAGTGGTTCGACCTGCATTGCACCGGGCGAGGAGCCGCGAAAAACATAAGGCGTAAGGCCAAATTGCCGGGCGTGTTGTGCCGCAATTGCGTTGGCGGTTGCTAATCCCGCTTCGCCGTACGCTAGCACCGCGACGGTTCCGCCCGATCCGCCGCCCGTAATTTTCGCGCCAAATACGCCGCTCCCCAGCCCTGCCTTATGCACCGCACGCACAAGTGCATCCGTTGCTTCACTGCCTAACCCGCAGCGGCTATAGCTCGTATGTGCCTGGTACATCAACTCGCCTAGCAGGGCTAAATTTTCAGGTGTCATGGGTTCCGCCAACAACTCGATAAATTGTTGCACCCGCGCTTCTTCTTTGACGGGATGCGTTGTGGCTGCGCGCACCGGATAAGTTTTGGCTGGATCAACTTGGGTGATCGGGTCGGTAATGCCGCCGAACCGTTCCAGAAACTCCTCGCCGCGTATTTGCTCCGGCAGCAGCGGCAAAAACTCTGTCCGAAACCGTTCCTGCGGAATGTTGCACAAGTACCCCTGATACAGCGGATCGTCAACGCCAATGTCTCTCAAATCTCCAATTTTAAATCTCAAATCCAAGGCGTCCGCGATGATCCGATAGCCCATAAATGCGGCCACGCGCACATCGCCATAACTTGCGCCCGTAACCGCATGTCGTACGCCGGAATCAATGCCGACGAAATGCACGTCTTGGGGGATTGCCAGCGATTTGATCTCGCCATTTGGCTGACATTTGATGCGCAGTAACTGATCCTGTTCGCCAAACACGGAAGTCAATTGATCCATCAGCCCGCACGGTGCGCCCACCACGCGGTTTTCGATGATTTGCGCGAGCACGGCTAATTCATAGCTGCCGATGTTCAATCCTGCGGCGGCGGCCAGCGCGCGCAGCGTTGCCACTTCAATTGCTGCCGAAGAACTGACGCCTTTGCCGAGCGGCACGGCTGAATCCAGTAGGACATTGGCACCTGCGGCCAAACTCATTCCGCCTTCCCTGGCCAGTACCACAAATGCGCCCAGCACATAAGCCGCCCAATGCGTCGCCTCATCGTTGGCAAGGCATTGTCGCGCAGCTTCGTAATCAATCGGCAAGTCGTTTACATTGACGCTGATTTCGTTGACGGCTACGTTCGCCGTTGTGCGCACGCGAATGATTTCGTCGTTACGTCCCTGCAACGCAACGAATGCGGCTTCGGCAATCGGCATTTCGCAGACGGTTGCGCCGGAGTAATCTGCAATGCCACCCATCACATCCAACCGACCCGGTGCACGGGCAATCACGAGCGGTTCGTCTGCCGCAAAAAACGTACGGTACTCGCTCCGCAATCGCGCGAGAAAGGCTGCACCATCCGGCAATTCGTCTATCGTCTTCATCGCAATCCGTATTTCTTCAGTAACTCCTGCAACACCGGTTCGACCTCGCCGCGAATCGTTTCATTCGCATAGCCGATCCACGAAATATCCGCCGTCGTGGTCAGCGGTGCCGAGAGCGGCAAGCCCACGCCATCCGTCACCTCGACGCCCGCTTCTTCAGCAATGAGCGCGGTACACAGGTCATAGGGGTGACACGAATGACCTGTCGTTTTGCCTTCGCGCGCTAGTTTTTCATATAGCAGCGAACGCACATCGGCCAGCATCCGGTCGTGTCCCATCATCAATTCATAGAGCTGTCCGCCTGTGGAAAGATATTGGTCAGTAAACAATGCCGTCTTATTGTTCGACAAATCGCCAAACAATTCCAGTGCCAGGTTTTCTTCAATGCTCGCCAGCACATCTTTGCCAATTGGAAAGAAATTTGCCAGCATCGCAAAGCCGCCGCGAATGCTGCTGGCACGCGATGGGCGCGGCTGGAAGGCAGTGCGTTCGCCCGTTTGCAACGCCACCGTCTCACCCCACGCGCCTTGCCCACGAATCGCCCAGAGCGTGTCCGCCACTGCCGCCCGCGTCGTCGGCAATTCGACCTGCACGGCCAATTCCACATCCGCCAGCGTCGTTGCCTCGCCGCGATTTGGTGCGACGCCCATCAGCACCCACGCACTGCGTTTGTTGTACATAATCGGGCGCGTGCCATCAATCGGGTCAATGATAATGCGCAGCTCGCAATCCTCAATCGCACAGCCAACCGGGAAGGGAAGCGGCTGTTCATCGTTCACGCCTTCGCAAATCAGGATGAACGAAGCGATGGGCGCGAGATGTTCCTGCAAGGCGGGCAACAGGACGGTTTCAACCGAACGATCAATCTCATAAATCGTATCTGCCGCGCTGTGAAATGCCACGGCGGATAAATCTTCGGTGGATTGCCGCTGCAACTCCAAGAGGACGTGATCGCGCACTAACTCGCCGACGGTGACGAGGCGTTTTCTCACTTCAGTTAAATCGGCCATAAAAACAGGCATTAGGGGGTGTGCAGGTAATGAATCTCGCTCGCGGCTTGCAACTCTGCCGCTTTCTCTTCCGGCGACGTGTCGCTCAGGAAGTTGCCGCCGCCGAGTTCCGGCCCCGCTAAAAACTTCAGCAGACCCGGCTGGCGAAGCGGGGGTTGCAATTCGATATGTAATTGAAAGTAGGGATGTTTGGCACCGTCGGTCGGTGCTTGATGAACCGCCAGCAGATACGGAAACGGCATCCGAAACAGGTTGTCGTACTTGATCAACACGGTTTGCAACGTCACGGCCAGATCATAAAGTTCTGCGTCCGACAGATCGTCCAGCGAATGCCGCAACTGCTTGGGCATCACATAAACTTCATAGGCATAGCGCGCGAATTGCGGCACAAAGGCTATGGCGCTCGCCGTTTCGGCAATGATGCGCCGCCCGTCGTGTTTTTCGGCGGCAATGATGTCTAGAAAGATATTGCGCCCGGTGCGCAGGTGATAATCCTCGGCTGCCGCTTCTTCGCGTTCGATCAGCGAAAACACAAAGTTCGTCGCGTAAATCTGGCAATGCGGATGCGGATTGCTGACGCCGACCTCTTTGCCCTTGTTTTCAAAAATCAGCACGTGATTGACCTCTGGCCGCGTGCCGAGCAATCGGTATTCGCTGCGCCAGACATCCAGCAACGTGACGACCTGTTCAATCGGCAATTCGGCGAGTGTGAGATCGTGGCGCGGGCTGTAATTCACTACGCGGCAAACGCCGTGCGCAGGAATCACGCGGTACAGCCCGTCGTCGTGGTACACCTCTGGCGCGTGCGGCCCCGTCGGCGGATGATCGTTCGTGAAGACGTACACACCAACGTAGTAGGGATTATGCGCGCCGCCCACGCGGGCATTGCCAGGACACAAATAGCAGTTTGGGTCGTATGTTGGGGCGTTCGCCGTGGCGATAGTTTCGGTTTTGCCGCTCCACGGGCGTGTATTGCGATGCGAAGCGACAATGACCCATTCGCGCCGCAACGGATGCCAGCGTTGTTCCCAGACAGGTGCTTGGGGGGATTGTTGTTGTTCACTCATCGGGTAGGCAATTTACCTTGTCTTGAGAGACAGTACAAGCACCTGGGTACGCGCGCTTCCAGCGTGCTGCGTTTGCAGTAAGTGCAACCAGCGAGGAACCCGACACGCTGGAAGCGTGCGTACCCAGGTGCGTCAATTTTGCTGCGCTTTCAAAAACGCCAGTAGGTCAGTCAATTCCTTTTGCGTCAGCAGCGAGGCAAACCCTTCCGGCATCAGCGATACGGGCGAACTGGTCGAACCCGCAATTTGATCGCGGGCGAGTCGCAGTTTTTGATTTACGCCCAGCCACAGCACAATCGCCTCCCGGTCTGATTCCAGTTGGCTGCGGATGCCCGTGTACGTCTGCCCGGCTTTGGTTGTGAGGCGGGCGGTTTGATAATCGGGCACGAGCGTCGCGCTCGGAAAGACAATCGCTTCCAAAATATCGTGCCCGGAGCGAATCGCGCCAACCGAGGTCAAATCTGGCCCTAACTTCCCGCCTTCCGCACGAATCGCGTGACAGTTGTAGCAGGTCGCTTTGCCGAAAAATAACGCGCCCCCAGCCTTCACATCACCGCCCGCCGTGAGCAGCGGTTCAAGTTCGCGCAGCTTCTTCGTGCGCGTCTCCGCCTCGGCCTGAAAGCGCGCGAGCAACGGTTTTGACGCGGCTTTTGTCGCGTCGGAAAAGTTTTGGAAAAGCTGTTCGAGGCGTTTGCTGCCGATGGCTTCTAATTTTACCGTCGGCTGGCTGAGCGCGGCGATCAGTGCTTGTCCTACGTCATCGTCCTTTGTCGCGCGAAATGCATCAAGCAGCGGCAACAACGTCAACGAATCGGCACCGGATAATTTTTCATTTGCCAGCCGCAGCAATTGCGCGTGCGTTAACTCCGCTTCACCGAGGCTTTGCGCGGCGGCGATGGGCAAGGCAGGATTGGCGTTAGTCGCTAAATTGTTCAGCAATAATTCAAACGTCGCATCAGCTAGCTGCGGCGAATGCGCGACGAGCGCGGCAATCGCGGCGAGGCGCAGTTCTGCCGACTCTGCCGCATTGTTGGCAATTTGTGTCAATTCCTTGCTCAAGCCTGCGGTACGTCGCGCGCGCACGACTTCAATGCTGCGGCTGCGCAGTTGAGCGTCACCCTTGCTCACGAGCGCCGCCAATGCGCTGTCCCATTCCGGCGGCAATTCTTTGAGCGCGCAGCGTTCGATGGTGTCAAGCAGGAAAAGCTGCCGCTCGGCG
Organism: Blastocatellia bacterium; assembly: GCA_046331525.1. Lineage (GTDB taxonomy): Bacteria > Acidobacteriota > Blastocatellia > RBC074 > RBC074 > JAFDVL01. The sequence continues at coordinate 28,896 of JAXLQQ010000047.1, forward strand.
TTGGGATTGTGCAACGCAGTCGTCATGAGCTTTTGCACCTGCACATCGTCCACAAATGTCAGCATCGCTTCGCGCACCGTATCCGCTTCGTTCCGATCGAACTGCGGTGCATTCAAACGCACGCGCAAAAAGTTCAGTACCGCGCTGGCCCAATCCTTGTGATGCGAAATCACGAACAACGCGGCGCGGCGCAACGCGGCGTTGTCATCATTGAGCAACGGCGCGACGTGTGCTTGTTGCAGCGGGCTGTTGTCCATTTGATCCAGCGCGATGAGCGCCGCTTGGCGGGTGCGCGGTTCTTTGGCTTTGAGCGCGGTTTGCAAGGTTGCCGCGTCTTTGAGCTGAATCAGCGCATAAATAATCGCGTGTTCGACAAAGCGGTCTTGCACGTCGGCAGCGGCGGCGAGCAACACTGGCACGGCGCGCCCGTCGCCGATTTGGCCAAGCGCCGTCGCCACTTGTAAGCGCACAGGCAATTCACCGTGCTGGGCCAATGGCAGCAAGGCTTCGACGGCTTCGCGGTCTTTGTTCATCCCCGCCACGCGCGCGGCGGCAGTGCGCACTTGCGCATCAGCGTCATTCAATTTGGCGCGGGCAAATTTAAGCGCGTCAGGCGTGGCGATTCTTCCCAAACCAAACACGGCAGCACAGCGCGCGGCGGCGGTGGGGGCTTGCTCGCTTGCCTTCGCTAACACATTCACGGCGGCGTCGCCCTTGCTCACCAGTAATTCCAAACTGCGTGTTTGCACGGCGGGGCGCAGGTCTTCTAACTGCTTGGCCAAGGCTTCCGGCGCGAGCGTTTCCAGCTTTAACCGCACGCCGCGCGGATCATCAATTTTCTCTGCCCCGGCTTTGCGCACACGATAAATCGCGCCTTTGTGTTCGGCTTTGGCGATGACTGAGAGCGGGCAGGCGTCCACGTACCAGCCGCCTGTATCCAAAAACAACAAACTGCCGTCGGCGTCTTCCATCACGTCCGTCGGGTGAAAATCGGGATCGGTCGAAGTGACAAAGTCGGAATTTTCGGTGCGAAATGTTGCGCCATCACGAAACAGTTGATGTCGTTGAATGCGATGCGGGTTGAATTGCGCCGAGAATAAATTGCCCTGGTAGGCTGAACCGAACTGTGTGCTGCGGTACTGCATCAAGCCCGACGGAGCAATGCGCGCAAACTTCGTCATCACGGGCATCAGATCGCCCGTGCGTTTGAATTCACTGATGACGGGATGCGGCTTCGGATACACACCACCTTCGACAAAATGCATCAACGCATCGCGCTGCCCATTCTGCGGATCAACGAAATAGGTCATCGTCCCAATCATTTCGCCCGACGGCAAAAACGTCAGTTCGACCGGATTATCAAAGCCGCCGCCCGCGACACGCTCCAGCCCCGTACCATCTACACGACAACGCCAGATGCGCGATGCCAAGCCCTCCAGCACGGGCCCTTCCTTCGTCTGAATCTTGTAGCCGTGTCGCCCGTGCGTCAGATACAACCAACCGTCCGGCCCCAGAAACGGCCCGTGCAGGCTCGCCGTATTCAAAATATTCCAGCCCGTCAAAATCACTTCTCGCTTGTCCGCGATGCCGTCGTCATTCGCGTCGTCAAAGCGCAGCAAATCCGGCGGCGAAGCAACATACAGGCTATCGCGATGCCAGAGCGCGCCCATCGGCAAACTCAACTTGTCGGCAAAGACTTTGCGTTGGTCATAGACGCCATCGCCGTTCGTGTCTTCGAGCAAGCTGATGCGGCATTCAGGATTGGCGGGCATATCTTTGCCCTTGACGTTTTTGCCGGACGATTCGGCGACGAACAACCGACCGCGCTCATCCAGAAACGCCATCATCGGATACAGCACCAAATCCGGTTCCGCGACGCGCTCAATCGTGAAGCCTTCCGGCACGCTGATCGTGTAGCCGTTGCCGACTTTGATTGAATTGGAAAGCGGTGTTTTGCAGGCGATCAGAAAAATGCTGATGACGACAATCGCCAATGCCAGACGTGGTTTCATGCGCAATGCCTCCGATTGATGCGTAGTGTGATTGAATGCGGCGCGAGTCTAGGCGGGGCGAATTGGGGAAGTCAAGATTGGCGCGTTCCAGTTTGGGCGCACATCCGCTACACTCTGGCGTCAGAGGAACCGATTATGAACGCTACACAATTCGCTGCCCACGCACCAACCGAAGTTTTGAATCAGCCACCCGCCCTCGAAGACTACAACCTCTTCGAGTTTGATACGCCGCTGCGCGAAGCCATCGTGCGCGAAGGTGCAAGCTGGATTGCGGAACAAGCGCACGAATTCGGCGCGCTGCTCGGACGCGCAGAAACGTTGAAGCTTGGCGAACTGGCGAATCGCTACACGCCTGTGCTGCGCACGCACGACCGCTTCGGCCATCGCATTGACGAAGTCGAATTTCATCCGGCTTATCACGAACTGATGCGGCTCGGCATCGCGTGGCAAAGCCATTCGCTGCCGTGGACAAATAACAACAGCGGCGCACATGTCGCGCGAGCGGCACTCACGTTTTTGCGGCATCAGGTGGATGAAGGCCACGGCTGTCCGCTTTCGATGTCTTATTCGGTTGTGCCGTCATTGCGCATTCAACCGGAACTCGCCGCCGAGTGGGAGCCGTGCTTGTTCTCGACTGAATATGATCCGCGCTGCCTTCCTGCCGAACAAAAACGCGGCGTGCTGTTTGGGATGGCGATGACTGAACGACAAGGCGGCAGCGACGTGCGCGCGAACACGACACGCGCCAAAGCCATCAGCCAACGCGGCGCGGGCGAAGCGTATGAAATCACCGGTCACAAATGGTTTTGCTCCGCGCCAATGTGCGATGCGTTTTTGGTGCTTGCACAGGCCGAAGGCGGTTTGTCTTGCTTCCTCTTGCCGCGCTGGCGACCCGACGGCACGCGCAATGCGTTTCACATTCAACGGCTGAAAGACAAACTCGGCAACAAATCGAATGCGTCCAGCGAAGTCGAGTTTCACAGTGCGTATGCACGACTGATCGGCGAAGAGGGACGCGGTGTGGCGAACATCATCGAAATGGTGCGGCACACACGCCTGGATTGCGCCGTTGGTTCTGCCTCGACGCTTCGCCGCGCCGTTGCCGAAGCTACACATCACGCGGCACATCGCTATGCTTTCGGCGCGCGGTTGATCGAACAACCGCTGATGCAAAACGTGCTGGCCGATTTGTGTTTGGAATCCGAAGCCGCAACTGCGCTGGCGATGCGCCTTGCCCGCAGTTTTGACGAAACCGAACGCGACGAAACCGCGCGCCTTTACAGCCGCATCGCCACCGCCATCGGCAAATTCTGGATTACGAAACGCGCCATCGCTGCCGTCGCCGAAGCGTTAGAATGTCTGGGCGGCGGCGGCTATGTCGAAGAAGCACCGCTCGCGCGCTTGTATCGTGACATTCCTGTGAATTCGGTGTGGGAAGGCTCCGGCAACGTGCAATGTCTGGATGTGTTGCGCGCGATGCGCCGGGAACCTGACACGGTGGAAGCGTTGTTTACGGAACTCCGGCAGGCGCGCGGGATGGATGCGAGCTACGATGCTTTTGTGCAACGCCTCGAACGCGAATTGGCTGACACGAGCAACATCGAACTGCGCGCCCGCCGCATCGTCGAAGCGTTAGGCTTGGCGTTGCAGGCGGCGATTTTGTTGCAGCACGGGCATCCATCCGTGACGGCGGCCTTTTGTGCGGCACGACTGGCGGGCGACCAGCATTTGGTCTTTGGGGCCTTGCCGCCGGGCTTGGATTACCAAACGATCATCGCCCGCGTGTCCGCAGGTAGGGTAAGCACCATACTTGTTTTTCCTTTTTACATTCGGCGTGACGCTGACGATAATGCCCGCCTATGCCTTCCAGCTTTGAGCCAAAACTTTTCTTCCTCCTGCGACAAGGGTATTCCCGCCAACAGTTTTTTGCGGATTTGATTGCTGGCCTGACGGTCGGCATCGTAGCGTTGCCGCTTTCGATTGCCTTCGCCATCGCGTCGGGCGTGAAGCCGGAGCAGGGCTTGTACACGGCGATTGTCGCAGGCTTTGTTATTGCCGTCCTCGGCGGCACGCGTGCGCAGATTAGCGGGCCGACGGGCGCGTTCATCGTGATTTTGTACGGCATCGTGTCGAAGTACGGTTACGATGGTTTGGTGATTGCGACGTTGATTGCGGGCGCGATTTTGATTGGGATGGGCGTGATGAAAATGGGCGCGCTGCTCAAATTCATTCCGTACCCGGTCACGGTCGGTTTCACGAGCGGCATTGCCGTCATCATTTTCTCTTCGCAAATCCGCGATTTCTTCGGACTGCAAATGGCGTCAGTGCCTGCCGAGTTCATTGCCAAATGGAGCGCGTACAAAACGGCGGCACCGACACTGAACTGGCAAACTACGCTCGTCGGCCTGATTTCATTGGTGATCGTGTTTGTCTGGCCGCGCGTGACTGCTCGCGTTCCCGGTTCGCTCGTGGCGATTTTCCTGCTCACCGTTGTCGTGCAAGCCTTCCACCTGCCTGTCGAAACCATCGGCTCGCGCTTTGGCGAAGTGCCGAACCATTTGCCCGTCCCGCATTTCCCGCACGTCACCTGGACTTTAATTCAACAGATGTTTCAGCCAGGATTGACCGTTGCATTGCTCGCTGCTTTGGAATCATTGCTGGCTGCCGTTGTCGCCGACGGAATGATGGGCACGCGGCATCGCTCCAACGTCGAACTGATCGCGCAGGGCGCAGGCAATATCGCTTCGGTGCTGTTCGGCGGCATCCCGGCGACCGGCGCGATTGCGCGCACTGCCGTCAACATCAAGAGCGGTGCGCGCACGCCCGTAGCGGCCATCGTTCATTCGGCTGTGCTGCTGCTGATTTTGCTGGTGTTCGGCAAGTATGCGGCGCTGATTCCAATGGCTTCGCTGGCAGCAATCTTGATTTACGTCGCGTACAACATGAGCGAATGGCATACGTTCGTGCGCCTGCTGAAAGCGCCGAAAAGCGATGTCGTTGTCCTGCTCGCCACCTTCCTGCTAACGGTCCTGATTGACCTGACCGTAGCGATTCAAATCGGCGTCCTGCTCGCCGCCTTTCTCTTCCTGAAACGCATGTCGGACGAAACGCATGTGCGACTGGTAACCGAGAGTTTGCGCGAAGAAGACGAAACCGAAGCGCGCGACATTTCCGATTTGAAAGTTCCGGCAGGCATCGAGGTCTTTGAGATTTACGGCTCGTTATTTTTCGGCGCGATTGAGCATTTCAAAGAAGCCATCCAACGCATCGAAGCCCCGCCCAAAGCCGTCATCCTGCGTATGCGGAACGTGATTTCAATAGACGCTTCCGGCCTACAATCGCTCGAAGATTTTCAGCGACGTTGTGCGAGTGAAGGAACAAAACTGCTCTTCTCCGGCGTCGGCGCGCAGCCCTTAGCGGCGATGAAACAGTCTGGCTTTTATGAGCAAGTCGGCGCAGCGAATTTTTGTGAAGACATTTTCGCGGCGTTGGCGCGGGCGAAAACATTGCAAAAAGTGTGAGCGCGGAAAGCGCAGGCTGAAGTAAGATAGCGGCTCCACAGTCAGCAGTAAGTTTTCCACGAAAGGACACGAGATTTATGGCCATTGAAGCATTAGCCGCATCGTTAGTCACCGCCTTAGCTACCAAAGCCTTTGAGAAAGCAGGCGAGGAGGTCGGCAAAGAATCCGGCACGACCGTTTTGAGTCTCATCAAAGGCTTATTCACACCCGATGAATTGACCACGCTCAACCTGAGCGCCGAAGCGTTGCAAGACCCGAAAGCGCAGGGCAAGCTCGAAGCAAAACTCGAAGACCGTTTAGCCGCCCAGTCTGACATTGCCAAACAACTGGAAGCGTTGTTGTCGCGCCTGCCAAAAGCCGAAGGGAAAACCAACACCTTGACGCAAACGGGCAACGACAACCTCGGATTCCAGGACGTACAAGGCAACACCATCAACATCACGCGATAAGATGAACGCCGGAGCACGCGAAGCACCTGGGAGCGCACGCGGCTCGCGTGCTGAGGCGTTGTCAGGGCTAACTATTCTCGAAGCGGATTCCCTCTTCACGTCTGTAGCACGCGAGCCGCGTGCGCTCCCAGGCGCTTCGCGTTTATTTCATAGCTCTAAAAATGGCGTACTGAATGACTAACGAACTTACACAACACGGCATTGGCAACTTCGCCTTTCAGGATGTTCACGCTTCCACCATCCACGTCACCCAAATCCTCGGCAAATCGGTGGAATACCAAGACCTGCTGCACCAATTGGAAACGCAGCGGGAATTGTTCGCCTACGTCCCCGAAGACAACACAGAAAAACGTCTGCGCCTCAGCCATGCCATCGCCCAACTGACAGCGCAGATCGAACAATTCAAGGCGGATGTGACGCGCCTGGCCGAAGAATTCAATCGCATCGAAATCAATACCGACCGGTTGCGCCGGGCGAAAGCACATTTCGAGCAGGGCGAAATTGTCGCTGCCCGCGCCGTCTTTGACAGCGAACGCGAACAGATGCAGGACGAAAACAATCGGCTGGTCAAACAAAAAGAGCAGTATGAAACCCACGTCTTACCGCAATTAAAACAAAGCGCCGACGAGTTTTATTTACGAGCATTGCTGGAACGCACGGCCTATGACAATCCGAACTGGTTAGCGGATACGTGCGAGTATTTCGAGCGTTCCATCAACGCGCACGCAACTGAAGACAACACCTTTGACTATGCCTTGTTTCTGCAAGATCACAATCGCTTCGATCAGGCCGAACATTGGTATCAGAAATATTCGGATGCGTTTGCCAGCGGCGATATTTCAAAACGCGCGATGACGCTGAACAATTTGGCAAACTTGCACAGCGATAAAAATGAGTTGGGGCAAGCGGAAGCGGAGTACGCGGAAGCCTTGCAGATCAGACGCCAACTGGCAGCCGTCAATCCGTCGGCCTATTTGCCTGACGTGGCGATGACGCTGAACAATTTGGCGAACTTGCACAGCGATAAAAATGAGTTGGGGCAAGCGGAAGCGGAATACGAGGAAGCCTTGCAGATTTATCGCCAACTGGCAGCCGTCAATCCGTCGGCCTATTGGCCTTATGTTGCAGGGACGCTGAACAATGTTGCCATCTATCATCAGCAATCCGCGCCGAATCGTGAGCGATCCATCAACTTTGCGCTTGAGGCGGTGATGATCTTGTTGCCTATCGTTGACGCAGTGCCGTATACACAACTGTATTTGCAAGCTGCCGAGCAGGTTTTGCAGGGCTGGGGGTTAAGTACGGAGGACGTTGAGCAAATGCTGGAAGGCCGAAGCACGTGAATGAATCTTTCACCAACTCGCTACCGCTCGTCGTACTGTACCGATTCATTTGACTAAACTCACCGCACCCGCCAATCTTACGCCGTATGAAATTGGCAGCAAAAACTCCCACGACATCGCATCTGGAAACCCTCGTTGACGAACTGCGCGAACTCGAAGCCAAGCTTATGCAAGGCGGCGGCGCGGACAAGATTCAGCGGCAGCACGAGCAGCAGAAGCTGACGGCGCGCCAGCGGATTGAGTTGTTGTTTGACGAAGGGTTTTATCAGGAAATCGGGTTGCTGATTGCCTACGACAAGTACGACGGGCAAGCGCCAGCGGCGGGTGTCGTGACCTGTGTGGGCAGGGTTGGCGGGCGCGAAGTGGTCGTCGTGGCGAATGATGCGACGGTCAAAGCCGGGTCGTGGTGGCCGGAAACGATTACGAAGATTTTGCGCGCGCAGGAAATTGCAATGCGCTGCCGCGTGCCGCTTGTTTACCTGGTGGATTCGGCGGGCGTGAACCTGCCGTATCAGGGCGGCGTGTTTCCGGGGCAATACGGCGCGGCGCGGATTTTCCAATACAACTCGGTGATGCGGCGCTACTTGAAAGTGCCGCAGATCGCCGCCGTGATGGGGCCGTGCATTGCGGGCGGCGCGTATCTGCCTGCGCTCTCGGACGTGATTATTATGGTCGAAGGCACGTCGTTTATGGGCTTGGGCGGCGCGAATTTAGTCAAAGGTGCGACGGGGCAAAAGGTGGATAACGAACGGCTCGGCGGCGCACTCACGCACAACGCGATTTCGGGCGTGGCGCATTATCGTGCGAAGGATGACGAGGAATGCGTGCGCAAGATTCGGGAGTTGATTACGGAATTGCCGCGACCTCAGACGGTTGCGCGAGAATCGGCAGAGGCCAAACGTCCGGCTACGGATCTGTACGATTCTGCCGAACGATCATCGCGGGATGTACGACGCGCGGGCGTTGCTGGATTGCCTTTTGGATGCGGACAGCTTTGACGAATTTCAAGCCGACTACGCGCAGGAAATGATCGTCGGGCACGCGCGGATTGCGGGCATCAACGTCGGCATCATTGCCAACAGTCGCGGAATGATTAAGGGCGAAGCGGGCAAACCGCCGCGCATTGGCGGCATTATTTACACCGAAAGCGCCGAGAAAACGGCGTACTTCATTGAAACCTGCAATCGGCACGGCACGCCGCTGCTGTTCATTCAGGACGTGTCCGGCTTTATGATTGGCGTCGAAGCGGAGCATTCCGGCATCATTCGCGCGGGCGCTCGTTTTGTCGAAGCGGATGGCGACGGCGACGGTGCCGAAGATCGTGTTGACGATCAATCACGCGAGCGGCGCGGGCTATTACGCGATGGCGGGGCAGGGCTTTGATCCTGATTTCATTTTCACGTTGCCGACGGGCAGAATGGGTGTGATGGAAGGCGAATCGGCGGTGATGGCGTTGTTTTCGGCGCAGTTGGATAAGCTGAAAGCGGCGGGCAAAACGCCGGATGAGAAAATGCAGGCAGAGATGCAAAGCGTGCGCGAGAATACGAACGGCAACTGGACGCAGCACGCGGCGGCGCGGGGCTTTGTGGATGCAGTTCTCGCGCCGGAAGAGATTCGCCCGGCGCTGGAGCTTGCATTACGAACGGCGTTGCATAATCCTAGCGCGCATCTTGGACAATTTGGTATTTCAATACAATAGGACGTAGAGGAACGCGGATTTGGCATATTTACGCCGATCTGAATGGCTTGAGAAAAATCTGCGCGAATCTGCCAAATCCGCGTTCCTCTGCGTCCCATTCCCCCTTGCAAGGAGACGCATGCGAACATTCACGATCACTTTACTGATGACAGCGTTGCTGGGCATCACGATTTATGGACAAAAGAAAGCGATGATTACAAAACAACCGTTTGGAAAGACTGCTGATGGCACCCCGGTAGACATTTACACATTGACCAATGCCAAAGGCATGGAAGCGCGAATTATGACCTATGGCGGCATCATCGTGTCGCTGAAGACGCCGGATCGTAACGGCAAATTCGATGATGTCGAACTCGGCTTTGATACGATTGATCCGTATGTGAAAGGCCATCCGTTCTTTGGCGCGCTCGTCGGTCGCTACGGCAATCGCATTGCGAAAGGCCGTTTTACAATTGACGGCAAAGAATACAAGCTGCTTGTTAACAACGGCGAAAATCATTTACACGGCGGAGCGAAAGGCTTTGACAAAAAGGTCTGGCAGGCGAAGGAAGGCAAGTCTGCCGAGGGGCCGACGCTGGAATTGAAATGCACGAGCGCGGATATGGAAGAAGGCTATCCGGGCAAGCTGGACGTAACGGTCGTGTACACGCTCACGAATGACAACGGGCTGAAGATTGCCTACACCGCAAAGACGGACAAGTCGACGCACGTCAACTTGACCAATCACTCGTATTTCAATCTGGCAGGCGCGGGCAATGGCAACATTCTCGATCACGAAATCGTGATCAATGCCGACAACGCGACGAAGGTAGACAAAGGCTTGATCCCGACCGGCGAGATTGTCAGCATCAAAGGCACAGCGATGGATTTCACCAAGCCGATGAAAATTGGCGCGCGCATTGATTCCAGCGAAGAGCAAATGCAAATCGGACAAGGCTACGATCACAACTACGTCATCAATGGCGGCGGTAAGTCCCTGACGTTGGCGGCACGAGTATCTGAATCGACCACTGGGCGCGTGATGGAAGTGTGGACGGATCAGCCGGGCGTGCAATTTTATACGGGCAATCACGTGAACGTTCCGGCGGGCAAAGGTGGCAAGGCGTACGGCAAGCGGTCGGGCTTTTGTTTGGAGACACAGCATTATCCTGATACACCGAACAAACCAAGCTTTCCGACCACGTTGCTAAAGCCGGGCGAGACGTATCACACGACCACGATTTATAAGTTTTCGGCCAAGTGACGAAATTTTGCAGCGGCGCATAACAGTTCTTGTCGGTCAGCCTTCGCGCCCTGTGGCGAGTTGACCGAAATTGATGGGCAACTCAATCACGGTGAACGAAGAAGCCGGGAAATGCGCTCTGGTACGCGATTCGCAATGAGGTTGGCGTGAGTTTATGAGGCTGCTGAGAGGTCTCCTGCGATTTTCTCTTTTTCGCAATTATCTCTCATCGGGTCTTAGTTTTCGCATCAACCTCCTTTCAGTTGAGGGGGCAGTCACGCGCGTGACTGCCCTTTTTTTTATTTCCCGCCACAGGCATAATCTCCGCTTTCTTCCGCAATTCCCAACAAAGGCCCAAGCTACGGTGAAGTCTTACACGAAATATCTGTCCTTCCACACGGCCAGGCGCCGCGATTACATCAACATCACCCACGACGTGCGCACGTGTTTGCAGGAAAGCGGCATTCAGGAAGGCTTTGTCCTTGTGTCTGCGATGCACATCACAGCTTCGGTTTACGTGAACGATGCCGAGGATGGATTGATCGCGGACATTGATGAATGGCTCGAACAACTCGCGCCGATGCGCCCGGATTATCGGCATCATCAAACGGGCGAAGACAATGGTGATGCGCATTTGAAAAATTTGCTGATGCACCATCAGGTGTTATTGCCGATCACAAAGAGGCGCGCTTGATCTCGGCACCTGGCAAGAGGTGTACTACGCTGAATTCGATGGCATGCGCAGAAGCGCGTCATCGTCAAAATCATTGGTGAATGAAGAACACATGAAAACATTGATCTGGTTAATTGTTGCCATCCTCGTTCCCGTGCCCTGGGTGATTTTGGTTTTGACAGGGCAGAGTCACGCACTGCCGCCGGTCGTTGTTACGACGTGTCAGGCATTGCAATTGTCGCCGCTGCATTTGTCTTGAGCTGGGGCGCAGAACTTTCTGAACGCGACATCCGCGCGCACTGGCCTTGATTGCGCTGGCGTTGATTAGCGTGTTGCCCGAATACGCGATTGGCTTGCATTACGCCTGGGCCGAGGGCAAAGCTGGCACGCACGAAGGCTTGTCCATTGCGAATATGACGGGCGCGAATCGGATTCTGATTGGCGTGGGCTGGGCGATTGTCGTCATCGTTTATTTCCTCAAATTCAAACGCCGCTCAGTGCATCTGGATCATTCGCAAGGGTTGGAACTAGGCTTTCTGCTGCTGGCGACGATTTACACGCTCATTATTCCGCTCAAAGGCACGCTGAGTTTGGTGGATATGGTGATTCTGTTTGCGATGTTTTTGCTTTACGCCGGACGCGCGATGCAGGGCGAAAAACACGATGAGGATTTGGAAGGCGTCGCGGCGATTTTAGATGAAAAGTTAGGTGATGGCGCGCGCCGCGCGGTCGTGCTGTTGCTGTTTGCGTTTGCCGGATACGTGATCTGGCTGTCGGCCGAACCGTTTGCGAAGGGCTGAAAGCTGCGGGCACAATATGGCGTCCGTCAATTTTTGCTGGTGCAATGGCTCGCACCGCTCGCGTCGGAATCGCCGGAAGGATTGATTGCTTTGTTGTTCGCGCTTAAAGGTCGAGGCTCGACGGGCTTGGGCGCGTTGATTTCGTCGAAGGTGAATCAATGGACTTTGCTAGTCGGCGCGCTGCCGTTGGCGTATGGCTTGGCGGCGGGCGAATGCATCCGATGATTTTGGATGGACAGCAAAAAGAAGAGTTGTTGCTGACCTCCGCGCAGTCGTTTTTCGCCGCCGTCCTGATTTCGGATTTTCGCCTGAGCCTGTGGGAAGCGACGCTGTTGTTTACGTTATTTGCCGCACAACTCTTCTTTCCTGATCCGCAGGTCGCTATGCCTTCAGCTTTCTGTATTTGATTTTGGGCATAGGTTTGTTGCTGGCGTCCAAACAACGGCGCATTCTGCGCGCGTTGACGATGCGAACCGGCTGATTTTAGAGCGCGAAGTACGGCAAACATCGTGTTTGCCGTGTTATCTCCACGTTTCAGTCCGAGCAGCAAACGTCGTGTTTGCTGCTCGGCTATCCGGCTGTAGCGAGCGCATCACTCGTCGAGCGTAGTTCCTCTAACGTGCGCTGCAATTCCTGATGTTTTAGTTCGTGCGTAGCGGGATCATCTTCGACGTTGATTGGTTGACCGATGACGACGACCACGCGCGCGAACGGCTTGGGAATTTGAATCTTGTCCCAACTTGGCAATTGCCAAAACCGATTCATTGAGATCGAAAAAGGAAGCAGTGCCGCGTTTGCTTTCGCCGCCAACAGCATGCGCCCCGGCAGCCTCATAGATTGGCCGCGTGGCCCGTCCACCGTGAAGGCTGCGCTTTTGCCCGCCCGCACTGCCCGAATCATTTGAATCAACGCCGCCTTGCCCCCGCGCGTTGAACTGCCGCGTGCTGCGCCGTAGCCGAAGCGTTGAATAAATCGTGCGATGTATTCCGAATCAAAGCTGCGCGACGACATCGACGATACCGCGAGAGCGCCAGAAATATGTCGCAATCGGAATGCGGTTATGCCAGAAGCAATAAACGAGCGGCTGGCCTTCGGTAAAGTTTTCCCAGCCTTTGACTTCAAAGCGCAACGTCGCGGCGATTACGCGAATCAGCCAGTACAATGTGAAACCCGCCACGCGAATAATTACACGTTGCTTAAAGCTATAGGAAGAAATGTCGGCGAAGGTATAGAGGCGATCTGCGGTTTCGGTCATCGTCAGTTGTCAGTTGTTGGTTGTCCGTTGTCGGGCAGGCAAGAGTACAGGAAAGCGAGCGAAGGACAAGCGTGGGGCGCGGCAACAGAAAACCGGCCTCAACCCGTGAAGATTGAGGCCGGTGATGATTGACTCCAAGATTTGGATGATCCTAGTCTTTGCGGGGCAGTTTTGACGAGTTGCATATAGATGTTCAGCAACTTCTGGCGATCATCAAGCGTGCCTTTTGCACTGGCAGCTGCGAAATCGCTGGCATCAAACAGGTCTGCCAAGGTCGAGTTCGGCCATCGAACTCATAAGATCGCTGAGCGTCTGCCGGAATGCGACACTTGACCGGCATCGGCATCTTGCAGGTGGCAGTCGAGTTTTTGGCGGCTCAGCGCTGGATACCAGAACGGCGTGGCTTGTTGCACGCTCAACTGCGCGGCTGCACGGCGCGATAAACTTCGCGGTGACGTCGTTGCGCGTGAAGCCCGCACAATTCAGCGCGCGGCGTACTTTTGCGAGAATGGCCCGAAGGGGCTGACCATCAAACCGAAATTGAGACCGGGCACGCGGACCCAGTAATCACGTTGTTGATACGTGCTGAAGGTGAGGCGATTGCACCACGTGCAGGCATCTGCAAAGCAGATCGTCAGATCGCAATTGACGACCGGGCAAGCCGGGCAAGCAATGGGGCAAACCAGCCCTGTCGCGTAGGTGCCGGTATTGCCTTGAACGCTCGGGCCGGAAGTGGTGGCACCACTCCGCGTCACGACGATGTTGACGAATGCGACGGTGGTCGTGCCGACGCCGCTCGCCCGCTTGATCTCCACTCCCAACTGATTGCAATTGGCAATGCTGCCATCCATCGGCAATGACACCGTCATTAATTGGGTGCGTTGGCCTGCTGTTCCAGCCGCTTCCACGTACGGCACCAGGGTGCCAACAGGCGCTGGTTTGTGTCCTGCCGCATCTAACGTCGCGTTAGCTAACAAGCCCGTCACTGCTGCACTGGCACCACCAGGTTGGACGGTCAACTGGATGATGTCTTTGCGGCCCGTGCCATTGGCTTGTTGGAAGTACAGATTGACCACATCGCCAGCGGTTGCGCCTGTACCCGCGAGTGAAAAGTTGATGTCCCAGATGCTGTCGAGGCACGATACGGCAGTCGCCGTCGCGCTCGGTGTCGTGGCGGAAAAGCCCAGCGACGTGGTATTCGCATAGCCCGGGTTGCTGCCAAAATTGGCGGGGGTAAGGCTAAAGAGGCTCGCGCCCGCTGATTGCGTGGTAAATTGTAAGCCATTCGCCCCACCAAGATAGAATAATTCTCCATCAGGGAAGGTCGGCGTCTTTAGCGTGCCCAGAGTAAAGGCAGGTGCAATGCCCGTTTGGCAGGTGGCCTGTGCTTGGACATCGGTTGGCACGCGGAAGCTAAGGTTGGTGAGTAAGGCGAGACACAGACATCCCACCAGGATCATGAGTCGTTTCGTCATCGGAAATTACCTCCTAAATAATCGTGTTTGTTCTGAACGGGCGAAGGCGGGGGGTGGGACGGCAATGTGGATTACCGCCAGCCTTCCACACACAAAACAAAGCACTCGACTTTGGGAACCACAGCCGTTTTTTAAGCTGTGTTGTGAAATAGAAACGCCGGAGTAAAGCTGCCACAAGTGCCGGCTTGGGCAAGAAAAGGGCAGCCTGGAAATGTGAGAAAGTTGCGACCTGGGGGACTCGATTTGGGGGAGGCCCAAACGTTGATCTCGTGCTTTCTGTGCCAGTTACTCCAGGGGCTGGCCCAAGATTTTATCTAACTGCGATGAAGCTAACTTAACTTAGCTGGACGGCCCTAACCCTAATCTTTGTATACTAGGATTGTCAAATATTTTTTATCGGTTTGGCCCGCCAACTAAAGAAAAAAGCCTCCTTCCCGCAGCTTATTTACCTGCTGTAGCACTATATCAAAACGGATGCGGAATTTGCCACGAATACCAGCTTGGCAAGGTCAGCCGTCATGAGCTACGAAGCGAGCGGTTCGCTTGTTTGTTATTAAGGTTTGCGTGCGCGCCTGCGGGCCTTCTTCAGTTGCCGGGGCCGACCCTTCAGTGTGCCATCGCTCCAGTGAGAATTGCTGAAAAAATACAACTTGTCGTGGACATCATAAACGTAACTTTGTGGAACGCAATTGTCAATTCGCCAGCCAAAGAATTCTCGGATTTCGTGCCGCTCCCGCACCGAACAGGAATTGCTGCGAGAGAAATTTACGGCGAGGGCTTTGATTCTGTGTGCACGGCGAAAACTTTGTTATACTGCTCGACGGCTACGATGCCTCATTCCTACGATGTACCCCTGATGAGGCTTGCTGAGTATGACAAACCGATAATCTTTAAGAGGAACTATCACCATGTGGAATCGAATCGTAAGGCTGTTCCGCTCCATCTTTGGGGGCATCGTTGATCGCGCGGAAGACCCGGAATTAATTCTTC
>JAXLQQ010000048.1:0-43829 GCA_046331525.1 Blastocatellia bacterium
ATCGCTGTTTCTCACTCTAGCTTGGCAGACACCAGGGCCGACGTACTCAGCGCGACCGCAAGACGCGCCGCGCAAGTACCTTATCAAGCCGATGAGTCTGGGTACGAACACCGAAATCCGCGCCCGTGCGACGCGCAATCTGCAAGTCCAGGTCACGGACGAAAATGATCACCCGCTGCCTGATGTACCGCTCTTATTCCTGCTCGCGGGGCTTGCGGCGGGTCGTGGTGGCAATCTCGGCACCTTTGTTACCCAAACGGCTGGCAACGCGGCGGGTGCAGGTGCAGGCGGTACTGTCGGGAGCGCGGCCAGTCAAGCGAGTGCGGGTGCGGGACAAGCTGTGGGAAATGCGGTCAGCCAAATCAGTACACGCGTGTTGACCGATCAATACGGCATCGCTAATGTGAATTTCACTGCCTCCGATGCCGTCGGTCAGTCGCTGCGGCTACAAATTCGCGTGGAAGGAACCAACGTGGTATGGGAAGGGGAATTGAATGTCGTGCGGGCAGAAGCGGTGACCCAGGCTTCGCAATCCGATGTGCCCCCGGCTGACGCCGCTTCACTGCCTGTGCTGGAGGCGGAAGAAAAAGCCTGCATTGCGCTTATTAATGAGTTTCGCGCCGCACATCAACAACCGCCCGTCAAAGTCTCCATCAAACTCACGCGCGCCGCGCAATGGCTCAGCGCGGACAACGCACAGCACAACCCGAATGACCCGGAGCATACCGACAGCCTGGGACGCGACGTAGGCAAGCGACTCAGGCATTTTGGCTACGAAGCCGACATTATTAAGGAAAATATTGTCGTCGGGGCCGAATCCGCCAGCGCGGCGATGCAGGTTTGGCTGGCGTCCGGCTTTCACATTCGCAATCTACTCAATGATGAGGTTGTCGTTGTCGGCGCAGGCCGCGTGTGCAAAAAGGGCGCTAAGACCAATTGCCATTGGACAGTGATTTTGGGCAACTCGCCCGACCAGCTCATTCCCTGACGAAGTGGAATCTGACTTAACACACCGGCACAAAAATCGGAATCGTCAGCGTCGTCGCTGTCGTTTGCGTTTTGTGCAATGTGCGAATGCCCGTCCACGCGCCGCCGCGTGGCGTCAGCAATAATCCCACCGCACCACCCACATTAAACTTGAGCGCCCCGGATTGTCCCGTCTTGATGAGGTTGCCGAGTCCATTCGGCACACGCGGGGCAGTGGTGGAGATTGTTCCGCGTGCCTGACAAGTGCCATTCAGCCATCCGCTGAAGCTGCTAAAGAGTTCTTTTTCGTTGAAGGCTTGTCCCGTGCCGACCTGCGCTGCGCCCGTCAGTGTGCTAGTCGTTAAATCGCCGCTCAGGCTTGCCGTAATAACCTGTTGTCCGACGGCGTTCAGCGGGCTTTGAATTTCTACGGTGAATTGTTTGGGCACTGCATCGTAGCCCAGTTGATCGAAATACAGTGTGGCCGTATTGCCATTCACGATGGCTACCGCAGACGTGTTCGCCCAAAAGCTTTCGGCACCGTAGGTGTCGGCAATTTGCGGCGTATTCACAAAAGCATTCCCGATTAGAACGTTATTCTGCGCCGGACGCCCCTGCGCATCCACGGCGACCGCGATGAGATAGCCTGTCGTGCCCGGATCGTATTCGGAAGCCTTAAACGAAAAAGTGGCATTTGGCGTTAGACAGAGAAAGAAATCCGCCGCCTGACAACTTGTCCCATCAATCAAAAACAAATGCACATAGGTCTGATTCGCAATCGTGCTGGCCGCAGTGCTGATATTACTGATCGTCAGGCGCGTATCACTGCCTCCGCCGATAGTCGAAGTGTAGTAGGGGAAAACCAGCAGCGATCCCGGCTTCTGATCGGAAACACGCGGGTTGCTGTTGGGAGCGCAATTCGTGTTCACGAGCGCGACAAAAGTGGATTTCTGGCCGCCCAGGACGACAATGTCCGTGGTGATGAATAACGCTCCTGGTGTCGCATTGGCAGCGATGCGAGCCCGATATGTCACGCTGAGCGATTGCCCGTTGGGAATGACACCATCCCACGTGACCATACTGCCGTCCGGCGTGATAGTGCATTGGCCAGGGAGATTCGCGGTGCAGGTGCCTGCTACCGCAGTCAATCCCGGCGGCAACGTGGCTTTGATATTGGCCTGTTGCTGGGCACCCGTTACGTTAAGAACACTAATCAACGCCCCCACCAGGTCGCCGGGATTCAAACATAAAGCCGGGTCAGCAACTTGAAAAAGCGATTTGGAGTCCAATTCAAAGGCTCCGATGTCTGTACCATCGGCGGCATTCGCAAGAGCCGGGAAATTGAAGGTACGGGCAAACCCTCGTTGGTCGGTCACCAGTCCGAACGAATTGCCTTTGTCGAGGGCTGAGCTGGTAGGCGGTAATGCCATCGTGGGCGTGGTGCCGCCGTAATAGGCGAGCGGCGCAAGTTGCGGATTGGTATTGAGAATATCGGTTGGCTGGAGCAGGAAGCCGCCCGCGTTGTCGCTGGTTAGATTGTAGCCCTGCGAGATGATGTTCTTCGTCCCGCCGCCGTTTTTCGTGAGATTGGCCGGGCCATTGTTGGCAAGAATCGTGCTGCGTAAAATCGTGGTGGCGGTGGCCATACATTCATCTAAGTCCGCGTCCGTACGGATTCCGGCGTCAGTATTATTCGCAATAGTGGAATTGAAGACCTGCAAGGTACTGCTGCCGCAAAAACCAGCATTCCGAATCCCCTCGTCGTTCCCTGTAACCGTGCAATTGACAAGCGTCAACGTTTGCGTTCCCCAGCCGAACCAAATCCCACCCCCATCACCGTTGCTCACGTTTTTGCTGAACGTACAGGCGGTGAAAAGGCCGCCGCCTTCTTGCAAAAACACCCCTGCGCCGCTGCCCGCCACATTTTCCGTGACGTGACAATTGGTCAGATTCAAAGTGCCCGTCCGGCAAAAGATGCCTCCGCCTTCACCGCCGTTCCCGCGCGTAATCGTCAGGTCGAAGAGATTCACCGTGATCGGTTTCCGCATTCCCATCTCTACGCGCTCAATAAAGAATACGGGGCTGAGATCATTGCCACTGATCGCAAGCAAATTCGCGCCCGGCCCCTGAATCGTCAAATCCTTATCAATGATTAGCTCCACGCCGCCCAGCGTGATTTGGCCAATGACGGCAACGATAATCGTCTCTCCTGGCGCTGCTGCCGCAATGGCATCTCGCAGCGTGCAATTGGGGCCGGGACAGTTCGCGGGTGTGGGCGGGCCATCGCCCAGGCTTTCAACGTTAATTGCAGCAATCACGTTTGTTCCAAACAGGAAGAGCGCAGCAAGCGAGAAGACAAGCGCCAGCCAGCGGCGCGGCAAGCGTGAGGTACAACAGGGCATAAATAACAGCTTTCGGTAGTAGTTTATACCGGATTTCACTTCAGTGTATGGTGTATGTAGTACCGGCTTTAGCCGGAAAGAATGTCCCACTCAGCGTCCGGCTAAAGCCGGTACTACATACGCCATACACTGAAGTGAAAACCGATCTAGTTCGTTACGTAATCTGTCAGACAGCGACGCGCCAGCAGCGGTATTCAGCAAGAATTCCCGGAGCGCAAATGCCTTTTCCTTGCGCAGGAACTGACAGAAATTTTAGTTTGCCGGACTTTGTGAGGAGCGCATGATCACTCGGCAGGGAGTATAGAGGGGATTCGTTGTGTGCGTCAATATTCGAGTTTAAGCACTCAATTCAGATGGAGGACGCTATTCGGCAAACAGCCGTGGCTGCCAGGTGTCCAGAGCGGCTATGAGCTGGCGCTCTGCTTTCCCCATACTGAACTGGGACAAGTTTTCAACGCTCGCCCACGCAAAATTTGCCCGAAGCACGGGCGCAGGGGATTGCAACTTGCATCCGAAGGCTCGCAGGTGCAGGCGAAAATGTGTGAAATCCTGCGTTGTCGCCGCCATTTCTTCTCCTACGTCTACTTTGAGCTGGAACGCCTGACTGAGTACGCGGCGCAGGCAATCGGCGCTCGTTTCTTCAGTTTCGCAGTTACCGCCGGGCAGCATCCACAGGCCGCCGAGCAATCCTTCTGACGGGCGTTGTACGAGCAGCAAGCGCCCCTCGGCATCGCGGATCACCGCTGCGGCAGCACGGACGATAGGCAGGGGGGCTTTCTTTTTCTTCACTGGGCGCAGCAGTTGCGTGCCGTTGGCATAGGCCGCGCAAAATGTCTGTGCCGGGCATTGTGCGCACGCCGGGCGGCGCGGCACGCAAAGCAAACGCCCCAAATCCATCAAGGCTTGATTGTAATCGCCGCTGCGTTCCGTTGGCAGCAACGCTTCTGCCAAGTCCCACAACCGCTGCTCGACACGCGGCGCGCCGATTTCATCCGGCAAATCCAGCAGCCGCGTCAGCACGCGAATTACATTGCCATCCAACACTGCCGCCTGCGCGCCAAACGCGATGCTGGCAATTGCTGCCGCTGTGTAGCGACCGATGCCCGGCAGTTGTTGCAGTGCTTCGGGGGTAGTTGGAAATTGGCCTTGCCGTTCATTGACAACGACCTGTGCCAACCGGTGCAAGTTGCGCGCGCGCGAGTAATAGCCCAAGCCCTCCCACGCCTTTAGCACCTCATCAAGCGACGCCTGCGCCAATGCTTCCAGCGTCGGAAAGCGCGTCAGGAAGCGCGGGTAATATTCCTTCACCGTGGCGATGCGCGTTTGTTGCAGCATTACTTCCGACAGCCAGATGCGATATGGGTCACGACTGCCACGCCAGGGCAGTGGCGTGGCACGCTCGTCGTACCACTGCAATATCGCGGTGGCAAAAGCGGGATCGGGCACCGGGCGAATGTTCATACGAGGCATGATCTGCAAATCGGGAAAATAGGGAAGAGAAGGCGCAGGCTTTTCGTCTAAGGGCTGACGTGATAAGAGTCATTTCCCGCATCAGGAGAACCGCTATGAACTTAATTTGGCAAGACCTGCAATTCGGCGCACGAATGCTGCGCCAGCAACCTGGATATTCGTTGGTAGCCATTCTTACTCTCGCGCTCGGCATCGGCGCGAACACGGCGATTTTCAGCATTGTGAACGGCGTCTTGCTCACTCCGTTGCCATATCCACAGCCTGCGCAACTCGTAATGCTGTGGGAACGGAATCCGGCCAAAGGCATGGAACAGGAAATGGTCACGCCACCGGATTTGACGGATTGGCAAGCGGCGCAAGCGGTGTTTTCGCACTTCGCGTATTGGTCAGGCGAAAATGAATTCAATCTGGTACAGGCCGACGGCAGCGAAAAGATTCGTGCATTGTATGTCTCGGCCAGCTTCTTTCCCGCGCTCGGCGTGCAGCCGCTGAAAGGTCGCACGTTTTTGCCGGAAGAAGATCAGCGCGAGGGCAATCGCGTGGCGGTCATCAGCTATGACTGCTGGCAGCGCCGTTTGGGCGGGAATGAAAATGCGCTCGGCCAAACAATTACGCTCGACACGTATGGCAAGCGCGTCTACTCCGTTGTGGGCGTGATGCCGCGCGGGTTTCAGTTCCCGAATCAGGCGGACGTCTGGTTGCCCGCAGGTTGGAATGGCTTGCCGCGTGACCGGCGCGGGGGCCATTGGTTGACCGTACTGGCGCGGTTGAAAGACGGTGTGCCGCTTGCACGAGCGCAGGCCGAAATGAATACGATTCAGGCGCGCCTTGAAGCGCAATACGCCAGCCACAACGTCGGTTCGCAGGTCGCCGTCGTGCCGCTGCTGGAACAAACCGTCGGGCGCAATTTGACGAAAGGTTTGTGGGTTTTGTGGGGCGTGATTGCTGCCGTGTTGCTTATTGCCTGCGCGAATGTCGCCAACCTGACCTTGGCACGTGCCACCGCGCGGCAAAAAGAAATCGTGATTCACCTCGCCGTCGGTGCCAGCCGCTGGCAGGTCGTGCGGCAATTGCTACTGGAAAGTTTGTTGCTGGCAATAGTCGGCGCGGTGCTGGGCGTGTTGCTGGCGCGCGGCGGACTGGCCGTGTTGCAAACGATCAGCGGCGAACAGGTGCCGCGTTTGCAGACGGTGCGATTGGATGGGAGGGCATTGTTGTTTACGCTGGTGGTGTCTGTGCTAACAACCGTGCTGTGCGGCCTTGCCCCCGCGATGGCCACAACGAAACACGATTTGCAGTCGGCGCTGAAAGAGGGCAGCAGGTCTGCGTCCGCCGGGCTGCATCGCAACCGATTGCGCAGTGGTTTAGTTATTGCGGAAGTTGGGTTGTCGTTGCTGCTGTTGCTGGGTGCAGGACTCATGCTCAACAGTTTTGCCCGGCTCCTACGGCTCAATCGCGGCTTTCAGGCGGAGCATTTGCTCGTGACGAAATTAGATTTTTCGGTGTCAGGGTTTACGACTTGGGTGCAGGCGACGCCCACGCGCCCGCAGGTAGCATTGCAGGAGTTGATGCAACGGTTACAAACGCAACCCGGCGTGCAATCCGTTGCCGCTGTCAGTGCCTTGCCGCGCGGTTCCACTCCGCCACGACAGGGCATTATTCTGGAACAAGGGCAGCCACAGGAAACGCCGCGCGTGGATTATCGCGGCGTCACGCCTGCATATTTTCGCACGATGGGCATTGTGTTGTTGCAGGGGCGTGAGTTTACGGAACACGATGTCTTCGGCGCGCCCGGCGTGGCCATCATCAACGAAACTTTCGTCAAACGCTGGTTCCCCAACACCAATCCCATCGGCCAACGAATCGCAATGGAAGGCCGCACGCCGGGACAACCCGTGACGCCTGCGCCGTGGGAGAAGTCGGTCTGGAGTGAAATCGTCGGTGTGGTCGCGGATGTGAAAAAGCTCAACTTGACGGCGGACACCGTTCCAGAGGTTTATACGTCGTATTGGCAATACCCGATGCAATCCCCGGAACTGTTGGTGCGGACGACTGCGCCGACCACGCCCGCCGCCATTCAACAGGAAATCCGTGCGCTGCATCGCAACATTCCCGCGCCCAGAATCGAAACGATGGATGCGTTGCTGAGCGATGTGATTGCAACGCCGCGTTTGCAGACGTTGTTGCTGGCTTTGTTTGGTGCTTTGGCGTTGTTGTTGGCGAGCATTGGCCTGTACGGCGTATTGGCATATACGGTCGCGCAGCGTACGCCGGAAATCGGCATCCGCCTGGCCCTGGGAGCGACTGCGCGTGATGTACTGCTGTTGATTGTTGGACAGGGATTGCGGCTGGTTGGCATTGGCGTCGGCATTGGATTATTAAGCGCGTGGTGGTTGATGCGCTTGTTGCAGTCATTGCTGTTTGAAGTCCGCGCCACCGATCCGTGGACGTATGCAGCAGTGGTGCTGGTGTTGGTGGCGATTACGGGACTGGCTTGTTATGGGGCGGCGCGGCGGGCGACCCAGGTTGATCCTCTTGTTGCATTGCGCGCCGAGTAAGAGGGATAACAAAAAAAGGAGCAGCCAGCACGGCTGCTCCTGAGTGTCAGTAGGAATAGGCAACGGTTAGAAATTCAACCGCAAGGCTAATTGAATAACGCGCGGATGGCTGCTGAAGACAAGGTCGGGCCGATTGAACAGCGTCGGGTTCAGACCGATGCCAAGCAGGCTCGTTGCCGCGCTGCTGGTTACGCCGGTCGCTTCGACGCCGTTGACGGAACCGGGCACGTATTGCGGATGATTCAGGATATTGAATAAATCCGCCCGCAATTGAATCCGCGCGTTTTCATACACCTGGAAGTTTTTGAAAACCGAAAAATCCAAATTGTTGATGCTCGGCAATTGCAGCGTATTGCGCCCGGCTGTCGCCAATGCGCCGAAATTGGCCTGGATATATTGCGCATTCGGGTTGACGGCAACGTACCCTACCGTGCGTTCTGCGGTGGTCAATCCACAGGGCGCGGGGCAAGACCGCAGTAACGGCGTTACTGTGCTGGCGGTGCCGGGCGTACCGTTCGGATTCAGAATCGCGCGATCTCCGGCATTGTCGCCATTCAGATTGGCATCAACGCTGCTACGCACCGTGGCATACTCGCCTGACTCCCACGAATAGGTGCCGGCGAAGCTGAAGCCGCCCAGAATAGAACGGGTGAACCATTGCGTACTGTTTTTGAAGAACGGCAAATCATACACGCTGGAAATGACGAAACGATGCCGCCGATCCAGCGCCGAGTTCGCACGTTCGGCGCGCAGATTCTGGAAGTCCTGCACGCGCCGAGGTGAGAGCACCGTACCTAAAGACTTCTGCCGTTGTGTCGTCAATCAAATGACTCCACGTATACGCCGCCGAAGCCTGCCAGCCACTCGACAAACGACGATTTAATTGGGATGAGAAACCGTTGTAGGACGAGTTGCCATTCGACAGGAAGGACGTGATGAAGTTTTGATTGAAGCCCGCCGCCGCATACGCCGGAACAATATTCGAGCGCTTCTGCAATTGATCGAGCGTGGTGGTCAAGGCATTAATCTGTGTTTGCGTTGGCGCGTTGAGGAACGTGGGCAAAAAATTGGTTTGATCTACCCGCGCTTGTGCGTTGATGCGATTTTGCGTCAACAGGTGAATGCCGCGCGTTCCCAGATACCGCAGCTCCAAGCCCCAATCCTGGGCAAATTGGCGTTGGTAACTGAGCGTGTACGTGATCGAATACGGCACTTGCTGATCAGGGATAAACGCTGACGTATTCGCTTTCGCTTCCGCCGGGTCGGTGATGGGATTGGGAGCCGGTGAAATACCGCCGCCCGCCAGGAAATTGGGGAGACCAGGATCAAGATTGCGCGTTTGTGTGAATTGCGGCGGCAAGGACAGGATGTACAGGTTGTCGAAGATCACGTCATACGCCATCGAGAACCCGGCACGAATTGAAGTCTTTCCATTCCCGCCAAACAAATATCCGCGCACGCCCGTATCGCCGCTCGGCGACCAGGCCAACCCCACGCGCGGCGCAAAGTTGTGCTTCTGTGATTGCGGCTCGCGGAATTCCAGCAAGCCCGACACCGACGAAACCGAGTTAATGGATTGTTGCCGTGCGGTGAACGGCACTTCCTGCCAAACGTAATTCAAGCCCAGATTCAACGTTAGATTCGGACGAATCCGCCAGTCATCCTGCCCATAGGCAAAGATCAACCGTTGATCGCCATAGTAAGGCGACACGCCGACTGTGCGTTCGGCAAATTCAGGGCTGATGTCGCGCAGGAAGGTTTCTGTGCTGTTGTACGTGTAATCGCCACGCTGCCGTTGCACGAACGATTGGGGCGAAATGATTTTGCGTGCGTCAATGCCAAACTTTGTCGAGTGATTGCCCACAAAGTACGACAAGTTGTTCACGACCTGATAGTTGTTTTCAATCGTGAATTGCGGCGCGTTCGGGTCAGGCCCGATGTTAATGCCCAAATCATTCAACTGAATGTTGGGGAACTGATCCAGACCGGCAAAGGGGAAATTGCCCGCTGGAAAGGTTTGATTCAACCGCCGATACGCCACGCGCAATTCGTTCGTCAGCTTCGACGTAAAACCGTGCGTCAGCGTGTAGGAAAACAGCCGCGTGTCTGACGGTACGAGCAGGAAAAAGCTCGGCAACGTCGCGGCAGTATCAATCCCGCGATTTTGATTGTAGTTGAATCGTGCACGGTGCTGCGTGCGGTCACTTTGAGTGAAATCCACGTTGGCAACAACGTAGTTATTGTAGGTGTAATTTGGCGAAGGAACGTTCACAAACCCTACCGGAATGCTTACGCCATTGACTGTGATCGCATCGGTTCCGCTTTGTGTCGGTGCGGCGGGAATATATTGCCGAAAGATCGCCAGATTCGTTGCCGATAAACCGGGAATCGTACCTAAGCGCGTCAATCCCGCTGCTGTGGGTGTTTGAATCGCAGCGGCTCCTGCAGCATTGCCCGTTTGCAGGCGTTCGTATCCTGCGAAGAAAAAGAGCCGATCTTTCCCGCTAATCGTTGGGCTGCCGCCCGTGCCAAAGCGCGGCAGGTAAATCGGGCCGCCAATATTACCGCCAATACGTCCGTAGTCATTGCGCGGCACGCACGTATCATCGCCTACTGTGTAACAACGCCGAATGCCTTTCAGGACGTCTTGGTTATCTAGCGCATTCAGATGCCGATTGCGAAAGAATGCGTATGCCGTGCCGTGAAAATCGTTCGTGCCGCTTTTGGTAACCGTGATGAATTGACCGCCCGTCGAACGTGCGAATTCTGCTGAGTATTGATTTTGCAACAGCGAAAATTCCGCAACTGATTCCGGCGAGATATAGACCTGCGGGCCGGTCACGGCTTTATCGTTGTTATCAATGCCATCCACCACAAAGTTGTTATTGCGCGGACGTTGACCACCAACGGAACCGCCTGTGCCGACGCCCACGCCGCCGCTCGTGGAAACGTTCGGCGCAATTAAGGCTAGGTTATAAATGCCCGCGCCGGTCGAAGTCTGCGCCAAGTCCACAACCTGCCGCGCATTGAAGCCTTTCGCCAGATTGGTCGTTGTCGTGTCCACTAATTCCGCGCCACCTGCCGAAACCTCCACCACTTCGCCTTGTACGCCAATCGTCAAGCTGGCGGTGACATCGGTCGTTTGATTCAGTTGCACGCGCACATCGCTCAAAGTGAGCGTTTTGAAACCGCCTGCCTCGACTGTCATTTGATAATCGCCGACGGGCAAATTCTTGAATTCAAATTCGCCCGCGCCCGTACTCACCGTGTTTTGCGACGTATTCGTTTGCGGATCGCGTAGCGTTACTTTTGCATTCGGCACCACTGCGCCCGAAGGGTCTTTTACGGTGCCGCGAATGTTGCCCGTCGTCTGTTGTGCCAGCACAGGCGTCAGCAAAGCCAGCAGCATAGCCAGTAAAGGTGCCACCAGCCGTGCCGCGATAGACGTATCCTGTACGCCTTTCTTACAGCGTTGTCTCATACTTCCTCCTCGCCCAGCCGAAGTTTTTCCAACCTCAACTTCGGTAGCATAAATAAGGGATTAATATTTTCAGGGGGGAATAAGCCTGCTTCAGAGAATGCAAGCGCAACGCCAAATGAAAAGGCGGCAAGGGTAGGTTTAGAAACAAAAGACTTACCGGACTCTGAGAGCGGCTTAATTTACGGCATTCTGAAAAATATTCAAAATTTTGGAAAATGGTGAGTTGGCAACTGGCAACCAGGTTCAACTGCCCGCTGAATCACCCAGCAACTCTCTCTGTTCTTTGTATTGCAATTGATACAGTTTGAAGTAAAGGCCACGCGCGGCGAGAAGTTGTTGATGCGAGCCTTTTTCGCGGATTTCGCCTTTGTGCAGGACGATGATTTGATCTACGCGCTGAATAGTGGAGAGCCGATGCGCAATGATGATCGAAGTGCGCGCAGCCATCACTCGTTCGATGGCCTGTTGGATAAGTTGTTCGGTTTCAGTGTCAATGCTCGAAGTCGCTTCGTCGAGAATCAGAATGCGCGGATCGAAAGCGAGCGCGCGGGCAAACGAAATTAACTGCTTTTGTCCCACCGAAAAGCCTGCGCCGCGTTCTTTGACCATCGTCTCGTAAGCCTGTGGCATTTTCTCAATAAACTTGCTGGCCTGCACTTCGCGCGCGGCCCATTCGATTTGGTCGTGGCTGATACTTTCTTTGCCGAGGCGAATATTCGCCGCAACGTTCCCCGCGAATAAAAATACATCCTGCAAGACGACGGCGAAGTTTTCGCGCAACTGCTGCAAATCCCACTGCCGAATGTCTACGCCGTCCAGTAAAATTTCGCCGCGCTGAATGTCATAGAAGCGCATCAACAAATTCGTGATCGTCGTCTTGCCCGACCCCGTCGCGCCGACAAACGCGATGGATTCGCCCGGCTCGGCAATAAACGAAACGTCTTTCAGCACCCAGTCTTCGCCTTTGTACGCAAACCAGACATTGCGAAATTCGATACGGCCTGCCACTGATTCTGCCGGTTGTTTCGGTTTTGGTGGTGACACAATGCCATCGGGCGTGTCGAGTAGCTTGAAAACACGTTCGGACGCGATGACTGCCGCTTGCAAAATGTTGTATTTATCGCTGATGTCCTGAATCGGCATCCAGAGCCGCTGCGTGTACTGCACGAACGCGACCAGAGTACCGAGCGTAATCGCCTGCTGAATCGTCAAGCCGCCGCCATACCAGATCAGCACCGCAATGCCTGTGGACGAAATCAAATTGACGAGCGGATAGAACACCGCAAAGTAAAAGATCGTGTCGAGATTGGCTTGCAAATGCGAACGGTTAATATCGTCGAATTGCTGATATGCCTTTTTCTCGCGGTTGAAAAGCTGCACCGTTTGCGCGCCCGACAAATGCTCCTGCGTGAACGCATTCAGCCGCGCAATCTTCGTCCGCACTTCCCGAAAGCCCACGCGCGCACCGCGCTGAAACCACGCTGTCGCGCCGATCAATAGCGGCACCACCAGTAACGATACCAGCGCCAGCCGCCAGTTGTAATAAAACATCATCCACAACGCGCCAACGATCAAGACCACGTTGCCCAGCACTTCGACAAGCCCCGACGTAAACAATTCGTTCAGCGAATCCACATCATTCGTCAGCCGTGTCATCAATCGCCCGACCGGATTCCTGTCATAAAAACTGACTTCGATGCTCTGATATTTGCGAAAGATTTCGTCCCGCAAATCGCGCATCACACGCTGACCAATGGTGTTGAGCAACACATCCTGAAAGACCGAAAACACAAACGTCGCCACCATCATCAGCACGTAGTACACCGCCATTCGCGCAATGCCATCAAACGCCGCTACGCTCTCGATCCGTCCAGCAAACGCCGGTTGAATGTACCGATCAATCGCCATCTGCGTCAGCCAGGGGCCGATTTGCCGCACCAGATTGGCAACAATCGTTAAGGCTAGCGCGAGGATCACTAGCCCGCGATAAGGCCGTAAATATTGCAGCAATCGCCGCGTTGCCTGAAAGCTATAAACTTTGCCGAGTTGTTCTTCTTCGTGATGATTGGCTGCCATTCGATTGGTTATTTCTGTGTCTCAATAGGAACGAAACAAAATAGTACGATGAACGCCCGGCGAGCGCAATTCACGCCATTTGACCGTCTGCGCATAGATCGAAAATGCCGATGGATTTGTTCGGAATTATGAATTTTACGAATTGAAGGATTGTCGGTATTCTGCTGGCGATTGACTAACTATTATCAACGCATCATTAGCTTTGCTTATCTGTCTTTACTTTTTAGACCATTTCAGATCGTTAGTGCTTTGCTGGGATGAACCTGATTGCCGTTGACTACCAGCGGTCACACGTCCGTTTCGCGGCAGGCACCGAGATGGTTGCCTGGCCACCACCTTTCCTAAGGAGAAATTATGATTCCAAGTACCCCCAAAGTCCTCCGTGACTTGCTGTCGCTGTTGTTGCTGGCGACCGTCCTGGTGTTTCCGGTCGCGGCGCAGGAGGCGCGCGGCACCATCACGGGTCGCATCCTTGATAGCAGTAAAGCGATTATTCCCGGCGCTAAGGTAAAGATCACCAATCTGGCGCAGGGCACAATTACCACTGTGCAGACGAATGAGGCAGGCGTGTTTCGCGTGCCGTATTTGCTGGTGGGAACCTATCAACTAACCGTCGAAGCGACGGGCTTCAAAAAATATGTCCGCGATGGTCTGGCCGTGCGCATTGGCGAAACCACCGAGACGGACATTCAACTGGAAATCGGCGGCGTAGATCAATCCGTGACAGTTACGGCAGAAAATCCCGCGCTCGATACCACTTCGGCCTCGATGGGACAGACCGTTGATTCGCGGCGCGTCGCCGAATTACCCCTCGTTCACGGCGACCCATACACGATGATCGGCCTCTCACCCGGCGTCACGTTCGCGCGCGATCAACGCCTGGATCGTCCGTTTGAGCCGACGCATATCGTGGGCTACACGATTGACGGCACGCGCGCCAATCGCAGCGATTTGACGATTGACGGCGCGCCCAGTACCGCGACGGCGAACGGCAACGAAGTCATCGCGTCGTATGTGCCGCCGACCGACATCATTCAGGAATTCAAAGTGCAGACCGCGACTTTCGATGCGCAGTTCGGCAACACCGAAGGCGGTGTCACCAGCATCGGCATCAAGCCCGGCACGAACAAATTGCACGGCACTGCTTATCTGTGGAAAGAGCCGGGCAATCTCGCTGCCAATGACTTCTTCGGCAACGCGCGCGGACAGGCGCGTCCCGACACGTTCTCGAATCGTTTTGGCGGTTCGCTGACCGGGCCGATCTGGATTCCGAAGCTGTACAACGGACGTGACAAATCGTTTTTCACGTTTGGATATGAAGGCATTCGCGATTCGCGCCCGCGCTTTGACAGCGGCACGCCGACGGTGCCGACAGCGGCGATGCGGAATGGTGATTTCTCTGCCTTGTTGGCGCTGGGTTCGCAGTATCAGATTTACAATCCCTTCACGCGCAAAGCCGACACTGCCACCGGTCGCGCCGGGCATTTCATCGAAGACCCGTTTGTCGGCAACATCATTCCGGCGAACCTGATTAACCCCGTCGCCAAAGCGTTGCTGAAATATTTCCCCGATCCCAAGTCCGCTGGCACGGCAGAGTTTTTGAATAATAACGCTGACTCGACGCTGGCCGAGAAGACGCAGCCGTATGACAACTACACGATCCGGCTGGATCACGCGATTAGCGACAAGCACCGCATTTTCGGACGTGCGAGTTGGTATAACCGTGATAGCTTCTACAACGACTATTTCCACAATATTGCCACCGGCACGTTGTTCCACTTCATCTCGAAGCAAGGCGTCTTCGATGACGTGTATACCTTCAACTCGACGACGGTTTTGAATGTGCGTTACGGCTACAACCACTTCATCCGCTGGCAGGATATGCAGTCGGAAGGCTATGGCTTTGACCTGGCATCAGTGGGTTTCCCGACAGCATACAACAACCTGATTGACCCGACCATTCGCCGCTTCCCGCGTCTGGACTTCCCCGGCGGCACCTATCAGGGCACCGGACAGACCAACGAATATCGTCCGGTAGACACGCATTCGGTGGCGGCGACGCTGAATAAAACCCTCAGCACGCACTCGCTGAAAGGCGGCGTGGAGTTTCGTTCGTATCGGGAAAATGACCGCTTTGCCAGCAATAACCAAACCGGTCAGTTCGTTTTTGACAACACCTACACGAAGCAAAAGGATGATTCGAGCGCGACGCAGGTAGGCTTGTCGTTCGCCTCGTTCCTGTTGGGCGTTCCGACTTCGGCATCGGGCGTGACGCGCGCGGCGGATTATGCCGAGCAATCCACGACGTGGGGTTTCTTTGTGCAGGACGATTGGAAAGTCAATTCGCGCCTGACGCTGAATCTTGGCCTACGTTATGAATTCGAGACGCCGCTGAAAGAACGCTACAACAAGAGCGTGAGCGGCTTCGATGCGACTTACGCGCAACCACTTCAGGCGGCGATCCAGGCGAAGTACACGGCTCCGATTACAGAAGTGCCGACGTTGCGCGTGCTTGGTGGCTTGCAGTTTCCGGGGTTGAATGGCGCACCGACGGAACTCTATCAAACGCCGAAGAAAAACTTCATGCCGCGCTTCGGACTGGCCTTCAAACTCAATGACAAAACGGTGCTGCGTACAGGCTACGGCCTCTTCTTCGGGTTCCTTGGCGAACGGCGTGGCGATGTGATTCAGACGGGGTACAGCATCACGACGAATATGGTGCCGACGCAGAACCAGATTGATCCGAAGACGGGTCTGGTAATTTACACCGCGACGCTCTCCAATCCGTTCCCGAACGGAATCACGGAGCCAGTGGGTAATACGCTGGGCTATCAAACCAACATCGGCAACAGCATTTCGTTCTTCAATCAACACCCGCAGACGCCGTATAACCAGCGGTGGGAACTCGGCATTCAGCGCGAATTGCCGATGGGTTTTGTGGTTGACGCCGCGTATGTTGGCAATCGCGGCACGCACGTCGAGATTGCGCGCGACATCAATGCCGTGCCGAATCAATATCTGAGTACGTCAGCAACACGCGATGCCACGCGCATCAGCTATCTGACCGGCACGGTAGCGAATCCTTTCTTTGGCTTCGGCATTCCCGGCGTCGGTGCCAGCTCCACCATCTCGCGTCAAAACCTGATGAAGCCGTTCCCGCTCTTCGGCAGCATCAACACGACGACGAATCAGGGCTATTCGTGGTATCACGCGGCGCAGGTGCGCATTGAGAAGCGCTTCTCGAAAGGCTACACGGCGCAGTTGAGCTACACGCACTCGAAGTTCATGCAGGCGACCGAGTATCTGAATCCGAATGATCCGCTGCCGACGAAATCCATTTCGGATACGGACTATCCAAATCGCGTGGCGTTCAGCGGCATTTATGAATTGCCTTTCGGTCGCAATCAGAAATTCCTGGGCAACAGCAACGGCGTTGTCACGCGCATCGTGGGTGGCTGGCAGTTGCAGGGCGTGTACGCTTATCAAACCGGCGCGCCGCTGACGTGGGGGAATTACATCTACAAAGGCAACTTCAGAGATATTGCCCTGCCCTCGGATCAGCAGTCGCTGACCAACTGGTTTAATACCGCCGGATTTGAAAAAGTCAGCGCGAATCAATTGGCCAATAACATCCGCACGTTCCCCCTGCGGTTTTCTTATCTGCGCGTGCAGCCGACGAATAACGTAGACTTCTCGGTCATCAAGAACACGCGGATCAAAGAGAATATGAACTTCCAGTTCCGTGCCGAATTCACGAATTTCTTTAATCATCCGTGGCTTTCGGCAGCAGGCGGCGGCTCCGGCACGAGCGGTGTCATCACGGCACCGACGAATGCCGACTTTGGCAAGATTGCGAATCTTTCCAATCAGGGCAACTACGCCCGTCGCGTGCAGTTGGGCATGAAGTTTATTTTCTAAATTTCGGTTGCGACGGTACGAAGAGCGGGAGCAACATGGTAAAAGCTACCCCGTTGCTCCGGCTTTTCGTACCGTACTTTTTGGCCTTGACTGTACTTGCAACTGCCTTCACACTCGCCCACTCAATCACCAACACAATTCTCACGGAGGAATCCCGAATGCCCGTTTCGATGCACGAGCGCGAAGCCGTTCGTCACACGCTGGAAAATGCTTTCATCTTTGCCCAAAACCAAGTGGAGGCATTGCTTAAAAAATACCCGTCCGATTATTACCCGATGTACACCGTCGGCGGCCAGTTTGGTCACGACCGCAAACGCTGGACGCATTGGTGCGACGGGTTCTATCCGGGGATGATGTTCATCTTTGCCGAAGCGACGGGGAAGAGTGAATGGCTGGATAATGCGGTGGCGTTTGCGACGCCGCTGGAAGAGCGGCAATACGACCGGGCGGTACACGATCTTGGCTTTTTGTTTTTTTCGACGTATCTGCGCTGGCTGAAGCTCGGCGGCCCGCAGGAGCGCATCGAACCTGTGCTGATTCAGGCGGGCAAAACAATGGCGATGCGGTTTATGGAGCGCGGGCAATACCTGCGTTCGTTTGTCGAACCGGCGTCGCTGTTTATAGACATTATGATGAACGTCGGCACGCTGTTTTATTCCGGCCTCAAGGCGGGCGACCAGCACGTCCTCGACATTGCGCATCGGCATTGTCTGACGACGCGGCGGACGATTGTACGCGGCGATGGTTCGACCTCGCATGAAGCATTGTTTGATTTGGAAACCGGCGAATGCCTGCGCCAAAGCACGCATCAGGGCTATCGCGGCGATTCGTGTTGGAGTCGCGGGCTGGCGTGGTCGCTCTATGGCTTTACGCGGTCGTATCAGCAGACCGGGCGCGGTGAATACCTGGAAACGGCGATGCTAAACGCCGATTATTATCTGGAAAACACGCCTGCCGATGGCGTAACGCCGTGGGATTATGACGCACCTGAAGCGGGGCCATTGGCCAAGTCGCAAGTGGATACCTCAGCTTGTGCGATTGCGGCTTCGGGGCTGCTGGATTTAGCAGATGTCGTGCCGGATCGCACGAAAGCGCGGGCGTACCGGGATTTCGCGCTGACTTCGCTAGTGACACTTTGCCAAAAGTACCTTGGCAGTTTGACACCGGATTTTGAAGGCATTCTGAACGGCGGCGTTTATCACATTCACAAAAATCTGGGCGTGCACGAAGCCGTACTGTTCGGCGAATATTTCTTTGTCGAAGCCTTAGATAAGGCACTAAAGACGTTGCGGAAAGAAACGACGCCAACTCATCTCAAGCCATATCCCGAAGATTCGCTGCCGACTGCGGCGCGACAATGGGCGGACGGGCCGACCGAAGAAGACATGCCGTCGCCGGAGGCACAGCAATGAATTCCCGTCCTGTTTCTCTCGTTACAGGTGCAGGACGCGGCATCGGGCGCGGCATCGCAATCGAACTAGCCAAACTTGGTCACGCGATTGTCGTGAACTTTGCGGGCAACGCTTCAGCAGCAGAAGAATGTCTGCAACTCGTTCGTGACGCTGGCGGCGACGGCATTATTGTGCAATCGGATGTTTCCCTGGCCGCAGATCGTGCACAGCTGGTCGAAACAACGATGCAACAATATGGCCGCATTGATTTGCTGGTAAACAATGCGGGCGTTGCGCCGAATGTGCGCGCCGACATTCTGGACGCGGGCGAAGAATCGTTTGACCGGCTTATCAAGATTAACTTGAAAGGCCCGTATTTTCTGACGCAACTCGTCGCACGACAGATGATCGCGCAAGTGCAGCAAAACGTTGTGAGTTCCTTTGGTGCGCCGCGAATTGTAACCATCACGTCTGTTTCCGCGTATACAGCTTCAGTCAATCGCGGCGACTATTGCGTAGCCAAAGCGGGGCTGGCGATGATGACGGCACTGTTTGCTGCGCGGCTGGCTGAATTTGGCATCAATGTCTACGAAATTCGCCCTGGCGTCATCGCTACGGATATGACTTCCGGCGTCAAAGAAAAATACGATCAGCTAATTGCCGAGGGCGCGTGGCCGCTGAAGCGGTGGGGGCAGGCGGACGACATCGGACGCGCGGTGGCGGCGATTGCACGTGGCGACTTTCCGTTTTCGACCGGCGAAGTTTTCAATGTGGATGGCGGGTTTCATTTACGAACCTTGTAGTTTATCAGTTGTAATGACCGCCGTTTGCGCTGCACTGGCTGTCTGTGGCAGGATACCTGCCGTCACGTCTTACAGAGTTATTGCGAAGGTTGCTGAACTGAATTCATTTTGCGCTCATCACCCGAAGGTCTGCGGGAATTCCCCCGCTGGCTTTCACCCGAAACAACCCCCTACTGATTCGTTAAGGAGATTACAAAAATGAAGATGAGAAATGTGTTGCTTACGATGGGCCTGTTATTCGCCTTTTTGACGATTGCCTACGCTGCCGGTGTGGATGGCAAATGGGTCGCGCAGATTCCTGGTCGCCAGGGAAATACGCAGGAAACCACCTTCAACTTCAAAGCCAGCGGCGAGAAGCTGGAAGGTACGATGACCGGTCGGCAAGGTGATGTCGCCATTTCGGATGGTACGGTTAAAGGCAATGATATTTCCTTTAATGTCGTGCGCGAATTCAACGGCAACAAGATCACGATGAAATTCGTCGGCAAAATGAGCGGCGATGAAATCAAATTCTCCCGCACAATGGAAGGCGGCCCCGGCGGCGGTGCCGCAGTCGAATTCACCGCCAAACGCGCGAGCTAAGTTTAGTTGGAAGTGCGGGCTTTGGTCTTTGGCTTTTGGTCTTGACTTGAGACTACAGCCCAAAAACCAAAGCCCTTTTCAATGATTGCCGCGCCACCCGCTCAGTCGCGGGCAAACCTTGATTTGATAGTCAGGCGTCGCAAGCAGGCGTCATGAGTTCAAGCTTTGGCTGGTTTCTTTGTGGTTCACACGGAGAGAAACCAGCCAAAGCTGAACTCCTGACGCCTGCTTGCCAGTTGGATAAGTATGGCAATTAAGGCAACGCGGCGAGGTCGTTTATGAAAAGCATCGAGTTGCAGATTAACGGCACGAAACATCGCGTCGAAGTGGACGACGAGCAAAGCTTACTGAGCGTCCTGCGCGATGAACTGGATTTGACGGGGACGAAATACGGCTGCGGCGAAGGGCAGTGCGGCGCGTGTACGGTATTGCTGGACGGACAGCCAACGCGGTCGTGCCGGATGCCCGTTGTCAATGTGGGCAACAATGCGATTACGACGATTGAAGGGCTGGAACAGAACGGGCGCTTGCATCCGTTGCAACAGGCGTTTCTCGATCACGGCGCGCTGCAATGCGGCTACTGCACAGCCGGGATGCTGATGTCGGCTGCCGGTTTGCTGAAGAAAACTCCGCAATCGAGCGAAGCCGAAATCCTGCGCGCGATGGAAGGAAATATTTGTCGCTGCGGCACCTATCCGCGCATTGTTGCCGCCATTCGTCAGGCTGCTAGCGTGCGCGCAGCGCAGAAAGGCGGTGCCAAATGAATCAGCGAACGGAAGACAATTTCCTCGCGCCAGAAATCGAACCCGAACGTTATGAGTTGACGGCAGGCCCAGCGTATCAATTTACGTTTGCACGCCGCGATTTTTTCAAGGGCTTGGGCGGCGGTCTGTTGATTGTCTTTGCGCTGCCAGAAGCGCAGGCACAGCAGGAATCCGGTGGTGGGCGGCGTGGCGGCAATGGTCGCGGTGCACCGCAGGAAATCAGCGCGTGGCTGCATATCGGCGAGGACGGCGCGATAACCGTTTACACCGGCAAAGTCGAAGTCGGGCAGGACATTCGCACTTCGCTGGCGCAAGTCGTCGCGGAAGAATTACGCGCACCGGTCACAGCCGTTCGGATGGTGATGGGCGACACGGAGCTGACGCCCTACGATGCGGGCACGTTTGGTAGCCAAACCACGCCGACCATGAGTCCGCGTTTGCGCCGCGCTGCTGCTGCCGCACGCGAAATGCTGCTTGATCTGGCGGCGGAACAAACGACAGCCGAACGCAGCGCCTTCGTCATTGCAGATGGCAAAATCACAAATCCGAAAACAAAACAATCCTTCACCTTCGGCCAGTTGACCAAAGGCCAAAAGCTGACGAAAGCCATTAGTGATACGGTGTCGCTCACGCCGCCGACGGAATGGAAGGTGGCAGGAAAGCCGCTGACGAAACTGAATGGCCGCGATATCGTGACGGGCAAACATCGTTACACGTCCGATATGAAATTGCCGGGAATGGTGTACGGCAAAGTGCTGCGACCTGCCGCGTTCGGCGCGACGCTGACGGCACTGGACGCCAAGGCGGCTGAAGCGATGCCCGGCGTGACGGTCGTGCGCGATGGCGATTTTGTCGGCGTGACAGCTCCGACGCCGCACCAAGCACGCCGCGCGGCAGAGGCGTTGCGTGCCGAGTGGAAAACAACCGCACAGCCTTCATTAAGTGATCTCTACACCGCGCTAACTTCCCGAGTTCGTGAAACGCATGGTTGGGATGGCAGTACACCAGAATATAAAGGAGCGAT
This sequence comes from Blastocatellia bacterium, assembly GCA_046331525.1. Classification (GTDB taxonomy): domain Bacteria; phylum Acidobacteriota; class Blastocatellia; order RBC074; family RBC074; genus JAFDVL01. The sequence continues at coordinate 21,436 of JAXLQQ010000048.1, forward strand.
TAACGAGGGGCTGGATGCAGCAGATAAAAAGCTATCGCTAAGATATGGCGTTGCATACATCGCCCACGCTCCGCTGGAACCACGCGCGGCGGTTGCTGACTGGAAAGACGGCAAGCTGACGGTTTGGACGGGTACGCAACGGCCCTTTGGCGTGCGCAGCGAACTCGCGCAGGCATTGCGCGTGCCCGAAGAAAAAGTGCGCGTGATTATGCCCGACACTGGTTCCGGCTACGGCGGCAAGCACACAGGCGAAGCGGCGATTGAGGCCGCGCGGCTCGCCAAAGCCGCTGGCAAGCCCGTCAAACTGGTGTGGACGCGCGAAGAGGAATTTACCTGGGCGTACTTTCGTCCCGCAGGCGTGATTGATGTCACGAGCGGCGTTAGCAATGACGGCAAAATTATGGCGTGGGAATTTCATAACTACAATTCCGGTTCGGCAGGCATTCGACCGGTGTACGAGATCCCGCATCAGAAAATCGTATTCCATCCCGCTGCCTCGCCGCTCCGGCAGGGTTCCTATCGCGCGCTCGCTTCGACGGCGAACCACTTTGCGCGCGAAGTTCACCTTGACGAATTGGCCGCAAGCCTGAAACTTAACCCGCTGAATTTTCGCCTGCATAATTTGCAGGACGAACGGTTGCGCAACGTGCTGAACGCGGCGGCGAAGGCGTTTGGCTGGAACTGGGGCCGCACGAATCCGGCCAAAGATCACGGCTTCGGCATCGCAGGCGGCTTTGAAAAAGGTGGCTACGTGGCAAATTGCGTTGAGGTTGCGGTGGATCGCGCGGCGGGCAAAGTTAAACTGGTACGTATTGTCACGGCTTTTGAATGCGGCACGATTATCAATCCTGACGGGCTGAAAAATCAGGTCGAAGGTTCTATCATTCAAGGCATCGGCGGCGCGTTGTTTGAAGCCATTGATTTTGCCAATGGCAAAGTGCTGAACGCGCGTTTCTCGCGCTATCGCGTGCCGCGTTTCAGCGATGTGCCGCCACTCGAAACCGTGTTGCTTGACCGCAAAGATTTGCCGTCTGCCGGTTCCGGCGAATGCCCAATTGTGGCACTGGCTCCGGCTATCAGCAATGCCATTTTTGACGCGACCGGTGTACGGTTGCGCACCTTACCGATGATTCCGCAGGGACTGAAAACCGTATGAAAATTGAAGGCAGCTATACCGTTAATGCACCGCGCGAACTGGTGTGGAATTTGTTGATTGATCCCGATATTTTGAGTCGGTGCGTCCCCGGCGTGCAATCGCTCGAAAATACCGAGAGCAACGCTTACAAAATGATGCTGAAAACCGGCGTTGGCGCGATCAAAGGCGTCTACAACGGCGCGATCAAGCTGGAAGACATACGCGAGCCGGAACATTACAAAATGCTTGTGGACGGCAAAGGCGCGGCGGGTTTTGTGAAAGGCGTGGGCGAGTTGGATTTGGTCGCGCAGGACGAAACTACGGTTGTTAATTACGCCGGAGATGTCAGCGTCGGTGGCACCATTGCCAGCGTCGGACAGCGCATGATTTTGTCTACGGCAAAGATGATGACTTCGCAGTTTTTTACTGCACTCGAAGCCGAAGCCAAAGCGATCATTAAAGCCGAAGAAACCGGCGAACCCGTGACCACGCCAAAGCAGGGATTTTTCCGCAACACCTTTCGCGCCGTAAAAAAGAAATTGAGTTGACACGGCAACCGCATCCCAGAAGCGGGAATCCCTCGTCCTACGACCGCACATTTCCTCCACCAATTTTACGCCTCCTTGCAGAACGCGGCAGCGCCTGGGAGCGCACGCGGCTCGCGTGCTAAGGCGTGGAAAGCGCATCCGCTCCGAGAAAAGTTGTGACGTAAGCCTCAGCACGCGAGCCGCGTGCGCTCCCAGGCGCTGCCGCGTCCGCAGGGGGGCTGTTTTCTTTCGGGCGCACCGCTTGTAAATCAGCGGGCGAGCGAGGCAGGGCGCTTCGTTTTTACAGGTGCTAAATTTTTAGCATTTCGGGCTTGACGGCTGGGACAGGCGGTGCTACTTTCTCCGCACCTTATGCTAAAAAATTAGCATTCGGGGACACTTCACCAAAGGAAACTGGTTATGACTGAGAAAGCCCACGTACATCTGAGCCGACGGGAGCGACAGATTATGGACATTCTGCTGGCGCGCGGGCAGGCGACGGCGGCAGAGGTGATGGACGCCTTGCCGGACGCACCGAGCTATTCTGCGGTGCGTGCCTTGCTGCGGTTGATGGAAGAGAAAGGTCATCTGCGGCACGAAACCGACGGCGCGAAATATGTCTACCTGCCGACGCTGGCGCGCGAGAAGGCGCGCAAATCGGCGCTTAAGCAGATGCTGCAAACGTTTTTCAATAATTCAACGGAACAGGCTGTCGCCGCATTGCTGGATTTATCGAAGTCGAATCTCTCGCAGGAAGAATTGGCACGGCTCTCGCACATGATCGAAGAAGCACGAAAGGAAGGACGCTAATGAACTACGCGCAATTGCTCCTCGAAGTCACGTTGAAGGCGACATTGATTTTGGCTTTGGCCGGGTTGTTGAATGTTCTGTTGCGACAAGCCTCGGCGACGGCAAGACATTTGGTTTGGAGCCTGGCCCTGGGCGCATTGCTCGTGCTGCCGTTGCTGGCGTCGCTCCTGCCTGGGTTGCGCGTGCCGATTTTGCCCGCGACGAAAGCGGTGCCAGTGGTGGTAGAGCGTGACGAAGCACTTTTGCCGACAATGCCAATTACAGTGCTTCCTGATGAAGTGGCGACAGCAACAGCGCCGCCGTCGGAAGCAATCGTGACGGCTCCCGTTGCCGCGTCACCTGCGCGTTCGTTTTCGTGGCTCGGTGTTGTGCTGGCAGCTTGGCTGACGGGCTTTTTGTTTGTTGGAGGGCGGTTGTTGTTAGGTATGTGGCGCGTGCGGCGCATTACGCGCGAGGCCGAATGCCTAACCGACTATCACTGGTCGGCAATGACAACACGGTTGCGGACGCAATTGGCGCTGCCCGCGCATATCTCGCTTTATGGCAGCGAAGCCGTGCTGATGCCTGTGACGTGGGGAATCTGGCGACCTGTTGTGCTGCTCCCCGCCGAAGCCGCGCAATGGTCAGGCGATTGGCGGCGCATTGTGTTGTTGCATGAACTAGCGCACATCAAACGGCGCGATTGTTTGACGCAAATGCTGGCGAATTGGGCCTGCGCGTTGTTTTGGTTTCATCCGCTGGCGTGGTACGCCGCGCAGCAATTGCGGGTCGAACGCGAATTGGCGTGCGATGATTATGTGCTGGAAGTCGGCACGCGTGCTTCGGATTATGCGAGCTATTTGGTCGAACTGGCGCAAGCATTTCAAGCGGTCGAACCGGCTTCGCCCGTTGCCGTCGGAATGGCTTGCTCACAACTGGAAAGCCGCGTGCGGGCAATTCTTAATCCTACGCGCAAACGCAGCATTCCGACGCTACGACGTTGGTTGGTCTGGGCAGCAGTGACTTCGTTTGTGCTTGCGCCACTGGCTTCGTTGCGGGCGACGGCGCAGGAACCCGTGTTGCCGATAGCTGCCGTAGCAGAAGACGCCGCGCTGCCCGCACTCGCGCCCGCCGCGCCTGCCGAAGTACGGGCGAAGGTGGCACAATTACAAAAACAGCAATGTCAGCTTGACGCTTTGGAGGCGAAGGCGGAGAAAGAGAAATTGTCGGCGGCGGAAAACGGCGAGATGGCGCGTGTGCAAGCGAATCTCAGCACGTTGCAAGCGGAATTGCAGGGCGCGTTGGCATCCAATCTCAGCCGCGTCGAAGTGCCCTCTGTCATTTCTTCTCCTTCGCCCGAATTGACTCCTGCCCCTGTTGCCAGCCTGAATGTCATTCAGCCGGAATCGTATCCCGCGCCGTTGCGCGTGCGCAGTGGTAAGCAGGCCGCAGACTTCACGCCGGAACTGGCTTTAGCGATAGCCGCTGTGCAGGACGCCAAACAGAAAGAAGGGAAGGACAAAGAGCAGGGCTTGACGGCGGACAACCTGGTGCGGCTGAAAATCGCGGGCGTGACGCCGGAATACATCGAAGCGATGAAACGCGCGGGCCTCGAAGATTTATCTGTGCGGCAGATTTGCGAATTGAAGCTGCAAGGCGTGACGCCGGAGTTTATCAAGCAAGCGCAGGGTTGGAGCAATGAAAAGCTCAGCCCGCGCGACATCGTCAATTTGAAAATTTCTGGTCTGACACCTGAATACATCAATGCCATCAAGCAGGCCGGTTTTGACAATCTTTCCGTCCGTCGGCTGTCGCAGATGCGATTGATGGGCGTGACGCCGGAATACATTGCGGCAATGAAGCGCGCCGGATTCGACAACCTGACTGCGGAGCAGGTGACGCAATTGAAGGTGCAGGGCGTGACGGAAGAATACATCAAGCAAGTGCAGGGCTGGGGCCTCGGCAAACTTTCCGTGCGCGACGTGCTGCAAATCAAAATCCACGGCGTCAAACCCGAAGATGCGCAGGCGTGGAAGGCACTCGGCTTCGACAATCTCACGCTGCGCGATCTGACCAATATTCGCATCCACGGCATCAATGCGGACTTCATTCGCCAGATGCGCGATCTCGGGTTTGACAAGCTGTCGCTGGAGCAGCTGCTGAATCTGAAAATCCACGATGTTACGCCGGAATATGTGCGCAAAATGCGGACTGCCGGTTTCAAAAACATCTCTGCCAACGATCTAGTCAGAATGAAAATTCAGGGGATTGATACGATCCTGCTGAAAACAAATTAAGGGTAACGCAAACGTCTCGTTTGCGCTGTCTAGTCGAACAATTCACGGGCGTAAGCCGAAACTTTCAGGGACCCAAATTTTAGTGAACAAGCAGAGGGCGCAAACGAGACGTTTGCGTTACCTCGGAGGAATCTCTATGCGCAAATCCATCATCATCGCCGTCGTACTTTTACTTGCTTATGGTGTTTCCTTGCCGCTGCGGGCGCGTACTGCTTTTGTGCAGGAACAATTGACCGGCGACTGGTCGGCCAAAGTACGTGACACGGACAAGGGCAAAAAGCTCTGGCTGGAAATGCGTTCCAATCGCACGGAAGGACAGGGCTGGTTCAATACGAGTTCCGATTACAACCTGGAAGATTTCGCAGGCTTTAATCCGAATGCGAATGGTAATACGCAATTCGCGCTCAATCGTGAAGCGGGCAATATCGCGTTCACTGGACTCGTGAGCGACGGCAAGGGCGTCGGCGATTTTCGGTTTACTGCGAATCCGGCATATATCACGGCGATGCGCAATCTGGGGTATGACGAGGAACTGAAAATTCATCGTCTCTTTTCGCTCGCACTGCACGATGTCAGCACTCGGTTTGTGCAGGAAACGCGGGCGATGGGCTTCGAGAAATTGTCCGTTGATAAGCTCATCAGCTTCCGCATTTTCAAAGTGGATCAGGAATTCATTCGCAGCATGCAATCGCTCGGCTACAACAATCTTTCGGCGGATAAATTGATCGCGTTGCGTGTGCATAAGATTGACGAAAAGTTCATTAAAGATGTCGAAGCGATGGGCTATAAGGAAGCCTCGATAGACAAAATCGTCGCGATGAAAATTCACAAAATTGACCGTGATTTCATCGCCCAAGCCAAAGCCCTCGGCTTCAATGAACTGACGCTGGATCAATTGATGACGATGCGTATTCACAAAATTGACGAAGACTTTATCAAAGGCGTGCAGGCGATGGGCTTCAGCAATCTGCCGTTTGAAAAGCTGGTGACATTCAGGATTCACAAAATCAACGGCGATTTCATTAAAGAAATGCGCGATGCGGGTTACAACAATCTGACCGCCGATGAATTGGTACGGCTACGCATTCACGGCGTTGACGGCAAGTACATCAAAAAAATGAAAGGCGAGAAATAGCAAGTACCACAACCATCCCGTTTGCGCGACTGCTAGCGTCCGAGCGCGACAAGGCACGCAAACGAGACGTTTGCGGTACTTCGCTGACAGAAAGGAGCGTCGTATGAAGGCCAGCGAATTTCTTTGGTTGTTGCTGGATGCGGGCGGCAAAAGCACCGTGTTGCTACTGCTGGCGCTGGGGCTGCAGTGGTGTTGGGCGCGCTGGTCGGCGGCGCAGCAGCATTGGTTGCTGGCGCTGGCATTGGGCGCGGGTTTGAGCTTGCCCTTGCTCAGTTGGCTGCTGCCGTCGTGGCGTGTGCCACTGCTGCCAGTGCCTGCTGAAATCCGCACGCCGCAGGCCGTCGCACTTCCGGTAGTGAGGATTGCGTACGCCCTGCCCTTTGACGAATTCACATTCGATCCACTGCTAGTCGAGCCGCTGCCTCCGACCTGGAATTGGGCGACGCTGGCGCTGGCCGTGTGGGCGATTGGAGCGTGGATTGTGGCTGCGCAAATGCTGATTGGCAGCGTGTTGGTGTGGCTGTTACGGCAGGGTGCGCAACCGCTCGCCAACAAGGAATGGCAGGCGTTTGTGGCCGAGGCCGCACAGTCGTTGTGGCTGCGGCGGCAGGTTCCGCTTTATATCAGCCCCGATGCGACTGTGCCGATGACGGCGGGCGTGTTTAGGCCGGTCGTCTTTTTGCCCCAGGCGGCGAGTCAGTGGTCGCGCGAACAACTTCGAACCGTTCTCTTGCACGAACTGGCGCACGTTAAACGCCGCGACTGTCTGACGCAATTGCTGGCGCTGCTTGCCTGTGCGTTGTACTGGTTCAATCCGCTGGTGTGGCTGGCCGCACGGCAATTGCGCACGACGCGCGAACTGGCCTGTGATGACGAAGTGCTGGCTGCCGGAACGCGCGCTTCCACCTATGCCAGTTGTCTGGTCAAAGTGGCGCAATCGGTCGTCGCGCCAACGGCGAAGTCTGTTGCGCCGCTCGCTGTTGGGATGGCGTGTTCACAATTGAGCGCACGGGTGGCCGCGATTCTCGATCCTGCCCGTCCGCGCCGGGCTTTTTCACGGAGGATTTGGGTTATGTTGATGGTTCTTTTCGTCGCTTTGTTCTTTCCGCTCGCGTCCCTGCAACCCTTTGCGCAAGCCCCGGCTGTCACGCCTCAGGCGGCGGCGCAAAAACAGGAGCAGCGACAGCGGGAAGAGCGCATAGAAGTTGAAATTCAACGCACACTCGAACAACAGCACCGGATACTACGGGAGCAAAAGCTGGTGCTGACGCAGGAGCAGCGGCAACAGTTGGAAAGAGAATTGCAGCGAACGGCGCAACTGCTCGACACTGATCTCACCGCCGCCCGACAGCGAGAACTGGAAGCTGAGCTGGCGCAGGCTGCTCGGCAAATGGCAGAACAGGAGGCGCATCTGAACCACGCGCAACAACAACTCGTCGAACGCGAATTGCAGGCAGCACGGCGGATGCAGGAGCAATTGCAGGTGGAACAGGAGCGCAGGCGCGCGCGGTCAGGCAACACGCAGCGAAGAGCCCGGCGCGCGGCAGAGGAAGCCGCGCTAGCCGAATTGGAGGCCCAACTGAAACAAAACCTCCCACTCCAACGCGCTCAACTGCGCCGTCAAATCACCGAACTCGAACAGCAGTTGGAATCGTTGCGACAGGTGTATAAAGACGCGCATCCGTCCGTGCTGGAACGCCAGGCACGGCTTCTGGATGCGTTGCGGAAAACTCGAAGAAATCCATCCGTGAACAGTTTCCCGTCAGTCAGCGGCGTGAGATCGAATTGGGTCTTCCGATCAAGTAAAGCCGATGATTGACGGGAATTTTTTGTCCGGTACCGGGCGGGCTGGAAAAAAATGCGCGCATCACTACAATGGCTGCGCGCAGTGGTTGCGCCTATACCCAAACCGGACAAATTGCTATGACCCACAACCTCCCCGCTTCGATCACTGCTCATACCACCTTGCCTGTTATTGCCGCGCCGATGTTTTTGGTGTCCGGCATCGAACTGGTTACGGCTGCCTGCAAAGCCGGTGTCATCGGCACGTTCCCGGTTCTGAACGCACGCACGAGCGAAGCGCTGGACGATTGGATGCAACGCATCACAACGGACTTAGGAGACGCGCAGAAAGCCGATCCTGCGGCACGCATCGCCCCGTGGGGCATCAATCTGGTCACGCATCGCACGAATACACGCTTGCAGGCGGATCTGGATTTAACCGTAAAATATCGCACGCCGCTCGTCATTACCTCACTTGGCAGTCCCGCGCCTGCGGTCGAAGCGGTGCATTCGTACGGCGGTCTTGTCTTCAGCGATGTCATCAACGTGAGTTTTGCGAAAAAGGCTGCGCAGACGGGCATTGACGGCCTTGTGCTTGTCTGTGCTGGCGCGGGTGGGCACGCGGGGACGCTTTCACCATTTGCTTTTCTGAAAGCCGTGCGTGAATTTTTTGACGGCATCATTGTGCTGGCAGGTGCGCTGTCGAGTGGGCGCGACATTCGTGCGGCGCAAGTGCTGGGCGCGGATTTGGTCTATTTCGGCACGTCATTTATCGCCACGACCGAAAGTCTCGCGCCGCCGGACTATCAGCAAATGCTGGTAGACGCGACGATGGATGATTTGATTTATACCAATGCGTTCAGCGGTGCCTACGCCAATATGCTCAAACCCAGCATCGTCGCGGCGGGCATTGACCCAGCGACGCTTCAGCCAAAAGACAACGTTGATTTCAGCCATCTGGTCAGTGGCGAAACCAAAGCCTGGAAACATATCTGGTCAGCCGGACAGGGCGTCAGCTTCGTGCGGCAGGTGCAACCGACGGCGGAACTGGTCGCCCAATTGCGCCGCGAATATGCCGAGGTCGTGGCGGAAGAACGGCGCGGCGATGCGTGGACAACTTTGCTGGGGTAAGATTTCCTTTTCCTGATCGTTCAATAATGGGACGGCGGCATCCCACTTACGAACACATTCCGGCGGCCTGCCTCTGCGTTTTGTAACACCCTCAATGAGTTACCTGTGCCTCGATTTGGCACAAGGCTTGTCCTCCAATTTAATTTGAAAGAAATCGTATGACAGACACTTCGCATTATTTGCACGGCACGACTTCCGAAGAGCAGTCACGTCTCTCGTTGCTGAATGATTTACTCAATGTACGTTCCCTGGCTGAGATGCAGCTCGCGCAGGAACAACGCATCCTGGATGTCGGCAGCGGGCTGGGGCAACTGACGCGCGCGATGGCGCGTGCGTCCGGTGCGAACGTTGTTGGCATTGAACGCAGCCACGAACAAATGCACGAAGCCGCGCGACAGGCGGCAGCCGCAGGGGAAAACGCCCTGGTTGAATTTCGACAGGGGGATGCACATCGGCTGCCCTTGCAGGAAGCGGAATGGGGCAGCTTCGACCTCGTGCATACGCGCTTTTTGTTGGAACACGTGCCGGATCCGCTTGTCATCGTGCAGGCGATGGTACGCGCCGCACGGCCCGGCGGGCGCATCATTCTTGAAGACGACGACCACGATTTATTGCGGCTGTGGCCGGAAGTCGAAGGCTTTGCCGCGCTGTGGCAGGCCTATATGCGCAGCTATGAACATCTTGGCAATGATCCGATAGTAGGGCGACGACTGGTGGCCTTATTGGCAGCGGCAGGCGCGCAACCTGTACGCAATACGCTGATCTTTTTTGGCAGTTGCGCGGGCGAGCCGAATTTTGCCGGTTTCTGCGCAAACTTGATCGAAGTCATTGCCAGTGCCCGTGCCACTGTGACCGCCGCGAATTTATTGGATGCCGTTGCCTTCGATGCGGCGCTCGCCAACCTGCGCGGGTGGAGCCAACGCCCGGATGCTGCGATTTGGTACGCAATGTCGTGGGCAGAAGGCAAAAAAACTGAGCAACGAATAACAGAGCGCAATGACTAAGGATAATTGATTATGTGGCAAGACCTCCGCTACGGCGCACGAATGTTACGCCAACAACCGCTTTTTACGCTGATTGCTGTGCTGACGCTGGCTTTAGGAATTGGGGCGAATACGGCAATTTTCAGTGTTATCAATGCAGTGCTGTTGCGCCCGTTGCCTTATCCAGAATCAGATCGTCTGGTGCTGTACAACGAACGCAGCTCGCAGATGGATGGGATGTCCATTTCGTGGCCGAACTATGCCGATTGGCGGGCACAGCAAACCGTTTTTGAAGAGATGGGCGTGTACAATCGCGGCGATTATAACCTGACGGGCGCAGGCCAACCGGAACGCATTCGGGCGGGGCAGGTGACGGCGAGTTTGTTTACGACCCTGCGCGCGCAGGCATCTCTGGGGCGTGTTTTCAATGCCGACGAAGACAAACCGGGTGGCCCTCCGGTTGTTGTCTTGAGCGCTGGGCTGTGGCAACGCCGCTTTGGCGGCGACCCGCAGATTATCGGCAAGACGCTGAATTTCAATGACCGCAATTACACGGTGTTGGGGGTGATGCCGGAAGGCTTTCGGATGCCGAGCCGCGTGGAAATGTGGGTGCCGGTCGGACAACTGAGTGATCAGGCGTCGTGGAAAGAGCGAGGCAATCATCCCGGTCTGTACGGCGTGGCGCGGCTCAAATCGGGCGTCACGATTGAGCAGGCCCGCGCGGCTATGGATAATGTCGCAGTCAATCTGGAAAAACTGTATCCAAACAGCAATCAGGGCAATCGCGTGCGGATCGTTTCCTTGCTCGAAAATTATGTCAGCGATGTGCGGCGGGCGTTGTGGGTCTTGTTTGGCGCGGTGAGTTTCGTGCTGCTGATTGCCTGCGCCAATATTGCCAATCTATTGCTGGCGCGCGCGGCCACCCGGCAGAAAGAACTGGCAGTACGGGCGGCGCTGGGCGCGGGACGCGGGCGCATTGTGCGACAGTTGTTAACCGAAAGCCTGTTGTTATCGGTGCTGGGCGGCGGGCTGGGGGTATTGCTGGCGACGTGGGGCGTAGACCTCATTCTTAAAGCCAGCCCGAATGCCATTCCGCGCGCTGCCGAAATCGGCTTGGATCGCGCGGTGCTTGGCTTCACGTTCGTGCTGGCGCTACTGACGGGCTTGCTCTTTGGCCTGCTGCCCGCCTGGCAGGCGAGCCGCGTAGACGTACACGAAACCCTGAAGGACGCCGGGCGCGGTAACAGCGGCAGCCGCCAATGGCTGCGTAGCAGTCTGGTCGTGACGGAAATTGCGGCTTCGCTGGTGTTGTTGGTCGGCGCGGGACTGTTGATTCGCAGTTTCTATCATCTGCATCAGGTCAATCCCGGCTTTTCGTACGACCGTTTATGGAGCGCGAATATTGCCCTGCCGGAAAAGAAATATGGCGACGAACAACGCATTGATTTCTGGCGGCGGTTGACTGAACGATTGCGCGAACTGCCGGGCGTAGAAGCAGCAGCGGTGGCTTCAGGGCTGCCGCTGGGCAATAACGGCTGGCAGACTTCGTTCACCATCGAAGGGCAGCCCGCACCGCCGCCCAATCAGATGCCGCTGATGGAAGCCTGTCTGGTCAGCCCGGATTATTTTCGCGCTATGGGAATCCCGCTCAAGGCCGGGCGCTACTTTAATGAGCAGGATAACCGCGCGCATTTGCAGGGGCGCGACCTAAGCAAGCTGAGTGAAAACGAACGCGCGGGGGCTGCCGTGAATGTCCTGATCGTAGATGAAGAATTCGCGCGCCGCCACTGGCCGAACGAGCATGCCGTCGGTCAACGCATTCGCCTGGGCGGAGCCGATTCCACGAATCCCGTGCTGACGGTCGTGGGTGTCGTGGGTCGCGTCGAGATGGAGAATTTGCGCGGCGGCGGCTATGTGCAAGGCTATTTTTGCAGCCTGCAATTGCCGCAGAACAGCATGACCACTGTGGTTAAAAGCCGCATTGATCCGGCCACCTTAACTGCCGCGGTGCGCGCACAAGTGTCAACCTCGATCCGACGCAACCGATCTTTAATATTCGCACGATGGAGCAGATCCGCGACGAATCCGTGGCGACCGAAAAGTTGAATGTGATGCTGCTGTTGATTTTTGCGTCCGTTGCGCTTGTGCTGGCGCTGGTCGGCATCTACGGCGTAATGTCGTACGCCGTTACGCAGCGCACGCATGAAATCGGTATTCGCCTGGCGCTCGGCGCGCAACAACGCGATGTGCTGCGCCTGATCGTCGGGCAGGGCATGCGCTTGACGGCGGCGGGCATCGGCATCGGCCTGGGGCTGGCCTTTGCGTTGACGTGGTTGATGAAAACCTTGTTGTTCGGCACCAGCACGACCGATCCGCTGACGTTTGGGACGGTGGCGGGTGTGCTGGCGCTGGTGGCTCTGCTGGCGGCGTATGTGCCAGCGCGACAGGCGACGAAAGTGGATCCGTTGATTGCGCTGCGGAAGTGAGTGAGCTTGGTAGGATTTAGGTGTATTGGCAAATTAAGGTGGAGGTGCAAACAGGATGTTTTACGTCGTTGAGCGAGGTACAACAAACATCTTGTTTGTTGCTCCGCAGGCATCTTTCCAAGCCAAATTGTCAGTACATTTAGGAATTGGGATTTAGGACTTAGGGAGTAGCTGCTGTCGTTGTAACAAACGCTAAATCTCAAATCTTAAATCCTGATTAAAGTGCAATGTCTATCACTTTTAATTGCAGATTCACACGGCCTTTCCATTCATTCAATTCAGGGCGGCAGAGCAGGCTGATGTCGGAGGCGGCGGCGAGTTGCGACTGATGACGGGCGGATTGCCACCAGACGGCTTCGATGGTTCTTTTGTGCGTGCCGAGGAATAGCTTCAGATGTTTTTCCTTCAGCAACTGCACGGAACGCAGCGGCACATCGCGCAACCAGAAAAGCGGCGCGGGATTGCCGATGCCGTGCGGTTCCAACCGCGCGAGCGAGTGAATGAACGGGGGCGTGATGTCTTCCAGTCGTATTTCCGCATCGGCGATCAAGTTGCGGCAGAGCGTTTCTGTGCCCAGCATTTCGCTGGCGTAGCGGTTTAGGCGATAGCGAAATTCATCCAGCTTTTCCGCGCGAATCGTGAAACCGGCTGCCATCGGATGCCCACCGAATTTTTCCAGCAAATCGCCGCACGATTGCATCGCTTCGACGATGTGAAAGCCGTTGATCGAACGGGCGCTGCCGTGCGCGATACCTTCTTCGTTAATCGCGCAGGCCAGCGTCGGGCGTCCGGTTTGCTCAACGAGTTTGGAACAGACGATGCCGACGACGCCGCGATGATAGCCCTCGGCTTCGGAGCCGGAAAACAACAGCACCCGATCCAGTTCGGCGGTCGTGTCCACTTCGGAAAGAATCTTGTTGACGAGATTTTGTTGGATTTGCTGGCGCTCGTGGTTGAGTTTGTCCAAGGCGTGGGCAATCGCTTCGGCTTCGGTGTCAGACTTGGCGGCAAAGAGCGACAGCACGGTGTTCGCGTGCGCGATGCGTCCGGCGGCGTTGATGCGCGGGCCGAGTTTGAAGCCGACATCGTAGGTCGTAACCGGGTGCGTCACCTGCGCGACCTGCAACAAGGCGCGCAAGCCCGGATTATTGCTCGGCTGGCCGAGGGCTTGCAGCCCGTATTTGATGATCGCGCGGTTTTCGGCATTGCTGACATCTACCATATCTGCAATGGAACCAATCGCTGTCAGCTTGGCCAGCGAAGCGATAATTGCATCGCGTTTGGGGTGATCGGCCAGCAGCGCATCAGCCAGCTTCAACGCCACGCCGCAGGCCGCAAGGTCTTTGTTCGGGTAGCCGGTGCCAGAAGAGCCTTTTGGACACAAGACGGCAAACGCATCGGCGGGTACATCCTCGCCGTCGGGCAAGTGGTGATCGCAGATAATTAAATCAATACCGTGTTGATGTGCCAGACGCGCTTCGGCGTGCGATTTGATGCCGATGTCGGCAGTCAAGATTACGCCGTAGCCTTCCGCTACTGCCTTTTCGACAATCGCCTTCGAGAGGCCGTAGCCTTCCGTAAACCGATCCGGCACATAACAGGTCAATTGTTCGGGCGCACCGCCAATCAGCCGCAACGTGTTGGACAGAATCACGCTTGAGGTGGTGCCATCCACGTCAAAATCGGTGACGATCAAAATGCGTTCGCCTTGCTGAATCGCCTGGCGCAAACGCGCCACGGCTTGGCGCATATCACGCAACAATTCTGGCGCGTGCCGGTGCTCGGCAAAATCGGGACGCAGGAATTCTCGAATTTGCTGCGCTGTCGTCAACCCGCGATGCAACAAACAACGCAGCACGAGTGCGGGTTCCCTGGTTTCCTGTTGCAGCCGCTGCACAATTGCCTCGTCTCCCGCAAACAACTGCCACTGCGCGCCCGTCAGGCCTGTCGTGATGGTTCGTTGTGCTAATTGGTTTTGCATGCTGGGACGTTGGTTCTGAATGGGAAGAGTACAAGGCAAAGAAATGAATGTCCAGAAAGCTTAGTTATTCCTCGCCTGGAATTGACCTAAAGGCGCTCGCGCCGATGCCGTGGCGCTGGCAGCGGGGCGGAAAGCACCGCCCTCTCTGAGTTGCTACCGCCATACAGGGAAGCAATGTTATGATCTCGAACCGTCATCAACTTCTTCAGGAGAAAACCACATGAAAAACTCGCAGAGCAAATCTCGTCGCAGCTTTTTGAAAAAAGCTACTGCTGCTACGTCAGCGGCGCTTATCACCAGCAAAACACGCCTCGCGGCGAAACCGACTGACATCACCCCGCGCACGGAAGCTGCGCCGCAGGTGTCGCCGAATGATCGCATTCGTCTTGGCCTAATTGGCGCAGGCGGAATGGGCTTTGGCGATACGGAAACGGCGTTGAAGGTGCCGGGCATCGAACTCGTTGCGGTCGCGGACATTTACGATGGGCGCTTCACGGCGGCCAAAGAACGCTTTGGCAATCATCTGTTTACGACGCGCGATCATCGCGAATTGCTGGCGCGGCGTGATATTGATGCAGTGATTGTCGCTACGCCCGATCATTGGCATTCGGCGATTTCGATGGATGCGATGAAGGCAGGCAAAGATGTGTATTGCGAAAAGCCAATGGTGCAGCAATTGTGGGAAGGCGCGGACGTCATCAAAACCGCCAAAGAAACCGGGCGCATTATGCAGGTCGGCAGCCAGTACAGTTCCGGCATGACGTATCTGAAAGCGAAAGAACTGGTCGAAAAAGGCGTGATTGGCAAGGTAAATCTGGTCGAATCTTCCATCGTGCGGCGCAGTTCCGAGGGCGCGTGGCAATACACGATTCCGACTGACGCTTCGCCCGCGACAATTGATTGGGATCGTTTTTTAGGGCGCGCGCCGAAGCGTTCATTTGAGCCGATTCGTCTGTTCCGCTGGCGCAATTACCGGGATTACGGCACGGGCATCGGCGGCGATTTGTTTGTGCATTTGTTTACCGGCACGCACGTGATTACGGGCGCGATTGGGCCATCGAAAGTGTTTTCGACGGGCGGGATTCGGCTGTGGAATGATGGCCGTGATGTGCCGGATCAATTGCTCGGACTGTTTGATTACGAAGCGACGGATAAGCATCCGGCCTTCACAGTTAATTTCAAAGTAAATTTCGCAGACGGCAGCGTAAACGGTTCCGGCCCGACGGTCTTTCGCTTTGTCGGCGACGAAGGCGTGATCGAATTGCAGGATGGCGTGCGCGTGATCCGCCTCGAACAGACGCGCAATCCGACCTATCCGAACGGCTCATTCCCGAAGGCAATGTTGGAAGAAATGCGCAAAGAGTACAACGCGAAATACCCCCGCCAAACCGGCACGTTGCGCGAAGTGCCGCCCGAAATGCGGTTTACCACTGCGCCCGGTTATGATCCACGGCTTGATCATTTCCGCACCTTCTTTGCTGGGATGCGCTCGCGTAAACCTGTGCTGCAAGACCCCACGTTCGGGTTCCGTTGTGCGGCTCCGGCGTTGCTGTGCAATCTCAGCTACTTTGAAAAACGCATCGCCGAATGGGACCCGGTCAATCTGGTCGAGAAAGGCAAAATTGCTCGGAAGTAATGAAGCGTCAGACGCCCGGTGTGAGGTGTTGGAGTAAGGCTAAGAAAAAACTTCGATAGTGAGCGGCCAGCCGATAGACGGCGGAAGCCCGATTGTCAAGAAGGGAGTAGGTCGAAGCGTTACGCCCTCCCTGACAGTCGGGCTTCCGCCGTCTTGCTTGCCAAACATCAGGCTTGCGTTTACAGTTCGCCTCGCTCTCGCAAACACAAAACAAAAAGGAAACTATGTTCACTCGCAATCACTCGCACTGGGCGACATCGCGTCGTTCTTTTCTCCAACAATTCGCTGGCGGTTTGACCGCTGGTTTGCTTGCGGCGGGACGGTTCCCGGCGTGGGCGCAGGCGGATACGTCGCTCAAAATCACGAAGGTAGAACCTGTGCTTTTGACCGGCGTGCGTGGCTACGGCCCCTGGCTTTTTGTGCGCGTCGAAACGGCGGACGGCATTGTCGGCTGGGGCGAAGGCACAAATTTTCCCGGCGTCCAACCCATTGCCACTGCGGTTAAAAATCTTGCGCCCGTAGTTGTTGGCGAGCAGGCGTGGGACATCGAAAAGTTGTGGAACAAGATGTACCGCTTTCTTTACTACAACGGCATGGGCGGCATCGTGCTGGCGGCCATTAGCGCGATTGATATTGCGCTGTACGACATTGTAGGCAAAAAGCTCGGCGTGTCTGTTACAAAGCTGCTTGGCGGACAAGTACGCGACCGACTGCGCGTCTATGCGAACGGCTGGACGGAAGGCATTACGAAAAGCCCGGAAAATTATGCACGGCGGACGAAAGAACTGGTGGCGAAAGGTTACACCGGCTGCAAATTCGATCCGTTCAGCTCGACTTCGTACAACCGCGAAGTCGGGCAATCGGAACTGCGCGAAGCGGTCGCACTTGTCAAAGCGATCCGCGAGGCGGGCGGCCCCGATTATGACATTGCGATTGACGTGCATGGCCGCTGGAACACGAAATCTACGCTCGACATCATTCGCGCGCTGGAGCCGTATCGTCTGTTCTTTTACGAAGAAGCCGTACCGCCAGAGAACGTCGCCGCGATGGCTGAAGTGCAACGCAGCACGACCGTCAATCTGGCGACGGGGGAGCGCATCTTCGGACGCCACGGCTTCCGCGAACTGCTCGAAAAACAAGCTGTCCGCATCGTGCAACCCGACATCGCGCGCACGGGCGGTATTACGGAATTCAAGAAGCTCGCGGCAATGGCTGATACCTATTACATTCCGGTCGCGCCGCATAATCCAAACGGGCCGATTTGCACGATTGCCTCGATGCACGCCTGTTTTTCGATTCCAAATTTCCTGATTTTGGAATTCTTCGAGCCGGACGAAGCCGTCTTCAAAGAAATCGTAGTCGGCGGCTGGCGCGCGGATACGGGAGCGGTCTACCCGATCAATGCGCCGGGCCTCGGCGTGAACATTACCAACGAATTTCTGGCGAAGCATAAATTCGACGAAGCCAAGACGACGGAGTTTGAATTGCGTACCTTCAATACGATCAATCGCTGAGATGATAATGCTTCTCTCTTCTCCATTTTGACTTCTCCATTCCTATGCAGAAAGAAACTGGGGTGTTTCCTGCGTAGAAATGGAGAATTCAAAATGGAGAAGAGAGAATTCGGTTTGTTCAATTGCTTTTTTGCGGGACGGGCGGGTATAGTACGCCTTCTCAAATTCGCCGTCTGGCTGAAGCAGGGATTCCACGATGGATCAGAAGCAACAACAACGTTCCCGCAAGCACCGTTCTTGCCCCGCCACGTCACACCAAACCAGTCATGGTTGGTGGTGGCACTGCCCCTCCTGGTCTTGCTAAGGCCGCTTCTCTCTTATTTCCCAAGTACAGTTAGCCACTGAATTATCACAGGTTGAGTAATCTTATGAAGATATTGATTAGCGACAATTTTTCGGCGCGAGGTGTCGAGGTACTGAACCGCTTCGAGCAATTTCAAGTTGACCAAAACGTCGGCCTCAAACCCGACGAATTGAAAAAGATTATCGGCGATTATGACGCGCTGATTGTACGTTCGGAAACGAAAGTTACGGCCGACATCATCAGCGCGGCAACGAATTTGAAAGTCATCGGGCGCGCGGGTTCCGGCGTAGACAATATTGACGTCCCTGCTGCCACCAAACGCGGCATTGTGGTGATGAATGCGGCAGCCGGCAACAGCGTTACGACGGGCGAGCATACGCTGGCGATGATGATGTCGCTGGCACGCAAAATCCCACAAGCGCATTCGTCTATGAAAGCAGGGAAGTGGGACAAGAAAAAATTTATGGGCGTCGAGTTACGCGGCAAAACTTTAGGCATCGTCGGCTTTGGCAACATCGGCAAGATTGTGGCGCAGGGCGCGGTCGGGTTGGGGATGAAAGTGCTGGCGTACGATCCGTTTTTGGCGAAAGACGTGGCCGCGCGGATCGGCGTCGAAGTCGTTTCGCTGGACGACATTTGCACGCGCTCTGATTTCGTAACCGTACATACGCCGCTGACGGATGAGACGCGCGGCATCATTGGTGAGGCCGCGTTGGCCAAGATGAAAGACGGCGTGCGCATCATCAACTGTGCGCGCGGCGGGCTGGTGGACGAAACGGCGCTTTTCAATGCGATCCAGTCGGGCAAAGTGGCTGCCGCTGCGCCGATGTTTTCTCGAAAGAACCGCCGCCGCCCGAACTGCCACTGCTTGGTTTGGAGCAGGTGATTATCACGCCGCATCTGGGCGCTTCAACGAACGAGGCGCAGGATCAGGTCGCGGTGATTACCGCCGAACAAATCGGCGCGTTCCTGACGACGGGCGAAATCAGCGGCGCGGTGAATATGCCAGCGGTTGGCGCGGAAGCATTGGCGCACTTGCGGCCTTATCTGGCGCTCGGTGAAAAGCTGGGCCGCTTCCAATCGCAAATCTACGGCCATTCGGTCAGCGAAATCGAAATCAAATACAACGGCGAAGTTTCGGATTTGGATGTGCGCCCGATCACGTCCGCAATCCTGGCTTCGTTAATGGCGAACACCAGTGATCGCGTCAATCAAGTAAACGCCGCGATGATTGCCGAAGAACACGGCTTGAAAATCAAAGAATCGCTCGAACGCACCGCGCAGGAAAGCCTGATCGAAGTCGTCGTGCGCGGCGACGGCGGCGAAAGCCAAGTCACTGGCGCGCTGTTCGGCACGGAAGACGCCCGCATCATCAACCTGAACTCCTATCGCCTCGAAGCCGTACCCGAAGGCCATTTGCTCGTTGTCAGCAACGACGACGTGCCCGGCATGATTGGTCGCGTCGGTACATTTTTAGGCGATCAAGGCGTCAACATCGCGCAGCTCTATTTAAGCCGCAATCAAAAAGGTGGCGTCGCGCTGTCCATCTATCAACTCGATCACGAACTGGACGCAACGACGCTCGAATCCCTCACCGCAGTCGAACATATTCGCTCGGTGAAACAAATTAGCTTGTAGTCCATCGTCCGTTGTCTGTTGTCCGTTGTTTGCGCTAGTTCTAACAACGGACAACGAACAGCGGAGAACGAACAAATGCTCGCAAAACGACTCATTCCCTGTCTTGATGTTGATCGCGGTCGCGTGGTCAAAGGCATTAGCTTTGTGAATCTGGTGGATGCTGGCGATCCGGTCGAACAAGGCGAACGCTATGACCGCGAGGGCGCGGACGAATTGGTGTTTTTGGACATTACTGCATCGTCAGACCGGCGCGAGATTGTCGCGGAAATGGTGCGGCGCGTGGCGGATCGCGTCTTTATTCCGTTCACCGTCGGCGGCGGCATTCGCACCGTCGAAGATGTGCGCGCGATTCTCGCGGCAGGCGCGGATAAGGTTTCGGTGAATACCGCAGCCGTGCAAAATCCGCAGTTGATTCGCGAGGGCGCGGAACGTTTCGGCGCGCAATGTATGGTCGTGGCGATTGATGCCAAACGACGCAAAGATAAGCCGGATGCCTGGGAAGTGTTTTTGCACGGCGGCAGAACGCCGACCGGCATGGACGTAGTCGAATGGGCGCAACAGGCGGCGTCACTTGGTGCGGGGGAAATTCTGCTGACGAGTATGGATTGCGATGGACAAAAAGATGGCTATGACCTGGCGCTGACACGCGCCGTAGCAGAAGCCGTCAGCATTCCCGTTATCGCTTCGGGTGGTGCCGGGACGGTCGAACATTTGTATGATGCCTTGACTGAAGGCAAGGCGAGTGCTGTATTGGCCGCTTCGATTTTTCATTTTGGCGAGATTGGTGTAGAGGCCGCGAAAAATTCTTTGCGCTCGCGCGGCATCCTAATGCGTTAAAGCCCCGTTGCAGAAAATTTTGTTAGTTCAATCTGGAGATGTAACTATGAAAAAAACGATCCTCACATTTTGCCTCACAGGTTCTTTGCTCTGCTCAACGGTAGCTTTCGGTGCGCGCCAACACAACGCGCAAAATGGCAAAGATGCGGTGCGCTCTGCTTCCACACTGACGATCCCGAATTATGTGGCTGCGGAGCCGGTGCAATTCAAGGGCGATAACTTAATGCTTTCCGGCGTATTGTTTTTGCCGAAAAATAAAGCGGGACAAAAAGTGCCAGCGATTGTGATGGTGCCGGAATTTTATTCAGGCCGCGATAGCATCAAGGTCAGCAAAGGCCAGCACAACACCTATTTCGATCTGGCCGCGCATTTTGCGCAGCGCGGCTTTGCTGTGTTGCGATACGACCGACGCTGCACAGGCGAGAGCGAATGCGCGACGGCGACGATGGCAGTGGCTTCCGATGATGGCGTGGGCGCGGTTCACTTTTTGCGCGGACGCAAGGAGATTGACGCGACAAAAATTTTCTCCTTTGGGCACGGCGACGGCTCTTTTATTGCCGCTGGCATTGCCGGAAATAAAGAAGTGGCGGGCGTGATTGCGACGGCACCGCCAGGACGGAATGCCAACAAGCTGCTGAAGGAATGGGCGCAGATGAATTTGCGGGATCAGAAAACGCCTGCCGAAGAGAGCGCTGCTTATCTGACAAAACTGGATGGCATTATTGCCCAGTTGGCCAGCGGCGGGGCGAAGACCTCAGATTTTCAAGTTGATCCGAAAGACGAGTGGCTGAATCCCTTAATCAAGCATCCCGATTATGCTTATAGCTGGTTACTGGACGACCCGCTGGCATTATACCCCATCGTAGCGGGGGCGGTGTTGGTCGTTCACGGCGGCAAAGATCGGCGTGTGAATGCGCGCGAAGGTTCCTTCATCCGCGATGCCTTGAAAACGGGCGAACATAAGGATTACGAAACGGTTGTCTTGCCCGATATGGATTATTACCTGAAAGTAAACAAAGGCGCACCGAGCTTAGAGGCTGACAACGATGTCGCGCGCCCGCTCGATCCAGCCCTACTGAAATTGATAGACGAGTGGCTGGCCAAGCGAGTGAAGTAAGCCAGGCATTTCAACTGGCAAGCAGATTGAAAGTGGAAAAAGCAGACAAAATTGAAGAACTCTTACCGCCGCAATTGAAATTTGATGCGCACGGACTGATCCCCGCGATTGTGCAGGATGCACGGTCGCGGGAAGTGCTGACCTTAGCGTATATGAATGAGGAGAGCCTGCGGCAGACGCTCGCTACTCGTGAAACCTGGTTTTGGAGTCGTTCGCGACAGGAACTTTGGCACAAAGGCGCAACCTCCGGCCACACACAGCACGTCACTGCGATTCGTGTGGATTGCGATGCCGATGCGTTGGTCGTGCTAGTCGAACCTCGCGGGCCCGCCTGTCACACTGGCGCGCCCACCTGTTTTTACCGCGAATTGGAATCCGCATGACAGAACCTATCACCCAACCCGAACTCGGTTCCACGCTCGCAGCGCTGTATACCTTGATTCAGCAACGTCAGCAGGAGCGCCCGCCCAATTCGTACACAACGTACTTGTTCGACAAAGGGCTGGACAAAATTCTCAAGAAAGTCGGCGAAGAAACGGCAGAAACCATCATCGCCGCCAAGAATGCCAACCCGACAGAATTGGCTGCCGAAGTATCGGATTTACTCTATCATTTGCTGGTCTTGCTGGTGGAACGCGACATCTCGCTAGATGCTATCACTGCCGAACTCAGCAAACGCGCGGGCAAGCCTGCGGAAGCGAAATACAGCCAGTGATCGGTGGGCAGTTGTCGGTGGTCGGTAGAAAGCCGTTCTTCCTCAACCGCTGACCACCGACCACCGATCACCGGCCACTGAATTTATGTCCCACATAACTCCGACAACCTATGAGGAATTTTTGGAATTGGCGAAGCAGGGAACTGTCGTGCCTGTCGTTAAGACGGTGATGGCGGATTTACTGACGCCGGTTTCCGCGTTCCTGAAGATTCAACATTACTCTTCGCAAGCCTTCCTGCTGGAATCGGTCGAAGGCGGCGAGAAGATTGCGCGGTATTCGTTTCTCGGCGTCGCGCCGCAGCGCATCGTCCGCGCGCGCGGCAATGACGTTGTCATTGAAAATGCCGATGGCACGCGGGAGAAATGCCTTGATCCCGTGATTGATGT
>JAXLQQ010000049.1:0-43330 GCA_046331525.1 Blastocatellia bacterium
ACTTGCTGAAAAGTACGACCTGGGCGACATGCTCCACTGGGCGATTACAATAAATGCCATAAATCGTGCCTTTCAAGAGCCGACCGAATTAGCCTTTGAGCAAGCGAGACAGACGATTGCCTCGCTTCGCACGAAAGGTGTGACCTTGGCGATGACCTGGTGTTTGGCGGGGCTGGGCGAAGCCTACTGGCGGGCGAACCGGAGTGAGGAAGGACTGGCCATCATCGCGGAAGCGCAGACGCTGGCCGAAAACATCGGCGAGCGTAGCTATGAGGCCGACATCTGGCGCATCAAAGGCGAACTGCTATTACAAGTGGCTGCTGATTATGCACAGATTGAAGCGGAAAGCTGTTACCAAAAAGCCATCGCAATCGCCCAAAAACAGAGCGCGAGGATGTTTGAGCTTCGCGCCGCCACCAGTCTCGCGCGCTTATGGCAACGACAAGACAAGACCGCCGAAGCGCGGCAGATGCTCGCGGAAATTTACGGCTGGTTCACCGAAGGCTTTGACACGGCGGATTTGAGGGATGCCGGGGCGTTGCTGGATGAACTGCATCGGTAACTCTCGCGTGCTGCACGGAATCGCTTTTTTGCATTCTTACGGCGAGTCGTCACGTTGCCAACCGGAATCTCTCTGGGGTAAGATCGGGCTTACTGATTTACTACGAAATTAACATGCACATCATACAGAACTAAGCACGACAAATTATTTTTGACTAGCAACGCTGGAGATTACTCATTGACCCCAAATCCAGAGCCATCTGTATCCTCGTACTATGGTTGTTGGACATTACCTCAAGGAGAAGCTCATGCAGAAAA
This sequence comes from Blastocatellia bacterium, assembly GCA_046331525.1. GTDB lineage: Bacteria > Acidobacteriota > Blastocatellia > RBC074 > RBC074 > JAFDVL01. The sequence continues at coordinate 820 of JAXLQQ010000049.1, forward strand.
ACTGTTTTTATGTGGCGGCGACGAAGGCCGCACGCCATTTGGTATTTTTCTTTCTTTTATTGGCGATTAGTGGTCTAAGCGTCTTTGCCCAACAGGCGGCGACAGCGACGATTGAAGGTGTTGTAACGGATCAGAATGCGGCAGTGATGCCCAACGCTACCATTACCGCACGCAACGTTAACACGGGGCTGGAACGCACGATCACGACCGATGCCGATGGCCTTTACCGGTTACCACTGCTGCCGCCCGGCACCTATGAAATCAGCGCCACCGCACCCGGCTTTGCGCAAAACAAATATGGACAGGTGACGCTAACCGTCGGGCAAAAGCTCAATCTGGATTTGGCGTTGCGTGTGAACATTACCGAAACCGTCCAAATCACCGATGTCGCGCCGATTGTCGAAACGACTCGTACGAATGTCAGCGGCTCGGTCACAGAACGCGCCGTCCGCGAACTGCCCGTGAATGGGCGCAATTTTTTGGATTTCGTCACGCTGACGCCGGGCGTTGTGCGGGATCCGCGCGGCGGCGATTTGTCGTTTGGCGGGCAGCGCGGCACGCTGAACAGCGTGCAGATTGACGGCGTAGACAACAACAATAACTTCTTCGGTCAATCGCTCGGACGCACCGGTTCCGGGCGTGCGCCGTATCAGTTCAGTCAGGACGCCGTGCAGGAATTTCAGGTCAACACCAACACGTTTTCCGCCGAATTCGGACGCGCGGCGGGTGGCGTCATCAACGTCGTGACCAAGTCGGGCACGAATGATTTTCACGGCGTCGGCTTTGATTTTTATCGGGATCGTTCGCTGAATGCGAACCGGTTGAATGCTTCGACGATTGGCAGTGGCGCGACGCAGCGGACGCTGTTGACGCCGCCCGCGTACAAGCCGTCGTACCATTATCATCAATTCGGCGGCAATCTGGGCGGCCCGATCAAACGGGATCGCGCGTTCTTTTTCTTCAACTACGACGGGCAGCGCAATACCTTCCCGAACCTCATCAACATTCTGCCAGCGGCGGACGCGACGAGTCCGGCTTCGGTGGCGGGGCGCAATCGCTTGTTGCCGTTTGCAGAAAACTATGTGCGGCAATTCAATCAGGATGTCTATCTGGGCAAAGTGGACTGGCAACTCGACAGCGCGAACCGGTTGAATGTCCGCTACAACCGCCAGAATTTCACGGGCACGAATCTGGAAAACAGCGGCGCGACCAGTGCGCGCGAACACAGCGGCAACAGTTTGGTGACGACGGACACGGTGACGGTGACGTTAAATACGGCTTTCACGCCGCGCCTGCTGAATGAATTTCGCACACAGGTGGCGCGCGACCGTGAACCCGGCTTCGCTAATTCGGACACGCCGGAAGCCATCGTTTCGCAGGGCACCGCCGCGCTGACCATTGGCCGCAATAACTTCAGCCCGCGCGAGACGACCGAAAACAAAGTGCAACTGATTGATAACGTCACGTACCTGACGGGCAAGCACAGCCTGAAAGGCGGCGTGGATGTGAATATCGAGAAAATCAAAAACTTCTTCCCCGGCTCATTCGGGGCTAGCTACACCTACACGAGCTATGCCAACTTCACGAACAACGTGGTGGGACAGTTCACGCAGGCGTTTGCGGGCGACGGAACGACCGGGCCAGAAACGCATCCGAATTTTAACGAATACAGCTTCTTTGTGCAGGACGACTGGCGCGTGTTGAATCGGCTGAATTTGAATCTCGGCTTGCGCTACGATGCGCAGGCGATGAAACAGCCCGGCACCGTGAACCGCACGGCGTCGTTGATCGCGGCAGGCATTGACACGAGCAAGGCCAATAACGACTACAACAATTTCGCGCCGCGCCTCGGTTTGGCGTATAAACCGACGAACAGTGATCGGTTTGTGATTCGTCTGGGCTATGGGATGTTCTATGGCCGCACGCCTTCAATCGCGCTCGGCACAGCGCATTCCAACAACGGCATCAATGTGCTGACATTTACGCTGACGAACCCGACGAATCTGGTTTATCCGTTCCGCTTTGCCACGCTGGCCGACATTCGGGCGCGAGCATCCGAAGCGGTGCCGAACCTGTTTGTGTTTGAGCGCAATTATCAGCAACCCTACACGATGCAGGGCAACGCGGGCGCGGAATTCGGGCTGACGAAAGATATGTCGGTCAGCGCGACTTATATGACCGTGCGCGGACGGCATCTGCAACGCACACGTGACATCAACCTGTTGCGGCCCGAGGCCACACCGATTGCGGGGGGACTCGTGCCTACGTTCCCGCGTTTTCCGGGTGCGACGCCGACGGCGGCTTCCCCGCTCCGCCCGATTGCGGGCTTTGGGCGCATCAGCGAATTTGAAAGCAACGGCTTTTCCAGCTACAACGCACTGGCGTTGCAATTGAACAAACGCTTTGCACAGCATTATCAACTGTTGTTTTCTTACACCTATTCGCGCGTGATTGATGATGCGCCGGATGCGACAGCAGTCGTCGTACCGAACGATGACGTGAAGCAGGCACAGAATCCGTACAGCCTGCGCGACGAACGCGGGCGCGGCAATGCCGACACCCCGCATCGCTATGTCACCAGCGCCGTGTGGGATTTGGATTACTTCAAACGCGGCGGCGTGGCGCGCGTCGTGCTGGGCGGCTGGCAGGTGAGCGGTATTTACCAGATTGCCAGCAACCTGCCGTTTTCGGCGCGGCTGGCCAGCACGGTGGATTTGAATAACGACAGCAATCGTAATTCAGATCGTGCGCCGGGCACGGTGCGCAATGCCTACCAACGCGGCTATTTCGCCAGTCTGGATTTCCGCGCGACCAAAACGTTCAACTTCACCGAACGGGTGCGGCTGCAATTCATCGGCGAGTTTTTCAATATCCTCAACCGCGTGAATTACACCGCCTTTGACGAGAACCTTTACATTGTTAACGGCGTCAACACGACGGGCGTGAGCCTGACCCAACGCGAAGGCTTCCGCGACCCACGCGCTACGGGCGACCCACGCATCGGGCAGTTGGCGTTGAAGCTGTTGTTCTAGGTCAAATTACGTTTGCGGGGATGGCGGACAGCTTGTTTGCCATCCCCTGCAAGGTTCAAAGGCCACACGAATACTATCCGCCTTAGACGGCTTAGACGAGTGGCCACAGGCTTGTTTCTCGCCTTTCCTTATCCCGCCAAGAAAGAACCGAAAATGAAAGCTGTCATCTACGACGCCTTTAATGCGCCCCCGCAACTCCGGGACGTTCCTGATCCGATTCCCGCCGCACACGGCGTTGTTGTCAAAGTAATGGCGACGGGCGTGTGCCGCAGCGACTGGCACGGCTGGGTCGGACACGACGCTGACATTCGCCTGCCGCACGTACCCGGCCACGAACTGGCAGGAGTAGTCGCCGAGATCGGCGAAGGCGTGACCCGATGGAAGGTCGGGGATCGGGTGACAGTTCCCTTCGTCAGCGGTTGCGGCGCGTGCCCACAATGCGCCGCCGGTCAGCAACAAGTGTGCGACGATCAATTTCAACCGGGCTTTACGCACTGGGGATCATTTGCCGAATATGTCTCGCTACATCGTGCCGACGCCAATCTGGTGCGATTGCCAGATACCTTGGATTTTCCGGCAGCGGCCAGTTTAGGCTGCCGGTTTGCCACATCCTTTCGTGCGGTCGTAGATCAAGGCAAGACGTCCGCCGGGCAATGGGTTGCTGTCCATGGCTGCGGCGGCGTAGGATTGTCGGCAATTATGATTGCCGCTGCGTTGGGAGCTAATGTCGTAGCTATTGATATTTCTGACGATGCGCTGCGGTTGGCGCGGGACTGGGGCGCAACGGCTACGGTGAACGCGACCCAAGTGGCCAATGTCGTTGCAACGGTTGTCGAGATCACCAGCGGTGGCGCACACGTTTCGCTAGACGCCCTCGGACACCCCACAACCTGTTTCAATTCTGTCAGCAATCTGCGCAAACGCGGCAAGCATATTCAAGTCGGCCTGCTGTTGGCTGAACAACGTACGCCTGCCATCCCGATGGACAAAGTCATTGCGCACGAGTTGGAAATCCTCGGCAGCCACGGCATCCAGGCGCATCGCTACGACGCCATCTTCGCCATGATTGCGGCGGGTAAACTATCCCCCGAAAAGCTCATCGGCAGAACCATCCCGCTGGAACAAGCCGCAGACGCACTCGTCAAGATGGACAAGTTCGAAACCGCAGGCGTGACGGTTGTGACAACGTTCTGAAATCGAATCGTTCAGCGAAGTCGCCCCATTTTTGCGCAAAATGAAAAAGCCGCCGAGTGGCGACTTTGGAGAAGGATAATTTTTTGGTGGACCTGAGGAGGATCGAACTCCTGACCTCCGCATTGCGAACGGATTTATTTCCATCGCGATCAACCCCGCTTCACCGCAGTTAAGATTATCTTTTCAACGGCTTACCTCTTCCCTTCCCTATCCTCAAGCACGATCTACATTCGTCTTCCTCAGTGTAGATTTTTCGCAAAATTTTAGCAGTTTCCATCAGGCAAACCTCATTTGCCTCTTACCTATCACCTCTAAATCAAGGAGAGATATGCAACCAGCAGAACCACAAACGTGGAGCGACGCGCCCCCCGTGCGCGACGTTGCCAACAAAATCATCAATCAGCGCCATTCACACCTCGGCAGTGTGGAGATGCGCTATTTCTTTTTCTCCAAAGAAATCAAATCCGGCGATGAGCAAATCTGGGGACGGGCTCGCAAAGTCACTGGCCTGAACGCGGTACTGGTGCATCCAAACGAAGACACTGACAAGCAGTTCTTCACCATCGAAATCTGGCGAACAATCTGGGATAGGCTCACGCCGGAACATCGCGAAGCCCTTGTTGATCACGAATTGCATCATTGCTGGGTGGACGATAACGGCAAGCTGCAAATCCTCAAGCACGACCTCGAAGAATTCGCGAACGTCGTGCGTCGCTATGGCCCGTGGCGTTCCAATATTCAAATCTTCCTCGATGCCGCCAACGGCAAAGGGCAGGGAAGCTTATTTGATGAAGAAAAGCCCGCACCTACGCCTGAGCCAGAATACGAAGGTGAGCCAGCCTTTCAGAACAGCTTTCCGATGCCAATCGGGGCAGAGCCGCGCCAACTCAATGCTGCGCCCACCAAAGCGATTAGCAATGGCAGCACCGCAATGCCCGGCACTGAACCGCGTCAATTACCGACTGGCCACTGCCCTGTTCGTTGCCCCGAATGCAACGAGTACTCGCAACAACCTATTGCCGAAATCAACAGTTGGACCGAAGGCGAAATTGATTTGCAATGCGATCTTTGCCAGCACAAATTCACCTTCAATCAGGCACTGTTGGGTCTTGGCCTCTCACCCGACTATAGCGATGCCATTGACGCCGAATTTATTGAGATCGGACCAGAAAGCGAGGCTGCATGAATGAGTCACAAAAAGCCACGTTGCGGGTTTCGCTGATGGATCATCTGCAGGATTGGCTAGAGGATACCGACACTCCTGATCTTGGCGGATACGAAGGCAATGAGCTTGCTCGCACAATGGCAGATGCCTGCGTAACTGTCCTGGAAGCCAGCAGCAATGTCCAAGACTATCTTCGCGAAAATGGGATGCTGAAAGACTAACTATGGCCACCAGCAAATTCTATGAAGAGGCGTGCGAGCTTGTGCCCGCATGCCTCGAAATCAGAGCCAGATTGCACGAGGAAGAGCGCACCTTTGTGGATGGGATGGCGGAGAAATTGGCGCAATACAAAGAGCGAAGCTACATCAGCGAAAAACAAATCAACTGGCTTCGGGGCATTGCAAAGAAAGCCCCTGATCCACGGCAGGCAAATCTGTTTTGATTCTCAAAAAATAAATTCTCGTAATGCAGATAATTCAAAACGTTGACAAAAAAGCTGTGTGGCAACAGCGAATGAATTCTAGCGAAGACTTATGTGAGCGCTTTACGCGCCCTTTGCTAGAGAGGGTTGCCACCATAAAGCGAAGAGCGCTCACATAAGTCTTTTTTTTATTTCTGGATAACTTAATGGCCGTTGAATTTACACAAGCCGTTTTCGATATATCGCCCTTCAAATCGGAAACCCTGCTTGTCCAAATCGCACTTGCAGACTGGGCCGACCGAGACGGACGCATCGAAAACGCTTCCTTTAATCGCATTGCAGACCGTGCGCGCATTGAGCGCCGGTCTGCCATCCGAATCATTCAAAAACTCATTCAAAAAGGCCACCTGCAAAAGCTGCCCGACACCGAAAACGAAGTGAATATTTACGGGTTTTCGGCGTTATACAAAGAGGCTGCCGCCGACTTTCGTGGCCGCTGGAAAGCCCCGAAACCGGCCTTTATTCCCAGTGACTTACCTAGTGTCTCAGGTAGTGACTTACCTAGTGTCTCAGGTAGTGACTTACCTAGTGTCTCAGGTAGTGACTTACCTAGTGTCTCAGGTAGTGACTTACCTAGTGTCTCAGGTAGTGACCAAAAACACCCCGGTAATGAATACATGATTACAGGTTTACATGTAACCACTTACCAAGAACAGGAAGAGCAACGCGCGCGCGCGCCCGAACCGGTGTCTCCCTTCGACGCATTTGATTCCCAGCCACTCCCGCAGGAGCCGGATTCCCTACCGGGCGAACTGGATGCCTTCGAGCAGTTGGTAGCCAAGACTGCTTGCGAGACCAGCACGCACCACGCCGTGAAAAAAGAATCCGGGACGCCGCGGCAGAGATACGCACTGACGGCTTTGGCTTTCACGACCTACAGGACTTCCGCGCGGAAAAAGGTGCCGTTGCGCTGAACTTCCTGCCCCGTGAACTGCGCATCTGGCGCGAACGAAAACAAGCGAAAGGAGCCACCAACAGCAATGGAACCCATCAGCAATCAACTCGTACCGAATCCGCCGAAGAGCGGCGTCATCGCAGATACCTCGAAGACATTGGCGTTCTCGTCCCGGCAAACGCTTTTAGCCGAGATAGCCGAAATGGTCAGGAAATTGAAATGTTTGCCAATGATGGAACGAATGGAGCGCGCCTCTACAGTCCAATCGTGGGAGCTGGCGTTGGCTGAAATCTCCGATGAAGACCTGCATCCCAGCTTTCAGCGCGCTGCGCGCAATTTCACCGATGTCACCAAGCCGTTTGGCGTGCCGCAGATTCTCGCGGCCTACGACCTACTGCGCAGCGACCGAGAGCGTGAACGGCGGTTGCGGGAAATCGAAACGGACGCATTCAGGCCAAAGAGCAGATGGCAGGCAAGTACAGATGCCAACACTGTGCTGACCGAGGCGTGCAGATCGTGCGCCACAGCGACGGCTACAGCAGTGCAAAGCTTTGCGAATGCAGTGGCGGCAGCCGTGCTTTGCGTCGTGAAGATGGCTGGATCACGAACGATAAAGGGGAATGGCATCGCCCAAGCTGGCAACAGCCCGGCGAGGAATATTGCGGTAATTGTGGCGTATTGAAAGATCACGGAAAATGTGAAATGTGCGATTGATTAGGAGGAAACCTCACACGATGAAACGAAAGAAAATTACAGCAGCGGATTTGTTTTGCGGCGCTGGCGGAACTTCGACAGGGCTTCAACTTGCGTGTAAAGCCTTGGGATACGATTTGAACCTTGTCGCGGTAAATCATTGGCAGATTGCGATTGCCACACACTCAAAGAATCATCCCGAGGCCGAGCACTTCTGCACTAACCTCGACAATGTTGACCCGCGCAAACTGGTTCCCAGCGGTAAGCTGGATTTGCTGGTTGCTTCACCTGAATGCACCCACCATAGCAATGCCAGAGGCGGCAAACCGGTTAACGATCAATCCAGAGCATCCGGCTGGCGCGTTGTTGAATGGGCCAGTCAAATCCGCATCGAAACCATTCTCATTGAGAACGTCAAAGAGTTTCGTTCGTGGGGACCTATCGGCACCAACGGCAAACCGCTCAAGAAGCGCAAGGGAGAGCTTTATTTTGCATTTCTGAATGCGCTGCGAGCTTTAGGGTACATCGTTGAGGAGCGGATATTGAATGCCGCCGATTACGGTGCACCAACATCGCGCGAACGGCTTTTTATCCAGGCACGGCTGGGGCGCAAAGCTATCGGGTGGCCGGAGCGAACGCACGCGCCCAAAGACAAAGTGCAGCAAGCCTTGCCGCTCTTCAAAACATCGTCAACACTCAAACCCTATCGCCCAGCGCGCGAAATCATTGACTGGACAATTCCCAGTCGCTCCATTTTTAACCGCAAGAAGCCATTGAAACCCAACACACTCGCGCGGATTTATGCTGGTTTGCAAAAATTCAGTGGCATCCCTTTTATCGTCCCGAAAGAAGGCGATGATCGAATCCGCAGCATTGACCGCCCGCTACAAACCATCACAACCCAATCGCGAGGAATCGGATTGGTACAGCCGTTTCTCGTGAAGTTCTATGGCGGCCACGATGCACAATCGCTCGACAAGCCCTTGCCAGCCGTAACAGCAAACTATGAACACTTTGGGTTGGCACAGCCTTTTATCGTGGTGCTGCGAAACAACATGGGTGCGGCTTCAATTGACAACCCGCTTTCAACCATCGCTACCAGTGGTGCGCATCACGGGCTATGCCAGCCGTTCATCACACGCTTTCAAGGCAATCACGATGGACGCAGCGACGGGAATCAGCGCAATCATTCGCTGGAAGAGCCATTGCCAACGCTCGACACCTCAAACCGCTACGGCCTGGTTTCACCATTCCTGGTGCAAACAATGCACGGACAAGACGATTACCCGGGCCGTCGCGTGCATTCTCTTGACCAGCCCATAAAGACGATCACGGCAGGCGATGATGGCTGGGCCATCGCAGAACCATTCCTGGTCAAATACAACGGCACAGCGAAAGCGGCTTCGATTGATGAGCCGATTGATACGCTTTCCACTAAAGACCGCTTTGGCTTGGTCGAACCACGCTTGGAAGGCTCGCCAATCGCAGTGCTGGACATTCATTTTCGGATGCTGCAACCGCACGAACTTGCCGCAGCGCAAGGCTTCCCCAAATCCTATGTCTTCGTCGGCAATCGCGAAGACCAAGTAAAACAAATCGGCAATGCTGTTTCGGTAGAAATGGCAGAAGCGTTACTGAAAACAATCCTTAAATGAGTAATCGAAAAACACCTACATTCGCCGATTACCCTGTTACTGTTGATGCAGAAGGACGCAACCTCTGCCGTTTCTGCAAAGGCATTATCCCCAAACATCGGCGCACGATTTGCAGCGATGAATGCAACGAGAGCCTGCTTATGGCGACCAATTGGAACTACGCTCGCAGGCTGGTCGAACAACGAGACAAAGGCGTTTGTGCCAAATGCGGATGCGACACTGGTTATTTGCGCAAATTCCTACAAAAACACATTGCGGATTGGCCGCAGCGCCGCAAATCCAAGCGTAACGAAAAAGGTTTCTATGAAATCGCCGATGCCTATGACGACCTACTTCGCCAAATGGGATTCAATACCCACAATTACGACCTCTGGGAAGCCGACCACATCGTAGAGGTCGTGCGCGGTGGAACCAACGACTTAACGAATATTCAGACTCTTTGTCATCCCTGCCACAAAGAGAAAACTCGACTACTCGCCAAAGAGCGCGCGCAGGAACGGCGCGATAATAAGCGCACACTCTTCACATCAGTCCCGTAATCTTCACAGAAAGGAATCCCCAAATGAATTTGAACTTCGCCACGATCCACGAACGAATCAATCAAAACACTGCTCTCACAATCCCCAAGCTTCACGCTGCAATCTATTGTGCCATCTTTCTTCAGGGCGCGTCGCTCAGCAAAGTAAGCGCCTTTACTGGTTTGCGCACCAGTGAATTGATGCCGATCTTCGATGAGTTGAATGCCAAAACCCTTCTCGAAACCGGCTCGCTCTCTGAATCATTCCTTCGCCAATCGCTCAACGATGATGAGTTTGTCGCGCAGCTAACACAAAAGCCACTATCGGCACTTGCTCCAGTCACTTCAACACCCACAACAAAAATTGGCCTGGTGCGCGAAGCCATCCTTGATTTGTGCAAGACCAGTAAAACGCCCTTCGGACGCGAGGAAGCGCGACTATGGCTGATAAAGCAAGGGCAAGATGCTGAGATTACCGACAGTGATATTGCCAATGCCTTTTATACGATGGCGAAAAAGAACGTCATTAGTGTGGTGAACCGTCCAGCACAAGGACATCCAGCGCTCTATCAAGCAACAGGCAAACCTACAACGCCTGCTAGGACGCCGGCCAAGCCTAAGAACCCAAGCCTCCCAAGCGCGCCCACAGTTGCTACCCCGCAACCCGCGCCGACGATCAATCTGCAACAAGTTACGCGCGAGCATTTACTACAGGTGCGTGAGCGCCTGGAAGCCGATCTGCGCGCGCTCAACCGGACGATTGAATTATTGTAGTTTCGATTTGAACCTCATATGAAAAAAGCATCTCCCGACCGGCCCATTACCACGAAACTTTCCGTCCCACGCCCAGGCAAACGGGAAAAGAGCCGGGGCACGAGTGGCGGCTATTTGCGCTCCATCTATATGGGATCAGCCCAAGCCGTCTACGAGCTGCAACGGCAAGCTGCTGTGAGTGGCGCAGGCACTCCCTCAAATCTCATCCGCATTTGGAGCAACAAAGCCAAGTCGCAATACAATGAACGTCTCACCCTTCTTGAACAGGAAATCATCGAACAGGCCAAGCTCGGCAATAACGAAGTCGCGGGGCTGTTGGTAGAGCTTCGACAGACGCTCGACAACAGCCTTACAGCGGATTATTTGCAGCTCGCTCTGAATTCGCTGGTCGAACGTCGGCACCTGATTTGTGCCCAGCGCGGCGGCAAAACCGAGAAAGCGCGCGGAGCCAAAGTCAGATGTTACTTCTTGCAAGGCAGCCCGCTTGGCTCGGATTTCAGCATTGCCAGGGCTGGCAGCAACTATGAAGGTGAGGAAGATTAATGGGGAACGCAGAGCGAGTACGGCAATTAAAGCATCTGCGTACAGATGCACTTGGGCTTGGCACGCGAACCATCAAGATTCGCCTGAATAAATTGGCCAAGTCCGAACCGCTGGCGCTGGCTGTGAGATTGGCACTCGAAATCGAGGACGCCAATCTCACAGCCAAGCGCTACAGGTTCAGCCGCTATCAAGACAGAAATTATAAAAAAAAGGATACGCTCATTCGTGACCTCATCACACTTTTCAAACACAACGACTGGACGTGGGGCGTCACCTACGAAAAGCAGGCTTGGCCGAATGCGATTATCTACTTCGAGATTCCTGGTTGCGAGCAAATTAGCTGGCACTGGAATACAAGCAATCAGGGTTGGCCCATTTACGAGAAAGAATGGGATGGCAAGCAGAACAGCACGTTACCGAAATTGTTCGCATTTATTCAGCAAACATTTCCTGAAATCACTGGGCGTGACATCCATACGCCCAATTTATTTCCACTAGGTTTATGAGTACAACACTGACATTACAAACTCTCTTAGATTTAAGGGCGAAAATTGACGCAATCCCACGCGCTCCGCGTATCGTGGCAGTGGAACCGACACCAATTTACGCTCCGCGAAAACCACATCACAAAAAGCGGATTGCAAAGAAATGGCTTAAGCAGCACGGGACGAAGATCGTCGGTTATGACCGATTTATGGGCGATAACGTAATTACTTGCAAAACAGAAAATGTCGCCTTCTGTCATACCGATATTGCACGCCGCTTGGAGTTTGAACAGCGGCGGCGCGAGCGCGAGCAACTTGGGCAGTTCGGCATTATCTCGCCTTGGGGATTCACGACATAGTTGCCGTCGAACGCAAAGTTCAGCGGGCGTGGCCGCAAACAACGTGAAAACCACAACCGTCAACGGCCACGCTCCGTTGCAATGTGGGTTAGACCGGAGCGGAGATATGACAGAGACAGAGCATTTGTTAACTATCGCCTCTGAGGAATGTTCAGAGATTGCACAGCGAATCAGTAAAGCCCTTCGGTTTGGGCTGGACGAGCGCGAACCGCGACAGCCATTGACCAACGCAGAAAGGATCGCGCTGGAAGTTGTTGATCTTTTCGCCGTCCTCGAAATGCTGGCATCGAAAATTCCTGTAGATGAGATGATGACGCATAAAAACGTACAGGCGAAAAAAGCCAAGGTGCAAGAATATATCCGGTACTCCGCTGACTGCGGCACTTTGCAAGCGGACACAGCGGAGGTCTAACGCCGTGTTCACGGGGCGCGTGTGAACACCAGGAAAACCAAACCGCACGGCGCGCGCTCCCGTGCAACACGTTGTTAGGCGGAACGACATCGCAGGAGAATTACTATGATTGGTGGATTTGTAAAAGAAGTCATTTTAGAGCCTGAAACGATTTGGATTGATTGTATTGACCCAAATCACCCAAAAGATACTTGCGCTATTCGCGTGAAGCGCACTGAGCAAGCAGAAAAGATTGAGCCAGGCGATTCATTGTGGTGGCAAGGACGCCGTGCAATGTGGACGCCCTGCGATATTTTCAAAGACCTCAAGCAATGCGAACACCGCGAACACGAAAACTGTCTGGCAAAGGCTGGCGTGGATTATGACATCCAGTTTGAGCGCATTGGTTATTCCGGCGTGAGCAGACCCGCCAGTGCAGCCTAACGCAAAGTTCAACGGGTTGCGCCGCGTGCGCGCCCATAACCACAACACCCACCGGCGCAACTCCGTTGCAATGTGGGTTCGAGAGCGACGTAGAAAGGAAATTAAATGAACAAGACATATCGCAAAAAGGCCGTGACGAATCTTACCGATTTAATTGCAAATTCGCCGCGAACTATTGAGGACGATTTAGCCAGACAGGACGAAAAAATCCATCGCCTTGAAAAACAAGTTCTCGAAGCGGAGCGCACATTAGCGGTACTCATTGCCGCTGGCCATCTTGCACAGTCAACCGTAGACGAGGCACGTTCAATCGTGCAAGGACTGCTTTGGGCGAATAAAGCTTAACGCAGCAAGTGAGCGGTCGAACGCCGTGTTCACCGTGCCGCTGTGAACACCGAGAAAAGGGACAGCCCCGGATGCGGCTACGGTGCAACACGTTGTTAGAACGGAGCGGATCATGAAAGAAATAACATGCATGCGTTGTAGCCACTCTTGGAAAATAAAGGACGCGATTATCAAGACGCGGAAATTAACCCGCTGCCCGAAATGCACAACGTACAACGCCACAGCGAGAGCAAAATGAAAAAGAAAAAGTATCAAGTCAAATACTTCTCGGTGCATCAGGATTTGGCATTAGAGCTATGCCAGTCGCAGCGATCTACCTGCCCTTTTAATTGTGCCAAAGACGGCGCTGCAAATTGTGAATACCACGTCCGGCGCTCCGAGTGTGAGCCTGGACGCCAAGCCCTCTCTGCTGCAAATGAACTGGAAAGGAAGATTGTAGCGGAGGTCTAACTAGATTTTTACTGATGGCGTATACGCAAACCGCTTTGTCCGTTGAGGCAGTTTGCGTATACGCGAATTAACATGCCAACAGCCACACAACCAATTAAAGAACGCCGTCGAAAGGCGGACGTAAGCCGTCTGGCACTGCGCACATGATGAAAACAATGCGAATCCCTCACGATCATTACAATCGTGCAACTCCTTTTGCCACGCTGGGGCGCTCACAGGCTGATGTGCTACGTTGCGCGCAAGAAATTGGGTTGGCTCAGATGGAAGCTGAGAAAGCTGCGCGGACTATTCCCAACATAACCGTCAATCCAGCAGATTGGGACTTGTAACACCACCCTCTCCAAAATAAATCCAGGACTCATCTTAGTCTGCTTTCGTGATGCTTTTCATCATAGAAAGGAGACAAGTGGAGAAAATCTTTTCCCATCCCAAATCCACCTTGCTGGGGATATTGGTTGCGGTGTTGTTCGGACTTGTGGGCTTGATTCACAACGGACACCTTGACCTGCTTTCCCTGCCAGATACCACCACCGCCGTGCCAATGCTGGCGTCGCTTGTTTTAGGGGCAATCAGCACCGACAACAGCGCGCTCGTGAAGTTGTTTTTCAGCGATTGGCAAACAACTGCGATTGGCCTTGTGAGTGCCGTTTCGACGGCAGTGTTAGGTACACTGGCAAGCGGCAAGCTCAGCAATCGCGTACTGGCAATGTCGGCAGTGGCGGCAATCTTTGGTTGGGTATCGCAACACAAAGAAGACCCGCCCAACAATTCGCCGCCCACGAATAACGGATAACCGACCAGCTTATCTGCCAACTTCCAACCCTAACAACGAGGTTACCAATGAAGAAAATTAACCGATCCCTTGCGGCCGTCGTGGTCATTCTGGCCACGCTGGGACTGACCGCCTGCAACGATAAAACCGCCAAAGCCCTGCGCGACACCAGTGTGCTTTTGAACAGCACGGCCAAGGTTGTTTCGACCTTGCACGATCAAGGCTATATTGCTGATGCAAGTTATCCCGACATCGTGCGGGCGCAAATCGAAGTCGTCAAAACACACAAAGAAGCCATTGCGTTCTTTCGCAGCGTAGACAAAATCACGCCGGAAAATAAAGGCGTCGCATTGCTCCGAGTGGATGCCGTGCTGCTCAGTCTGGAGCGTTTGCAACAGCAGGGACTGCTGCATATTAAAGACCCCACCAAGCAAGCGTTTTTGGTCGGCACGCTCGCAGGCATTCGCGCCAACGTCGCGGTGATTCGGGCTTTTATTGAGCAGATTCAGAAGCCTACGCGCATTCCTGTTCCGAATACTGCGTAAGCACAACTTGCCGCCTACGGTAATAACCCTGTTTCCTAACCACATGAAGGAGTTGCATGAATCCGACTGACATCACGAAACTCTTGCAAATCATTCCCTTGCTCGCGCCCGAAGTGGCCCGTGCAATCATTGCGCTGTTTCAGGCACCCGCGATGACAAAGGAAGAATTGCTCTCTGCTGCTGAAGACCTGGACAATCAAACACTCCATTTTCTCGAAGGCGAACTGAAAAAGTAGTCGCCAAAATAAAATCCCAGTTTCATCAAGAATGCCTCTCGAAAGGGAGGCATTCTTTTTATGCAGCTTGGCAAATATTTCACGCTCGAAGAGTTCACCATCAGCCAAACCGCTATCCGTCGCGGCATTGACAACACGCCCACGCCCGAAGTCTTCGCCAACCTCGAAGCGCTCACGCTCAACCTCCTTGATCCCTTACGGGAACGCCTCGGACATCCGATTGTCGTTAGTTCTGGTTACCGTTCACCAGCACTCAACCAGGCCGTAGGCGGAGCAAGTAGAAATGGCAAGCCGACCAGCCAGCATTGTTTCGGTGAAGCTGCCGACATCACCTGCCCGGCCATCGGCCAAAAGCAGCTTTTTGATTACTTGCGGCACAGTGAACTGCCATTCGATCAGTTGATTGATGAGTTCGGGCAGTGGGTGCATGTGAGTTTCGGGATCAAAGACCGGCGGGAAGTTTTACGCGCGCGACGCATTGGCGATGACGTGATTTATACCAACGTCTGAGTAAGGCGCTCAGATCAACCATGAACATCATTACCACAACAACCGGAGGATTTATGTTCCCAGGCAGAGACATTCTGGAAAGAAAATTTGAGGGCTATAGCAACCAGGAAATTTACGCGATGGCCACCGAAGTACGCGACGCGGCGGAAGCAGTCTTAGCGCGTCGCGGCACCAGCCTGACCGATTTGCATCAAGCCCATCTGGACACCTTACGAGCAGCGGAGCCAGACACCACCGAGCCGCCGCAGAGTGTCGAAGGCAACACGCCGATTTCAACCATCGTCAGCGATGAAGAACTCGCCAAAATCCCGCTTACGACAGCCCCAACCGCCCATGAAGGCGAAGGCACAGAATGCACCCCGGAAGAAGCGGCGACGCCCGCTGATCTGCCGATGACGTCTGACGCAGAAACCGTTGCTGAGTCCGACACGCCAACGCGCAATCGCAAGCCGCGTAATCAATAACCATAATTTCTCCGACGGAGGCGACCAATGGCTAGTTTAGGTTCGTTGTTTAGCAAATTACTTCCTCGTGGCACCAATGACTATGCGGATGATCCACAATCCGGCGTCCCGGCACCTGCAACGCCAGCAAGTCGCCCCCGTCGTGCCTTGCCGACAGCGCCAGCCGGAGAACCGCCCATCACACCCGACAATGCTTTTGATCCGCGCGCCGCACTTGATGCCTTAACTTCACGCCCAGTAATGCCGGACCTACCGACCTATACGCCCCACGAAAATCACGGCTTTGGAGAGCGCATTATCGGGTTCTTTCGTGGTGGACGACAGGGCGGGCTTGCTGGAGCTTTGGAAGGTGCCACTCATCCTGAAAAACAAGAATACCAGGATTGGGTACAGACCAAATATGCGCCTGTTGTGCAACAACGGCAAATGCTCGACAAAGAAGCCAACGAAGCGCAAGACCGGAAAATCAAATCCGTAGAGGCACTCACTGCAATGACCACCGCGCTCGCCAATCAGCGCAAATCTGATCACGAGATCAACAAGCCGGAGCAAATGGACAAAGGTACGGAGATTGGCTATGTGGACAAGAAAACCAACAAGTTCGTGCCCTACCTCGACAGCGAAGGGAAGCCGCTCACGCATTCCAGTGTCGCTACGGCACAAATCAATAGCACCGCACGGATGTCAGAAGCTGGCCTGCAAAGCCAAACACAGTTGATCCTGCAAAAACAGAAGGACGCGGTGGAGCGGTACAAAATCGCCGAGGAAAGCGCTCGCGCCAAAGCCAAGTCCGAAGCCGAATACAAACAAGCGATGGATGTGGCGCACGTAAATCTGCAAAAAGAACTCGCCAACTCCTTCTTCAATGCGGGCGCTTCGACGCCGGATGAAACGATGTTCACGCCCAGTGAAGAGGAAATCTTCAACTATCAGCAGGCCAATAAAGTTGATCGTGCCAATGCGATAGAGGGCGCGCGCCGCACTAAGCGCGAAAAATATTACCGCGAAACCCGCAGCAAAAATCCCGCCAATGGCTTGGAATTATTCAATAAAGTATTTGGCGGAAGCTTCAAATAGGGAGATTTTTCAATGCCACAGTCAACCACTTCAAACCGCGCAACTTCGCGCGGTTTTTTGCAGTCATTGAAAGCCAAACGGGCGCGCCGTGTCACGCCAATGATGGTTGCGCAAGAGGCCGCTCGACAAGGGCTTGATCCTACGCTAGCGGTCTCGGTTGCGCAGCAGGAAAGCCGCGGCTACGACGCCACCTCCCGTGTTGGCGCTCGCGGCCCGATGCAATTGATGCCTGATACCGGCAAAGCGATTGGCCGACGACTCGGCGAAGAATATAACCCGGACGATCTTGAGCAGAACGTTCGCTTCGGAGTGAGTGAACTAAAGCGACTTTCAGATAAATACGGCGGGGACGCTGAGAAAATTGCCAAAGGCTATAATTGGGGCGAAGGTAACGTAAATAAGTCTGCGATGCCCAAAGAAACTCGCGGATGGTTGGACGGCGTGACAAAAACGCAGGCAGAATTGACCGCCCGCTTGCAGGAAATGGCTGATCAAATGGGTGCATCACAACCCACCAATGCTGCGCCCAGCCTTAGTCCCGGCACGTCCACAACGCGCCCTCGACAAGTGACATCCGCGCCGACGGCAACGCCCGTACCGCAAGAGCCATTGCAGCCTACGCCCGCCCCCACCCCCATGACGGAGAACTATCAGGGGACGGCGACTGAGCCAGTAATTCCGAATAAGACTGAGCAACAGATCAAACTGGATGACCCTATTGCATCCACTCCGCTCTTGCCTGCCTATACCGAGAACGATCATCCGCCTGAAATCGTCAAGACTGTGGGGGAAGCTGTTGACCGGTTGCGCAACCCTGAGAAAGACAAAATCAGTAAGTTCCAGCGCGATGCGCAGATTGGAGCGCAGCCAACGAGCGGGCAGGTGATGCGCGGGACTGACCCGACGCGGCAGGATACACGGCTTGCGCTTGATGCCGCCGCCATTCGTGATGCCAAAGATGTGCAGAGCGCCGTGATGGATCAGACCGCCAACCAGTTGGGCATCAAACCTGAAGACTACCGGCAAATGGTGAAGCTTGGCATCCTTGACCAGACCAACTACACCACTGCGCAAACAGCGCAAATCAAAGAGAGCGCCAAATATTACGCAAGCGTAGCGGGTGATAAAAAACTCTACCTCCCCATCTCTGAGGCGCAGCGCAAAGTCGTGGATGCGTTCAAGCAAGGCGGCTGGGATGCCGCGATAACCGCGCGCGGAGAAATGGACAGGCAATCCCAAGCTTATGTGGACTCACAACACGAAGTTACTCCCGAAGAACGCTCCGACATTGAAACCGCGCGCAGGCGTGCTGGACGAGATGCCGAGATCGGGAAAGCCGTTACTGGAGAATTGAATCTGGCCCGGGGCATCACGAACGCGGTGGGATTCGAGAGCGCTTCCAATTACTTGAAATCACTCACGTCTCCTATTGAGCAGCAGATTGCGGCGGCCAAGCCAACGCTTGATTTGCGTACCGACAGCCAGAAGATTGCGCAGGGCTTGATTTTCGGTGCACCGATAGCTGCCCTGCGAATGATAGCCACAGGAGCCGCCGCCGCGCCACTTGGTATTGCGGGAGAAGCCGGGGCAATGGGCGTACAGGGATACTTGCAAAACCCCGACGCCAAGCCCGGCGAGCGAATGAAAGAAGCGGTGACAATGGCCGCGTTGCCCGGCGTCAGCAAAGCCGCCGCGCCGCTCATCAGCACGCTCGCGGGAACCGGCACGACCGCCGCACTCAAAGAAGGACTGGGCAAAGCCAGTTCGGAAGCCGCCTTCAATGTGGCACAGGAATACATCAGCAATCCGAATGCTGAGAAAACCGATTTGATCCGCGCCGGAATCCTTGGCGCCGCATTTTCGGCGCGCGACGTGTTGGCAGGCGTTTCCAGCGCCATTGTGGGACGTCAAGTAAGTCACGGCCATGTACCGGTCGAAAGCGCGCCGGATATTTACCGAGCCATTCTCAGTAATCCTGAGTTCCTTCAGGCAAGCGATGCCGTTGATCAATCACGGGCAGTCATTGCCGATCTACAAGCAAAACAAGCAAAAAATCAGCAACAAATTCAGGCTGGCTATATGCCGCCCTATCAAAACATCGAAACCCAGCTTCAACAGGCCACCGCCGCACACGAACAAGCCATCACGCACTTTGAGGCAGTAATAAAACCGATGATTGAGCAGGATGCTCAATTAGCGCCAAAAGCCAAGGCGACAACCGCCGCAGAAGAACCGCCTCAGGAAGTGTCTGCGCCTACATCTGCCGAGGCCGCTCCCAAAACGACATCTGCCACTGCGAGCGAAGAAGATGTGCTGTCTCGCTTTTCTTCCCTTGCCAAAACAGGCAAAGAACCGGCCAAACTTTCGCTGGATGAACAAAAAGCCAGATTCTTCGAGCATCCTGAAGCCGAAGCACTTTTTGCCAAACTCGGCGATGACATCAACACGCCCAAAGGCGCAAAAGAAGTTGATACGCTCATTCAGCGGCTGAAGAAATCTGAAGGCTTTAACGATTTAGTTGCCGAAGACGTCACGAGTGAATTCCTGACGCCCGAGCAGGCCAAAGCCGAGGCTGCCGACGCCAAAACCAAAGCGGAGGCACGCAAACAAGCGGACTTGAAAAACCAGGCTAAGGCCATTCAGAAAACCAAACAGGCAGGAGAGCCTGCTATCACCGTGCCTGCTACCGAGACCTATGAAGCGCAAGGCCAACGATTGTCGAAATGGTTGGACGAGCAAAACAATCCGGCCTCACCGCCGCAGGCGGATGAACCCAAAGACACGAGCGACTTAAAGCTCGACACCGACCTGCGGGCCAAGCTCAAGAATCCGCGCTGGAAACCCTTCAACCTGGAATCCGGCGGACGAGATGCCAGCCGCATTGCCGCGAGTGACATCAATTTGCCTTCCAAGGCCAAGCCGACGTTCCCGACAGAAAGCGTCGCCACGCGCGCTACTGTGCCGCTTGAAAAAATCTGGCTGGGCGAGAAATCACTTAGCCGTGAAAAACTCTTGGCCGCGACAGAAAACCTGAAAAATGGATTCAGAGAACTCAGTGATGATCCGGTGATTCTCGCCCGCAATCCGAAGAGCTCCGAAAGCTTCATTGTCCTTTCTGGTGGTCATCGTATTGCTGCGTTAAAGCTCATGGATTTCAATGGCGATCTGCCGGTCATCCTTCGTGAACCTAAAGCCGAAGCCAAGTCCGCCGGTTCACTCTTCGGGGAAGGCATTACGCGCGATCCTGAATACATTGCGCAGCAGCAACGAGCCAATAAAAAAGAGTCCGACGCGCGCTGGCAACAACGCGCCGAAGAAACTGCCAATCGTAAACCGAGTGACCAGGAGCGACGAGAAAACGTGTCGCCTATCGCGCTCATTCGGCGGGAGCTTGGCACGATCAATCCCGGCATCTTGATGGGTGAAGGCAAGCACCTGCGTGAAGGCGGCATTCACGGGCTGCTCAGTAAAAAAGCGAAAGCCTCGATCAATGACGCGCGCGAACTCTTACGCGATTCCGGCTACCGCATGCCGGATGGCAGAAGTTTTGATGACGCCTTCGATGATGAAGTGCTGTCATTTTTGGAAGATCACGGAACCACCGCACGCCCAGAAACAATGGCGGATTTCAATAACGAAAAGAAATTAGCCGATGAAGAAGAGGCGTATTACCGCAACAAGGAGGAACAATCAAATGCTGACAGAATGGGACAAATTAGTGATAGACGAGATCACGCAAAAGAGCCGATACAACATCCTGGAAAGAATGAGAATCCCGAAAATGGAGCAGGAACTAGCGATAATGCGGGCACACAACAGAAAGCACCGGGCAATAACCACAACCCCCGTCCCGCTGACAATGAATCTTCGCGTGCCGAATTGGAGCGAATTACCACAGCAGAAACTGAGACAAGCGAGCCCGACACTGAAGCCCTGAAGCGTTCAGCCCCAACGGATGCCGAGATAGAGGCAATGGCGCGCGCCAGTGAACCACCCAAGCCAGAAGAAGGCCCACAGCATTTTCTGCCAGAACCAAAGGCGGAAGCGGAACCAACGCCTACCATAGATGAGACGGATTTGGCCGAACGCCGATATTTACAAGAATTGATGGCGGCACGGGAAGCGCGCATTGGTGACCGCAAAGAAAACGTCGGGGAGTTTGGCAAATTACGTTCGCTGGCAGAAAAATCGTTTACCAGTGAAACAGGTGAAACCCTTCATCCGCTCGCGCAGCATCCTGAATGGGTAGAGCATCTGGACATCACCCCCGATGCCACTCCGCAGCAGGTGCTGGATGCTATCGCGCAAGACCTCGTGAATGATCCAAACGTCATTCGCGCATCGCAGATGAGCCCCGCGCATTGGCGACAGGTGCTTAGCACCAAAGCAGGGAATTGGTCAGAAAATCTGAAAGAAACCGTCGCGGCAACGCTCGCCGGTTCGGATTTATTCAATCAGCGCAAAGACCAATTTCTGACGGATGAAAAAGTACAACAACTACTTGATGCACCCATCCCGCCACGCGGGATGGCGGCGCGGGTTCGTGATTTACAGAAACTAGCGGAGGCGTATAATGGCAAACAAGATGAGCCAACCAACATCACAAAACACTGGATCGAACAAACCCTTCGACAAAGAAGCGTGGCAGAAAGCCGGACAGCAAGCGACGAAGGACGAACTGATGCGCCTAATGAACAGCGCGCCGAAAATCGCACCCAAACGCGTGAAACGGATGGCCGAGCAGAACCGCCAGCGCAAGGGAATTTCTTTGAAGCGGCAGGCCATAACACGCGCAATAGCGGAAGCGACGCCGAACGATCCGAACCGCAGCCAGACATTAAGCGTGATCAACAAAGCGCTGAACAAGTAGCCGCGCCAGCTAGCCTTTCTGAGCAAATTAACGAGGCCGCGAGAGAAGCCGCCACGTCACCGCATAACGATCTTCCTGAACCCACCGACGCGCAGAAGGAAGCGGGAAACTACCGCAAAGCCCACATCGAACTACACGGTCTCGACATTTCGATTGAGAATCCGGCTGGGTCTGTGCGTTCCGGTGTTGGTAGCGATGGCCAGCCATGGTCTGTCACGATGGAAAATCACTATGGCTACATCCGTTCCATAGATGGTGAATTCGGCATCAAAGGCGCAGATAAAGAACACCTGGATGTGTACATCGGCAATCATCCAGAAAGCCAAACCGTTTTTGTTGTCGACCAGATAGATGCTCAGACAGGCAAATTTGATGAACACAAGGTAATTCTTGGTGCAACTGATCGTGCCAGCGCCGAGAAGCTGTATGATGCCCATTTCGATGATGGCCGCGGGCCGAATCGTCGCGGGGCCATTACCGAGATGGAGATGCCTGTCTTTAAAGACTGGCTCAAGAACGGCAATCCAAGTGCTGCCTTGCGCTATAAGGAATCTCGCACGCCAGAGAATGCGCCTCTCGTCAAACCCGAAAACCCATTACCGGCCAAACAATTTTCTCCTGAAGAAGCTCGCACAAAGATTGCAGCATTAGAAGTGCAATTAGCCACCGCCAAAACCGAGATGAAGAAAGCGGCGCTTCGTGACGACATTGCGAAGTTACGAAAGCTGCTTCCTGCGCAAGAACTCGAAGCCAAGCAAGATGCTAGCGAATCGTTGCCAGAAGACATAGCGCCAAAACCCGCCGCGCCAATGGGCATCGTCATTGAAGATTTCGGAGAAAAGATTGGCGGGGCCAGAAAAGATACTGCCCGTCCTTTAGGCCGACGAGCGAACGCCAAAGAAGTTGATTCACGACCTGTCTGGCTACGAAAATACCGCGTTGCCGAAATCAGCAAAGGCTATCAGCAAGGCAAATTTGAAATTATTCGTGATAGTGAAGGAACGCAGCAATTCTTCGCCACTCGTGAAGCCGCAGAAAAGGCGATTCCGCTTTATGAAGCGGCGCGTAAACACAGCATCCACAATATCGCCAAGCGCGGCGAAGAGGCGAATTACGCAATTTATCGCAAAATCGCCGTAGGGAAATATCCGGTTGTGCGGGAAGGCTTCAAGACGGCAGACGAAGCCAAAGCCTATCTCGCCATCCATCCCGAAGAAATCATTGAGCATAAATTCCAGGAACCGCAACGCCCCTGGCTGGATTCCATCACGCGCATTGGCGATGAGCGGCGCGCTGGAGACGTGGAGCCAAAACAATTCCAAAATGATTTTGGTTTTCGCGGCGGAGAGTTTGGGAACTGGAATAAAGGCGGTGATGGGCAGGCCGCATTGAACTATGCTTATGATGCAATGCACGATTTAGCCGAAGTGCTGGGCTTGCCACCCAAAGCTTTATCGCTGGGCGGGCAACTCTCTATTGCATTCGGCGCGCGTGGGCACGGCGGCAAGGATGCGGCCTCTGCGCATTATGAACCGGCGCGCGCAGTCATCAATCTCACCAAAATCAAAGGCGCTGGCACCTTTGCGCACGAGTGGTTTCATGGCGTGGATCACTATACCGCGCAACTGGACGGGAAAACTGCCGCCGAACGACAACCGGACGGCACCTTCAAGCTAAATAAATCTGACAATCTCGCCACCCACGGCTTCAGTTGGAAAACGAAGGCACAACGGGAACTCGTGGATGCTTTCAAAGACCTGGTGCAAACGATGACACGACGTCGGGTGGAACGCCCGGCGGATGTATCTGAGACGCAGAAAGTAGCCGACAGGCAAGCCAAGTATGTGCAGGAAGCGCTGGATGATATTCGGCGGAATTTCCTCTACGACGCTTCTCGGTATAACAAGCGATTCAAGGCCGCAACACCAGAGCAATTGCAAAAGTTCGATGAACTCAGCGCCAGAATTGTTGCGGGAGAGGTTGGAGAGAAGGTGTATGTGAAATCCGAACGATCTCGGTTCGGCGGGTATGAAACCTATCCTACCATTCAGGAATTGGATGGCTTATTTAAAGCGGTGCAAGGACGCGGCATCTTGCGCGCCGACCACGATGCACTCGGGCGCGTGCTGGGCGCGCGTATTGACGTGATGGTTCAGGCGCGTGCGCGCGTGGGACAGGCAGCGCAAGGACAGGGCGACATAAAGACTATCGGGACGGAGTTTTACGACAATGCACGAGAGCTCGATAAATCGCGGGTGAGCGATTATTTCTCAACACCCCATGAAATGGGCGCGCGTGCTTTCGAGTCCTACATTTATGACAAGCTCCGCGCGCAAGAGAAACGCTCCGACTATTTAGTCTATGGCGTAGAAAACAAGTATTACGATGGCAAGCCCTACCCGGAAGGGGCGGAGCGTGAATTGATCAACGCCGCCTTTGACCGATTCTTTGAAACCGCCCGTAAACTGAATGAAGAATCCGGCTATTTATCCAAAGCTGCAGCAGAGGCTCGTCAGCGATTGCAAGACTGGCTCCAAGGCAAGCAATTGAATGACCTGACCCAAGTTGTCACTGATCTGACAACAATTGCGGCTCATCACGTCTATGAAGGTGGTAAGACTTTCGGGAAATGGGCCACTGAACAAATCAAAGAATTTGGTGCCAAAGTCCGCCCCTACCTGCGTAAAGCTTGGAATGATGCGCAAAACAAGCTTGCCAGCCTCACCAATCCTGACTATGCTGAGAAGCAAGGAGAGTTTGCTTATGAACGCCGCACTGACGCAGAACCAAAAGCCGACCGACTCAGCCGCGACATCCTGCAAGAATTCCGCGCATCCGATGACGGAGAATTATCCTCCGCAACGGGAGATTTGGGACTTCGGGAACTACGTGATCGAAGGCCCCTTCGAGGACGAATCGGAGGAAGCGGAGTCCGAACGACAGGTCTTGCCATCACCGATCAGTTGGCCCAAACCGGGCGCGTAG
The DNA here is from genome assembly GCA_046331525.1 of Blastocatellia bacterium. Lineage (GTDB taxonomy): Bacteria > Acidobacteriota > Blastocatellia > RBC074 > RBC074 > JAFDVL01. The sequence goes on from JAXLQQ010000049.1 coordinate 25,702, forward strand.
ACTTGCGCGGCCAAACCGTCGAATCCGCCCACGACGTAGCGCGGCTGGCGCAAATCTATCGCGATCCGCGTATCGAAACCTTTCGTATTTTCTACACAAAAGACGGGCAGATTATCGCGCATGAAGGAACGACTTCTCGCCTGCCAAATAGTTCACGTCCTTTTGCCACCGAGAACGATGCGCGAGGCTTTGCGGAAATGAAACAACGGATGCAGCGACTCGGCGCAGATGGCTATTACCTGCTGCATAACCATCCGAGCGGACGCCCGCACGCCTCTCCTGAAGATTTGCGCGGAACATTGGCTTTTGCCAAAAAAGTAGAGGGATTCCAAGGACACATCATCATCAATTCCGGCGAATATGCGGTGATTGAGCCTGCTCTCACGAAGCCCCAAATTTATCAAATCCCCGACCACCAGGAGACATTGCTCACGCCTTCCATCCCACACGATCTGCTCAATCAGACCATCGCTAAACCAATAGATGCCGTCCGACTAGGCAAGCAATTACAGGCCAAAGAGGGCTTCGTTACACTCACGTATCTTGGCTCTGACAATCGCGTGCGGGCCATTCAGGAAATGCCGGAATCGCTCTTCCAGCGAGAACAGGAAGCGGCTGATTATATGCGTGGGCGCAAACGTGCGTTTGGCGCTACGCGCATCATTTCGCACGCCGAGAGCAACCCCTTATTGCTGGAACCGGCGCGCGCACTCATTCAATCAGGCGCGTTATATGATCATCTGGATCAATATGGCAGGTCTGAACGACCGGCAGGAATGAAGGACATTCGCGTCCCCGGAAAAGGAATTCGCGTCGCAGAGGCTTCCCCCACCGAAACACCATCCACCCCCGTGCCAACAGCATTTCAAGAGGAAGAATATTTGCGCACTTACGCCAAGACCGCAATCAAAGCAATCAAGGCGAAAAACTTCGACCCTGCGATGGAAACAAAAGCAATGGATGGACTGGATGCAGTTGCGCGCGCCATTTATGACAACGATGGCCCCGCACTCTTTGCTGCGCGACGTAGTCTTTCTGAAATGCTGACCGACGAACGCCCCTCGCTGAAAACCACCAAAGGACTGAAAGCGCTGGGCAACGAAATCGTCAATCTGCCTCGCACCATTAAAGCTTCGATTGATTTTTCGGCACCGCTACGTCAGGGCGTCATTCAAAGCCTGAATATCCTCAATCTTTCACCGCGCCGAATGCGTGAGCAGATCACGAATTGGCAGAAAATGTTTACCTCAATGGGTAATGATGCCTATTTGAATTTTGAAGCAGAGTTGGCGGCGCATCCCCGCGCACAATTAGCCGATCAGACGGGACTTTACCGAGCAACGGCGGCGGAACTGGACTTCGACAGCCGACTTACAGGCCGCGAAGAGCAGTATCTTTCTCGCATCGCAGGCAACATCCCGATCATCAAGCATTCCGAACGCGCCTACAAAGCCTTTCTCGATATGCAACGCATGCAGTCGTTTGACCGCTTGGCGGGCGAGTTGGAAGCACAAGAACACGCCACAGACTTTCCCAGCTTCGAGGCGTGGCGCAAAGAGAATGCGAGCAACCTCAAGGAGCGTCATCCAGAAAAGCTCCGCGAGCAATACGAGGCCGAGAAAAAGGTGGCCTTGCGGCCTTACATGGAAATGGCTGACTTCATCAACAAAGCAACCGGGCGCGGAACATTGCCGGAATTTATGGAATCCGCCGCGCCCATTATTAACGGCCTACTCTTTAGCCCACGCTATCTAGCCAGCCGTTTTCAATTGCTTGATCCCCGCAATTACGTGAATGCTATTCCCGGCGTGGACATCAGCAGCACATCGTTTTATTCCAAACCCGTGGCGCGCCAGGCCGCCAAAGAAATGGCTGGCTATGTTGCGGCACTGGGAATCGTTGCAGGCTTAGCGGCAGGCGCGGGAGCTAATATTTCGCTTTCGCCCGATGACGCTGATTTCCTGAAAATGCGCTGGGGCAAATATCGCTACGATCTTATGGGCGGCTTTCAGCAGGACATTCGCTTCTTGTGGAAAATCGGACAATCCTTCCATAACGACCGTAAAGATGCGCTTGATGTCACAAAACATTTTCTTCGCAGCAAACTTGCCCCTCTCCCCGGCTACGCAGTAGATGCCTGGACGGGCAAAGACTTTACCGGAAAGAAATTCAGCTTTGGGCGCGACACCGCGAGTTTAGTTGCGCCTTTGCTCCTGCAAGACTTGTATTCAGGATTTAAGGACGAAGGGTTAGCTGGCGCGGCAAAAATGCTGCCCGGCGTCTTTGGCGTTGGCGTACAAGCCTACGACAGCAAGAAAACGACTACTACCATTGCGGATCAATCCTTGAGCCTGCCCAAACGAGAGAAAACCGCAAGTGGCAAGGAAGAACCCGACGCTCTTTACCAGAAGCGCGTCCAACGTGCAGAGCAATGGTTTGAGCAATACGGGAAATCGCTCTTTGAGAGTGCGCGATTCCGTACGGCGGACGAGGCAACCCAGAAACGAGTCAAACAGCTTTTTCATCAGAGAGTGACCGAGCAATCCAAACTGAAAGACCCCGATACCGGCAAGCTCACCGCGACTGCCATCTGGGAAGCTGTACAAAAATCAAAAGAGCGCAAAGCAGATCGTAGCGACTATCTTTGGCCGCAATAGCCAACAAGAATAGCCCCGTCAAAAGCGGGGCTTTTTTCTTTTCCTGAGTATCTATCAGCGGGATTACTTTGCGGCAGGGGCTGGCGGCTCCACCAGCTTATCGCCCTGAATTACACACGTCGCGCATTTGTACTTTTTGCGCAAATCATTTACCCAAACAACTACTGCATCCGAAATCTCTTTGTCGGTTCGTCGCGCCAGTTGCCAGCGATCTACGATGGAGGCCTTCTCGTCGCGCGAGAGCAGCAGCTTGCTCAGTTCTATGTCAATTGCCGCATATTCTGCGCGGAGTTTGGCTTGCAGATCAGCAAATTGCTGGACTGCCGCAACTTCCTCTTTCGAGAGTTGATGCTCCGCGGGTTTCGGTATGTTCTGTGCGAAAGTAGGGAGGAGTAGCGCGAAGAAGATTGTTACGAAAAGAAATTGTTTGTGTTTTTGCATAATCTTGAAATTCATCTGCCGAGAGCAGTCTGAAACGCAGCAGCAGCAGTGTAGAGATTGGCGGCCTCCGTTGCGTCCAATTTTTGTCCGATGGTAACAAGTGAGAGTTCCGAAGTGCTGTAAGAATTTGGCCCACCGTTATTCTGCGCCAGAATATAAAAGTTTGCGAACGGACGCCCCGTAGAAGCGGTCGTGTCCGACCACTGTAATGATCCATTGCGGTAGCCCGCGATGGCGGTCGCGCCAGTACGCGACACGCAGTACAAACCGGTGGAAATTGTTGCCGAGTGACCAACGTGGTCACTTGATAGTGCCGAGTAGAGCGTACCGCCGTTTTCCTGGATTTTGCTGTGAATTGATCCCGCCGAGGCTCCAATTGGCACGTTATTCAATGCCGTGCGACACCATACGGAAAGATGGATGTCGTCTTGCGCCATCGTCGTCGCAACCATCCCGGTGTTGGCGTACCCGGTGGTGCCGTTCGAGGTCATCCCCGTGCTGGCATGCGTGATGGTGCCACTCATTGTTAGCGCGAACGTCGCAGGGTCTTTCAGGTTGTAAGCGTGCTGCGCCGCGCGCGTCTTGTTTACCCCATCTGAAGCAATCGGGTAAATCGCCACCATCTTTGTCCACAAGGTATAGGACTTCAAATCCAACACTAACTGATTCACAGCGGCGCGAACGGTGCTATTGCTGATGTCCGCATACGTGGAAGAAAGAAATGTCGTCGCGTCTGCATCCGTGCCGCCACTCGCAGGTTTTTTATAAAACCCCGACCGCCCCGGAAGCACTTGCGGCGTAACCTGGGTACAGAGGACAAATACTAAAATAAGAGAAATGATTTTTTTCATATCAATTGCTTGTGTCACCTCCGAACGCGCAGACATTAGCGGTGTAGCAGACGAGATTCGCTACGCCATATTGCCCAGCAATCTTGGTCTGACTCTGCCGATTGTTGATCGTTGTCGAGGAGGGGCTGACCGTTACCTGCCCCGCGCCGATTTGTACGAGCAGGACATTAAATCCCGCGCCCAATCCACTCGGTACCGTAACGGTAATCGCGCCAGCATTGCTGAGCGTCACCACTTTGCCGTTATCACTCGCTTGCAATGTGTACGTGGTGCCAGTTTGGGCGTTTACGTTCGCGTTGATCGTGGCAAATGTGCTGGACAGCGACGTGCCGCCGACGGTCGGCATATTGGTGAATTCCCCGTCCGCTGCCCAAATCTTGGTGACGCGACTACCGGTGCTGGCAATACTGCCCGTCAACGCGAGATTGTTCGAGCTGTAGCGAGCGGCCCGCCCATTGTGGATCGAGCCGGAGCCTTCGGCGTGAAGGTAATGCCAATGTTCGCATCGCCGCCACTAGCTGTAAAAGCGGGATTATTCCCCGTCGCCGCGTTGGCAAACGTGACCTCATTCACCGCAGAGGCAGTGGTATTGAAGATCATTAGTTCGTTGCCGTTTGCGTCGGCAATAAATCCGGCATTGACAATTTTCGGTGCCGTCAGCGTCTTATTGACGAGCGTAGCCACACCGTCCACCACATCGAAGCCGCCCGCCCCATTCGCCGCATTGCCGAGCGCCGCCGCCACACTTGTTCCTAGACCTGTAAGACGGGCAATCGGAACGCTGCCCGCTGTCATTGCACCTGTGGAATCTACCGTGAACTTCGACACCCCGCCATACATCGCGTCAATCAAGTTGACGGCAAAGCCCGTCGTGACGCTATTCGTAGTATCAATCTGCAACACGTCGAGCGTTTTGCTCGTAACCCCCGACGCGCTATTGATCGTGGGCTTAATCAAGACGCCCGCGTAGGTTTGGCTGGAAGTATCGCCGGTAGTCGGTGCCACAGTGCCGACAAAGAACGCCGCAAGATTCCCTCCCGTGTTGACGGCTGTCTGGCCATTGACCGTGAGCAAACCGCCGACGCCGAGTTGCATCCGATCCACGCTATTATTCATGTCACGCCAACGCCAACCCGAACCATACTTGCCGAAGCGCATATAGTCCGAACCATCGTCGCCAACAATCACCGTGTTCGCATCTGCCCACTGAATTTGCTGCGTTTTTGCTGCCATCAAGAGCGTACCGTCTACTCCCATACGGGCGACAGTCGTACCCGATGCGTCCTTGAAGTTGAAAAAATTCCCGGTAGGCGTGGTATTCGTGAATCGCTGAATGGCTAACCCGTCAATATTATTGACGCCGAGTTGCATCGCAATCTGCCCACCTGATGTGGGAGCCGCCACACCCAAGCCAAGATTAGCGAACCGGACGTTGCTAGTGGTTGCAATATCCTGAGGCAAGGAGAGCGTTGGATCACCGCCCACGCCATTGCCGTTTATAACCGTTACCTGATTGCCAGTGCCGGTGATCGTGCGCGCCGCCCGCGTATTTGCCGTAGTGCGGACAATCAGTCCATTCGCGGCAATGCCATTATCAATTGCATCCAGCGTGATATTGCTGGACAACGCATTGCCAGCGATGGTGCGCGATGTTGGCACGTAATTGCCCGATACATAAGCCTCTGACGCCAGCACGAGCGTCGTAGAACCATTGCCGACCACGAGTTTGCCCGCCGTTGAATCAAAGCCAATCAACGCCGCCGTAATGGGCGCATAGCCCGCGCTACTGGGAATCTTGAACGATGTCGCGCTGCTAGCATCCACTGCCGCCGAGAAGGTCTGATTTGCGGTGAAATTCTGAATGCAGGCGAGGCATGCAAACGTGCTGCTAATCGCCGGGATAACCATCACGGTCGAGCCAAGCGCGCCCGCCACAGGCTGCAAAATGATACTGCCAGACGTGGCATTGAAAAATTCGACCTTACCGACCGCTGTGCCCGCGACGCCAAGACCCAGCTTACTTGCCCCATCCGTCGTGATCCCTGCCACCACTTTGGCATCATTTGATCCTGCTCCCAGCACAACAGCATTGGCAGTGAGCGCACCGCCGGTATTCGTGACTGTCCCGCCACTACCGCCGCCTGAACAAGTGATGTAGGTTCCTGCCCCAGACAAGCACTTGGTCGAATCGCCCGCTGCTGGCGCAGGCACCAACCCTTTCGTGCCGCCAGAGCCGGTATCACCGACCATTGCATTCAATTCCGCCGTAAGTTGCGTGGCGGTCAAATCAGTGGTATTCGCGGTTGCGCCAGTGTTGTTTCCTTTGAAGGTGTGAGCCGCCATCTGCGCCAGCATCGCATTGGTAACTTCGTTGTTGAAGCGATAATCGTCGTGATAGCAGTTGCGCCACTGCCGGTATTGATCGCCACTCAACGTGATGGTCTGATTCGCCGTTAGAAAGTTTGAGGGATTACCAGAAAGCGGATACGCATCCGTGATCCCATAGCCCGCGAGTGTCGTTGGCTTGCTCGTCAGGCTCGCAAACGTGTGTGTGTGGCTCAGCGCCGCATAGAGCGACGACAAATCAGGAATATCACCCGCAACGAGCGCATCCCACGCAGGCGCGGCAGAGTTCGTGCCATCGCCTGTTTGTCGGAGGAAGCGACGGGAGGTTGATGTATTGCCCGCGAGCCGCGTGCGCGTGCCAGACACACCGCCATAAATCACATCGCCGAGTGTCGTCATCGGTGACAATGCGTCAAAAGCACCCGCCGCCGTGTTGGCCCCCGTGCCGCCGCGCGCGATTGATAGTTGCCCCAGCCATCCCAGAGCAAAATTATGATCTGCCGTCGCACTGGTAATCGTCAGCGTTAGATTCGTGTCGTTCGTGCGTGAAAATGTCTGCGTCGTCGGCGTCAGCCCATTGAGCGTCGCAATCCCACTGCCGCCCGCGCCCGTCTGGTCTGAGCCGCACGAAAAGACCCCAGTGCCGGAGTTGTACAACAACTTGTCGGTTGCGCTATTCGTGCAGTTTGGGATGCCAGTGATGCGCCCCATTGGCACGCCGCCCGCCGCGAGCGAGCCAGTAACATCCACGCGCCACAAATCCGCACTATTCGCTGCATTGCGATACCGCACGAAATTGCCGGTTGGCGACGTATCGGTAAAGCGCCTCACCGTCACGGCATCATCGCCATCCGCGTTTTGCTGAAACACTGGATTCGTGATCGTCGGACTCGTTGCCCGCACTAGCGCGTTCACACCCGTCGTGGTGTTGCCGAGCAGCGTCACATTCGCCGAGAGCGCCGAATCCGCCACCTTGCCCGCCGTGCTGATTGTCAGCAGTTTGCTGTCGGCAATGCTGCCAGCCAGCATCGCGTTCACGACCTTCCCTACGCCAATGACCGTTGTAATCGCCGTCGTGCCACTGCCGGAAATATCACCGCTCAGCGCAATGCTTTGATTCGCCGTCAGGAAATTAGCGGGATTGCCAGACAAAGGATAGGCATCCGTGATTCCATACCCAGCCAATGTGCTGGGCTTGCCAGTTAGGCTTGCAAACGTGTGCGTGTGACTCAGCGCCGCATAGAGCGACGACAAATCAGGAATGTCACCTACTGTCAGCAACCGGAACGTCGGCGCGGCGGCGGCACCGGAGGCGGGCCCGGCAAAAAAGAGATTTGAGTTTTGCGCCGTCAGCGAAAAGCTGAGCGTCGGCGTCGTTGTGGCATTCGCTACACTGGTCGTGAACAAGGGCGACAAATTGCCTGCGCCAAAACTCGTCACCGTACCACTTCCGCCGCCCCCGCCGCCTTGTACCAGAATAATCGGTGCCAGGCTCGTGAGCGTGCTACGCGGCAAGGTCGTGATAATCGCCGGGCATTTATCTGCCTTCGGAATCGCCAGCGGCTCACCAATCGCGCTCCCAAAGCCCAGCGCAGGCAGATTAATCCACGCCGTCGAATCCGCCGGTAAGTTCAGCGCAAAATCCCCATTGCTGTCGGTGCGCGTCGTCATCGGCAGCGCCCGCAGCAACAAGCCGGATTTCAGCACCTTCACGACCGTTACCGTCACATCCGGCGCAGGCACCGTCCCCGTCCCCGACAGCAAATCAGGTTTCTGGACATTGCCGCGCACCTGACAGGTTTGCGCCCGCCCCACCACAGACAGAAAGCAGAGAAGAATTGCAAGAATTGCAAAATGACGAAATTTCATAATTTCAAATCTCAAGTCCTAAAACTTTGTGACCGTGACGCGGAACGTTCCTGATGCCGGGTCAGGCGTGCCGGAAACGCGCTGCGCCCGTACCGTGATCGTGTTGGACGCGCTCACCCAGGCGAAAAACACTGTATTTGCCGTCACCGAACCGTGCGGCACGCCGAGCGCCACCGTGTCACCAAGCGCCGCGCCTGTCGCTGTCATGGTCAAGTCCTGACTCGCGACCGACGTAAGATCGAAATCCAGCGTCGCCGTCGCCGAAATGATTTGCGTGATCACCGTGCCGCCGCCCACCGTCACATTGGTTAAGCTGGGGCTGTTGATGGTCGGGCTTGTCAGCGTCTTATTTATCCACGTCACGGTGTCATTCGTGGGCGTGCCGCCAATCTCTTTCCAGACCGCGCCGTCCAGCAGAAACGCGCGCGTCGTGTTGGCCAGCGGATTGATGTTCGCGCCGCTCGCCGTCTTGATATTCGCGTTGTTGGCAATCGTTGTGTTGCCAGTGGTGAAACTGACCGTAATCGTTTGCCCATCAATCCCATCGGTAAAATTAGTGATGGTCGTGCGCTCGTATTGGCCGCGGTGAAGCGATTGGTACTCGCGACACTTGGCGTCGCCGCGCCATCGCTAAACGTGATATTGACGGCATCCGCCCATTGCCCGCGCCGCTTCACTGCATCGTTTCGTTGTAGGTCGGCAAGATGTAGGTGTAAGAACTAACGGGATTGGCCGAGAGCGTAAAAGAATTAGTCGTCGGCGTTCCAGAACGCGGTAGGTATTGTTTCCGATAGGATTGGCTTGCGTACCACATAGGAGGCTGCGCCCTGCATCGCGGGCCAGTAATATTCCAGCTTGTCCGTCGAACTGAGCGTCGCCATCGCGTTCTGCGTAAAAGCATACTGGCTACGCATCGTGCGCCGACCGCCCGCATCCACGCCCAAAACAAAGACCTGATACTGCGTTGAGCCGGAATTGGTGTAGTTGCCGCCAAAGCGCCGCATAAACGGCGCGTATTTGTAGGTTGCGTTCGGGTTCGGGATGCCGAGCAATTCCAGATGCCCGTCGCCTACCACGATGGAATTCTGTGCCCCGACGTTGTCGAAAAACCCATTGTCCTGCGTTGCTTGCTGTACGCGAATCAGGTTGCGCCAGGAACCGGCGGGAGGTCAGCCCCTGAATCCCGCCGCCCAGGCCGCTCGTCGGCCCGGTGCCGAATTGCTGCCCGTCGTAGTCGACATTCAAGAACGTCAGGAAGTTCTGCAACAAATAGCCTTCGTAAAAATTATTCAGCACGCAGTTATTCAGCTTCAGCGAGCCTTGCACCGTGCTGCCTTTGAAGATCGTCGTGTTGTTGGTAAACCACGCCTGATGTGCGGCGTCACTCGTGTCGTCGTGATACCAGTTGCCCAAATAGCAATCATTCAATGCCACTCTGGCCGCCGAACCGCCCCAATCAAAGAGTGGCAGACTCGTGGTGCCAGAAATATTGTGCAGATAGTCGCGATCCCAGCGACAATGCGAGAAAGTCACGGGTGCCAGTCCCCCGCCGTTAATCTTCAGCACCTGCCCGGATGATTCTGAGTCATCCCCAAAGATTTCAATCGGCTCACCCCACGTATCAAAATAATAATTGGTCGTATTCCCGCCAATCGCATTGCTCCATCCCTGAAAGCTCGCGCCAATCACACGCACCCCATACTGGCACTGCATAATGGAGTTTTCCCGCAGAATGATTTTCTTGACATTGGAATGGTTCATCCGTACGCCAATACCAGTCAGCGTGTAGAGCGTTGGGTTGTCGTAAATTCCGCCGCGCATGCTGCATTTTTCAATCGTGTGGTATTCGTCATTGCTACCGTTACTCGCATTCCCAATATCCACCGCGACAAACGATGCGCGCGTCCCCATCCCATACATCGTCACGTCATACAGCGTGTTGGCGCTGCTGATTCCGCCGCCGCTCCCAAACCCATTATCAAACCAGATGGCGCGGTCGGCTCCGCCCGCCGTACTGAATGTGGGAGCGCTGAGTAACAGGCAATGCCGGAGTTCGCTATTGCGTGTTTGCCCCCAATGGAAGATCGTGCCGCCATCCGGGCCGTTGTAAATGAGCGTGAAGGGCTTTTCCGCAAAATACCCCGACTCTCGCACGCCAATCAGCCCATCTAGCACCACTCCCTTGCGATTCTTGAGGTTTAAATCTGCCGTCGTCTTACACGCCAGCCCCGGGTCCAAGATGACGTGCGAATCGCCCGGCAAGACATCCAGCATCTTCTGGAAGTGTGGTCGTGTCATCCGTGCCATTCAGGCTCCGCCTGCGCCGGGTGCGGCGTCCCCGACAACCCACCACGCGGCATGCAGTGTGGAAATGATCTTGTCGCTCGCAGGCATCATCGCCGCCTGAGTACAACCGCCCGTACAATCCACATTCCCAAACGTCACGCGGCCCGTGCCAGTGAAGAAAAAAACCTTTCTGTTCGCGCGCGCATAAAATCCACCATCAAAATTCGCCGCGGCGTTATTCAGCGTCAGCGAGCCATTCCCCACGACTACCACATAAATATTGGTCGGAAACGAAATATTGGCCGAGATCGTTTGCGGTGAAGAGATACGCAGCGTGCGGTAGTTGCTGCCAATCGCCGCGATGGCCGCCGACAAAGAAGCGTATTCATCCGCATCCACTTCGCCACCAATTAGGCTGTACCATTTCCCGCTCGCGCCTTGCAGCCAGAGTCCGAGCGCATCATCCGTCGTGCGCGCCACCATTCCAGCAGCGGACGTAGACGGTAAGTTGGCTTTCAGATAACTGGAAAACTGGAACGGCTTGTAGGCAGACAATTTATTCGCATCTGCCTGCAATGCCGGTTGATTCGCCACCTGAATATCCAATATCCCACTGCCATTAGCATCGTTGTCGGCAATGATCGTCGTACTCCCCGCATTGCTTACGCCGCCCGTCGCCCCCGTGATTCCCGTCAATCCCGCGCCATTCCCTACAAATGCCGTCGCGATAACCGTCCCATTGACACTCGTATTTCCCTGAATATTGGGCGTATTGAGGGTTGGGCTGTTGATGGTTGCGGTGTTCAGCGTCTTACCCACCATCACGGACGGCAGATTGCGGTCAAACAATGTTCCGTTGGCTCCCACTTCCTCCCAACTCTTTGAGGTGCCATTCGTCATCAGCACCTTTCCGGCCTGACCGGTTTGCGACGGATCCGCGCCGGGATTGGCCGAAGTAATCGCGGCGGCAATTTTCGCGTCCGTTTCGCCGCGTCCATAAGGAATCGTCGGGTCAGTCGCGGTGCCAATCAACGCATTGTAATTGCGGATGTCGTACCAGGTCGGATTCACCAGATAGTGCGGCAACTGGAAAAACTCGAAACCGGCATAAGCGCGAATTACCAGACCTGTGGATTTATTGAAGAAATACGCGGCCCATCGCACACGTCCGCCGCCCACGGCATTGGTTGTGCCGGGCAGCACGACCGAGGGAATCGTGATATTGCCGCCCGCGACCGTGCAATCCCATTTGATCGTGGTTGTCCCACTGGCAACCGTACCGGATGAATAAACCTGAGCTTCCGGTGTGCGCAGCGTCGTAGTCGAACCATCGCCCACCAGAAAAAAGCGAATCTCTACGGTGCTGGGGCCCGTCCACGGCAACGAAATTGCCTGCACTACCACATCTGTAGCCCAGGCTGGGGCTAACAGGAGAAAAAGAGAACAATCGCGAAAAATAGTTTTTGCGCCAATATATTGAGGGGAGAGGTTAGGCAGCGGCGGTCATTGCGCGCGCAGGCGTTTTGCCTTGCAAGGCTTGTTTCAGCATTGCGAGTTCGTCATCCATCGCATCCTGCCTTTTCCAGCACGGCACGCAGCGCATTCATTGTGTGAGCAATGAGAGGCTTGTAATCCGCTTCTTTCAGCCCATCGGGGCGTTCCGCAACCGCGCGCGGTTCAATGGCTTCGACATCCTGGGCAATTTCGCCGACTTGTGGTTTTTGGGTAGGATCAACCTCCGATTTGTAGGCAAAGGATTTCGCTTAAGCTGGCGGATCACCTCTTCTGATTCGGACGGGTCAACGTCATCAATATCGTCTTTGGCGCGCTCATCGGAAAGGCCAATAATGCCGCCCGCGATATCTACCATTTGCCCCAGCGTATTCAGAAAGCCTTTTTCTGTGTGTATTGCGTGCCGGAAGCTTGCGCGTTTCAGCCTGCTTTAATGGTCTGTCCTACCTGCCAAGTCCTTGCAGCTTCGCCATTTTAATTGGTTGTCGGATTGCTCCCAGTTTCCCGCTGCCGACATCCAGAGTACGACAAACTTGTTGCCATCCGATCACTGACAGCATCGTCAATCTGGGACTTCTGCCGATCCAGCATTCGCTTATAAACCAAATCGCCATTCGCCCCCGGCCCCGACATCTGCCGCGCCCGCGACGCTAGACCATAACTTTCATCCAGCGTCTTCTTTTGCCGCGCGGCGTCTGTGCGCAGCGCGGTGCCAAACACCGAATCGCCAACGTTGCCTGTGGAGAGTTTGGCTAATTGATCCTTGCCGATTTGAGTGAGCGCCGACGTTGTATCTAATGAATCCACAATCGGACGCATCGAATTGTCTGCCAAATCCCAGAGCTTCTGGCGCGTCAGGGCAGCACCTGGATCAACGAAAATGTTTGTTTTGCCCATATAGAATGCCTCCAACGAAAGGCATTCTATGAAGGCGAGAGATTTAATTTTGGGCAGGCATTAGTAGTAGACAGGGGAATTGTTCGGATCGTAGGGCGTGCTGCCATCGTAATAGCCTTGCGTGTAGGAGGGTAATCCATTCCATCCGACCGGCGCAATTACCGTATCGGCAACCGGTTTGGTGCGATCCTCTGCCGCTGGTTGCCACGTACCGAGGCCAAAGCTGAGTCCCACGCGATCCAGAAAAACCGCGTTCCCCGCAGGCAATGTGCCGCGCAGGCCAAGACGTAACCATTGCCCACTCGCGGAGGTATCGGAAAAATTGTAGCCGCTCGGCACATGAATTTCTGCGCGGCGCAATTGCCATTCGGTTGTAAGCGTCAGCAATGTTGGCGCAAACGTTACTTTGGCGACTTGCGGAGAAGCAGCGGGAACTGCCTCACCCGCTACCTGTATCGCGCCTTGATCATTATAGGAAGTCGCACCGCTACGGATTGAAGCCAACCGCCCCAGCGTGCCACCCGTTGTGCGGTACACGCGGTATTCAACCGTCCCCGCAACTGACGACCAGCGAATCTGATTGTAATCCGTAGTATTGATCGTGCCCGCACCGGAGATCGTTCCTTCGGCGCTCACCGTAACAGAGTTATCTGAGCCAATGGCAACAACCTTATAGCCATACGTGATTGTTGCTGCACCCGGCCCAATTTTAGAGACTTCCGGCGTATCGCTGGATTGGCCCGACAATGCCCCTTGCAAGTATTTGTCAATGCCAGTCGTTTTATCCCAGATGCCCGCCTCCAGGCTGAGCGCAGGCGTGTTTTCCTGATTCCTGAGTCTCGCATAGCACTGAAAAAACACCGTCACGCCCGGTCGAAACACCCGCGACGTAAAGTTGTAGCTCAAATCATCGGCAGCATTCACAGAAGCGAGTTCCAGCCAGCCATTGGTTTTATCCCACTTCGGCGACGTCGCCGACGGCGTGATACGCTGTGCATCATCCAGACCACGCCGCCAGAAAGCGAGATCGTCAGCCGAGGAACTACCGCCATTCCAGGACAATTCCGAATGATCGAAGTCCGACGCGCGCAGCAAATTATCAATGCCCGCACGTAAGGCTTGTGCCTGCGCCTCGGCTGTGGTGGTTTGTAAATTCGCCACCAAATATTGCAGCTCTTCAATCTGCTGCAACGCTTCTTCCAAAGATGCCGCATTGCGATTATTGCTACGCGAGAGAGCTTCGAGATCAACGCGCATCCCGCCGGAAAATTTGCCAGAAAAAACAGCCATAAAAATTCAAGCAGAAGTTTTCTCAATAGGAATGACAGTCGCTTTTACCAACAGACTAAAAGGTAATTGCCCAACACCATTGCCGAAGATTTCTGCGCGGTAAGAAACAACGCGCCGGAAGTTGAGTCGCTTCCAGGGATAATATTTCTCTCCGGCAGCCGCGTATTCGCGTCCACGGAGCGGAGCGTCTTCAAATTCCCGATACAAACGAAAGCCGCCCATCGGCACCGCGCGCATCACTTTGCCCAAATCCAGCCGCGCCGCCGTATCAATCAACAAGGCCTTCACGCCAAGACTGGTTGGCGTTGCGGTGAGCGCCCCAATATTCACACTGCTTTGCATTGTGCCGCCGCGTATTTGCGTGATTTCCCAAGTAAGGTCAGGGCGAATCTCGACACGAATGATGTCTTCGGCCTCAAACGTCGGGGCAAATGTTTGGGCCGCGCCCTCTTTCGTGACAATTAAACTATGAGCCGTGAAGGAAAGTGCAACCAGCGCCGTAGATGGATTGATCGAAGTAAAGAGCGTCGCGTATTCAGCAAATAGGTAACTTGACCCGGCTGCTGCTTCGTGCCAGGCAAACTCCCAGGTAATTCCGCCTGTTTCGATTTGTCGTGGAGGAATGACTACATTGGCAATGATCGAACCATTCGTGCCTGTTCCACGCAAAAGCACCAATGAAGCCACTGCATTAATGCCCGTATGCCAATCCATTTCCAACGCGCTATCAAAATTGGCAAACAACCGCGCCTTTTCAATCGTTTTCTCATACCGCTGATAGCCGAGGTAGCGCGGCGCACTTTGTACTGACCAATTCGTTCCAATTCCCTGCCCCACTTCATACGCTTGAAACCCCAGATCATCATTACCAATCGAAAGATACAATTTCCCATCAAACGTCACCGCTGATGTAATGCGCAAATCAGGCAAATTCACTTCCGCAAAATGCAGAAAATCATCCGCATAGAGCAAAGAAGACCAGGCTTGTTCTTTCTCGTAATAGACGAGCATCTTCCGTCCATCACAAACGTGGAGCGCGCGCCGTTTCAGATCATAGCCAAGCACAACTTCATCCGCGCGGAACTGCTCTTTGAGAAGCGTTTCGACGGCAGTGATGAAGGTCGTGTTAAGTTCCCGGTAATTGCTGACAAAATACAATCCGCCTTCCGTGTCATAGCCATACGCGCCCGCATCTGTCACTACCGCCGCATTCGGGTTGGCAATGCCGCGATTCGAGATCGACCGCGCGCCAGTACCGGCGTATCCTGATCTCCTTCAAGCAAAGTTTGCACCGAAGAGCGCGTCCACAGAAACACCATCCCATCCTGTGGCCGCACATCCACGCGCAGCAAGGGTTCGCGCGGCGTCAGATACGTGGTCGAAGCGAGTGAATAAAGCTCGTGACGCCCTGGAAGCGAGGGCGTAATGCCGGTGCCGTCAAGCGTGCCGAGCAGCACCAAATATTGACCGAGCGGACTACGTGTCGCAGCAGGAGGGGCATCCACCTCTTCAGCTTTCGGCGGGAAGATGTCAAGCAGGTCGTCATTCGTAAAATCCACATCCACAAACCGCGTATCCAAATCGGCTTCCGTTGCGAGAGAAAGCGGGGCAGTGAGCGTAAACGCTTCCGTGGTATCTGAACCAAAGAAGCACAGGACAGCATTACTGGTTTGCCGGAGCCGCGCCAAACACAATGTCGTGCGAAAGTGCCGCCCGCGCCCGCGCTGGCAGCCGAAGCCGCTACGGGCGTGGAGGCGTGATTGCCCGTCAGCCCCACCGTATTCACATTGACTTGCACTGAAGCACTGAAAGTAAAGCCGTACTCGACATCAGCGCTCTCTACCAATTTGCCATAGACAATATTTACAAACGCATCTGCCGACGACGCCTGCATCTTAATGGCATCCCAACCAGCAGGCTTGCTAATGCCAAAGGGCGTCACATAGTATTTATTGGCCTGTTCGTCTAACGTTGCGGCGGCGGCTGACCACTTCACAAATAACCCTGTTGCCCCCAGCGCTGTCGCTGTCGTGGCAAGCAAATCGGTCGTCCAAACGCTGTCGGATTCGCGTTTCCAACGAAAGTGCGTTGCATCCACGATTTCAAGCTGAATCTGCGTGACATCGTTCAGTAACCCGCCCAAATACGTTACTGCGCCTGTAATGGTCGGCGTCAGCGCGCCGCGATTCATTTCGTGCGATTGCAGGCCATGCACCTGCTTGATTTGCAGCCCAATCAATTGAAATTCGCCATCCAGCATCCCGATGATTTTCGGCACCGTTGCTGAAATCCCTGTTACGGCAAAATTATTTGTCCCGCGCGAGGTCGGGGCCGACGCGCCCGACGACGCCACCGCGACCGCGACATTGCGTGAATTGATGGCATTTAACGTCGTTGCGTTGAATGTCGTGGTTGCTCCATCACCTGACGTCATCCCCAGTGAGGCCGAGACTGGATCAGCCAATTCGGATTCATACACATAGCGCAGCAATTGTCGTCGCGTTGAGCCGCTGATTGTTGGTTTCGTGAAATAAAGGCCCCAGGCATCCTGTCCGATTGACGCTAGCGCCCGATCAAACCGCACGCGCGCCTTGCCGTTCTTAAATTCGACCGCTTGTGAAGTCGGCGATTCTGGGCTTTCGCCCGGCGCAATCGCCGAGCCTGTGGCGGTGCGGATGCGCGTTACCGAGGCCGCGACGGTGCCCGATAGTACGCCTGTGATGGGCGAACCACTTTGATCCTGCGCGACTTCGAGTGTCGGTGCCAGCGGAGATGGAAGCCCGGCCTGATAGACGTGATTGCCAACCTTCACTTGCAATTGCGAGGAAGCTGTACCAATCGGCGTAGACGGGTCATCCAAATACACATCGCCCGATCCGACAAACCACACGGTGTTGTTGTAATTCAGCACGATGTTGCCAGAAGCGATGGACGCGAGTTTCTCGCCGACGATTTGCAGGAGCTTTCCTGCGACTTTACGCACGCGTGACAGCCCGGCCCAGGCCACCGGACGTGCATAGGGCGTCAGCGCCACATTGCGGCCATCGCGCATCGCATCGCCAACGGCATCCGCCTCTTCGAGCGGGACGCCAGGAATGAAGCCGCGCGAAAACTTCACTTCGTCATTTTGTGAAAATGGCCCCATAAATTAGGTGTTGAGTGAATCCAGAATCACCGAGCTAACCGATACCGCCACACGCCGCCGCGAGTAATACACAGGATTGCCTTCTTCATCACGAATCACTTCGCCCGTGCGCGGATTGCGCTTCATCTGCGGCTCGCTCTTTTTTACCTGCATTGCTGCAAACCCACGCAACTCAAACCCGCCCTCTGTCACGATTGCCGAGCCAAACAAATCCACCAGAATGCCCAAGGCTTTATTCGCCTGTTCTTCGGTGATTTCCTGCCCCGGTTTTGCCACTTGCTCATTAAAGTTATGCGCGAGTCGCTTCGCCAAAAATCGTTTGCCCGGAATTTCTT
>JAXLQQ010000050.1:0-42962 GCA_046331525.1 Blastocatellia bacterium
TGCAGATCGTATTCCGCAAACCAGCAACCGCCGTGAATCACCACAACAACCGGATGTCGGCCTTTCGTTGTCGGCAGCCGCAGTTCGCCGAATTGCAGCGGGTCATCACCATACGCGATACGTTGATCGGCGGGCGGCTTGGGCAGCTTTTGAATATCAGCGAAAGAGACGTTTTGCGCGGGCGCGGAAATGACAAGGCCGAGAAGTAGTGCGAGGAGGCAGCAGATGTTGGTTATGTTCATTTGGTTTTCGGCGGCATCGGTTCGCTGCACCATTTGCAGCGCACGGTTTCGTGTTGTCGGTCTTTGGCGACCACTTGGACGCGGTAGCATTTCGGGCAGCGCCGCGCCAGATTTTTCGTAACCGTATGCGAGATCAGCCAATAAATGAAAGGATTCATCTTCGCCTCCATCAATGCAAAATGCGCTTTTTCACCATCCCGCCGCTGGCATCGGCGATGTGGTGGATGACAACGAAGGCGGCTTCGTCCAGGTCTTCAATGATCGCTTTGACTTTGGCAATTTCCAGCCGGGTCACGACGCAATACAAAATCTCCTGCTCGGTTTCGCTCAGGCCGCCGCGCCCCTGATATACCGTCACGCCGCGATTCAGGTCGTGCAAAATCGCCTGGCGAATGCGCTGACTCTGCGCCGAGACAATGGTGATGCCGTGATATTCCTCAATGCCGTAGACCAGAAAGTCTACGGTTTTGGAAGCCGCAAAATACGTCAGCATCGAATACAGCGCCGATTCGACGCCGAGCAAGAAAACAGCAGCGGCGAAAATGACGATGTTCAGCAGCAGAATGACATCGCCGACTTTCAGGATGTGGCTGCTCTTGCTGATCAGCAGCGCAGCGATTTCCGTCCCGTCCAGCACGGCTCCGCCACGCATTGCCAATCCAATACCCGCGCCGATGAAAAAGCCACCAAACACCGCTGTCAGCAATTTATCCGGCGTCACATCAGGAAATTTTACGAACGCCAGACAGAGCGAAAGCCCCGCGATGGCGAGCGCGCTTTTAATCGCAAACGCTTTACCGATTTGTTTGTAACCGACCGCAATAAAAGGCAGGTTAATAACAGAAATCAAAATCGCTAGTGGGAATCCCAGCGCGCTCGACAGTAACATCGAGATGCCCGTCACGCCGCCATCAATGAAATGGCTGGAGAGCAGAAATCCCTTCAGCCCAAAGGCTGCGGCCAAAATGCCCAGCACAATCAGGCCCACGTTTAGCGTAATGCGTCCCGGCGAATTCATCCTGTCATCATAGTATGCGGAGGAAGCGCACTCAACTTGGCGGTGAGCGGATAGACCACAGATCGAACGGATGCGGCGGGTTTCGTGCGGATCGGACCCGCAAAACTCCGCGCCATCCGTCTGAGCTGTGGTCTATCCTGCTATGCCTTTTGCCGCCAAAGTTTCTATTTACCTCTGACCGGTAAAGATGACATGCGACGGATATTGCTGGGAGCGAAAGACGCGCTGTGTCGCCGCAGTATGACGCCAGCGCGCTTGAAAATATTTTCCACGTACTTTTGCGGGTTGCGGTCGTAAAGTGGAAACCATGTGCTTTGCACTTGCACCATCACCCGATGCCCCTTCTTGAACGTGTGGTCAGCCCAGCGCAAATCGCATTTATATTCGGTTACTTCATTGGCTCGCACTGGTTCCGGTTTCTCGAAGCTGTTGCGATAGCGTCCACGCAAAATCTCACTTGCCACCATCAACTGATAGCCGCTCATCGCCCGTTCCTGCGGGTACACGTCCGGGTAGACATCAATGAACTTTACGATCCAGTCGCTGTCCGTGCCGCTCGTGGATGCGAATAAATCGGCGATGATTTGGCCAGAGACAGTGATGTCTTCGATGAGCGGTTCCGTTTCCCAACTCAGCACGTCAGGGCGGTTTTGCACGAAGCGTTGATCTTCCGTCAGCCAGATGCCCCACGTCGAGCCTTGACTGTATGTAGCCTGCACGGGGCGCGGACGATACGGCACAGGATGTTGCGGATCGGAAATGTAACTGTCGTTCTCGTCATTGCCTTCCCGCGTAGGTGCGTCGAAGGACAGGCGGCCATCGCGCTGAAAATACAAATTGCGCGTCGTGTAATTCTGCTTCGGCGGCCACGCTTCGTAGCGTTTCCACTCGTTGCTGCCGGTTTCAAACGTGGTTGCTTCGGCCAGCCTGGCTTTGCCTTTGCCTTTCAGATGCTCGGCAAAAAACGGGGCTTCGATGTTGGCGCGAAAATATTTGCTGGTGTCGCTGTTGAATTTGATGCGGCCTAAGCTGTCGCCATTGCTTCGGCTCCAGCCGCCGTGATTCCAGGGGCCGGAGACGAAGTAGTTTTGATTTTGCGTGTCGAATTTCTCAAAGGCCAGATAGGTTTTCACCGCGCCGTAAAAGTCTTCCTGATCCCACCAACCCGCAACGTGCAGCGTGGGCATCGTCACTTTCGTGACGATCTTGTCGAGCGCCTTGCGTTGCCAGTATTGATCCCACGTCGGATGCTCGATGAAGCTTTGCCACGTCGGCAGTTGGCCGTGAAAGTATTTGTCGTTCGCGTTTGAGAGCGGGCCGAGTTTCAGGTACCAGTCATACGTGTCGTAACGGTCGTGCTGAAATGAATTGCCGCCCTTCGACGTTTCCAAACTGTAAACATACTCAAAGCCATACGTCAGCCGAAACGCGCCGTGATGAAAGAAATCATCGCCCATCCACGTGTCACCCATCGCGGCCTGCGGCGAAGCGGCTTTCATCGCCGGATGCGGATCAATCGTGCCCATTACGGTCGTCCAGCCTGGATATGACACGCCGAAAATGCCCGCGCGCCCATTGTTGTTCGGCACGTTCTTCAGTAGCCACTCGACCGTGTCGTAAGTGTCCGTCGTTTCGTCCGTCGCTTTCGGATCGTTGCGGTTTTCGCGCAGCGGACGATTCATCACAAACGTACCTTCGGATTTGTAGCGTCCGCGAATGTCCTGAAACACGAAGATGTAGCCGTCCGCAATCAGTTCAGGCAGGAATGCATTGACCCGCTCCGAATTGATCCCGTCCACGCCATACGGCGTGCGTTGCATCAGGAAGGGAAGCATCTCGCTGCTTTTCTCTGGCACTAAAATAATCGTGTGCAGCCCGACGCCATCGCGCGCGGGAATCATCACTTCCGTGCGTTTGAACTTTACGTTGGGCGTGGTTTCGCGGGATTGGGCGAAGGAAATGGATGAAAGCAAAAGGAAAAGAATTGTAAGGAAAAGGGGTTTGTTTTTCGGCATAAAAAGTTTCTCCGGGGAAAGAATAGCGAAACGATGAAGCAGGCAAAAGCCAGCTTGGTCGCTCACGCTCCCAGTACGGTGCCTTGTACACGCGCTACGCTAGACCGCTTCGGCGATCAATTGATTGCCGCAATTTGGGCACATCCGCCAGTTTTCATCCACGGGTTTCGAGCATTGCCCGCAGACCAGTTGTGCGCCGCGCAGATTCGCGCTGCAATAGCTGCAGAACGAATCGTCTTCCGCCGAAACCTGTTGGCATTTCGGATTGCCGCACAGTTTGCCGCGTGGCGTCGTGATTTTCGCGCTGACCAGTTTTAATTTGGTTTCCTCGCCGAGCTTGCGGTATTGCCCATTCAGAATGCTTTCGTACTCGCTGGATTCGGCCCAGCCGCTGATTTCTTTGACGCGCACAGTTGGGTACGGATGCGTTTCCTGCACGAACAGATAAAGCTTCATTAGCTTGTCAATCATCGAATCCTCGCCGATCTCATGATACCTGCGCGGCCTGCGCTATTCTTCGAGGTTAAGCTTTTCCGGCAAATGCTTGGAATAGCCTGCCAGTTTGCCAAGTGCGCCGCAGGCGGCCTCCGGGTTTTGTGTCGCTAATAGCGCGGCACGATCACCTGGCAATTCGGCATACGCGACCAATCCAGCAGCGCGAGTTGAATGCTAAACTTGCGACTTGCCCCATTCCCATCGGCAACATCATTCGATCAGTGCCGTGCCAAATTGCCGCAGCGCATTGGCCGCCGAGTTGTACAAGACATGATCGCATTTCACATGACCGAGTTCGTGGCCGATGATGGCCAGCAATTCGTCTTCGGTCATAATGTCAATGAGCGCCGAGCAGATGACGTTGAGGCCAGTTTTCCATCCCCATCGCAAACGCATTGATTTGCATTTCAGTGCTGACATAGAGATTCGGCAATTTGCGTACATCCAATACCTGCGCCATCCGCACGTATTGTTTGTGCAATCTGATGATATTGGTTCGGCCCGACTTTGATACTGCTCGATGTATGCTTGATGCGCATGTAGCGCTCGGCGATTTTCTCGGACAGGAAGCGCGTGAATTGTGGCAGCAGCGGAATTTTCTTGAGTGATTCAGTGGCCTGCCTATCGGCTGGATGTTGGAACGCGGTGTGCGAAAGATGGGGAATTCTTTCAGATCAGATTTGAGCGCCATTCGTAAAACCTCGGATGAATCATCGGTTGATAAGTAAATTTGACCGCCGCCATTTTACGCGAGCCAAAAGCATATCACCACGAAAGTTTGCCGGAATCACTTCGCCCGCCGCAATCCACGCCTCATCGCGGCTGATGTTGCCGACGTGAAAGTTGCCGTAATGTGGTACGTGCGTCGGGTCGTTGATGCCGTCGCCGATGAGGGGAAACACAATGCGTTCGGTGTTTCGTTGCAGTCGCATCGTCGCCAAATCCACCTGCGTCAGATAGAGCGGTGCGCGCCAACGCATTACATTTCGCGTTTGCTTCGGCCTTGCGCGTGTAGCTCAAATACAGCGCGTCCGAATGCACGAGCCAATGCTGCTGCGTCGTAGACATCGTCAACGCTTCGCCCGTGTCCCACGCCCACGGTTTCGGTTCCGACCAGTTGACCATCCGTAGATTCGGCGATGTACGCGTTCATCTTCGGCGCGGATTGTCAGGTAATAGTTGTTGCGATATGCGATCAATTGCGGCTCCAGCAAACCACGCTTCACGTCGTTCTTGAGTTCATTGCTGACGCTTTTGACCTTGATCGTTTTTGCCGTCGGCTTCCCACACAGCAACGTCGCCACCGAATACGCCGCGCGTTCGATAGGACGAAACGAAACGGGGATCAGCAAATCGCCATTCGGCAAGATCACATACTGCGTCAGGCCCGTTGCATAAATCGCTGAGGCGCGCGGATCGTTCCATTCCAATCGCTTGCGCTCTGACCAGTTGCCTTGGGCGTCGCGGATCACGTAGACGGGAAAGCGTTGCGGTTGTTCGGGGAAGTATTTGCCCTGGCGGTAATAGATGATTTCACCGAGTAAAATCAGGCTTTTCGTGCGCGCGTGATATTCGGCGGTGAAATCACTCGCAGCCTCTTCGATGTCGTCTTGGTAGGGACGCCTGCCGAGATTCGGCACCAATTTGGCCTCGCTCCACGTCTGCCCGTTGTCGCGCGATTCCTGCCAATGCACGGGGCCGTAGTAATCGGAGCCGGAGATTTCCTGTTTGGTCAGGAAAATCGTTTTGCCCGGCAGCACGCAAAAGCGCGGCAGAAACCACGTGATGCCGCCGTCGCGCCCTTTGTGCATTGTCGAAACGATCAGGCTTTGAATGAGGTCAGGCGTGGTCTGTGCCCAGGCAATCATCGCCGCCTGACGACAGCCGCGAGAGCCAGCCAAACATCGGATGAGAAGTGGAAGTCTTTGACATATTCATTTTCCTGCTACCTGATTCCAGACCACAAAAGGCTTGGTGGCGTTGGCTGAAAGTTCTCGCCCGGGTTGGTCTTCCTGTCCGGTTTTCCTGCTGAAAACAATTTCTCAGACAGGAAGAACCGGACAGGAAAAACTTTCAGGATAGATTCTGAAAGCGTCCACTGGCATTCCGCTTCCGACCATCTTGTGGTCAGGCATCAACCGCCGGGAATCAGGCAGCAGCGTCGTTACAAAACAGGGAGTAACAGACCGCGACTGGACAGTTTCGACCAGATTTCGGCCAGATTGCGGATGTAGACAATTGGCGCGGCAAATCAACTGCGCGCAGATGCCACAAGACTTCGGCATTCGCCCACGCGGTTTCGCGCGCTTTCATCACGTTCCAGATGGCGATGACATCGTCCACGCGACCGAGGCTTTCATCAATCACGCCGACGATGCCCGTAGCCAAAAACGATTTGACCTGCCCTTCGACGGTTTGCAGCAACGGATTGACGCGCTCGAAATCACGGTGCTGCGCCGAGTCGAGGGCTGGCGTCACGCCGCGCTCCGCACAGGTTTGCACTACGGCCAGTGGCAGATCGTGATTGATGTGCGCGTTCATTCCGGCCAGCGCGAATTGAATCGGCGCAATGTGTGACTTGAGCCGTGACTGCAACAACGGACGCCACGCGCGCGACTTGTCAGGCTGGCGCAACGCATCGAAATACAGCTTGGCAAACACGACATCCAACCGCGCCAGCCACGCGGCGTCTTCCCATTGCGGCAGCACATCCAGCACGCTTTCCGTGACGCGCAGGTAGAGCAGATTGAACCATTTCAGCCCGTCGTTATTGGCGAGCGCTGCATCAATTTGGCGCATCACGTTAATGACATCTGAAATTGTAGAAATCGGTTGCGCCGAAATAATCGTCGAAAGGTCGTTCATACGTTGCTCCAGAAACGCTAATTTTGGGGCGGATCGGAAAGAGTAAAAACGCGGCGGCGCAGGGAAAGACGGCGGATAATTGCAGCGCCCCGCCTAATCCGACGGCGCTTTTAAGACTCCTGCCAGTGCCGCCATCAGGCCGCCGACGGGCAACCGAAGCGGATGAAAATCCCGTAGCCCGTCGCGCGCAAATGGGGCGGCACAATCTGACATAAAATTGGCATCGCTGTGCAATCCAGCAAGCCGCGACTCAGGCATACCTGCAAAGCAAACCCGTAATCAGTACCGCTTGCGAAGCCGTCCAGCCCACGAGAAACAAAAACACGCTGCCCGCGAAAAATCCTGCGACAGGTAACAACACACGCGCACGCGGATTCGTGCGGTTTCCATTGATCGGCGGCGGTTCCGCCACCGAGGATGTAAGCAAAAGGCTGCGACCTGAATGTAAAACGTCGCGGAAAAAGCCGTGGCTCCGGCCAAACTCATCTGAAAACGTTCGTACAAATGGTAAACGCTTACGTCAGCACAATCCAGCCCGTAATGGAAAACAATGTGAATGCCGCGCCCAGCCATACATACTCGCGCGTTGCCAGCAAGGTTTTAATCGCCGCGAACAGGTTGGGACTGGCTTCGGTTTTTTCACGCGCCGTTGGAGGCGTGTCTTTCATTCCGCCATCAATATCAACGCATACATCACGCCCACCAGTCCCAGGGCCGTAAACGCCGCCCGCCAGCCATAGGTTTGCCCGATCCATCCGCCCAGTGCGCCGCCCAAAATCATTCCGGCATACAACCCGCTTTGATGTAATCCGGTCGCCAGTGATCGTGTGCGTTCGCTGTGGTAATCGGCAATCAGAGCCAGCGCCGCCGGGATGCCGGCACGCTTCAGCTCTCCAGTCCCATCAGCGCGCGGGCGAGCAGTAATTGTGAGAAGCTTTGCGCGTGACCAGTCAGCCATGTCACGACTGACCAGACAAGCAAGCTGACAAGAATCACTTTTACGACTGGCGCGATCTGCCAGAAAGCCGACCAACGGGCTGAAGATACCGTAGACCCACAAAAACGCGGGCGTCAGCAAACCGGGTTCCGCCTCAAACTTTGAATTCTGCTTGTAGCAACGGAAAGAGCGAAAAAATGACTTGCCGATCAGATAATTGAGCAAGCCGACAACCCCCACAAAAACGCGATTACGAGCCAGACGTAGGAAAAGTTTTCGTTGCGGGGGCGTTCATTGTGATTCGTCACGATTGCCGAAATTGGGTTTGCTGAAAGCCTTGCTGAAGCGCGGACAACTCTTCCGCTGAGAGATTGCGGCGCGGTGGCAGACAACCGCCACAATCTATGCCCAATTGGCGCAGCATTGCTTTGACCGCAGCATGCACAGGATAGCGCAGCCCCAGCGTGATGACTTCGTTGATTAACGATTGCACGGCGCGGGCTTCCTGCCATTGCTGCTGTTGCGTCAATTCGTACAGTTGCACGAACTGTTGGGGCATCACGTTATAGAAACTGCCGATGCCGCCATCCGCGCCCATCAGCAATCCGGCGCTCAGCATTTCATCGGTGCCATAAAAAATCGTCGCGCCCTGTCGTTTGATTTCGGACATTTTGTACAGATCGCTGTCCGTGAATTTCAGCCCGTGAATATTGGGGATTTCACAAAGCTCCAGCATTTGCTGGACAGTATTGAGCGCGGGCGCAAACGCCGGAAAGTAATAAATCAACAAAGGCAGCGCCGCCGCCTGGGCCAGCGCGCTGTAATACGCCTTGATTTCCGCGAACGAATAATTGCCAATCGGAGGCAGGGCGCTGATGGCGTGCGCGCCGATTTTGGCGGCGTGTTCGGCCAGGTCAACGGCTTCTGCCGTGCTCATCGCGCCGATGTGGATCATCACGATTTTGTCAGGCGGCGAAAGCTGCACGGACGCTTCCGCGACAACCTTGCGTTGGGCGGCGGATTGCTGCAACCCTTCGCCCGTTTGCCCGCAGACATAAATGCCATGCACGCCCGCCGCATAGACATAGGAAAGTAATTGTTCATACGCCTGCGCCTGAAACGTTCCCGTGTGGTCAATCGGTGTGACAATCGCGGGCAGAATGCCTGCCAGTTTTTTCATGTATCAAACTCCCTCAAGATTTGCCGCCAGAGGTTGATTATCCTCTGTGGTTGTTTTATCAGTGGATTGTACGAGTTCTCTCGGATTTTGAAAGCCAACCCGTTCTCTGTGTGAGGAAATATGAAATTTCGTTGCCTGCTGTTCTTGTCGTTTGCCTGGTTTCTCTTGCTGCCCGCCCTGTCCCAATCGCAGCCCGCGCGCGGTTACTCAATCCCGCTGCTTGATCTGGCCACCGAAACGCCGCGCCAAACCATTGTAGACCGCGAGCCGGGGCAGTACATCGGTCACCCCACGACCGTTTTGCTGGAAGACGGCAAAACCATCCTCACCGTTTATCCGAAAGGCCACGGCAAAGGCGCAATTCAACTGCGGCGCAGCACCGACGGCGGCAAAACGTGGTCAGCACGTTTGCCCACGCCGAAGAGTTGGGAAACCTCGCTCGAAACGCCCACGATTCATCGCGTCATTGATAAGCGCGGCAAAAAACGCCTGATCGTCTTTTCCGGCTTGTACCCGATTCGCACCGCGCTTAGCGAAGACGACGGCAAAACGTGGAGCGAACTGCAACCCATCGGCGGCGCTCATCCCTTCGGCGGCATCGTAGCAATGGCGAGTGTGGAGCGATTGAAGAATGGCGATTATCTGGCGCTCTTTCACGACGACGGCAGGTTCTTACGAGCGGATAGCAAACCGGTGAAGCCGCCGATTTTTACGGTCTACAAAACGATTTCGTCGGACGGTGGCTTGACGTGGTCGCAACCGGAAGCTATCGCTTCACAGCCGCCCGTACATCTGTGCGAACCCGGCTTGATTCGCTCGCCCGACGGCAAACAGCTTGCGGTGTTGCTGCGTGAAAACAGCCGTCAGCGCAATTCGTTTGTGATCTTTTCCAACGACGAAGGCAAGACCTGGAGCGCGCCGCGCGAATTGCCGGGTGCCTTAACCGGCGACCGTCACACCGGCAAATACGCGCCGGATGGTCGCCTGTTTATTTCCTTCCGCGACACGACGCTCGACAGTCCCACGAAAGGCGATTGGGTCGCGTGGGTCGGCACCTACGACGACATCGTGCAAGGCCGCGAAGGCCAATACCGCGTGCGCCTGATGCAAAATCACAAAAACGCGAGTGGCTGGAACGCGGACTGCGCCTATCCCGGCGTTGAAATCCTGCGCGACGGCACGTTTGTCACAACCACCTACGGCCACTGGCGCGAAGGCGAATTGCCGTATGTCGTCAGCGTGCGCCTGACGCTGAAAGAACTGGACGCGAAGGCGAGGAAATAGATTTGCTTGCCATTCAATCTGTCGTTGCCGATAATCCGCCTATGAATTACCGCGATTACATCACGATTGAGCCAAACAAACGCGGCGGCAAACCGTGCGTGCGGGGCTTGCGCATTACGGTCTACGAAGTGCTGGAATATCTTGCTTCCGAGATGACCGAAGAAGAAATTCTGGATGACTTCCCCGACTTAACGCGCGCGGATTTGAAGGCGTGCATCGCCTTTGCGGCGGATCGTGAACGGCGCTTGATGACAGTTCCAATGGCAGCGTGAAACTCCTCTTCGACGAAAACCTATCGCATAAGCTGGCGCAGCGTTTGGCTGACCTCTTTCCTGCCTCTGTTCACGTGCGCGAGGTGGGATTGAAAACCACCGCTGATCCGTTGGTTTGGGACTACGCAAAAAGGAACGACTTGATGATCGTCTCCAAAGATACGGATATGCACGACCTCAGCCTGATCTTTGGCAATCCTCCCAAAGTTATCTGGATACAGCTCGGCAACTGCTCTACGTCAGAGGTTGAGCAGTTGATTCGGCGAGAGTTCGACACCATTCAAGCCTTTTACGCGGATGACTCCGTTTCGCTGCTGGCCTTATTCTAATTTCTGCTCAAGGGACGAGCGATTGATAGACCAGTGCCGGAAACTTGCGTTGAATGTCCGTGCCGTTCGGCATTTGCTGAATCATCAGCACCAGCGTCAGCCGCGACTCAGGATCAACGCGATAGTTCGTGCCATACGCGCCGCCCCAACCATACGCACCGACGCCGTCCATTCCATTCGCGCCATACCGATCCGTCGTTTGAAAGCCGAAGCCAAACCCTAGACCCGTTTGCGAATGCAGCGTGCCCGATTGATTCGTGCGCATTAACATCACCGTGCGGGGCGACAAAATCCGCACACCGTCGAGCGTCCCGCCATTGCGCGTCATTTCCAGAAACCGCGCGTAATCTTTCGCCGTCGAAAGCAATCCCGCGCCGCCCGCAAAACTTTTGCGCGGCCCTTCGACATAATGCCCTTGCCCTTTGGAACCCTCTGCCGCGCGCACCGCTACTCCGTCTTTGCTGCCGTATACTGCCGCCAAACGGTTGCGCTCTGTCGCAGGCAAAAAGAACTGCGTGTCCTTCATCCCCAACGGTTTCGTAATGCGCTCACGAATGAATTGATCCAGCGGCATCCCGGAAGCCTTTTCGACTATCGCACCAAGGATGTCCGTGTTGTAGCCGTAGACATACGCCTCGCCCGGTTGCGCCACAAACGGCAGCGTGCCGAGCCGTTCCATCGTCACGCCCACCGGTTCATCCTTGTCCGCTGTGTACCAACCCATCCCCGCCGCCGGGCCGAGCCCCTTGGCTTCATAGAGCGCCGCGACTTCCGGCTGCGTGCCATACGAAATGCCCGCCGTATGCGTTAGCAAATCCCGAATCGTGATCTGCCGTTTGGCGGGAACGATCTCGACGCCGCTGTCTTTTTTGACCGCAACAGTCGTGTTGCGAAACGTCGGAATAAACCGGCTGACCGGATCATCCACGCTGAGCTTGCCCTCTTCCATCAAAATCAAAACCGCCGTGCTAGTGATGGCTTTCGTCTGCGAAGCGATGCGAAAGATCGTATCGGTCGTCATCTTGCGATTCGCCTCTTTATCCGCCCACCCAAACGCGCGTTCATACACTGGCTTTCCGTCCTGCAACACGAGTGCAACGATGCCCGCCAGTTGGTTTTTGTCCACATACTCCTGCAACGCCCCATCCAACCGCGCGATTCGTGCGCCATTCACCGTCATCGCAGCGTGCGGATTCGTTTGTGCCGCTGGTTTCGCTTGTGCAAACGCCAGCGCCTGGCAGAGCGTAAGAATGATCAATAATGACAAGAGTCGTTTCGACATAATGGCCTCCGAAAAATTGTGATTGGGAAAGGATTTCCTATAGCAACGCGCGGGTATGATACGAGCAGAGACCAGCACAGGCAAGGCATGCGGGCAGCACAACCTCCATTCATTCTTCTTCCCAATGTCTGCTGCGGAATCGGGCAAAATCAGTTATGTTTGCGTGTATAGGAAAATCAATGCCTTACAAAAACAGCGCAATGTTTTTACTTTACCCTATTCCGCCACTTATTAGGCAGGCAATGTAAAGAGTTCTTTTATATGAATATTGGCTTGCTCAAAAGTCATTTTTTGATACTCATAACGCGCCTTTGCCCCTGGACCAAGTAAGTCACGGAACCGTTGATCTGTTTCACCTGAAGCATCAGGATTGAAGACTATTATTTTACGAAGGGGCGTTGGCCCTACGCTACCAAGCGCATACAGATGTCGGAAGAATGAGTCTGTTGTAGGGAGAGAATAGCCAATGATGAATATATATTCTGCCTCAGAGAGATGGCGAGCCGCAGCAGCCCACACATCCGAAAGCGCATTATGATAATCGGCTTTGTTCCAAGAAGGCGGCACGATTACAGGCTCTGATTAGACTTCAGTAGAAGCATGTCTTCTGAAGTAATCAACAAGTTGAGAGCCGATTGGTACGAAGACGCCTTTTGATCCAAAGCTTGCGGAGTAATGCCTGAGGTAATCAACCAGGTGGAGCGGTTTTATCTGTTTTGTAGAAGTCACCGTAGCCTAGTTTAGCGAACCGTGTAGTTTCATCAATGGCATGGTGTCGTTATGATTCTGAGGCTTGTCGAGAATATAGTCCGGCCCAAGATTATTTCTAAACATTGCTAGGTCCACGGCGATGTCGTAGTTGAAGCTAATCACAGATACAGAGTGGGGGGGCGACGATTTTTGCTTAAGATGGAGTAGTAACTCCGCAAACGTATCGTAAGGTTTCGGTACGTCTATATATTGGCGCTCACGTACTGGAAATAACATTGTAACCTCAAGGGTTTTGACAATGAGGTCTTTCAATGCCGCAATAGTTAGGGTGATTTCTTCGGGCTTGAGTCCTGGGATACGTTGGATGATTCTTCCTAGTTCAAGAACTGTGAAGATAGATTCGATATTGTTAAGATCAAGTTGTGCTTTCGAGTGAACTACTTGAAGTTCTCCAATTGTTTTGAAGACTTGTTCAAATTCAGCTCGTTTCTCTTGGACTTTATTAGTGCGAAGCAATTCAGCAGCGACATCCAAGAAGTTCGTCATAAGTGGAGCGCCGCACTGTTTAGAGGCACCCGCACCAAGGATGAAAACGATATTGCTCATAGTGTTTACCTCTACCAAAGACACTCAAGTATATTTTAGACGCTTCTTTCGCCAACAGAATTTTCATTGCCCGCTTGGAAATCGCACCACTGCATTTTGCATCGGGATTTCCATCTCGCGCTTTTCGACCACGTCTTTATCCGCTGCCTTCCAATCGCCACCTTTGCCTTGCACCTCGAACGACGCAAAGACGTAGGGCAACCCTTCAGAGCCGAGCGGGGAATTGGCATCGCTGATGTGAAAGTGCAGGTGCGGTTCGGTGGAGTTGCCGGAGTTACCGACTAGGCCGAGGACTTGGCCGGTTTTGACTTTGTCGCCGACTTTGACGCGCAGGCTGCCGGGTTGCAGGTGAGCGTAAAAGGCGTAACGGTTATTGCCCAAATCCAGAATCACGTGATTGCCGCCGACGGTTTCGAGCGTGATGGGGACGGCGCGGGAATTGGCTCCGGGGACGTTTTCGGGGATGCCGTCTTTGGTGGCGACGACGACGGCATCGGCTACGGCGAGCGCGTCGGCTCCGTAGCAGCGATAGCTGGCGTTCTTCAATTTGTCACCCGTGAACGTTGCGCCGGAATCGTTCAGTTGCACCCAATCAATTGCAAAGCGTTGCGCGATGTAGGTGCCGCTGTTGACAGGAATTAGCGCGCGGCGATGAACGGACGCATTGGCGGGGCCGTTGGCGGCAACCCATTCTCCGCCACGTAACGGAGGCGCGATGACGAGCGGCGTTTCCGTGCGGACTTTGAGCGGTTGGCTTTCAAGTTTGTCTTCGCTTTCGGGCGATGGTTTGGAAATGAGGCGATGACGCAATGTGGTGGGTACGGCAGCCGGTGTATCGAACTTGAGCCAGAGAAACACGACTGCACGCAGACCGCCGCCGAGTGGCAGTTTGTCGGCATTATTAGGCAAGTCGGGACGTGGCACGCGCGAAGCAAGGTCTGCGCCTTCATATTGCTCCAGTATTTTACCGTTGCCGTCCAACACTTCGAGCCGTGTCAGTGGGATTTCACGCGGGCTGAAATTCGTCAGGTGCAGTTCATAGCCGAGGCGAATAGCACCATTAATTTTGACGGGCGTCGGCGCGATGGGCACGCGCATTTCAATGGGCAGACCGAAGGGCCAGGGATCGGAGCGGGTAGCGGCTTGATTGTTGCTCACAGCCTTGGCGGCGCGTTTCGCGGCTTTTTGATCCAATCCGTTTTGGTGCAGGATCAAATGTGTGATTTCGCCTTTGTCGTTTTTTACAAAACTGAGCTGCGCATCCACGACCTTCAGGAAGAATTTGGTTTCGGACTCGGCGAATAACTCGAATTCCGGTTGATTCGTTGCCTGTAAGGATAGCCCATTCGCAGTGCGGCGAATCGTGATAACGAAGGACGGTACGAGTTCATATTCGCCAACATACGACTCGTAAATGCGCGTGTCCAATAGGATCGCTTTTCGCTCCTGTGCCGGGCGAGCGATGGCGATTTGTGCTAGGAATAAGACAAGGATTGCGACGGTGATAAGTTTCATAATCCCTCCGATGGTAAGTTCACACGATGGCTGGCATCCGCTACCAACGTAGCACTTGCAGCAAGTTTGAGTAATCATCGCTCCACACTTTGACGCGCGCATTTTCTGGTACCGCTTGCCAGCTCGCTTTCGTTGCCAGCATTCCCAAATCGTCCCGTGACCGCGCCATCACGATCCACGTCGAAGCCTCTTTGCCCGTGTGAACATTTTCTTCGCGGTCATCAAAACTGAGGCAAGTCAGGTTGCGTGTTTTTGCCAGATTTGCCAGCAGCGGATGTAAATCCAGATGCCGGTTGGAAATATGACAGGCGATCATTCCACCCGGCGCCAGTTTTGATAAATACAAATCCAACGCTTCCTGCGTGAGCAAATGCACCGGGATCGCATCCGAGGTGAAGGCATCTATCAGTAGCAGGCCATAGCCGGTGTCCGTTGCCTGGCGAAGCGTGTGGCGGGCATCGCCTTCGACAATGTGGATGGGCGCGTTGGCACACAAATGCAGGTAGGTGAAGTAGCCCGCGTCGCGCGCCAAATGAATCACTAGCGGATTGATTTCGTAAATCGTCCAGCGCTGGCCCTTCTTCGCATACGACGCCATTGCACCTGTGCCGAGGCCGATGACGGCGACGTTCGGCGTGGCGGGCTTGGCGTTGTAAGCTTCAAAAACCTGGCCGACGGGGCCGCTGGGGTGAAAGTACGACAGCGGTTCGCACTGTTTGCCGAGCGTGAGGCTTTGTGTGCCGTGAATCGTGGTGCCGAGGTACAGGCTGCGCGTGTTGCGGTGGCGATCTGCGGTGACGGTCAGCGCGCCGAAGTAGTTGCGTTTGGCAACCAATGTGCGCGCCACATCAGGCGTGAAAAATACGCTGCCGACCAGCACTGCCGCGAGTGCGAGCGCCAGTCGTAGCGGGTTCGCCGTCATCACGTGATTGATGAAAAGCAGCGGCACAGCAAAGACCAGTGCCACACGCTCAATCATTCTGATTTCCAAACCGGATGCGAACCACGACAACCCGGCAACCAGCACGCCGATGCCGACGGCATACAGCAAACTGCGCCTCTGTTCGCGCGTGTCGTGGAAGACTTTGCTTTCCAGCGGCAGTGCGAAACACGTTAGCACAATGGTTAGCGGATATTCAGTCAGCGTATTGAACAACAGCGGTGCGAGCAGCGCGTTAAATAACCCGCCGAGCAAACCGCCGAACGCGATCCACAAATAAAATTCCGGCAAATGCACAACTGCTGGACGATCTTCAGCGAGCAGTTGGTGACAGAGCAGGGCGGCGAGCGCAAAGAACAACAAATGTACGAGCACCAATAACCACGCAGGCTCCGTCGCTTTCGCGGCATAGACGAGCGTCAGCAAAATCGCCACGCCCGGCAGCCAGCGCGCTAAACCAACGGTCGAAACCCATTGCCGCCGCGCAAAAGCCAGCGTGAAGGCAAGCAGGTACAACGCCAGCGGAATCACCCAAAACAGCGGCGTTGGTGCGATGTCGGTGGTGATGTACGTGGTGACACCAAGCAGTAGGCTGGAGGGAATGAACGCCAGAAAGACCCAGCGCAAACGGCGCGACCAGGGCAGCGCAAAATCGGTAATGGTTTCGTGCGGCGGCGCGGTTGCGTGATTCCTGCGTGTTGTCCACGCACAGGCCAGCACCGCGAGGACGAAGACGGCGAATAATCCAGCCCAAAGCCGCTTCTGTTGCGGCAGGTGCAAATACGGTTCGAGCAAAAACGGATAGGCGAGCAACGCCACAAAGCTGCCCGCATTGCTCGCGGCATAGAGGTAATACGGGTCTTGTGTTGCCGTAGCAAACCACCGTTGCAGGACAATGCCATTTGCCGCGAGCAGCAACACTACCCAACCTACTGTCACTGCCAAATACCCCAGCACCCAGCTCACATAATTCGCCTGTCCCGGCACCGGCGGCGCGAAGGCCGCAAACAAGCGCGGCACCGCCAACAGTCCGGTTAATAACAACAACGCATGAAGCAGGATTTGTTTGAGGAGGGATGCGCGCGTTGTCAGCAGAAATCCATAGCCATAGCCCAGTAGCAACGCGCCCTGAAAAAAGAACAGGCAGGTATTCCACACCGCTGGCGTGCCGCCCGCCAACGGCAGAATCGCTTTGGCAATCATCGGCTGCACCAAAAACAGCAGGCCTGCGCCGAGAAAAATTGTAGCGGCGAAGAGAAGTGAAACTTTGCGAGAGGACGTATCAGTCATCGCTATGTTGGGTACGCCCGCCCGCCCAGTGTGCAAGTTCCTCAGATAGGCGATCTTTTCTCGAAAGCGATCAAGGCCGCGAGGCTTAGCACGTAGGCGCGTACCCCGTTAGTGCGGAATGATCCAGGGCATCACGTAGGCATAGAACATCACGATCAAGCCCACCAGACAGGCCAGCACCAAACTATGCCAGAATACGGCTTTGAAAATCGCGGCTTCGTTGCCGTGCTGTTGCGTGGCCGAGCTGGAAACGACGATGGATTGCGCGTCAATCATCTTGCCCATCACGCCGCCCGCTGAATTGGCCGCGCCCATCAAAATCGGGCTGAGATTTAATTGCTCGGCGGTGACTTTTTGCAGGTTGCCGAACAGCGCATTTGATCCAGCATCGGTGCCCGTTAGCGCGACGCCGAGCCAGCCGAGCAAGGTGCCGAAGAACGGATACAATTTGCCCGTGCCGGTCATGCTTAGGCCGAGCACGGTGTCCATCCCGGAATAGCGGGTGACGTACGCAAGGCCGACCATAAAGCTGATGGCAGCAAGTGAAGGGATCATTTCAACGAACGTGCGACCAAAAATGCGCAGTGTTTTGCCAAGCGGCATCCCGGCGAGCAATGCAGCCAGAAAGCCGCCGATGAACACGGCTGTGCCGGGCAGGTTCAGGATATTCAGATTGACGGTGGCATCTTCCGGCGTTGGTTTTGGCGCGACCGGCGGCATCTTTAGCACCGCATTGTGCAGCGCGGGCATCGGCACTTTCAGCGCATCGAACGTCAGATATTTCTGCACGGAAGGCAGGCCGGTCACGAAGATCAACACGGAAGCGAGGATGAATGGCGACCAGCCTTTCAGCACTTCGCCGAAGCTGTGATGATTGTCTAATTCAGGCAAATCGTGGCTGACGGGAATGATGTCGCTTGGCTTCCAGAACTTCAAAAACGCGACCATTACGAGCAGCGAAAAGACGGCGGCCACGATGTCTACCAAACCGGATTCCTGAAAGTTTGACCAGTAAAACTGCATGCTTGCGAACGATAAGCCACTCACAAACAGCGCGGGCCAAACCTGCAAGGTTTGCTTCCATCCGACCATGCTGCGCACAAGCCACAGCGGCAGAATGAATGACATAATCGGCAGGATGCGACCTGTCATCGCGCTGAATTGAAATTCGGGCAAGCCTGTTACGCCCGCCAATGTGCGAATCGGATTGCCGACGCCGCCCCACGCGACGGGTGCCGTGTTAGCGACCAGGCACAACACGGCGGCTTGAAAAGGCTGGAAGCCAAGACCAATCAGGAACGCGCCCGCAATTGCTACGGGAGCGCCGCCGCCGCCCGTGCCTTCGAGAAACGCGCCGAAGCAAAAGGCGATCAGAACAAGTTGCAATCGCTTATCGCCCGACAGCCCCGCGATGGAATCTTTCATCACCTGAAACTGTCCGGTTTGCACCGCGATGTTGTACAAAAAGATCGAAGCGATAATCACCCACGCAATGCGCAGCAGCCCGAAAATAAAGCCGTGTCCGGCGGCTCCTGCGACCAGCGGCAATGGCATTTGGAAGACAAACAGCGCCAAGGCCACCGCCATCAGCATGCCGCATAAAGCTGACACCCAGACACGCGCTTTCAGTACGACCAGCACGAAAAACAGCGTCAGGACGGGCAGGGAAGCGACGAGCGTGGAAACTATCCAGTTGTGAAAGGGGTCGTAATTTTGGGGCCAGGTCATAGGATTGGTCTTGGGGCTTAGGTTTTGGGTCTTTGATCTTGGGCATTTGATCTGCCAAGACCAAAGCCCCGCATTACGGAAGTCTTGTCGTCTGATGCGCCACCATCCGCCACGCCTTTCCTTCTTTCACCCAGACGTGCAGCATTTTAACGGAGAAGGCTTGGGGCTGCCCATTGCTGACCAGTTTGTAGTGGGTCTTGCTCGTGTGCAGCGCAGTGTTGCCATAAAAACGCACCTTCACGTCTTCGCGCACAAGCGATTCATACTTGGTTTTGCCAGTTTTTAGATTGGCGATGTATTCGGCTTTGGTGTCGGTTTGCGCACTGGAATGCGTGTA
Source organism: Blastocatellia bacterium (assembly GCA_046331525.1). Lineage (GTDB taxonomy): Bacteria > Acidobacteriota > Blastocatellia > RBC074 > RBC074 > JAFDVL01. Next base: position 19,047 of record JAXLQQ010000050.1, read on the forward strand.
GGTCAGACTATCGGAGTACAAACGCTCAAGCGCCGCGCCGTCAGCTTTGACAAGCGCCGCGACCCATTCTTCTTCGAGTTTGAGAATCGCTTGCTCATTGCCCTGCGCTGTTGTTGTCAGCACAAAGGCGAAAAGAAAGAAGCAGAGAAACAGAAGCTGGTTGAATTTCATGGCAGGTGTTTATTCCTCACTTAATGCGTTCAGTTTGATGTTTGAGTAATTGCCAGCGATCCACCCAGACCCACTGATGCGTAATCCGGGCGCGGTAGCTGATGGGTGTGCTGGCTTTTTGATTGGTCAGGCGAAATGATAAATCGGCTTCATATGTGACGGTTGCTGTTGCAAGCGCGTTTCTTCCCTTGCTGCCCAGACTGCGCATCACGTTCGCGCGTGCCCGCTCAATGCGAATGTCACGCGCGCCGACTTTGATCTGCTGATACTGAAGTTGCCGCGTGCGCAGCTTTTGCAAATGCGCGCTGCGAGTGTCCGGCGTGCCATCGGAGTTCACATAACGAAACGCGAGGTCATACAGGTTTTCGAGTTTGTTGCGCGCGGCCTCTCGTCGCGCTTTGCCTTCCGGGCTGTCGGTCGGATCGCCGTAATCCAGGACGTTGGCAATCCACCATTTTTCCAACTCTTCCACCGCGTCTTCGGTGATTTCCGAAATGACGGCAGGGCGTGCGGCGGGGGCAGTTACCTGCCGCTTGCGCGTGGCGGGTTGTGCGAGTAAAGCGTGCGAGCAGCAAAGCATCACAATCACAAAAGCTCTGAGCATAGATTCTGTCTGGTGCGCCAGCATCTTGCTGGCATTACTTGGGGAGGACGTGCCAGCAGAATGCTGGCGCACCAATTAGGGACGAATCACCGTGCCATCGCGCCGCCGCGTCGTGCCCCACGAATAATCGAAATTCGGCGGCCCGGCAGGGAACGGGAATTTCGCGGCCAATGCTTCGTTGAAGTCGATGCCGAGGCCCGGTTTTTCCTGCGCCATCATATAGCCGTCTTTGACTTCGGGGCAGCCCGCAAAGACTTCCTGCGTTTCTTTCGGAAAGCCGGAGCCTTCGTGGACGCCAAAGTTATAGCTCGAAAGTTCAATCGCCAACTGCGCCGCATGCGCGAGGGGGGAAGCATCGCCAGGGCCGTGCCACGCCGTGCGAACGCCGAAGTATTCGCAGAGATTGGCAACTTTCTTTGCCGGACTCAAGCCACCGATTTGCGAGATGTGGATGCGAATGAAATCAATCAGGCGATCTTTGATGAGCGGCAAATATTCGTGCTGCGTGTTGAAGAGTTCGCCCATTGCAATCGGCGTGTTGCACTTTTGCCGGAGCAAGCGGAAATGCTCGTTTTCTTCGGGCGGGAAGGGGTCTTCGATGAAGAAGGGACGAAATTGCTCGGTGTCTTTGCAAATCTGAATGCCCTGTTGCAACGTTACGCGCTCGTGTACGTCATGCAGTAATTCGACATCGTCGCCCAGCCGCTTGCGCATTTCCTCAAACATCTTCGGCACCATCCGCGAATATTTGGCCGACTCCCAAATGGCTTGCGGATTCGTTGGGCCGACGACTTCGTTGCTGGGCGTTGTCGTCGCACCCGTGCCGCGATTCGGGCCTGCCGTGCCGTAGGTCGCCATGCCTTCGACGCCGGATTGAATGCGGACGTGACGGAAGCCCCGCTCCATCGCGGTTTTGGCAACCTCGCCGAGTTCGGAAAAGTCTCGGCCTGAGGCGTGGAAATAACAATCCGCGCCCTTGCGCACTTTGCCGCCGAGCAATTGATAGACGGGCATATTTGCGCGCTTGCCTTTGATGTCCCAGAGCGCAATGTCTACGCCGCTCATCGCATTGAAAAGCACCGGGCCGTTGCGCCAGTAGGACGACATATAACTGGATTGCCAGATGTCTTCGATCTCGTCCACGCTGCGGCCTTTCAGAAAAGGCGCGAGGTATTCGTCAATCGCGGTCTTGACCACGAGCGCGCGTTGCGTAAACGTCGCACAGCCCCAGCCGACTAAACCGGGTTCGCTGGTTTCGACTTTGACGACGACGAGGCGAATGCGATTCGGCGCGGTCAGAATGGTTTTGACGTTCGTGATTTTCAGGGGCGGCAAGCCTTTCATTGCTTGCGAAAACGCTGGATTTGGTTTCGGCGCAAGCGCTTCGGCAAGGGCGTTTTTGTAACCTAGTACAGAGGCTGCACGAGCAAGAGAGAGAGAACGGATTGCGTCTCGGCGTTTCATGATATTGTCTCGATGGAAAGTGAAACGACCACACGATCTTGCGGTCGCGGTTATTGTGTCCTACTACATCCAATTTGAAAAGGTCTGTGAAGTTGGGATGCACAACAGAGCAACAGAACGCTCGCTCTTACATGCGCTTTGCACCGGGCTTCCCATTTTCAACGACAAAAGACGCCCGCGACTGCATGGGTGCACCCGGTTTCGATACCTGCTCGACAACACGATAATCCGTTTGCCATTGCTGCGGCGTCAGGGTGCAACGCACGTAGCCGCGCTGCCCATTAAAGAATTTGATATGCGGATTTTCGCTAAGCATCCGTGCCGTGGTGGGCCGCACATCGGAGCCATCGCCGCCCGACGTGATCGAAGTGCCGACAAATTCGGTCGCGACGACGGGCGACTTTTCGTTGTAAAACTCCGGTTTCAGATCGTTGACCCAGTTGGTGTGAATGTCGCCCGTGAGCACGACGGGGTTCGCTGGTTTGCGGTCGCGCAGGAATTCCAGAAAGCGTTGGCGTGCCACAGCGTAGCCACTCCATTGATCCATCGAGAACGATTGCTCCGGCCCTTCTTTGCTGTCTGCCGGGGCGACCATCACTTGTTGCGCGATGATGTTCCAGCGCGCCGAGGACTCTGTCAGTCCGCGCATCAGCCAGCGTTCCTGTGCGCTGCCCATGATTGTCGCTTTTGGATCGAACGAAGCGGGGCAAGGCGGTTTGTTGCCATCACCACACGGTTGATCGGTGCGGTATTGGCGCGTATCGAGCAGGTGAATCGTGGCGAGGTTGCCAAAGGACAAGCGGCGAAAAATCTCAACGTTATGGTTGGGCTTTAGCACCGAGCGCCGCAGCGGCATGTGTTCGTAATAGACCTGATAAGCCCACGCGCGCCGACGAGCAAATTCGGCGGGTGTTTGATCGTCTTCGGGCGTGAGGCCCGCGTAATTGTTGTCCACTTCGTGATCGTCCCATACAACAGCCCACGGGAAATTCGCGTGCGCGCGTTGCAGTAGCGGGTCGCTTTTATAAAGCGCATAGCGATTGCGATAGTCCTCAATGGTTTTGATCTCCGCGCTGTTGTGCAGGCGCGGGCGATCCTTTGTGGGCGCGCCTTCGTAAATGTAATCGCCCAAGTGCAACACCAAATCCAGGTCGTCCTGCGCCAGGTATTGATACGCCGTGTAATAGCCCGTTTCGTAATGCTGGCACGAAGCGAAGGCAAAATTCATCCGTTCGTTGCGTGCACCGAGCGCAGGAGCCGTGCGGGTGCGCCCAATCGGACTCGCGCCCGCGTCCACCGTGAAGCGATACCAATACCAACGTGCAGGTTGTAACCCTGTGACTTCGACGTGAACGGAATGTCCGGCTTCGGGCTGCGCCAGCGCGGTGCCTTTGGCAATAACCTTCTGCATTCGTTCGTCGGTCGCAACTTCCCATTTGACGGGCACCGTGCGTGCAGGCATCCCGCCACCGTGCAACGGATCAGGTGCGAGGCGCGTCCACAGTACAACGCTGTTGGCCCACGGTTCACCCGACGCGATGCCTAGTGTGAATGGATCATTGGCGAACGTGAGCGTATCGCTGCGCGTCCAGCCCGCCGTGGGGTAAAGTAAGCTGGCACTGACAAACGTCGCACCGGTTTTCAGAAAGTTGCGTCGCGGGTGAAAATTCATGGCGTACCTCACTTCGACAAATACGCACGCACGCGCGCGGTCAGCAATTTGTAGCCTTCGGCATTGAAGTGCAGCTTGTCGGCGACAAACAACTCCGGGCGCGGTTTGCCGTCCGCGCCGACGGAAATATCCGCGGTGTCGAGGTATTTGACGCGCTTGTTTTTCTGCGTCAAGTCTTTGACCATTTTGTTCAGCGCGGCTTCTTTGCCCCAGTTCTGCCACCGTGCGACGCTGGGGCTGAGCGCGATGTACACGATTTCCGTTTTCGGCAATTTGACATGTACTTTGGCGACGAATGCCTGAAAATCCGCGAAGACTTGTTCGGGGGATTTGCCCGCGTTGATGTCATTGCCGCCCGAACGAAACAACACCATCTTCGGTTTGTACGGGATTACGATGCGGTCGGCGTAATAGACTGCGTCGGCAATTTGTGAGCCGCCAAAGCCGCGATTGATGACTTTGTGATCGGGCAAATCCTGCTCCAGCGTTTTCCAGAGCAGGATCGTAGAGGAGCCGATAAACAGCAGCGCATTTTGCGGCGGCGGGTTCGTTTTATCGCGTGCTTCAAACGCGGCGATATCCTTTTCCCAACGCGCCGGGCCTTGCGGCGCAGGCGTTTGTGCATGCAGCACAAGTGCGCAGGTGAGGAAGCAGAGCAGTATGATTTGACGGATTGAGGGCAGCGCTTTTGACATGCGGTTCTTTAATGGATTTAGCGTGAACGTTTCTTCTTCCACTCTTCAAATTCTTTTTCGAGCGCGGGGCTTAGTTTCGGATAGATGTCGCGCGTCGGATGTTTACCTTCGTGCATTTTCTCAGCCTTGAAATCTTCGACGAGGGTTTGCGCTTCGGCGGCTTTAATCACGTCATCGGTAATTTGTGGCGGAAAGACCAGCAATCCTTCTTCATCGCCCACCATCACATCGCCGGGCATCACGGTGACGGAACCGATGCGTACCGGGATATTCCATTCGACGCCGACCTGATCGGCCATTGCCGAAGCATGTGCGCCCGCATAAAACACGGGGAAATCCTTAAATTCCTTGAAGCCGCTCAAATCACGAATGCCACCATCCACGACAATGCCAGCAGTCTTGCGCAGCTTAATCGCCAAGCCCGTCATCGTGCCCATAAACGTGGCGCGATCCACCGCGCCGCCGAGTTCAACGACGACAACATCGCCAGCATTTGCATCTTCACCCGCGCGCGTGTTGAAGCGGTAATCCCAATTGCCCTCCTTGGCCAGTTGCTGCACGCCTTCATCCAGATCAGGCCGCACGGGCAAATAGCGCATCGTCAAGGCCCGCCCAGCCATTTGTAAGCCCGGCGTCGTTAATTTTAAGTGACTGATCCAGCAATGCCGATAGCCTTTGTTTTGCACCGCGCCCCAGAGGTTTTCGATCTGCATTGTTTTGAGTTTTGCCAGTTGCTCATCCGTAACGCGCGTGCGTTTGGGAGCGATCACATCTACGAGCGGCGAAAAGGTGTTTTTATTCGCGCGCAATCCGGGCGGCGCAGCGACCTGCGATGACTGCGAACTGACTTTGGTATAGGTGAACCAGCAACTCAACAAAAGTAGACAAGCGACAGCAATTTGGGCAGTGCGAGACAGCATAAATTTCCCCTCAAAAAAACAAATGGAGTACAAACGAAAGCTTGCGCGTATTGTGACTCTGCTCTGAGCCAAAAGCCAAGCCGTCGCCTGTACTCCAGACATTTTTTCGGATGTTAGAAGTGCAGTTTTAGCCCGAACTGCATTTGACGCGGGCTATTGAACTGACTTGTGATACGACCGAACGTGTTGCTGGTAATGCTGCTGTTTGGTGCACCAAACACAACGCGATTGAGAACATTGAAAACTTCCCAGCGGAAATCCATCTTGAATTTTTCAGTGAAGAAGAAGGATTTTTGCAGGGAAACGTTTTCGCTCAGGTTTGCCATCCGCCGCGCACGCCCGTTGTAGCGTGGTGCTTGCCCAAACACGGTGGGTTGGGTTACGACAGCAGTACCTGCGGCATTACAATTCGCCGCAATGCTGCACAGTGAAGCAAAGTAGCTGGTGTACCCGCTGGCCGCACGGATATTCGGGTTGTCAGGAATATCCACGACCCAGTTATCCAGCGACTTAACGACTGCGGCGCTACGTCCGCCTAAGCCGATGCCGCCGCCCGTCAATTGGATCGGTTGGCCGCTCGTGTAGACGTGAATCGCCGAGAAGTGCCAGCCGCCCAACGCCAGATTGCCCGCTGTACCCAAATCCCACTTCTGACCTTTGCCCCAGGGCAGGTCGTAGATGTGGCTGAATTTGAAGTTGTGCGGCAGATCGAATTCGCCGACGGATTTTTCCCAGCGACGATTGTATTGATCCATCGCGCGTCCGCCCGCGTCTACACGATCTGTGTCAGACAACAGCTTCGACCACACGTACGAACCTTGCAGATAGATGCCATTGTTGACGCGGCGTTCCATCTTCAAGACCAGCGCGTGATAGGTCGAATGGCCGCTACGGTCGCCGTTGCCCGCGCCCGTGCTGATATCGGTGTATTGCGGGAACGGAGTCAGCGCACGACCTAAGGTGAAGTTATTTGCGAAGGATGCGTAAGGCTTCGTGAAGCCCGCTGCGATAACCGCAGGCGCATCAATGCGACTGCTGAGCAGCGGTTGGATTTTGGGATCGGTAACGTACTTCGAGTTGATTTGATTGACGTTCAGCAAGCCCGCCATCAGGTGGACGCCGATGCTGGCATTGTACGAAGCTTCGACCAAAAACTTGCCCGGTAGCTCGCGTTGCAGCGAGAGTGTCCAGTTCCAGTTTTCCGGCAGCCGCGAAACTTCGCCAAACTGCCACCAATCCACGCCGCCGTTGTTGCTGAACGCAGGGTCAACGCTCGGCGGTTGCGGCGGGGCATTGACGCCGGTGAAACCTGTGCTGAGTGGGAACAACGTGTCAATTCCGTTCGGAGAACTAATGTCCCAAATCGTAATCGCACCTGCGAAGTGCGCGCTGCCCGAAGTGGTACGCACTAAACCGAACGTCCGTCCTACGCCGCCACGCACCACCGTCTTTTCATCCGGGCTGTAGGCAAAGCTGAAGCGCGGGCCAAAGCCGTGATACCAGCCTCTGGTCAGCGTGCGTTTGCCGGTTTCGCCGGGATTGGTGCCAGCAAAGATCAAGGCTCCGAGCGTGCCCGTTGCCGGATTGGTCTTGAATGGATCGAAGTCGCTCCATTTGTCGTCGCGTTCCAGCGGCGGCAAGGTGGTTTCATAACGCAAGCCGAAGTTCAGCGTCAGCTTGTTGTTGACCTTCCAGTCGTCTTGCACATAAAGCGCATGACCGCGCCAGTATTGGCGCACAAAGCGATCATTTTCCGTGCGCGCACTGGCAACTTGTCCGAGCAGGAACGAGGCAAACGCATTGCCACCGCCCAGCGATGAATTGCCGCTTTCGGGAATGCTCGTTTGCGCGCGGCTTGGGCGTACGACGCCGGAAAATGATTGCCGCCCGAATCCGTTGTAATGCAATCGCTCATATAAATAGCCGCCTTTGAGCGTGTGACGACCTTTGATGACCGTCAAATCATCGCCGAGTGTGAAGATCGGATTTTCCGAACCGTCACCGGCAGACCCACCCCACGTGCCGTAACCATCGCTTTGGAATTCGAGGCTCAGCAGGTTGTAATCGCAATCAAACGCGCCGTTCAGGCAGATGCCTTTGTTCTTCCACCCGCCGCCAACGTTCGGCGTGTAGTTGACCTGTTTCCACCAGTTGATGCCGCCATACAAATAATTCACGACAGTCGGCGTCATCGTCCAGGTGTAGTTGGCGCGGTAGGTATAGCTGTCCTGATTGGTAAAGCGGAACGTGCCGACCGAAAGCGGCAGACCGGGCGGGCCATCGGAGCCGGGCAGCACTTCGCTCAGCGCGTAATTAAACAGGCCGCTGATTTTGTGTTTTTCCGAGAAGTTATGATCAAGCTTGACGCTCCACTTCGTCCACGGCGCTTGCTGTGAACCTGTCAAGCTCTTGTAGTTTTGGTTGACATACGCGAACGTGCCGGGCGCGCCTGCGGCGTTCGGAGCAACCGATTGCCCAACATACGCGATGTATTTCGCGGCCAGCGGATCAATGCGATTTGCGCAAATGACGTTCAGCACGCCGTTGCAGGAAATCTGATCACGGATGAAGCGCGGATTGGCTTCACTCACAGGTAGTGCGGAATTGTATGCTGGATTCGCGCGCGTTGTAGCCGGGTCATAGATCGGCAAAACTTTACCCGTCGTGTCTACCCAGCGGCGAAAATCGCCCTGATACATTTCTGGCGTCGGCACCGTCAGGGTTAGCGCGTTAGCGCTCGCGCGATTGCGGAACCATTCGCCCGACGCGAAGAAGAAGGTTTTATTCGTGCCGTTGTACAACCACGGAATGCGCACCGGCCCGCCGAACGAACCGCCGAAATCGTGTTGCTTCAGCACGCTGGTTTTATCTTCAAAGTAGTTGCGCGCGTCGAAATAGTTGTTGCGCACATATTCGTAGGCCGTGCCGTGATATTGATTGCTGCCCGATTTGGAAGCGAAGTTGATGCTGCCGCCCTGTGCGCGCCCGGATTCGGCTTTGAACCCATTCGTGTCCACCGTGAATTCTGTGATGGCATCAATCGAAGGAGTGTTCATGCTCGCCCATTCGGTCGAACCGAAACGGCTGGTGCCAGACGAAGCGCCATCGAGCGTCACGCCCCACGTGCCACCCTGTCCGCCACCAATGGAAAATTCGGAGTTGTAACCCGCGCCGCCGACGCCCGCCATACCGCCGAGTCCGATGGGCTTGGCTTCAGGTGTGAGCAGTGAGAGGTCAAACGGGCTGCGCATCGTGCCAGCGACGACGAGCGGAAGCTGGTCAATTTGTTTGGCCGCGACCTGCGAACTGGCTTTAGCGTTCTCGGTTTGCACTTGCGCATTGAGCGCCGCCGCCACTTCGACCGTTTCGCTGACGGCACCAACGGTCATCGCCAAATTTGCTGTGGCTGTGTTGCCCGCGGCGAGCGGTAGTTGACCGATTTCAGAAATCTTGAAGCCCGCTTTTTCTACGCGCACTTTGTAAGTGCCGGGCGGTAATTGGGGAATCACATAAATGCCCTCGGCATTTGTGATGGCCGACGAAGGTGCATTCGTGGCAATGTTCGTAATCGTGACGGTTGCTCCCGGTACTGCCGCACCAGTGCTATCCGTAATCGTGCCGGTGATTGTGCCACGATCCTGCCCAAAGGCCAGCAGTGGCAACCACGCCAGGCAAAATGTGGCGAGAATCGGGAAGAATAGTCTTCTCATCAGAAACTCCTTTGCTGAAGTAATGTGTCTCTCAGAATGATTGTAATTGTGCGTTTTTCAAACCAGCAAAAGCAGTGCGGGAACATCAGTGGTAGGGGAAGGGCTGTAGCAACCAGGCAGCCTTCCTCCTCCGTTGTTAACTCCACAACCGATCATTCACGCGGTCTTTGTCCCATTCGGGCGTGGGTTCAAAGTACCCCGGATGATCGGGATGCAGGTGTTGTTTGATGACTTCGGGAACGAGATCATCAATGCCTAAGCCCGGCTCTTCCGGCACGGGCGCAAATCCTTTGTCTACGAGCGGTGTTTTCGTCTTCACCATCTTTTCCCACCAATCCACATCGAGCGAGTGGTGTTCGAGGGCGATGAAGTTTTCAGTGGCCGCCGCGCAATGCACATTCGCGCGAAACGAAATCGGCGAACCGGCAAAGTGCATCGCCATCGGCACGCCGTGTTCCATCGCATAATCGCCGATTTTTTTGGTTTCGAGCAGGCCGCCTGACGACGCCAGGTCGGGATGAATCATGTCTACGGCCTGCATCTCGATCAACTTGATGAAGTCTTCTTTCAAATAAATGTCTTCGCCCGTCAGAATCGGCGTGGTGGTGGCGTCTTTGATCTGCTTAAGCAACTGCGGCAATTGCCACGGCACCATATCTTCCATCCACGCGAGGTTGTGTTTTTCCATCGCGCGGGCCAGCTTGATGCAACTGTTGACGCCAATGTGACCGTAGTGATCGGAGGCCAGCGGAATTTCCATCCCAATCACCGAACGAATCTGCCCGACAAAATTCGAGAGAATCTCGATGCCTTTATCCGTGATTTCAATGCCTGTGAAGGGATGCATCACGCGCGCGTTTTGCGCTGCATCGGCTCCCGTCGGCATCGAAAGCGTCCCCGGAATCCCACGCAGCAAGCCAATGCCGAAATCCTGCTTCAAAAACGTGATGCCGCGCTTCATTCGCTCTTGCAACCGCTTGCCTTCTTCCGTTCCATCGGGCAAGTCACCGGGCTTATGTTCGCCCGCCGGGCCTTCGGTCGTGTCGGCATAGAGTCGCACACGATCCCGAAACTTGCCGCCGAGCATTTGATAGGCCGGGACGTTGTACGCCTTGCCCGCCAAATCCCAGAGCGCCATTTCGATGCCGCAGACGCCTCCGGCCTGTCGGGCAGGCGCGCCGAACTGTTTGATCTTGCGAAAGAGCCTGTCCACGTGACACGGGTTTTCGCCGAGCAGCCGCGACTTGAGCAGCAGCGCATAATTTTTACTGCCGCCGTCGCGCACTTCGCCGTAGCCTACCAGCCCCTGGTTCGTATCAATGCGAAGCAGCGGGACGTTCATTGGTGCGCCGGTAATGACTGCGACCCGCAAATCGGTAATTTTCAATTGCGACGGAAGCGAATTCCGCTGCACGTTGCGCGGTGCCGCTTCAATGTCTTCCGCCGTGAGCCAGGGCGCGACACCCGCTCCCGCAGCTCCCTTTCCCAGCGTGGTGAGAAACGATCTGCGAGTACGGGCGAATCTGCGCCAGCGTTGCACACTTGTTTTCATACACAATCCCCTGAACTGTAAGAATGACCTGAGAAATTATCCGCGCCCATCAGTGCAGATCAGGACGACCAAAAGAAACGGATCAACACCAGCAAAGCTCAACTATCGGTACTTCAATCTCTTTGATAATGGTAGGAGTACGCTATTGGTTATACAACCAGACCAAATAGCTGGCAAGGTTTCCCCCGGTCTTGGAACGTCACAAAACGTTTGCTAACATTGCGCCCGCCAGGTTTTCTCTTTACCAAACGAGACGACATCTAAAGCAGTTATGAGCGAGTTAGCGGTAGCAGCGGAATCCATTTTTACCCTTGAGCAAAAACAAATGGCGGTCGAGGCCATTTTGCACAGCCACACCTTCGCGCGCGCCGATCAGTTGAAAAGCTTTCTGAAATTTGTCTGTGAAATGGAACTGGCAGGACGTGGGGCAGAGCTGACCGAATATCTGATTGGGGTGGAAGCGTTAGGGCGTGCACCAAATTATTCGCCCGGCGATGACTCGGCGGTGCGCAACCGGGCGTTCGCATTGCGCAAGAAATTGCAGGAATACTACGAACAGGAACAACCGCCCGTCCCGTTGCGCATTGAATTGACGAAAGGTTCTTACTGCCCGCACTTTGTCGCTAATCCGCCCGCTGCTCCGCCAATGCTTACGATGCAAGAGAGCGGGGAGGAATCCTTTGCTCCGGCGCTAGCACCATTGGAGGTGCCAGAAGCTGTTCCTCTCCCCGTGACTATTCCCACCGCGCGCAAAAGTTTGGCGCAGGCTTTTCTGGCGGGCGTGCTCGTCACTGCGCTCAGTGCCGGATTGGTGTATTGGCTGGCGCGTCCCAAACTGGTCGTGGGCAATGCGACAGCCGCCATTGCCCCGATTTTGACGCAAGCCTGGGGGCCGTTGCTCGCTCCCAATGCCGATGTGATGGTATGTGTTGCCAATCCGCCCAGCTTTTCGCTGCACACGCAGCAAGCAGTTTTTAGCAATGACCCAAATGCGTTTCGTGCCGCGCCGGAATTGGAGCACTGGGCCAAAGAAAAGTTTCGGCTGTTGACGAATGCTGGCGTGACCCTTTCCACAACGACGAACAGCACTTACTGGGGCGATGCGTTGGGAGCGATGGCGGCGTTGAAAACCTTTACGGCGGCGGGCGTCTCGGCGCATATTTTCCCGGAAATCGTCACGACGATTCCGACCCTGCGCCGCCGCAATGTGCTGCTGTTTGGCGCGCCGGAATACAGTCCGCTGATTGCGCATTTCCTCGAAAAATGCCCGCTCACCGTCAATTACTTAATGGCTGTCGTGAGTCACACAGAGAAGGATGCTACGCCGCTACGTTATGCGATCAAACGTGACCCAAATTTTCGGGCGATTGAGGTCTACGGGCTGATCACCGTATTGCCCAGCGAAAGCGCTACGAGCGAGCAACATCGCACCGTAATTTTCTCCGGCGTGAATTCGGCGGGCGCGCAGGCGGCGGCGGAATTCTTCGCTTCGCCGGAGCATTTACTGGAACTCCAAAAACATCTGCAACAGGAAGGCCACGCGCAGTTCCCGCCCGCCTATCAAGTTGTCGTCAAAGCGGAGCCGGATGACAACCTGCTGCTCAGCTTCAAATACGAAACCGCATCGCGTGATTCCCTCGGACATTAAGAGCAACAGCTTCTCACAACGGTAGCGTAAAACGCGGCTGATATTGTTCCTCGGTCAAGGCCACCGTTTCCTGCCACAGTTGCGCGATCTGTTTGACCGCCGCCGCTAGTTCTGCCTGTGCCGCACCCACATGCGCGAGCGTTTGCTGCACGCGCGCGGCGAAGTCGCGCGGGGCAAAGGCAAACTCCGCCACTTCGGCCAACGCCGTCTTATCGTTGAGCGGATACTGCCGATTTAAGGCGAACAACACTTGTACGAGTTGATGCACCACGCGCGTCAGACACGCCGCCGTACCAAACGCATCGGCGCGCGCAGCGAATTTGGGTGTAAACGCCGTAAGGTTGAATTCCGCCTGCCAGAGATAATCCTGCACGATGGCGTGACGTAAGGCTGCGGGATAGGTCGCAACGAGCTGTTTTAATGCCTCCACTCGCGCTTCAGGATCGAACAGCGGCACACAGATGGCAACTTCGCCCAGATACGTCGCGCTGAAAAATCCGAACGGCGGTTGCTGCATATAATCCAACTCGTAGCGCCCGGCTTCTGCTTCCGCGATGACGCGCGCGACGTGTTCGAGGCTGCGATAAATGAAATCCACACGCTGCCCGCCAATCGTCAGCCACGCGCCACCGTTGACCCACGCGCCCCAGCCGTAAAAGTCCGTGACGAGCGGCTGGGGCGTGTCGTTTATCTCTTCCGCCAGTTCGCGTAGTTGTTGGATGGAGAACGGTGCCGCTTCGGAATAAAACAAGCCGAGATCAATGTCCGATTCAGGCTTGGCACGACCTCGCGCGTGCGAACCGCCCAGCACGACCGCCTTCATTCCGTTAATTGCGCCAAGCCGTTTGACGAGTGATGAGAGGAGTTCACGTTGTTGCGATGAGAGTTGTTGCATGATTCAGAATGCTTTATTTCGGTTGCGCCACGCCTGTTTTAGAATGCTGGCGTGAAGGAGTTACGACTATGTTGGGAACCATTTCGATAGAAGAAGCCTAAGCCAGTCTGCCCGCTTTAATCGAACGCCTGCAGCCCGGTACAGGGATTGTCATCACACGCAATCATCATCCCGTCGCAGCCTTGTACGCACCCCGCAACAGGTTGCCGCAGTCACGTTTCGGAAACTGTTAGGGCGCGCTGACGTGTGTGGAGGAGGATGACGAACATCTGCAAGATTTCGAGGAATATCTATCGTGAATTGGTGTGGTGTGGTTATAGTTCCTTGATGCCGCCATTGCTATAAATTAGTTGGGCGTTGATCCAGCCGCCGTCGTTAGAGCAAAGGAATTTCACCAGATTAGCGCAGTCTTGTGGCAGTCCCACACGCCCCAATGGAACGGCCTGCCTTGCAAGCTCTTTTTGTTCTTCCGACATCCAGCCCGTGTCAGTCGCCCCCGGATTGATGACATTCGCAGTGATCCCCAGCGACTGGAATTCCAACGCGGCGGCGAGCACAATGCGATCCATCGCGCCTTTGCTTGCGCCATACGGTAAATTGCCCGCCGTATGGTCGCTCGTGATCGAAATAATTCGGCCTGTGCCGTGCGGGCCGCGAAAGCGCTTGCCAAATTCACGCACCAACAACCAGGTGGCACGCGCATTCACCGCAAAATGCCGATCAAAGCTCTCAATGGAAGTGGTCAAGATGTCACTGTCAACCGAGTAGCAATGCGACAGTACCAAGGCTGTCACCATTCCGAAATCACGCTCAATGGATGCAAAGATGTACGTCGGTGAATCCGTCAGCGATAAGTCCGCCGTGATCGTGAAGGTACGTGCGCCGAGATTTTGTAACTGGGCGCAAAGCGCAGGCACTTCCGCAGGATTACTTCCCCAGGGCATCGCCGCATCATAAGGTTGCCAAAAGGCGAGTGCGATGTCCCAACCGGATTGCGCCAGCGCCAATGCAATTGAAGCGCCGATGCCATTTGCGCGGCTGGCACCAGTGACAAGAGCTAGGGGGCGTTGTTGATTCATCTGAATGATTCTCGTATTAGGCAACGACGTTCAGCGTTACAGTATCTCGCCTTCAGCGTTCATTCAATCCCCACAAATCGCCAACCGTGAAGCCGCTCGGAAACGGGTCTTCCGCATCTACCACATAATTCGCAAAGCCGCTAATCCAGGCGCGCCCGCTGATTGTCGGAATCACGGCGCGGTACGGGCCAACCTGCGTTTCGGCAATCAGCCGCCCGGTGAAAAGCGTGCTGATGATGCTTTCGTGAACAAAGTCTTGCTGTAAGGGCAGCTTGCCTTTTGCGTGCAAGACCGCCATTCGCGCGCAGGTGCCGGTGCCGCACGGCGAGCGATCCAGCACGCCTGTCCACGACGAAGGCTCGTCCCAATCCGGCGTGCCCGTCGAAACGATCACCGCATTTTTCGCGTCGGCCTGCGGATGTGTAGGCGGCGCAGTCAACTCAGCAATCGTCACGCCTGCGATGCCAGGGTTTTCGGGATGCACCACGGGCAATTGCTCGCGCGTTGCCAGTTTGATCATTTCGCCGATGCGGACGATGTCGCGGCCTTCGTCCGGCGTCAGACGCAGGCCAACCTGAGCAGCATCGGCGATGACGTAAAACATCCCGCCGTAGGCTACGTCTACCGTGACCGTGCCGAGGCCGCGCACTTCGACGGGCGTGTCAAGATGCACGGCGAAAGCGGGTTGGTTTTCAAACGTGACGTTGGTGACTTTGCCGTAACTGACTTCGGCGGTGATGCCGATGAGTCCAGCAGGTGTTTCGAGCGTGAGTTTGGTGATGGGTTCGGTGACGGCAACCATCCCGGTTTCGATCAGCACTGTGACAACGCAGATCGTGTTGGAGCCGGACATCGGCGGATATTCGACCTGCTCCATAATCACGAAGCCCGCGTCGGCGCGCGGATCGGTCGGCGGCAGAATCAAATTGCAACACAATGCCGGATAGCCGCGCGGTTCGCGCAGCATCAGTTTGCGCAAGTCATCGGCCTGAGTTTCGAGATAGGTTTTCTTCTCGAACATCGTCTTGCCCGGCACGTCGAGCACGCCGCCGACGATGACGCGGCCCGGTTCACCGCAGGCGTGAACGTCTACGGCAGAAATCATTTTGGATAGTCGCATGTCTCGTCTTCTCCGTTGTTCAGTTGATTAATCGCCCAAACGTGGCATTGATGAAAGAAGCCTGTGACGACTTGCTCAGCGTCGAGCCATTCCAATCGATGTTCCCCTTCGCCTGTTGCTTCACCAGCAAATTCCGCCGCAAAAAAGACAGCTTCCATTCGATAGTGCGTTTCGTCGGCAAAGAAATATTGCACGGCTTGTCCGATTTGTCGCAGGTTGCCAAGCTCGCGCGCCAACTCTTCTCTGGTCTCACGCACGACCGTTTGTTCCGGCGTTTCATCGGGCAGCGAACCGCCGCCGGGCAGGAAGTAATGACGCTTGCCTTTGACTGCTGCGACGCGCCTTTCGGCATCAAGGATGACGACGTAGGCGGCGCGCCGTGGTGTGTAGGCAAGCGCCGGATTCATTGTGCCAAACTCCGGCCAGGACAGCACCCAACGTTTCTCCAATAAGCACAGCACTGAGGCTTCAAACGCAGATGTACTCATATAACGACCTTGCAGAAAATACGCGCCCATCTCCTCGCCTCGTTGCCGGGCTTCGTGATCTTCTGCACTGCATAGGAAAGCCCTGTGCGCCGAGACAGGACGTCGCCCCATGTCCGTCGTTGTGCGCTACGCACGCCGCCGCTTCGATCACTGGCTGGAAAAGGCGGACGGCTTTTGCCCGCTTCCGCAAAACCAGCCTTTGTTGCATTCTTCTTGGACTGCACCATAACGTACCCCGCAGCGGCAAAGAGTTCCTGGTGTTCCTGTACGCTCAAGCTGATCGCTCGCAACAACTTCATCGCATCGAAGCGCCCGCGTTTGTAGCTTTCCGCGATCACCAGCAGCGTGCCGCCCGGTTTTAGCACGCGCCGGATTTCTTTCATATCATTGGCCAGATCAGGCCAGTAATATTGCGTTTCTATCGCGGTCACGAGATCAAATTGATTGTCAGGAAAAGGTAATTGCGAGACCGAAGCCAGTTGTATCACTACTTGCCCGGTTTGAATCAGCGCCGCATTTTTCGCCCGCGCGGTAGCCACACTGCCCGCTGCATAATCAACGCCGTACAACTTACCTTTCGGTGCCAACGCCGCCAGCTTTTGCAGCGCCCGTCCGCCCCCGCAACCGACATCCAGAATCGTGAAATGCCTGCCGATAGGCACGTGTTGCAAGCCCCAATCGGTTAGCTTGGAATGCGATTGGTTCATCAGCCAGCAGTAGAACCTGCCGACCCAGCGCGTTGGTTTGCGACCTGGTTGGATAAATAGGTCGCCAGCAAAAAGGCCACGAGGCCGGTGATGATAGGTTGTATCATAGTTTCGTTCCTGCCGGTTGGGCTCAGCCCGATGTCAAATTTTGTCCCATTCCCAAATGCCAAAGCGCACGTCCTGCGGGACGGCGTGGCCACATTGCTTGAGCGTCAGCAGGATGTTGCCGCGATGATGTGCATCGTGCGCGATCAAATAACTCATCAGTGGCACAGCGCCGCGCTTGAAGCCCGCACCTTGCCGCCCTGCTCCAGCGCGCGTGCGAGCAGCGCGGCCACGGCGGCGGCAGATTCTTCCAGTCGTATGCGCAAGAGGTCGCGCGTGGCCACGCCCCTTCATTTCAATTTTGGTCTGTGTCGCGTACACGTCCGCTGCCGCGACTTCCAGCCAGCCCAGCCGTACATTGTGCAGATGCGCAAACTGCAAGGCCACCGTACGCCCTCCCTCGCTGCGCAAGCGTCGCGCCCAAGCCTTCGTCCGTGATAGCATCCAGCAACAGCAGGTTGGCGCGCTGATTGATGTGCCATGCCGCAATTATTTGGTCGTTCATATTCGATTATTTACAGTGCGCCTGAATCGGGTTACCTGTTCGACACGGTCATCCCGCGTCATTTCATATCCGGCGCAACCGCTGCCGCATTGCCGTCAATGAAGCGGGCGAACCAGTACAATTGCCAGTTCAAACTCTCGACCAAATGCTTCGGCTCGCCCGTGCGCGTCAGGTTGTGATTTTCGCGTGGAAACATCACGATTTCGGTCGTGACGCCGTAATGCTTCAGGGCGCGGAACCATTGCTCGCCCTGTTCGAGCGGCACGCGGAAGTCATTATCCGAATGCAAAATCAGCGTCGGCGTTTTGACGTTCTTGGCGTACTTGAGCGGCGAGCGATCAGTACATATCGAATTTCTCAAACAAATCGCCGCCGAAATCGTCCTTGTGCCCATACGCGCCATCGCGGGTGCCTTCGTCAGAAATGAAGTTGACGACGCTGCGCAGCGTAACGGCGGCCTTGAAGCGGTCGGTATGCCCAACAATCCAATTGGTCATGAAGCCGCCATAGCTGCCGCCCGTCACCCCTAATTTGTCAGTATCAATCCAGGCGTAGCGTTTGATGGCCGCGTCTAGGCCATTCATCACGTCCTGATAATCCTTGCTGCCCCATTCACCAAAGATGCCACGCTCAAATTTTTCGCCGTAGCCGGTCGAGCCGCGCGGATTCGTAAACAACACGCCGTAGCCTTTGGCCGCGTAGACCTGAAATTCGTGAAACCAATCCACGCCGTACTGACCTGCCGGGCCGCCGTGAACGTTCAGGATGAGCGGAAATTTTTTGCCTTCCTGATAATTAATCGGCTTGACGATGAAGCCATCTACATCCCAATTGTCAGCGCTTTTGTACGTGAAGCGTTCGACATCGGCGAGTTGCAACTGCTTCCAGAGCGTCTGATTCAAATGCGTCAGTTGGCGTTCATTTTTGCCACTGAGATCAGCGATGAACAAATCATCGAGGTGCTTGAAATCATTGACTGTATACACCATTGCGCCCTTGCCGAAATCTGCGGCTCGCACGGCGCGTGCGCCTTTCGTGAATTGCGCGATAGACTTCGACGCGAGGTCAATGCGAAACACGTGATATTCGCCTTTTACGCCCGTCTCAAAGAACAATGCTCGTCCATCATCGCTCCATTCCAAACCTGTAGGAATCAGGTCAAGGCCGTTCGCGGCAAGCATTGATGCCGCTCCGCCTGTCGCTGGTGTGAGGTAGATTTTTGGGTGTTCGCGTTCGCGTACTGCACCGACAAACGCGATAGTTTTGCCATCCGGCGACCAGCGCGGTTGATTATCGGCTTCGGCGTGATCGGAAATTTTTGTGAGCGCGCCACCTTCTGCCGAGATGACCCAAACATCGCTGTTACGATTGTCGTCGTACTCTTTGCCGGTGCGGTTGCTGACAAACGCGATTTTGGTGCCGTCGGGTGACCACTGCGGGTCAGAATCATTCCAGTTGTGGCCTTCGGTGATCTGTTTGGCCGCACCGCTTTTGACCTCTACGACCCACAGATGCGTACGGCGATCATCGAACCAGCCCGTATCATTGAATTTGTAGCGGATGTCTTTGTAGTGCCGCACGTCGCTGCGGTCTTTGCTTTCGGGGCGACTATCGCTTGGCCCAAGACGGCTGACAACTACCAACCGCGAACCATCCGGCGACCATTGAAATGTGCTGGCCCCATTTTTCAGGTTCGTGACGCGCCGCGCTTCACCTCCATCGAGTGACAAGACATAAACCTGCGGGCGCGGTTGTTCCTGTGCGCCACTTTCAGCATTGGGCCGGGATGAAATGAAAGCGAGCGAACGCCCATCCGGCGACCATCGTGGCGACGAGGCTGACTGTGGGCTGGTCGTGAACTGCCAGGGCGCGCGCGAACCGTCCGCCGCAACCATCCAAATCGCCGAGTTACGCCGATTCTGCGCGCGATCCACTTTCGTCGCCACATACGCGACCAATTTGCCATCCGGCGAAAGGTGCGGATCGCTCAGGGATTCAAAAGCGAAGTAATCTTCCGGCGTGATGCCGCGTGTTTGCGCGAAGGACGGTACGACGAAGAAGAGAAGGGCGAGAGGGAGCAAAAGATATTTCATAAGCGTTGGGTACGCACGCATCTTGCGTGCTGTTCTGTCAGGGCGATCACTGTCCGTGTACGAATTGCTTCTTAGTCCGGGCACGCAGGATGCGTGCGTACCCGGCGTTATGCTTTACGATAGTCGCGCGCCGGATGTAATCCAGACGCGGAAAGTTTTTTTCGAGCCAGGTATTGCCGCCTTCAAACAACGGCGTTTGTTTGCCCGCGCGAATGCCACCGCCTGCGGTTTCGCCATATTCGGCATTGAGCGCATCGGCGACTTCCATCCCCTGCACGATTTTTCCAAATGGCACAAACGGTTCCTTGTCGTGCGTGGCTGAGTTGTCACGCAGATTGAAGAAGACTTGCGTTGTGCGTCCATTCGGTACGGCAAACGCGAAGGCGACAGTGCCGCGTTGATTGGAAACGCCGACGGGCGGATCATCCGGGATGGTTTGTGTGCGCCACGCCTGCGCCGTTTGCGGATCACCGTTGATGCCGAACTGCGCCCATTTGCCCGCAATCACGCGGTGAAACCGGATTTGATTGTAATAGCCTGTTCGCACGAGTTGGTAAAACCGGTCAGCGCCGCGCGGTGCCCAGGCGCGTTGCACGGCAATGACGATGACCCCTTTGGTTGTTTCCAACCGCACCTGAAACTGTCGCGGCGCGCGTGATTGACCTGCTACTGGCAGCATCAAACATCCTGCCAGTAGCGCCATTCCGGCGAGCCATTTGTTTGCTCTTGCCCACTTCATTGTTGACCGATTTACGTGATGATTCCTAATCCAAGCGTGCCTATACGATAGTGCAGTGCCGCCAGAGTTGTCGAGGGCTACGTCGCAGCCCTTTACAGCCAACCGGAAGCAGCGTACAAAGAAACCTCACACTCCCAGGTGAAACGGAAAAATACTCCACCACTCAAGCGGCACATTTTCATGAGTGTAGTGGCGAGAACATAATTAAGCACTTCTTTTGGCATTGCCCTGGTTCTAGCTTTGCTGGGGATTCACTCGTAACAAGATTTCAAAAGGAGAAAGTTAAGTATGGTTCGCAACGCAATTCGTCTGTTTGCCCTGCTGCTCAGCATAGGCGCAAGCAGCCTTTCCGTCTTTAGCCAGGTTACCGCAACAACCTCGCTTTCGGGCGCTGTAACTGATCCCACGGGTGCTGTTATGGCAGGCGTTACCATCCTCGTCAAAAATGATGCGACGGGCGAAGAGTTTCGCGCTGTCACGGTCAGTAATGGCACATACACGGTGCCGGTGCTGACCGCTGGCACCTATACAGTGCGCATCACTGCGCCTGGCTTTAAGGTATCAACCGTGCAGGGCGTCAAGCTGGATGCGGGCGTGCCGGGCAGTGTGAGTGTTACGCTGGAAGTAGGCGCGGCGACAGATTCCGTCGTAATTCAAAGCAGCGGCGAAGTGCTACAAACGCAATCGGCCAACATCAGCACGACAATTACAGGTCGTCAGATTACCGACTTGCCTTTCACCTCGCGCAATGCCACCGATTTGTTGTTGTTCCTGCCCGGCACGACAACGCCGGGGCGTCCGCGCTCTTCGACGTTCAACGGCTTGCCGCAGGGCGCGATCAATATGACGCTCGACGGACTGAACATTCAGGACAACGCGCTTAAGAATACCGATGGCTTTTATACGAACTTTTACCCACGCACCGATGCAGTGGAAGAAGTCACACTTTCGACCGCGACACCGGGCGCAGAAAGCGGCGGCGAAGGCGCGATTCAAGTCAAAATGGTGACGCGACAGGGCGGTAATCGGCTGACGGGCAGTTTGTATGAATATCACCGCAACCCGGTGCTGAACGCGAATTACTGGTTCAATAACCGTGACGTGCGAGCGGGCGCGAATGACAATCCGACGACGTTCAAAGCGCCGCGTGACCGACTGCTCCTGAATCAATTCGGCGGACGTTTGGGTGGGCCAATCGTGATTCCGAAGTTGTTTGACGGGCACGACAAGGCGTTCTTCTTTGTGAACTATGAACAGTTCCGTTTGGCTACGTCGGTTAGCCAAACGCGCAGCATTCTCAGCCCGCTCGCACAGCAGGGCATTTTTCAATGGAAGGTTACAACCAGTGGTGTGACCACGTTGCAGCAAAAGAATCTGTTGGATTTTGTGCGTACTACCGGCGGGCGTACTTCTTCCATTGACCCCACGATTGCCAAATTGCTGAACGATATTCGCAGCGCCACCGCGACGCGCGGCAGCGTCGAAGTCGTGAGCGATCCGAGCAAGATCGTTGATCCGAACGTGCAACGCTACACGTTCTCGCCTTCGGGGGGCGGCGAAATTCGCGTGTTTCCGACGGCGCGATTGGATTTTCAAGTCAGCAGCAAGCATCGCGTCGAAACGACTTTTCTGCCGCAAACGCATCACACGCTGATTGATTACCTGAACAACGGAGCCCCAGCCTTTCCGGGCTTCCCCAGTTTTGGCAGCCAGCAATCCACGCGCTTTGGCGGCGGAGCGGCACTGCGCTCGACGCTGACAAGTACGCTCGTGAACGAAGCGCGTTTCTCGTTTTCGGGCGGCACGGTGACATTCAACGGCGAAGGCTCAGCCGCGAATTACACGGGCAGCGTAGCGAATCAGGCGGGCTTCAATCTTGGCATTACTGCCGCTGCGGGCATCACGAATGCAACGATTTCGACCAACATTCAGCGCCGCAATTCGCCCGTCAAACAATTCAGCGACAACGTGACGTGGTCGCGCGGCACGCATACGCTGAACACGGGCGTAAATTTCACGCAGGTGAATTACTTTCAATCTGTGCAGACTTTCGCGCCCGCGATTACGTTTGGCGTAGACACGACGGATCCCATCAGCAGCATTTTTTCCACCGCGAATTTCCCCGGCTCCAACACCACTGATGTCGCCAACGCGCGCGGTCTGTACGCAACTCTCGTCGGCAGCATCACGGCCATCAATGCTAATTCGCAATTGAACGAAGACACCGGCAAATACACGTACAACGGTTTGCAGGTGCGGCGTGCGCGGATGCGCGAACTCGGCCTCTTTGCGCAGGACAGTTGGCGCGTGAAGCCGAATCTGACGCTAAACTACGGCCTGCGTTGGGAAGTGCAGCTTTCCTTTGTGCCGCTGAACAATAACCTGTCCACGACGACGGTGGGCGAACTGTTTGGCATTTCGGGCGCGGGCAATGTTTTCAAACCCGGTGCGACGGGCGGGCAGGCGACGACCTTCACGCAATTCAAAACGGGGACGAATGCCTTCAATACGAACTATCGCAATTTTGCGCCGAGCTTTGGCTTTGCGTGGACGCCGAATTGGAAGAGCGGGCTGCTCGGCAAGGTCTTTGGCGATGGTGCAACGGTGCTGCGCGGCGGCTTCTCAATGGCTTACAACCGCGAAGGCACAGGCGATATCATCGGCACGCTGACCGGCAATCCGGGTGGCACGTTGAGCGCGAATCGTAGTGTGGCGAATAGCAATCTGGTCGCTCCCGCAGGAACTTCGTTGCCAGTATTGCTGAGCCAAACCTCGCGACTGGGGGCACCAACAATTCTGGATGCGCCGGTTTATCCGCTCACGAGTCAGTCGTATGCGATCACGGATGCGGCGACTATCTATGATCCGAATTACAAACTGCCTTACGTGATGTCGTGGAGCTTCGGCGTGCAGCGCGAACTGACAAAGAACATGGCGCTGGAAGTGCGTTATGTCGGCAATCGCGGGTTGCGCAATCGCACAACGTTCAATCTCAACGAAATCAATGTCGTCGAGAATAATTTTCTCAACGAATTCAAACTGGCGCAGGCGAACCTGTTGGCGAACAATGCCGCCGGAGGCACACGCGCGGGCAGCTTTGCGTATTTTGGGGCGGGCACGGGCACGTCGCCGTTGCCAAATATTCTCGCCTACTTCAGCGGTGTGACGACGGCCACCGGCGGGCCAAGTGATACGCGGTCGTACTCTTCGGCATCATTCAAAAACGCCAGCTTTGTGAATCCGCTGGTTGTGAATAATGCTGCACCGTTCACCTTTGCGCAGTTGCTCTACAACAACGCGACGCAGCGCAACAACGCGATTGCGGCGGGTTTGCCGGCGAATTACTTCCTGGCCAATCCCGGCTTGCAGGGCGGCGCTTCGTTCACGGGCAATGGCGGACACACGTACTATGATTCGGCAGTCGTCGAATTGCGGCGGCGGCTGTCAAAGGGCTTTTTGGTGCAGGGCAGCTATGTGTTCGCACGTGGCTTCCAACTCACCAACACGTCCTTGCGTGCGCCGTCGTTCAAGACGCTCAGCCCGCTGGTCATCAATCACGCTTTCAAGGCCGACTGGATTTACGATCTGCCCGTCGGACGTGGGCAACACTTCCTGCCTAACGGCGTGATCGGTAAGGCGCTGGAAGGTTGGTCATTTCAGGGCGGCGCGCGGTTCCAGAGTGGTGCGCCCGTCGTTTTCAACGGAGCCCAAACCAACGCCCCCGGCGGATTGACGGGCTTACGGTTGAT
>JAXLQQ010000051.1:0-42951 GCA_046331525.1 Blastocatellia bacterium
GCCCAAGAATGGCGCGCTGGCCCCGCTGATTGTTTCCAAGCGCGAGAAAAACAGTCCGCAAATTTCGCCCGATGGTCAAAAGATCGCCTATGTTTCCGACCTTTCGGGTAGCTTCGAGATTTGGGTTTGTGACCGCGACGGCAGTAATCAGGTGCAATTAACGCGGATGCGACAGGCCGAGGCTGGCACGCCGCGCTGGTCGCCGGATGGGCAGCGGCTGGTTTTCGATGCCAAACCAGATCAAGGCGGAGATTTGTTCGTGATCAACGCCACGGGCGGCACGCCGCAACGACTCACGACGGAGCCATCGCACGATGTCATGCCCAGTTGGTCACGCGACGGCCAGTGGATTTACTTCTGTTCCAATCGGGGCGGCGATTTTCAAATCTGGAAGATGCCTGCCACAGGAGGAACCGCAACGCAGTTGACGCGACACGGGGGATTTGAAGCCTTTGAATCACCCGATGGCCAAACGCTTTACTACTCCAAATGGCGTGGCGTGGATGGCCTGTGGTCAATCCCCGTAACAGGCGGTACTGAACAACCGGTGCCGGAACTGGCGCAAGCCGGATATTGGCGGGCGTGGGGCCTTACCCAGGAGGGCATTTACTACGTTGGACACACGAGCACAGCCCCACCGCATCCGATTCGCCTTTTCAATTTCGCCACCCATCAAACCTCGCAACTCGGCGCGGTCGAAAAAACTCCGCCCTGGTATGTGGCCAGTTTGACGGTCGCCCCCAACGGCCAGTGGCTGCTTTATGCGCAACCCGACCGGCGGGTAAGTTCACTGATGCTGGTCGAGAATTTTCGCTAACTCCTCCTTTGTCAAAGAGGCTGAAAGCCTGTAGACCTTAAGGCACAACCACTGTATAGGTGCGGGCACCCGCGCAGGTCGAATTGTTCTTCGCGGCTTTAATGGTGAACGTGTAGCTGCCCGCTGTGGTCGGAATACCACGCAAACTATAAATACCCAACGTGTTCATGAGGTTAATACCTGGTGGCAAGGTGCCGGACAACACGCTGAACACATAGCTGCCCGTGGGCGAAGCTGTCAGCGTTTGCACGAACGGCGTTCCGCGCGTGGCCGTCGGCAGCGTCGCGGGATTGACGTTGGTACTGCACGAAGCATCCAGCACTGGCAAGGTCACGCTCTGGCTCGCGCTGGTGTAATTCGCGGCGTCGTTCGGCGTGAAGTTCGCCATCAAGGTGATTGTGCCTGGGGCCAGCACCGTCCCTGCCGTTGGCGTATAGCTGAACGTGCCTGTGGTGTTTGCCATCGCATTCAACAGGCTGGCGGCCAGCGGGCCGGAGGGCAGATAGGCGGGCAGCGACCAGGTGATAACGGGCGTGGCCTTGTTGATGTGCAGCGCATAATTCTTGCTCTGGCTCGCACAGCCATAGGCATCTGTCACGGTCACTTGAATGGTGAAGTCGCCGCTTTGCAATGGCGTTCCGCCCAGCGTCAGACTCGCCCCACTGCTGCCTGCGTTTGGTGTTCGCGTTATGCCCGTTGGCAGGCCGGAGACGGCGAAGGTGTAGGGCGCTGTGCCGCCAGTGGGGCTGATCGTCACATTGGAATAGACGCTATTGTACGTGCCATCCGCCAAGGTCTGCGTGGGCAGCGTGACCGTCGGGCAATTCACTACCAGCGAATAGTTGGTTGATCCTGGACAGCCGCTCCCATCGGTAGCGGTGACGGTGAAGGAAAAGCTGCCTGCTTCGGTCGGCGTGCCGGAAAGCTTACCTGTGCTGTCAATCGAAAGGCCGGGAATCGCCGGAGAGATGCCCCAAGTGATTGTCCCCTCGCCGCTCGTTTGCGAAAACTGTTGGGAATACGCCACGCCTGTTGTGCCCGCCGTGAGTGCGCCTGTAGGGGGAGTGACGGTAATGGCCTGACAGGTGATTTTGAAGGCGGTAGAAGTGGCAGAAGTCAGGCTCCCGCTGGTCGCCGTGAGCGTGTACCCCGTGCCGGGTTTACTTACTTTGAGATTGCTGAACGTCGCAATGCCTCCGACGGCAACAGCCGTGTTGCCGCTGAGTGTTGCCCCGTTCGCATTGTTAAGAGCAAGGGTGACGGTGTCTGTTGCGGTGGTGACCAAATTGCCGCACACATCCAGAATAGCCACGCTGACCGCCGGTGAGATGGCCGTATTGGGCTTGGTGAAGATCTCATACTTGCCACCTGGGAAGGGCGGCTGCTGGCTAAAGGCTAGTTGAGAGGGGGGGGGCTTAACGACGGTACCATCAGTCGTGTACACGCCCGGATCACCTGGGTCAAGACCAGTTCCGCTCACATTTATACAGCCCTCAATAATTGTGGTGGTCGCGACGATCCGCACGCGTCCTCCGCCCCCACCAGTTCCTGACACGCCACCGATGCCGCCAGGGCCGCCCCTCGCGCTCAATCCGCCCAAGTTAGAGAATGTCACTGCCGCGCCGTGCAGGAAGATTCCCCCGCCAGCTCCGCCGCCGCCGCTGCGGTTCGATTCTGCTCCGCCGCCGCCGCCGTTGGCCTGCACACTCCCACTAATGGTAATGCCTGTGATAGCGCCGATCTCCACCGCGCCCCCACCGCCCCCGCCTCCTGCGCCTCTCTGACTTAGCGCCCCACCACTCGTCGCGCCACCGCCACTTCCTCCGCTACCGCCTTGCAGACTCACAGCGAGATCGCCATACGCCGTGCCGCCGCGAAAGGTACTCCCGCCATAGCCATTGCCACCAAAGGCACCACCTGTACCGTAGTCCGTAGCGCCCACACCGCCGCCATTCGGACTGACACTACCGCCATTGCCGCCCCCTCCGGTCCCATTATTGCCACTGACGAAGCCCACGCCGCCTGTCCCAGGGGTGCCACCGTCAAAAGACCCGCCGCCGCCGCCGCCGCCGCCGCCTGGCCCTGCGGCACCGCCTGCGCCTCCAATGTTATCAGGAGTTGGGTCACCGCCAGCCCCGCCGTTGACATTCACCGTGCCATCAATCGTGATGTTGCCCTTGGAGAGCAGCGCGATGGGGCGCGAATTCGCATTGCGCAAGCCTTGCACCGTCACATTCGCTGGGATATTGATCGAATCGAAGGTAAAGACGGCGATTTCACCCCCGGAAGAGGTGAAAAACACGCCATTGATCGTCGTATTGTCCGGTTTGGTCAACACCGGCGCGGTGAGGCTCTTGCTTGTGTTGATCGTGTAGGTGCCCGCGCTGGCGAACGGCGACGCGCCCAGCGAAGTAAAGCTGGCCGGATTGAGTGGGTAAGTGGTTTGCATTGCCGCTGCGGCGGTTTTTTCTGTCGCAGCGTGCCACAACACGAGGCTGAGCAGCAGACTCAACGTGAAAAGAGGGATGAGCATTCGTCGTTTCATTGGGTTGTCCCTTTCTCTGCCAGTGGCAGACTTTTTAGCGAACACCTTCGTCCGCGAACCATTGTCGTAATTCCACTAAGTTTTCTTTCAGAAAATAGCCACGCGCTCCGGCCTCCAGCGCCGCTTGCCGCAGCCCGGCGTCGTCATAACTCGTCACCATCAGCACACGCGCCGCCGGGTCGTGCGCCAATAATTCACGCGTCGTCGTGATGCCGTCCTGTCCGGGCAGGTCAATGTCCATCAGTACCCAATCCGGTTGCTGTGCGGCGTAACAGTCCCAAGCCTCGGTGCCGCTCGCGCATTCCGTAATCGGTGCTAACAAATCCCTCAGCCACAGCCGTAAAGTGGCGCGCATCGAGGCGTGGTCTTCAACCAGTAGTACACTTGGCATCCAAATAAGTTCCTGTATGGGATGAGCGGACGTGAAGTAGGCTATGGCAAGCGGCGGGCAACGGGTATAGAGGAAACCACACAAAATGCATGAGTGGAAACACTCATTTTTATAGGTGTTTCCACTTATACAGCGGCAGCGCTAATGCTGAGGTAGGGCTATAATTCTGCTTTGTGGTCGAGCGCGAATTTCAGCAGTGAATGACTGCCTTTCAGATCCAGTTTCTGGCAAATATTGGAGCGATGATTTTCGACCGTGCGATAGCTGATGAACAGTTCCGCCGCGATCTCTTTGCTGGTTTTATTTTCGGCAATCAACCTCAGCACCCGCCGTTCCGTCGGCGTCAAACCCTTGAGGCCGGGCAATTGTTGCAGGAAGATCGTTGCACGAGTGGCGCGCGTGAAGAGATAGGTGGAAATCGTTGGGCTTATGAACGCCTGTCCATTGGCGACCGCGCGAATTGCACCTGTGATGTCGGTCGTTGCGCTGTCTTTCAGCACATAACCGAGCGCGCCCAGATCAAGTGCTTCATTGAAGATCTCTTCGTCGTGATACATCGTCAGAAAGACCACGGCGGTTGTGAGTCGGCGCGCCCGCATTTCGCGCAACAGCGCAAAGCCGGTCAATTGCGGCATCTCAATATCCAGAATCGCTACATCAGGTTGATGCGTCATCAACAATTCCAGCGCGGCTGCGCCATCCGCAGCCTCGGCCACCACCTGCAACTGCGGATCAGTTGCAATCACCTGGCGCAGTCCGGCGCGCAGCAGCGGATGGTCATCAGCAATCAATAAACGAATCGTGGGCATAGTTTCAGCGGGTCTCCTTTAGGTACAAGCAACCTGGCCGGGATTTGCCTTTCTCCTTCCATCTGGACGCGCGCAGCATGGCTGCGAGTTGTTGTCTTGTAGGGGCCAGCACACAGCACAGCCAACCACTGCGATATGGGGCTTGAAGTCGAACGATCACGAAATGACGTGGCGTTGTTGCAGGTGCGCGCCGCTAACGAACCTGCCGGGAGATAACGGCGCGCAGTATAGCATGATGAGGCGGGAAGAGAAGACAGGGCGAAGCCCGCCCACGACACGAACGCCATCTGAAAGGTTCGTGCCGCAGGCGGGGGAATCAGGTTCGTGCGTGAACCTGAAGGGTGGGGCAGCGCGCGCGGTTTACGGAATAACCATCATGTAAGTGCGCGCGCCCGCACAGGTCGAATTCGCTTTGGCCGCTTTGATCGTGAACGTGTACGTGCCCGCCGTCGTCGGCGTACCGCGCGAGCTGTAAATCCCCAACGTGTTCACCAGATTCACGCCCGGCGGCAAGGTGCCTGACGCGAGGCTGAAGACATAACTGCCCGTCGGAGAGGCCGAAAGCGTTTGTACGAACGGCGTGCCGCGTGTCGCCGTGGGTAACAGGATGGGATTCACGACGGTGCTGCAACTGCTGGTAAAGACCGTCCAGGTGTAGGAGGCCGGTGTCGCATCCACATTGCCCAACGCATCTTTCGCCCGCACCTGGAAGGTGTGTGAGCCACCCGCCAGATTCGTATACATTTGCGGATTCGTACAAGCGCTCCAACCCGTTGCATCCAACTGACATTCAAACGTCACCACGCTGGAACAATTGTCCATTCCCGTGAACGAGAACGTCGCATTGCCGTCGGTGATGCCGGGGGGCGTGCTCAGCAGGTTAGTGTCTGGGGGCGTGGCGTCGGGATTGACGGTGATGGTGAGTGTCGCCGTCGCGGACAACGTGCCGTTGTCGGTAACTTGCAACGTGAAGGTGGAAGTCGTCGCCGCGCAGGTCACCGTCACATCAGCGGTGACGTTCCCGCTGGTGTCGGTGCTGAGGTTGCTGAGGGGAACACCGGAACCGCTGACGGGCGTTGCCGTGACATTCAGGATGTTTTCATTATCTTCAGCATCGCTGACGGTGGCGATCTGTGTATTGCTGGTCGGGCTGCCCGCTGTGCGCGTCACGCTCGCGGCAGTAATGGTGGGCGGAGTGTTATTGACCACACTGAGCGCCAGCGAGTGAAAGTTGCCTGCCGCAATTGCCGTCACGCCGCTCAGCCCGCTCGGAATCGTCGCCAGCACAGTGCTGTCTCCCCAGGCGACGACCGTGCCATCGCTCATGAGCGCCAGCGAGTGAAAGTTGCCCGCCGCAATTGCCGTCACGCCGCTCAGCCCGCTCGGAATCGTCGTCTGCCCACGGGTAGTGCGTCCCCAGGCGACGACCGTGCCGTCGCTCTTGAGCGCCAGCGAGTGACCGAAACTCGCCGCAATCGCTACCACGCCGCTCAGCCCGCTCGGAATCGTACTCTGCCCAAAGAAATTGACTCCCCAGGCCACGACCGTGCCGTCGCTCTTGAGCGCCAGCGAGTGAGCGCCGCCCCCCGCAATCGCCACCACACCGCTCAACCCACTCGGAATCGTACTCTGCCCCTCGAAATTGCGTCCCCAGCCCACGACCGTGCCGTCGCTCTTGAGCGCCAGCGAGTGATGGTAGCCCGCCGCAAGCGCCACCACGCCGCTCAGGCCGCTCGGGATCGTCCTCTGCCCATTGCCATTGTCTCCCCAGCCCACGACCGTGCCGTCGCTCCTGAGCGCCAGCGAGTGAGTGCCGGCCGCCGCAATGGCGGGAACACGGAAGGGTTCGCCGACCTGCTGGCCGGCTCCCGTTTTGCTGCTGCTAGCATGACTGTGGTACAGCGGCCAGCCACTCAGCACGAGGCTCGTGAGGATGACTAACAAGAGTATTCGGTGTTTCATTGGATTGTTCCTTCCTCTGCCCGCGGCAGACTTTTCAGGTTGTTGTTGAGCGGACACTTTCGTCCGTGAACCAGTGTCGTAATGCCACTAAGTTTTCTTTCAGCACATAGCCGACTGCACCTGCGTCCTGCGCCGCCTCGCGTAAATCGGTTTCGTCATACATGGTCACAATGATGATCTGTGCTGTCGGGTCTACCGCCCGGATGCGGCGGGTCGCGGTGATGCCATCCACTCGCCCCAACGCAATGTCCATCAACACGACATCGGGCCGATGCGTTTGATACGCTGCCAATGCCTGTGCCCCGTCCTTGCATTCGTACACGGCTTCGGCCAGCGGGCTGACGATGCTGACGATCAGCTGACGGATGATGGAATTGTCCTCGACGATCAGCATTCGCATAGCCCTGAGCTGGTTCGATCAAATAAGCACTCGTCGCGAGCGCTGTACGGCTTGGTCACGTTGACGCCAATGAAGGTAGGTGAATTGAGGGAAAGGATGAATAGAGGCAACCACTCATTTTGCCCGTGTGGAACCACACGATTTTCCAGGTGGAACCACACGGATGTGTCAGTGGTCGGTGATCGGCAATGCAACAGGAGCAACGGACAACTGACTACAACTTATCTTTATTTTGCAGGGCAAATTTGAGCAGCGCGTGGGGGCCGCTCAGCCCGAGTTTTTGGCAGATGTTAGTGCGGTGATTTTCCACTGTGCGGTAATGAATAAATAAGGCGTCAGCAATTTCTTTGCTTGATTGATTGGCGGCAACCAGTTGCAGGATTCGGCGTTCGGTGGGCGTCAGGCTGGAGAGGCCGGGAAGCTCGGAAGAGAGTTGCTGGGTGCGCTGCCAACGATGAAATAAATATGGGGTCAGCGAAGGCGTCACAAAATGTTGCCCGCTGGCAACAGTTTTGATCCCTAGCACTATATCATTCACGGCGCTCTCTTTCAGAATATAGCCTTTGGCTCCCGCGTCCATCGCCGTCGCAAACACTTCTTCTTCACCGTGCAGTGTTAGGAACACAATTTCGACCGGGAGGTGAGCTTGCTGCAAGGCGCTGGCGACTTCAAAGCCATCCAACTTGGGCATATCAATATCCAGCACCGCAATGTCCGGTTGATGCGCTTGAATTTGGGCCAGCGCCTCTGCGCCGTCATTTGCTTCGGCAACGACTTGTAACTGCGAGTCGCTTTCAATCGTTAAGCGCAACCCCCGTCGCACGATGGGATGATCGTCAGCCAAAACAATCCGAATTTTATTGGTCATGCTCTTCTCCTAATCGAAGGGGGATTTCCATCGTCGTCGTCGTGCCCTGCTGCGGCGCGGAATGAATGACCACCTGTCCTCCCAGTAATTGTGCCCGTTCGTTGATGCCCAACAAACCAAAGCCGGGCGCTTCGCTGGTCGTCGCGCTCGGCGTAAATCCTTTGCCATTGTCCCGCATCGTCAGGTACAACCGCTGCTCCTCACAGTAAATCATGATCGAGGCTTCTGTTGCCTGTGAATGCTTGATGATGTTGTTCACACCTTCCTGCACGATGCGGTAAAAATTGATTTCCGCCTCTTTAGGCAACACCCCGCGCAGATCATCAATCGTCACCACGAAACGAATGCCCGACGCCGCCTCGGCCTTGCGCACCAGCGCCTCAATTGCCTTCGTCAGGCCGATGCGATCCATTTGATACGGGCGCAGATTATACGAAATTTCCTTCACCTCGCTGATCGCTTGTGAGGTGGTGGCGGATATATCGGCAATTTGCTGCGCATCGTCATTGGAGTGTCGTTGCAACCATAACAGCGCCAGATTTTTGATGACGACCAGATGTTGTCCCAAACTGTCGTGCAACTCGCCAGCGATGCGTTTGCGTTCGGCTTCCTGCGAGGCAATCAACTGGCGCGTGAAATTTTGTTGAGCGCGTTGCAACTTTTGCAATTGTCGAATGCGGTATTGATACGCCAACGTCGCCAGCCCCAGCAACGTAACCACCGTCAGCAATACAAACCACCACGTGCGATAAAACGGCGGCAGCACGGTGATGCGCAAACTTTGCCCGATCTCGTTCCAAACCCCGTCGCTATTGGCGGCGATGACTTTGAACGTATAACCGCCCGGCGGCACGTGCGAGAAATAGGCCGTGCGCCGCGTGCCCGCTTCGACCCAATCGTGATCGAGTCCTTCCAGTTTGTATTTGAATTTCAGGTTGTCGGAATTGATGAAACTCAGCGCCGTGTATTCGATCTCGAACGAGTCCTGCCCCGGCTTGATCGTGATGGCGGAGTTTGGATTGCGGAGGGCGGATTGCCAGGCGTCCACCGATACGGCTTCGTTGTGGATGCGCATGGTTTCGATCACCACAGAGGGCGGCTGGGGATTTGTTTTTATCGTGGCTGGGTCAACGACTACGACGCCGCCCATCGTCGGAAACCATAATTTGCCGTCTGGGGTTTTCGCGCCCGCTGGCCAGCGTCCGCCGTTGCATTCGACGTTTTCCATCCCGTCGCTCTTGCCGTAACTGAAGCAGGTGATCGTTTGGCTTTTCCCGTCCGCGAAATCATTCAGTTCCTGTTTGCGCACGCGATAGATGCCGCGATTGCAGCCCATCCAGAACCAGCCGAAATCGTCTTCGAGAATCTGAAACACGCCGCTGTCAAATAGCCCATCGCGCACGGTGTAGCGCGTGAACCTGCCGTCTTTGAAACGGCCCAATCCGCTGTCATACGTGCCGATCCAGAGCGTGCCGTCCGCGTCCTGTTTGAGCGTGCGCACTGTATTGCCGGGCAAACCGTCGGCTTCTGTCCAGCGCGTGAACTGGCCGTCGCGGTAGCGCGTCAGGCCGCCGTAACTGCCAATCCATAAAGTTTGCGGATCGCGCACATCTGCCAGAATAACTTTGGTGTCATCACCCGCCAGCCCGTCTTTGGTCGTGTACCGCGTCGCCACGCCCTGTTGATAACGCACCAATCCGTTGGAAGTGCCCAGCCACAAAACCCCGGCGCGGTCTTCGTGCATCGTCCAGACATAAGTATCAGGAATCGGCAGCACTTCCTCCCCCAGCACGCGGAGCAGTCGCCCGTTGCTCCAGCGCCAGGCGCCATTCACCCACAATTGTCCGCGACGATCCTCATACAGTGACGTAATTGGTTGTTTCTCTCTTGCGCGGCTGTCGTATTGCGTTAGGACTGCGCTCTGTAGGCCAAACAAGGCGTGGCTCCCCACCCAGATCATACCGTGCTGATCGGCCAGAATGGGGTAAGTTTCTCCCAGCACCACTCCCTGCGCCGCGTTGTAGACCGTCAGGGATTGGGGCCGCGCGCGGTAAATCCCGTAATGCGCCGTACCGAACCAGAGATTGCCTTCGCGGTCGCCATACGCCCTGAACACATCGCCCCCATGATTGGCGACTCCTCGCAAGCCTTCCGGCGGGTGAGCCGTGATGAGCCGACTTTGTCCGGTTTCTGTATTCGTGAGCCAGAGGCTGCCGTCGCGCGCAAACGTCACGGCCTGAAGCGGCTGCCAGCCATTGATCAGCATCGTTGGAGCGCCTGCCAGCATTCCATCCGGCGGGCCGCTCGGCAGCATCTTTCCTTGTTCATAGCGCAGCAGCCCCGTCTCCGCGCCCATCCAAAAGCGGCCCTGCCGATCCTGCATGAAGTCCCCAACAATGATCGGTCGGAAATCTTTGCTAATTATATGCGCCTGACCTGCTCCCCAAAACGATAGCTGCTGTTCACCGCCCGCAGCGAGATGTTGCGCCAGATCGCGGGCGGCGTTGTTGTCTTGCGGCACGGACAGCCGTAAGCCATCTGCCCGCTGAAAATCACTCTCTACCCAGCGCCACACCTGCTCTTTGCCGAACACCACCAGATGTCCCAGCCCATCGCCGCCGAGACTCCAAATGGTTTGCTGCGGCAGCACATTCGCGTTGGTGTACGTCGTAAAACGTCCGTCCTGCCACCACGTCAGCGCATCGCCGCTTTCCGTCCCCGCCCACAACCGGCCCTGCCCGTCCTCGTAAAGGCGCGTGAAACGATTCGTCACGATGCCTGACGTATTGCTCTTATTGAAGACCGTGAAACGCGCGCCATCAAAGCGCACCAAGCCGTCAAACGTCGTCAGCCACAAATACCCGTCGCCCGTTTGCACAATGTCGCGCACCGAGTTCTGCGGCAATCCATTGTCCGCCGTCCAATTATCGAAGCGATACTGCGCCTGCACCGCTGCCATCAACAGGCAGAGAGTGAACAATAGCCGCCCACCAACCACCAGGAAAAACGCCGCGCCGTGCCTGTTAATACACCCGAATGAAATGCCCATCTTCATGCCAGTCCGTTTTGTTTGCTGGAACCAAAGGGAATCGTCAGCGTCAGCCGCGTTCCCGCACCGGGCGCGGATTCGATGTGCAGCACGCCGCCCAACAATCGCGCGCGTTCGGCCATGCTGCTCAAGCCCAGGCCGCCGAGTTTGCCTTCTGCGCCGCTGCGCTCCGCCTGAACAAAGCCGCGTCCGTCATCGCGCATCGTTAATTGCACGCTCTGCGGCGTGCGTTGCAATTGCACACTGACCTGTCGCGCGGCGGCGTGTTTGATGATGTTGTTGAGCGCTTCCTGCACGATGCGATACAGGTTGATTTGCCCGGCAGCATCAAGCGCATCGTCAATGTTGTCGAGCGACATCGCAATGTCGAGCTGCGCCGCCGCGCCAACTTTGCGCACCATTGCAGTCAAGGCTTTCGTCAAGCCGAGGCGGTCGAGTTGATACGGATGCAGATTCGCTGCGATCTGCCGCACTTCGTCAATGGCTTGCGAAACGGTGGTGGAAATGTCGGTCAACTGTTCCGCTGTGCGCGGCGCATCGTCGGGCGTCATCAGGCCGAACAATGCGCGGTTTTTGATGACGAGCAGATTTTGCCCTAAGCCATCGTGCAATTCGGCGGCGATGCGTTTGCGTTCGGCTTCCTGCGACGCGATCAATTGTCGTGCGAATTCCTGTTGCGCCGCCTGTCGTTGTTCCAGTTGATTGATGCGGTACTTATACACGGCGAAGAATATCCCCCACACCGACAACAAGCTCAGTGTCAGAAACCACCAGGTGCGATAAAACGGCGGCAGCACCGTCAGGCGCAACGTTCTGGCTTCGGTGTTCCACACCCCCTCACCGTTGTCGGCAATCACGCGGAACGTGTAAGCGCCCGGCGGCAGGTTCGAGAAATACGCCGTGCGGCGCGTGCCCGCTTCGACCCAGTCCTGATTGAAACCGACCAGTTGATACTTGAACCGAATCTGCGGCGGGCGTCGCCAGTTGATACCGGTGTATTCGATTTCCAGGTTTTCCTGTTGTGGCTTGAGCTGGATGGCTTGCCCGGCGGGCAGCGGTTCACGATCCACAATGACGCGTTCGATGGCGACGACGGTAGGTTGCGTGTTGCGTTGTTTGGGATCAAGCGCGACGACGCCCTTGACCGTTGGAAACCACAAACGCCCGTCACGGGTGCGCCAGCCGCCCGGACTTGCGCCATTGCATTCGCGGCTCAGCATGCCATCGAATACGCCATAGACAAACGAGGTGACAGTTTTACTGCGCCCCTCGGCAAAATCATTCAGCTCGCGCAGGCTGGTGCGAAAGATGCCGCGATTGCTGCTGATCCATAAATCACCGCTGTCGTCTTCGGTGTCAGAAAGAATTTGGAAAGTACGATTGTCGTACAAACCATCGCGCACCGTGCAGCGCGTGAACTGGCCGTTTTTGAAGCGACATAACCCGCCGCCATTCGTGCCGACCCATAGGCTGCCAGCACGGTCTTCGTACAACGACAACACCTGATCGCCGGGCAGCCCCTCTTTGATTGTCCAGCTTGTGAAGCGTTGTGAATGTGGCTCGTAACGACTGAGTCCGCCGTTGCGCAGCCCAAACCAAAGTTGACCCGACCGGCCCTCGTATAACGCGGTAACTTCGTTGTCGGCCAAGCCATCGCGCTGATCGAAGCTGCGAAAACGTCCATCGCGCAACAGCGTCACGCCCTGCCCCGGTGTGCTGATCCACAGATTCCCCGCGCGGTCGCCGAGCAATTCGCGCACCGGTTCGTGCGGTAGCCCCTGCGCTTTTGTCCACCGGGTGAATTGCCCGTTGCGAAATTGCGATAACTGGCCGCCCGTGCTGAGCCAGAGGTTGCCCGCGCGGTCTTCCGTAATCGAATCATTTTCGGGGCGTCCGGGCTGTGCGGGATAGGCCGTGATCTGACCGTTTTGCAACCGTCCGATGCCGCTGTTGGTGCCCATCCACAAGCTGCCCTGCGAATCCTCGAACACCGCCGTCGCAAAACTGTGCGGCAAGCCCTCTTCGGTCGAATACACGCGGAAGCGCCCTTCGCGCAATTGGCACAATCCGCCGTCCACCGTCCCGACCCAGATGTCGCCCTCCGGGTCTTGATAAAGCGCGAGTACCGTGTCACTCGACAAGCCGTCGCGCACCGTGTATTGCGTGTAATGCCCGTTCTGGCGCAAGAACAGTCCTTGCCCTTGCGTCCCGACCCAGAGGTTATGTTGCCGATCTTCAAGCAGCGCCGTCGCGGAACTGTGCTGCGGCTGTCCATCCGGCACAAAGCGGCCTTGTTCCATCCGACACAGCCCGCCGCCCGTCGCCACCCACAACGTGCCCGCACTGTCGAGTTGGATGGCATTGATGCGTTCGTGCGGCAAACCATCGCGTGTCGTGTAAGCCGTGATGCGTCCTTCGGCCAAACGGGCCAATCCCTTCGTCGTCCCAATCCAAAGCTCGCCATTGCGCCCTTCGGCCAGCGCTTGTACCTGATCGCCCGGCAAGCCATCGCGTGTTGTGTAGGCCGTGAAATGCTCGTCGCGGAACCGATTCAAGCCGCCGCCGCGCGTGCCGATCCAGAGGTTTCCTGCCCGATCTGCCAACAGCGCGCGAACGGCATCGCTGGAAAGGCCCTCGCGCGTGGTGTAGAGCTGAAAGCGCCCGTCCTGTAAGCGTGTCAACCCACCGCTGACCGCGCCGAACCATAAATTGCCCGCGCGATCTTCCGCGAGCGAGAGTACCTGATTGCTTTTGAATTCCGGCGTGTTGTTGTTATCGAAGACCACGAACCGCACGCCGTCAAAGCGCACTGCGCCCTCAATCGTCCCCAGCCACAAATAACCGTCGCGCGTGCGCTGCATCGCCAGCACGCCGTTTTGTGGCAGCCCGTGTTGATCCTGCCAGACAAGCTGTTGATAGTGGCCCAAAGCTTTTTGCGTACTGAGAGTCTGTCCGCCAACGATGCCGATGAGCCAGCCGCTCAACCACACGAAAGCTGCGGCGCGCGCAAGCACGCGATACGACCAACCGCTGCAAAACTGGTCTTGAAATCTGATGATCACTCAATGACGTTGCGTTGATGTTGCCAGGTTCGCGCCGCTGCCGAACCTGTGGGGAATAACGGCGCGCAGTATAGCATAGCAGTGGCAGAGGAAAGCAGCGCGCAGACGCGCAACCGCCCGCTTCACGGCACGAACACCATCTGAAAGGTTTGTGCTGTAAGGCGGGCGGTCGCTCCGCAAACACTCGCCCCAATTCCACGAGAACGCCATCTGAAAAGATTCGTGGAACTGGGGCGAGCGCGGCCAGCCTCGTGAGGGAGGCTGAACTTGTAAAACCCTTAAGGCACCACCACCGTGTACGTGCGTGCCCCGGCACAGGTCGAATTCGCCTTAGCCGCTTTGATCGTGAACGTGTAGCTGCCCGCCGTCGTCGGGATGCCACGCAAGCTGTAAATGCCCAGCGTGTTCACGAGACTCACGCCCGGCGGCAACGTGCCGGACAACAAGCTGAAGACATAACTCCCAGTCGGAGAGGCTGTCAGTGTTTGTACGAACGGCGTGCCACGTGTGGCGGCAGGCAGTGTCGCCGGATTGACCGTGATGCCGCAGGCGTTGTCAGTACCAGCACGGTCACGCTCTGGCTCGCGGGGTTGTAATTCACCATATCCATCGGTGTGAAGTTGGCCGTGATCGTGACGATTACTGCAGGCAGTGCCAGCCGCTGGCGTGTAGTGAATGCCCCCGCGACATTCGCCATCGCATTCAGCACTGATGCGGGCAAGGGGGCCAGTCATCAGGAAGGCGGGCGGCGTCCACGTAATCACGGGAGTCGCTTTCGGGACATTGATCTGCACCGATTTGTTGGCGGCAGTGTAATTGATCGTGTCGTTGGGCGTAAACATCACCGACAGCGTTTGCCCGTTGCCCGCATTCAATAGCGTTCCACTCGCTGGACTGTAGCTGAAGCCCCCTGCCGCATTCGCCGTCGCATTCAATTGTGTTGCGCTCAGTGCCGTGCCGTAGATGATGTCCGCCGGATTATTCCACGTAATCACGGGCGTCGCTTTCCGGCACATTGAGGCTTACGTTCTTCGTTGCCGAGGTGTAATTGGCGGTGTCGTTCAGGGTAAACGTTACGGCCAGCGTTTGGTTGTTCCCGCATTCAGTACGGTACCACTTGCTGGACTGTAGCTGAACGTGCCTGCTACATTGGCCGTCGCGTTCAATTGTGTTGCGCTTAAAGCAGTGCCATAAACAATGTCTGCCGGATTAGTCCACGTGATGGCGAAGTGGCTTTTACAATGCCGAGCGTGAAACTGGCATCTTTGTTGCTGCACGCCGCGTTGGCACGAATCGTCACGGTGTAATTCCGACGGGCACGTTGCTGGCGACAGTGACAACGCCGTTACTGGCAGCGGTGATGCCGCCAGGATCGCTGGGCGTGACGCTTTGCACAACGATGCTGTTGACGCCGACATCGTCACTCGGCCCGGTTGACGGATTTATCGTGGTGCCGGTGCCATAGATAAGGCCGGGATTGTTTGGATAACTAAGCACTGGCGGTTGATTGGCACTGATGGTGACGGTCAGCGTCGTTGTCGAAAACAGTCCGCCCAGATCGGTGGCTCGCAACGTGTGGTTGGAATTTGTGGCGGCGCAGGTCGCGGTGACATTAGCGGTGACATTGCCGCTGGCATCTGCGCTAATGCCACTGAGCGTGACGCCGGAACCGGTGATGAGTGTCGCCGTAACGGTCAAGGTGGATTCGTCGTCGTCCACATCCGTGACGGTCGCAATTGATGCGGCGCTCAGGCTCTGGCAGCGATGGGATTGACTGCTACAGGCGTGACAGTCGGCGCGGCTTTGAATTCATACGCGCCCATATCTGCAGCATGCCCGATACTCGCGGGTTGCCATCCAGGTCAGTAGCGGGCAACGCCGGATTTGGTCACCAGCTTGTTCCCGCCATTGATGGCGTTGGAGATGATTGCAGGTGCAGATCGCCCTCTGTGCTGCGGCCCGCAGGCACGGGCGTGACGAAATAGGGATCGGTGTTGCGATTTCCTGTGCCAGTGTATCCCCCCTGGACGATGCTGTAGGACACGCTGGGATTGCTGAGTTCGTTGACGATCTCGCCACCGCTGTTGCCCCACACAATGCTGTTGCGGATTATTTGGGCTGCTCCTGAAAGAATTAAATATCCCTCCGCCCTGGCCACTAGCAGCGGTGTTACCTGTGATGGTGACGTTAGTCAGCGTCGGACTGCTGCCGATATTAGCCAACCCGCCGCCTTTATTGTCGCCAAAGATGCCGGAGTTACCGCTGATGATGACATTGGTCAGCGCCGGGTTACTGCTGAAGTTCGCCATCCCGCCACCGAGTCCGCTCACGGCGTTACCACTGATGATGACGTTCGTTAGCGTGGGATTGCTGTCCTCTTGATTTTCTATCCCTGCACCGAAAAAGACGGCGATGTTGCCGCTGATGATCAGGTTGGTCAGCGTCGGGCTGCCAGTAACGTTCAGATTTCCGCCACCCGACAAGTTGTACGCCCATCCGCGCGTGATGGTGAATCCATCCAGGATGGCCGTGTTATCTGTCCCGCTGCCCGTCACGACGTGATAGCAGTTGTCTTCTAT
Source organism: Blastocatellia bacterium (assembly GCA_046331525.1). GTDB lineage: Bacteria > Acidobacteriota > Blastocatellia > RBC074 > RBC074 > JAFDVL01. The sequence continues at coordinate 16,483 of JAXLQQ010000051.1, forward strand.
ATGGTCGAAAAAGTCCGGCCCATCATTGTTATTGAGGTCGCCGCTCAACACAGTGTCATTGGTCGCCGGATTCAAATCGCGTTGGCTCAGGCTGTTCTGCCCGCTGAGTGAAACCGCCGTAAATCGCCAGGTTGCTTTTGAGCGCGAACGTTGCCGCACGCGGGTCTTCCAGGCCAGTGGAGTCTGGCCTGTACGTTCCTTTTGCCACCCAAATCTGCGTTACGGTGGTGCAGGCATTAGCCTGCACCAGTGCTACTGAGCGAGGTGAAAGCGTTCGTCCACGACGAGCCATTCGCCCACTCGCCGTGGCGTTGACATACAGGATGCTTTGACAGGCTGGTGGGACGGCAGCACTAACGGTCAGCACACGACCGACCATAAAACTGGGGGCGAAGCTGGCAGGCCAGGTAGCCCAACACGAGCAGCAGCTGTTGAGGGTTGGAACCAAGTCTTCATCAGGATTCGTTGTTTCATTGGATTGTTCCTTTCTCTGCCGGAGGCAGGTTCGTCGCCTGAATCGTTCCGTGGGCAAGTTCCACGCGGAGTTGTTGTCGTAACTCAAGCAGGTTTTCTTTCAGCACAAAGCCGCACGCGCCTGCGGCCAACGCCGCTTCGCGCACGCCTGCTTCGTCAAAACTGGTCACGATAAGAATGCGCGGCAGGAAATGCCATCTTGATTTTTGCCGTCGCCGCCAACCCGTCGAGGCCGGGCAAGCGAATGTCCATCAGCACACAATCAGGCCGTTCCTGACGGTAGCGCGTCACCGCATCCGCGCCATCGCCGCACTCGCTGATCTCGGCCACCAGGTCGGTCACCATGCGCCGCAGCATCTGGCGCACGGGCAAGTTGTCTTCAACAATCAGCAATTTCATCGCGGTTTCCTGTTCAGAACTGGGCGTCTTCTTGACCGCGGTTATAGTCAGGTGGAAAGGCGGGGTTTGAATATTCGTGGGAACACCCATTTCGTATGGGTAGGACTACCCATTTTATGGGGAAGTACGCAGTGGTCAGTTGCCCGTTGTCAGTTGTCCGTTGCTGTTTGCGGGCAATTTCCTGCGAACAACGGGCAACTGACCACTGACTTATAGCAACTGTTCTCGATGCTCGATAGCGAATTTGAGCAGGGCATTGCTGCCGTGCAGTTCGAGTTTGGTGCAGATGTTTTCGCGGTGGCGTTCGACGGTGCGGATGCTGATGCAGAGTTGGTCAGCAATGTCGCGGCTGGTGTGTTGTTCGGCAATCAGTTTGAGGACGCGGCGCTCGCTCGGCGTCAAATCCTGAAGGGTAGCTTTTTGTTGGATCAGTGAGGTAGCGCGGCTGGCGCGATTGAAGAGGAAGGTGGAAAGCTGCGGGCTGATGAAGCGCTCGCCTGTCGCGACGGTTTTGACGCAGGTGATGATCTCTTCGATGGCGCTTTCTTTCAGCAAATAGCCAAATGCGCCCAGATCAAGCGCCGTATTGAAAATCGCTTCGTCGCGGTGCATCGTCAGGAAAATCAAGCGCGTCGCCAGATCGGAGGACTGCAATTCGCGCGCGACATCAAAGCCGGTTTGTCCCGGCATATTCACATCCAGGATCGCAACGTCCGGTTGCAGTTCCTGCACGCGTGCGAGGGCTTCGGTGCCGTTGGCGGCTTCGGCAACGATTTGCAATTGTTTGTCGGACGCGAGCATCAGGCTCAACCCGCGCCGAAAGACGGGATGATCATCGGCTAACAGAATCGTAATTTCATTGGTCATTGCGGGGGCTCCGTCGTGATGGGGATCACAAATGAATGCGTTGTGCCTTTGCCCGGCGCGGACGTGATTTTATGCGTGCCGCGCAAAATCCGCACACGCTCTTCCAGCCCTTTTAAGCCAAACCCACCCGATGGCGGATTGATTGGGGTTGTCACGAAGCCGCGCCCGTTGTCGGTGACTGTGATGTGCAAATGCTCACCAACGATTTTTATCATCAAGGTCGCCTGTGTGGCTTGCGCGTGTTTGACGATGTTGCTGATGCATTCCTGCACGAGGCGGTACAAGATGACTTCGTCTTCGGGCGCGAAGAGTTTATCGAGCGGCGCGATTTCGCTGGTGAACGCCAGACCGGTGGCACCGCTGATTTGTTCCAGCATAAAGCGCAGCGTGTTGGCGAGTCCGATGGTTTCGAGCTGATGCGGGCGCAGGTTGTGAATAATCGCGCGCACCTCGTTCAGCGATTGCACGGCAGTGGTCGAGATGACATCGAGTTGCTCGCGCACAGGCGCATCGTCTTCGGTTAGCGTCAAGCCCAGCGTCGCCCAATTTTTAATGACGATCAGATTTTGCCCCAGGCTGTCGTGCAATTCGGCGGCGATGCGTTTGCGTTCGGCTTCCTGCGATTCGATCAACTGTTGCGAGAATTGCTGCTGTGCCAATTGTGCTCGTTGCAATTGCCGAATGCGGTATTGAAACGCGAATAGCACCAGCCCCGCCAGCGCCGCCACCGCGCACAACACAAACCACCAGCGACGATAAAACGGCGGGATCACGCGGATGCGCAATCGTTGGCCTTCGGTGTTCCAGACGCCATCGCTATTGGCGGCAATGACGTGAAACGTGTAATTGCCCGACGGCAGGTGCGAATAATAGGCCGTACGCCGTGGGCCGACTTCAATCCAGGTTTCTTCCAGTCCTTCCAGCCGATAGCGAAACCGCATTTGGTCTGCTTTGTGAAAGCTCAGGCCCGTGTAATTGATCTCCAGGCTGACCTGCCCAGGATTGATCGTTACCCCTTGTCGCCAGTCCACATTGCGGTGATCCAGCAAACAATCCTCAATAGCGACGGGCGGCTGCTGGGTGTTCGTTCCCACGCGGTGCGGATCCACAATGGCGATGCCGTCCATCGTCGGAAACCAGAAGCGCCCGTCGCGCCCTTTGAATCCCGCTGGTTGAAAGCCACCGATGCACGCCGTAGTCAACAACCCATCCGCTTTGCCGAAAGAAAGACTGGTGATGAACGCCGTACGACCGTCCGCAAAATCATTCAGTTCCTGCTTGCTCAAGCGGTAAATTCCTTGCTCGGAACCAATCCAGAAATAGCCACTTTCGTCCTCAAAAATCTGTTTGACCTCATTGGAAAACAATCCCTCGCGTGTCGTGTAGCGAGTTAGTTGCCAGCCCGTTGTCGTGGGCTGAAAACGATAAAGGCCCGCTTCTGCCGCGCCCACCCAAAGGCGATGATCGCTGTCTTCGTACAGCGTAACAATGCGATCCGCTACGAGGCCGTTAGCTGGTGTCCAGGTCGTGAATTGGCCCTTGTCCCACAGTGCCAGACAGCCGATGCCGCCAATCCATAACCGACCGGCGGAATCTTCCAGCAGAGTTTTGACATGCTTCGTCGGCAAGCCATTGTCCGGGCCGAAATGTGTCCATTGGCCAGTCGCGGTTTGGCGATCCAGACCGTTTTGCCCGCCGAACCACAAATCGCCCTGCCGATCTCGGAAGATGACATCCACTCGCCCTTTGACACGGGCTGACAGTTCTTCATCCTTGCGCCATTGGCCTTCGCGAAAACGCGTGAGGCCGTACAAATACGTCCCGACCAGCAACGAGCCATCACGGTCTTCATAAAACGAAGAAATGTCTCGACTGCCTTTGGCTCCCGGCAAAGGAAAGCGCGTGAATTGTTCGTTGGCGTAGTGGGTCAGCCCCGCTTCACCCGCACTGATCCAGACGTTACCCACGCGGCTTTCGAGCAAAGGATACACATATCGTTCCGTCGGACGCCCTGGCAGCGGAAGGAAGGTGACTGTTTGTTCTAGTAATCGGAGCAAGCCGTTCTCATACGTGCCCAGCCAGATGTTGCCTTCGCGGTCTTCCAGCACCCGATACCACCAGTTCACGCCCTGCACCGGCAGGGGGCTTGTCTGACCATCCTTTTCCAGCGCGACGCCCGTTTTGTAGATCGTCCAATAACGACCTTGCCGATCAAGATAAAACGGCGCGCCCTGCGTGGGCGGGGCAATTGTCGTTTCCCATTGCGTTCCCCGCCGCGTGTAATAGCCCGAAGCCGTGGGCCAGTTGAACCACAGTCGCCCAAGGGCATCTGCAACCTGCCCCGGCATGATCGTGCCAAACGGCCCCTTTACCCCAGCGGCGGCCCCACTGAAAGGACGCGGTAAATGTTCCCAGTGGCCCTGGTAGAAGAGTTGATACCCCGTCGCATCTTGCCGCAAGGTATAATTCAGATAGCGTGCCATGAGCATCATCGGGCTGCTTTGGATAAAGGGTTGAAAAGTCAGTGGCAAGGGGCTGAAGCGTCCGTCGCGCCATTGAGTCACGCCCTGGTCGGTAAAGATCAGAATGGTTCCCGCTTCGTCTTCCTCAATGCGATCAATAAAGTTGCCGGGCAATCCTTCTTTAGTCGTCCAACTGGTAAATACGCCGTTGTCGTAGCGCAACAAGCCGCCCTCTTCCGTACCGATCCAAAGTCGTCCGGCGCGATCTTCATGCAAATCGGTGAGACGATTGCTGCGCATTTCCGGCTGCGTGACTTTTGTAAACACCGTAAACCGCTTGCCATCAAAGCGCGCCAACCCGCCGAGCGTCGCAATCCAGATGTACCCGTCGCGCGTTTGCACCAGAGCACGCACCGTGTTTTGTGGCAACCCGTTTTCTGTTGTCCAATGCTCAAAACGGTATTGCGCTGAGGCTGGAGACAGTTGCCCCAAACAGAGCAATACAGCGCATACACACCATTTACGATATTGGTCTTGCACCCTCGAAATCACGCGACGACATGGGATGGTTGCTGCTGACTCGCACCGCGCGAGCCGTCCTGGGAGAGAACGGCAGACAGTATAGCACAGCGTGCGCAGAAGCCACGTTGTACGGACAACTCGCTGCCAGATTCGTCGCACAAACGCCATCCGAAAAATTCGTGCAACGAGGCGGGTTGATTCCAATTCCAGGCGGAGCCGGAATCAGCAGGCAAGCGTGGATGCCTACGGAACTATTAATGTGTAATGGCGTGTCGAATTCGCCTTGGTCGCCTTGCGCGCGAACCCGTTCCGGCAGTTGTCGGCGTGCCGCGCAAAGGGGAACTGCCCGCCGCGCTCACCAGTCGCAGGCCGGGCGCTAAGATGTCTGCGGCCACTGTGAACACGTAACTTGTTCTTCGCGGTGCCCTTGGCTCTGCGCGGAGCAACGTGGCAGAAAATCCGGCTGCCCTTGTTCTCGGTGCTACGATGCTGCATATTGATGGCCCGCACCTTCACCCGATCACGAGTGGCACAGGTTGCTGCGATTGGAACATGACCACCATCATTTCTGTCACGGATTTATCAAAACACTTTGCGGCGAGTCGCGCGCTTCATCGCATCAATTTTACGGTGGAAGCCGCCGAACTCATCGCTATTATCGGCCCGTCAGGCTGCGGCAAGTCTACGTTGCTGCGCTGTCTGAATGGCTTGGAACTGTTGGATGACGGCGCGGTGCAAATTGGCGACGTGAAGCTGGAACGACACCACGGCACGCAACCGCCGGATTTTCAGCGACGGTTGCGGGCGCTGCGCGAAGAGGTCGGAATGGTTTTTCAAAGCTTCAATCTGTTCCCGCATTTGACCGTGCTGGAAAACGCGACGAAAGCGCCTATGGTCGTGCGCGGCCTGTCGCGTGACAAGGCCGAAGAAAAAGCGCGGGCGTTGCTTCATAAAGTTGGCCTCGGCAATCGGCTGGATTATTACCCGGCACAGCTTTCCGGCGGCCAGCAGCAGCGCGCGGCGATTGCGCGGGCGTTAACGATGTCGCCAAAAGTAATGCTTTACGACGAACCCACCTCGGCGCTTGATCCCGGTTTGGTCGCGGAAGTGCTGAACATTATGCGACAACTCGACGAAGAAGGGATGACGCAGGTTGTTGTCACGCACGAAATGCGCTTTGCCCGCGAAGTAGCCGACCGCATTTTCTTCTTCGATCACGGCGAACTGGTCGAAACCGCCCCGCCCGCAGAACTTTTCACCGCGCCCCGCGATGAACGCACACGGCGATTTCTGAAAGATTTTTTGTAATGAAGATACGGAGAAGGAGAGACGGAGAGAAAGAGAGACGGAGAGAAAGAGAGACGGAGAGACGCGGTATGCTGCGCCGCCTCGTCGCTCTTTCCCTCGTTCTCTCCGCTGCTCTTTCTCTCTGTCTCTCCGCTCGCGCGCAAGGCGATCTACGCTGGGGTGCGGATTCCGAGGGCGGCGCGCCGTTTGTGTTCTCGAAGCCGGATAATCCGCGTGAACTCGTCGGCTTTGAAGTCGATTTGGCGCAGGCGCTCGGGCGGGAATTGAATCGCCGCCCTGTGTTCGTGCAAAACCAATGGGACGGGCTGATTCCGGGGTTGCAGCGCGGCAACTATCACATCGTGATGAACGGCCTGGAAATCACGGACGACCGCAAGCGCGTGATTAACTTTACGCTGCCTTATTACGCGACCGTAGAACAACTCGCTGTGCGCAGCGGCACCACAGGCATCACGACGCTCGCCGATTTGAAAGGCAAGGTCGCCGGCGCGCTGAAATTCTCGCTCGCGCATCGGTTGCTGGAGCAGGCAGGCGGTATTGAAGTTCGCACCTATGACAGTCAGGTCAGTTGCCTGGATGATTTGATCTACGGGCGACTAGACGCAGCGCTGATGGAATTGCCCGTGGCGGTGTATTACGTCAAACCGAATGCGAAACTGCAATTCGCGGGCGCGCCCTTTGCGCCAGTGCTGTATGGCATCGGCGTGCGCAAACAGGATCAGGCGCTGCTCGAACAGTTGAATGACGCGCTGAGGAAAATTATCAAATCCGGTGAACTGCGCGGGATTTATGAAAAGTGGAACATCTGGAATCAGGAAACCGAAAAGCTTTTCATTGAATTAGTCGGCGTACCGTCGGCCACGCCTTCCGCTTCGCCCGCGAACTCGACCAAAGCTTACGAAGACTTTACGAAAGTCATCACGAACAAACCGACTTGGCGCGAACGGCTGCGACGCTATTGGAGCTATTTGCCGTTTCTGTTGTTGCAGGGCGCGCCGATGACGTTGTTGATTTCGGTGCTGGGAATGATCGTGGCGATGGCCGTCGGATTGGTGCTGGCGCTGGCGAATCTGTACGGCCCGCGCCCGGTCGCGTGGCTCGCACGCAGTTACGTCGAAGTAATACGCGGCACGCCGCTGCTGATTCAATTGTATCTGATTTTCTATGGCCTGCCGTCGGTCGGCATCCGGCTAACACCGCTTGTGGCTGCCGTTGTCGGACTAGGCTTGAACTACGCGGCGTATGAGGCTGAAAACTACCGCGCGGGCATTCAATCCATTCCGCGCGGGCAAATGGAAGCGGCGTTGTCGCTCGGTATGACACGCGCACAGTCCTTGCGTCACATCATCGTGCCGCAGGCGTTGCGACTGGTGATTCCGCCAGTGACGAATGATTTCATCGCACTCTTTAAGGACTCGTCCATCGTGTCCGTTATCACGATGGTGGAACTGACAAAAGTTTACGGCCAATTGGCGACAGCCTATTACGATTACATCGGCGTCGGCATTTTGACGGCGGCGATTTACTTTCTGCTCGGCCTGCCCTTCGTCAAACTTGCCCGTTATGCCGAAAAGCGCCTGGCCGTTGATCAGCGCGCTCCCGTCACCACCAAACGCCGCTGGTTCGGAATAAGAGGCAACTGACAACGGGACCTGCCCAATTTGACAGTCCCGCCAGAACAGAGTAGCCTGCCCGCATCAATTAAATCTGTACTTCCAAAAATCAGTAACGTGAGATAAGCGGTTTTCACCTCCCCGATGTGCGTTTTCCAGAATTGCTACGCCCCCAGTAGCCAGGACTCGCTGACCAGTCTTTATCGGTTGCGCGCGATAACCTTTTGATAACACGGCTTCATCAGTGAAGTAATCCGGGTGCCCGGCAGCGGCAGCACAAGGCGGCTGTCTGCCCGGGCGTGTGAAATGAAATCGAGAGATGCGAATCTCTCTTCTTCAAGGAGGATATGGGATGAGTACGAAAACGCTGATAGGTTTAGGACTGCTCGCCTTTGCCTTGCTCTGTTTTCTTTGCATCAGTTATCACGGGCCGCAGTTTTTGGCGGCGGCGAATAGCACGGCCCCTGCTGCGTCACTGGCCGCGCCCAACTTAACGGCACGTTTGTTTGACGGCAAGGTGACGTTGTCCGGCACGCTGCCTGATCAGGCGGCGAAGGACAAAGTGTTGGCCGAGACTAAACGGCTCTACGGCGAAGGCAAGTTCATTGACAACTTGCAGGTGAGCAATCGCACCGGCTTTCCGAATGCCGCGTGGCTGCCGGCTGCCGTGGCGCTGTTACCGCTCGCGCAACAAACCAATAACGAAGGCGGTTTCACAGTGGATGGCGGTTCCGTCACGGTGCGCGGGTTAGTCGAAAGCGACGAGTTGAAAAACAAACTGATCGCCGATGCCACCAAGGCCGCCACGCCGTTGACGCTGGTGGACAAAGTGATTGTCAAAGGCAAAGTCACCGCCGCGCAAGCCGCTGATTTTCAGGCGCAATTCAATCAAGCCATCGCGGGCAAGATCGTCGAATTTGAAGTCGGCAAAGAGATCATTACGCCCAAAGGCAAAGACGTGCTGGATCAAATGGTCAGCGTGTTTGCCCAGATTCCCGGCATCCCGGTGGAAGTCGGTGGCCACACGGATTCACGCGGGGCGGCAAAATCGAACCTGAGCCTGAGCCAGCGCCGCGCCGAGGCTTGCTTGAAATATCTGACCGAACACGGCGTCGCCGCGAATCGGTTGACGGCAAAAGGCTACGGCGCAACGAAGCTCGTAGCGAAGGAAGATACACCGGAAGGCTTGCAACGCAATCGTCGGACGGAATTCACTGTGCTGAAGGAGGCGAAATAATTATGACTTGGATGGAATTGATTTTACGCATGCTGTTTTGTTTATTGCTCGCCGGGATTATTGGCGGAATTATCGGCTGGTTGTTGCGCGCCTTACGCGGCGGCAATCAAACCGCCCAACTGGAAGAAGCCTGGCAAGGCCGACTCGCCAGCAAGGAACGCGAATGGGAAATGCTGCGCGCCGATAGCCGCAAGCAACTTGCGGTCACAGAAAATAAGCTGAGCGAATGCAATGCGGGTGTGCAAACGCATCTGGCCACGATTGCCGATCACGAAGCAAAATACGCGGAATTCCAGGCTGCTCTTGCGGCCAAAACGACGGCGCACGATCAACTCAGCGCCGAAGTTGCCGCCCTCAAAGATCAAGTGGCGACCGCCGAATCCGCCGCCGCTGATTGGCAGGGCAAACTTGCTACTGCGGAGGCTTCGTTAACTTCCAAACATTCTGAGTTGGGTGATTTGACGACGAAGCTGGCCGCTGCTGCCGCCCTCGCCACCACGCTCAAAAGCGGCAGCGATGAGGCCGAAAAATTCAAGGCGGAAAATACCCTGCTACGGCAACGCATCGGCGGATTGGAAAGCGATTTGACGGGCGCGCGCGCCTGGGAATCCAAATACAATGCGCTGCTCGGCGAACGCGAAAGCTGGCAACAACAGTTGACCGCCGCGCAAACTGCCGGTGAAGCACAACACGCCGCCCACACCACCACACTGGCAGCATTGCAGGCACAGTTACAAGCTGCGAACAGCGCGGCTGCCGAAGCCCAAGGGAAACTCGCTACAGCGGAAGCTGCTCTGACCAATAACCAATCCGAAGTTGGCGGTCTGACCGCTAAACTCGCTGCTGCGGCTGCATTGACGACGCAGTTGCAGGCGCATACAGGCGAGAGCGAAACGCTCGCTGCCGAAAACCATGACCTGCGCGCACGCCTAACCACACTGGAAACGCAACTCGCCAATTTGCAAGCTACCAGTCAGGCTCAGGCCAGCGATTGGGAAATGAAAGCACTGGCCGCCGCGAGCGACAAAGAGCGGGAAATTCAGGAACTGCAAAAGCGTGTGCAGGAATTAGAACCGCTCGGCGCACAGGCCAAAGACTGGGAAGTGAAATACCTGGCCGTGTTGGATGAAAAACAGCACGAAGCCCAGTTCCTGCGCAGTCGCGTCGCCGAACTGGAACCGTTGAGCGGGCGGCTCTCTGCGATTCAAGCGGAAGCGCAAAGCAAAGACTCGCAAATCCATACACTGCAAAACCGCCTCAAGGAACTGGAATCCGCCGTCGTTCCTGATTTGGAAGCTATCGAAGGCATTGGCCCTGTCTACTTCAAAAAGCTGTCGGGACTGGCTGGCATTAGTTGGCAAAAAGAACTGCTGGAACACGGCAAGTCTGCCGCCGGGCGCAAAGAAATTGCCGGAAAAACCGGCATTCTCGAAGCGTTGATTTTGCGTTGGGTGAATCACTGCGACCTGCGCCGCGTCATCGGCGTGACCGAACAATATGCCGAATTGCTGGAAGTCGCGGGCGTTGACACCGTCCCCGAACTTGCCCAACGCAACCCCGACAACCTGCACGCCAAAGTCGTGGAGACAAACGAAGCGAAACACGTTTCGCCGCAAACCCCTACGCTTGACGACATCCAGCAATGGATCGCCCAGGCGAAAACGCTGCCGCGTGTTGTGACTCATTAAACCGGTCGCAAAAGAAAGCGCACGCCTTTACCATTCACCATTCACCCTTTACCATTCTCCTTGTAACGGTACGCGGTGAATGGTGATTTTTTTCGCCATTGCCGCTGTCAGTGAGGTAGCTTTTTCTTATGCAAATTATCCCTTATCAAGCCATCGGTGGCGAACCCGCCGTGCGCAAATTAGTAGATCGCTTTTACGATTTGATGGACACTTTGCCCGCAGCGCAAGGCATCCGCGCGTTGCATCCTGAAAGCCTGACCGGTTCGCGCGAAAAGCTATTTATGTTTTTGAGCGGCTGGCTCGGCGGCCCGCCACTCTTCGTCGAAAAGTTCGGCCATCCGCGCCTGCGCGCCCGTCATCTGCCCTTTCCGATTGCCGAAGCCGAACGCGATCAATGGCTGCTGTGCATGCAACAATCGGTCAATGAATTAGACCTCGAACAGCAGTGGCGCGATTTTCTGATGGAAAAGTTCAACGGCCTGGCCGACTTTATGCGTAACAAAGAGGGCTAAACGCGATGCGTTATTACCCGATCTGCCTTGACCTGCAAAATCGTCCGGTGCTCGTCGTCGGCGGCGGCGCGATTGCCGAAGGCAAAATCCTGCAACTCGTCGAAGCCGCCGCCCGCGTCCACGTCGTCAGCCTGACGTTGACCGCGACGTTGCACGAACTGGTTGCTTCTCACGCCATCACGTTTCGCCAGGGCGAATTCCAGGACAACGATTTGGCCGATAAAGTTTTGGTCATCTGCGCGACGAATCAACCCGCCGTTAACGAAGCCGTTGCCCGTGCTGCCGCCGCGCGCCACCTGCTTTGCAATGTCGTAGACCAACCCGCGCTCTGCAACTTCATTACGCCCTCGCTCGTCACACGCGGCGACCTGCAAATCAGCATTTCTACCAGCGGCAAAAGCCCGACTGTCGCCCAGCGCATCAAGCGTGAAATCAGCGACCTGATCGGGCCGGAATACGAAACCCTGCTGGCCATCGCCGCCGAACTGCGCGCTCAAGTGCGGCCCTTGCTTCCGACGTTTGCCGCGCGCCGCGACTTTCTGCGCGCCTTTGCTGAATCGGATGCCCTGGCCTTGATTCGACAGGGCAGAGAAGCCGAAGCCCGCGCGCTGGGGCAAGCGATGCTGCATGACTACCTCGCGGCTGCGCCTGACAAGCGCGCCGTGTAGTGATACTCTCGCTCCACCCCCTTGATCAGCTCGAAAGAAGGAGTTGTTTATGAAGCAGTTTTTGACGCTCGCCATCCTGCTCCTCTGCGCGTCCGCCGCGCAGGCGCAATGGCAGGACGGAAACCTTGCCATCAAAACCAATGGCAGCATTTTTAAATCCGGCGACCCGCTGAAAGTCGAAGTCATCGCCCTCGAAGCGATTCCTGAATCCTTCGCCTTACAAGTCAGCTACAGCTATACCATTCAGGTGCGTAAGATCGAGATCAAAGAAGATGCCGACGGCAAAAAGACGGAGACAGAAAAAGAAGTGGATGAACTGGTGACGCGCAAGCGTGCGATGGGCTCGCTGATTTTGCAAATGGAGCAATATCAAACCCAACTGCTCGACGACACCTATCACTTTGGTGAAGGCGCGCCGCGTGGTTGTTTGACCGTGAATGTAGATGTTTTTCGTGCCTACTCCAAAGAAAGAATCTCCACGCTCAGCGCCAGCGTTTGCTACGAGGATTCAGAACATCCCACCGTCCTCCCATTTTTACGAGGCTTCAAGAAGGTCTATTCCGATACCTGGATCAGTTTTGACGGTGCGTTTTCTGCGGAAGGGCGTTACAGCGCGTTGCTCATCAGCGATGGGAAAGTCGTGCAACACCTGCGGACAGGAATTCATACAAGCGATAAGAAGGAAATCCATCTAAGTTCTTTTGAGTTCAATACAGTTACTGGAAAGAACTATGATGTGTTGATTGTGGATCACAATAAAAGTACTTCTTCGACTTTAAGTAAAGTAACAATTCCTCTCTCGAAGTAGTTTTACTGAAAACCGAAAAGTACATCGCAAAGTAAATATTTTTTATGATTCGATAAAAAAGTGCTTGACGGCTTTTCGCAATCAGCGTATAAGAACACTTCGCTTTAGTAACTCGAAATAGTAATCATTTTTCAGGGAAACCAATGAACGGCATAACCAAGACAACCAAACAGGCATTGAGCAGCGGCGCAACGCGCACGCTCCATTCGTTAGGATGGCGACTCGATGGCGCGGTGTGTTTTGGCATGACGCCTAATCCATCAGCCATTTTTATTATGCCGAAAGGTCGAGTCACATCCGAACAACGAGTGAGTGATTATTGCCTATTTGAGCATCGTTAGATCAGCGGGAGCGGGTTCCCGCTCCCAAATCCAAACATAAGTAGTACAAGGATTTCGGTTTCAGAGCAGACCCGCTCCCGGTTGCCCCGGTGATGCGGGTTTTGTTTTTGATCGCTTTCGCCAGCGAACTCATAAGGGATTTGAGACCGGACTGTAAACCCGGCGCATCGCGCAAGCAGGTTCGATCCCTGCCGCTGGCACCAAATTGCAGAGGGTTGGGCGAATGGCAAGCCACCAGTTTTGAAAACTGGCACGCCTGTCACAAGGTTTGTGGGTTCGAGTCCCACACCCTCTGCCAAACTTAGGGGAGACATAGACAGCAAAACATACTTCGGAAGTGTGGCAGAAATAGGTTGATTGCACTGGTCTGCTAAGCCAGGGAGTTAGTTACTCATATAGGTTCGAGTCCTATCACTTCCGCCAAAATTACAGTACGGAGAGTTAGCCTAACTGGTAAGGCAGTAGCTTCGAAAGTTACCGGGCATAGTCCTTTCAGAGTTCGAGTCTCTGACTCTCCGCTCAGGATTCGTGTACCTGCTTGCAGTAAGCAAGGTAAGGTCTTTGTACTTTAAATAAGTTATTGCATCGGTAGTTCAGACGGAAATAAGAACATCGGTTTCCGAAGCCGAAAGTCGCAGGTTCGAGTCCTGCCCGGTGCATCAAACGCGGATGTGGCGCAAGTGGGTAGACGCGCAAGACTGAGACGCTTGTTGTTGGAGGTTCGAGTCCTCTCATCCGCACTGTTTGCAGGGGTGGCGCAACGGGCAGACGCGCTGATCTCAAACATCAGTTGTTGAGAGTTCGACTCTCTCCCCCTGCATCGTATGCGGCTGTGGCGCAATTGGCAGACGCGCTGGTTTCAGAAGCCAGTGGTTGAAGGTTCAAGTCCTTCCAGCCGTACCAGATTCTGTGGATGTAGTTCAATTGGCCTAGAACGCGAGCTTGCCAGGTTCGAGGCTGTGGGTTCGAGTCCCATCATCCACATCAGTTTTTTGACAATGGTCGCTTGGCCGAGTGGAAACAGGCGATGGGCTGCAAACCCATTTACACAGGTTCGATTCCTGTAGCGACCTCCAAATTTTGCCGAAGTGGTGCAACTGGCAGACACGGCGCACTTAAAACGCGCTTCACTTGAGAGTTCAAGTCTCTCCTTCGGCATCAATGCGAGAGTGTAGTGTAACTGGCAACACGTCGTCCTCCAGAGTCGAATTTCAGGGTTCAAATCCTTGCACTCTTGCCAAAGTTATCGCGGGCGGTCAAGCGACCGGCGAGGACTCATAACCCTCCGCCAATTAGGAGCATTACCCAGGCCCGCAACCAAGTTTGCAAGTAATAAAACTTGCAAGGAATTCTGGCGCATAAGTTACTCGTTTGTAAGTTTCGTCGGAGGCAAAGGACAAAAGGCAAATGAGTAACTTACGCACCAGAATCACTACGATAAAGGGGATGAAAGATAGTTTGAAGATAGTCGAGAAGAGTGCGAAATAAGGTTGTCAGGGATGGGGAACTTACTATTTGGTGAGAGGGCGAAAGTGTCTTTGCTGTTCCTTGTAATTGCTTGAAAATAAAGCAGAAAATTGAAAATAAATGCTTGACAGGAAAAGCGAAGGCAAGTTATAAAGCAAGAGTATGAAGTTACGCGAAAGATACAATTCGGAGCTGAACTGGTGCGACGAAACAATGCGCTTCGGGCAGGTCGCGTGCGCTTTCGAGGTGAACTTTCATAACTTAAAGCCTGAGTTTTGGGGACTGTTGCCTGCCGCGATTGTGACGAAACAACCGGTCGCAAATACGCGAGATCAGCAACATTTCTAACTTCGAGTGGGAGCGATTCCCGCTCCCAAGGTAATCACAAACAAGTTACTGTGAACTAGCTGGGAGCAGATCGCGCAAAGGTATTTTGAGTCTGTAGCCTAGTTGGTTAAGGCAACGGCCTTTTAAGCCGTGCGACGTGGGTTCGAGTCCCGCCGGGCTCACTCTGGGGAATTTGAGATTTGAGATTTGAAATTGATTCTCATCTCAAATTTCCAATCTCAAATTTCAAATCCTCATCTGGCGAGCGTAGCTTAACTTGGGAAAGCGCCTGATTGTGGATCAGGTCATTGCCGGTTCAAATCCGGTCGCTCGCCCCAAATGGAATTTCCTGCGATGTCGTCTAATGGGCAGGACAGCAGCCTTTGAAGTTGCTTATCGAGGTTCGAGTCCTCGCGTCGCAGCCAAACAGCGGAAAGGAGCAGCACCAATGATGTTGAGAACAAGAGCACTGCGGATGACTTCGCGGCGGCTGATGGATTTGGAGGCAGAATTGAAACCGCTGTTGGCCAAAGCGATAAAGGGTGCTACTTCAGCCAAAGAATCCGAACGGATTCAAACGATTTTTGCGTTGTGTCGGCAGGCCAATAAGTTGGAACAGTATCGCGTCTGGCATGCGCAGGTGAAAGCAAATACGGCTGCGGAGGCAACGCAGCATTAAGTTTCGGCTCGAAGCTCAGCCCGGTTTTGAGCACTCGGTTGATAACCGAGCGGTTGTTGGTTCAAATCCAACCGAGCCGACCAACAAGGCGGTGAATGCAAAGGGTCGCGCGGACAGTTTTTCAAGCTGTTAGTAGTGAGTTCGAGTCTCACCACCGCTGCCAAAATTTTATGGGGATGTGGGCCAGTTGGAGTGGCCGCGGCACTGTCTATGCTGAGATCACGGGTTCGAGTCCCGTCATCCCTGCCAAATCTGAATCGGTAGCTCAAGGGCGCAGAGTTTCCGGCTCTTACCCGGAAGGATGTGGGTTCAAATCCCACCCGATTCACCAGTTCTTTTCAGACGTTACGGTTGAACGTGACAACAACAGTAGGGCTTGGCGTCCGTATTTGCCGTGAGTAAATCGTGCCTGTCGCGCACGTGAGGCTCACCCTAGTGGTCAAGCGGGGCCAGACAAGTACGACGCTGCTCCCTACTGTACGCGGGTCTTTGACAATTCGATGCCAAATGAAAAAAGGGTGACAACCGTCACCCCAAAAAGCGGAAAGGGAAAGAAACTTATTTGCTGTTCAGACTGAAGGCGTTGGCGACTTTGCTTGAGGTCGTGACAACGTGCCCCAGCAGTGTGGATTTCGTTTCCTGCACGTCGGTGGTGAAAGTGAAATTTTGTTCTTCGGCAGGCACATAAAATGTTTGTCTGCCGTGGCGCACTTGCACATTGGCGCGCCCCATCACTTCCAACAGCTGCGGCGAATTGAGCGTAACGATTTCCCCAGCAGACAGGCTGCGGCAGTCGTTCGTCAGGCAGCGGTCGTGACTATCGCGCAGCAAGGCATTGCGTTTCAGCACAATCTGAAAATGGTTGTCGTAGGCGGCGCGGATTTTGTTGGGGAAAGTAAGATCAGCAAACGCGACGGTTTCCGGGCCGGGGCTGAAGAAGGCGGGTTGGTTTGTTTCTTCCACCGCTTCGTCATCATCGTGCGAAGGCTTGGCGGGTTCAGCCGCAGGCGCTTTTTCGCGGGTGCGGGCGCTGGCACGGGCTTTTGCGGTGCGTGCGTGGGCGCTAAAGCGGATTTCACTTTAGGCGTGCTGGGTTGGGAGGACTTGTGGACAGCTTTGGTGGGCGTGATGACTTCAGCTTTTACGGGCGTTTCTTCGCTTTCGCCGTCGGAAAGAAATTCGGCCTGGCCGGTGTGCAGGTTATACGGCACCCATAATCTTCAGTTTGTGTGCGTGCGACATTTTCGCTCAGCACGTCGCTTTCAAAAGTCATCATCTTGACCTGATAACGGACGTTCTCTTTGATCGCGGCGTTGATGACTTCGGTTTCATCGTGGCCATCTACGCGCGCTTTTTCTACTGCTGGGCGCAGGCGTTGCACGATCTTGGCAATGTTGGGCGGCACGGGGCTGTTGGCGACAGCGGCTTTCACGGCACCGCAGCTTTCGTGGCCCATCACGACCAGCAGGGAAGCGTGCAGATGTTCGGCGGCGTATTCGATGCTGCCGAGAATGATCGGGTCAGACACATTGCCTGCCACGCGCACAACAAAGAGTTGACCGAGCGATTCGTCAAAGATTGCTTCCGGCGAAAGGCGCGAATCAGCGCAGGTCAGGATAATGGCATAGGGATGCTGCGCTTTGGCCAGTTCCGGGCGGTCGGCGATGTAATGTTTTTCGACCGTCATTCCTTTCATAAACCGGGCATTGCCGGCGAGTAATTTTTCCAATGCTGCTTCTGGCGAAACGGCCGGCGCGTTGTCATCGTTGGCTCGCGCGGTCAGTGGCAACAGAAACAATGCCAGCAGGCAGGCGGCGATCATCTGGTGGAAAGATTTGTGGAGAGTAGTCATAGCAACCTTTCTAAAAATCTGGGTGATATCAGCGGGCTGAGTCAGCTTGGGTTCGTTGGTTTATCGGCAAGCTGATGGGAAAACTTGAGCAAGTGATGATGAAAAGGTTCTTTACTTTCCGTGGCGCGTCAGGTTGCGTGACCGGGGCTGTCAGGACGCTTTGCCGGACAGTCAAATTGACCGGGGCTATCAGGTTTCCCTCCCGGATAGTCAACGCATAGTTTGCTAACTTGTTTTTTCCTGACGCGCAAATTATTGCAGCTGCGTAGCTCAGTCGGTTTTAGAGCAACTCCCTCATAAGGAGAAGGGCAGCGGTTCGAGTCCGCTCGCAGCTATCTGGGTATGCACCATCCTGCGTGCGTGTCCAATATTGACAGCTAGCTCAACGGCAGAGCGCCGGTCTGTTAAATCGGAGGTTCTGGGTTCGATCCCCAGGCTGTCAGCCAAATTGAGACGGTGACGAATGCCGATGGAACTACATAGAACTTCGACTGAAACTCGAAAAAGGTTTCATCACACCTTGTCGTCACTTGTACGTCTGCGAAGCGCAAGCGGGCTGGCGCGCCAGTCTTCCAAACTGGAGAGAGTGGGGTCGAGTCCCATCGCAGACTCTTTGCTGCCGTAGCTCAAGGGATCAGAGCAGCCGTCTCGTAAGCGGCAGGTTGTGGGTTCAATTCCCACCGGCAGCTCCAGCTTTTGAGGGACGAGCAGGAATTGTAGAAGCGTAGCTCAGCGGCAAGAGCGGCTGCCTTACAAGCAGCGGGTCGTGAGTTCGAGTCTCACCGCTTCTACCAAATTTTACGGATAACCGAAACAAGCGGAAAGGAACGCGATGGTTTGGTTTTTCATCGGGGTCGTAGCCAAATTGGCAAGGCGCTGGCTTTGCACACCAGTCATTGTGGGTTCAAATCCCACCGACTCCATTCAATTTGCCGGTGTAGCTCAGCGGGCACAAGAGCGCAGTTCTGGTACGACTGAGGCCGTGAGGCGCGATTCTCACCACTGGCTCTGCAATTTCTGGATGTAGGGTAGAGGCCACCCGCTTGTCCTGGGAACAAGTCCACGCAGGTTCGATTCCTGCCATCCAGATCAAAGTTTGCTCATTTTCTCCGTGTAGCTCAGATGGAACCAAGAGCGTCTGATTACGAATCAGAAGGACGGGAGTTCGAGTCTCTCCACGGAGGCCAAAAGGCTGGATAGCTGAGAAGGATTAGCGGCTGTCTGAAGAGCAGCAAAGGTAGGTTCGATACCTACTCCAGCCACTTCAATTTTTTACGGTGATGTAGCTCAGCGGAACTGACAGAGCAGCGGTTTCCTACACCGCAGGTCGTGAGTTCAACTCTCACCATCACCTCCAACTGTTACTCGCCTCCGTATCGGCCTTGGCTTCTACCCAAGTAGCCGTAACTGGAATTCGCATGCAGGTTCGAGTCCTGTCGGAGGTACTTTGGGTCAGGAGTTTTTTATGTCATCACACAGGCGGGTTTTATTACTCAACGCTTCGTACGAAGCCCTCAACATTGTTTCTGCGCCGAAGGCGTTAGCCCTTGTCTGGCGGCGTGTGGCCGAAGTGATCGAAGACGATCCCGGCGCAATGATTCGTTCGTTGCGGTTCACGTTTCAAGTGCCTTCGGTCATTCGGTTGACGCATTACGTGGATGTGCGTTCGCGGCAAAATCGCACGACGAGTCGTTTGCGGATTCTCGTACGTGACAGATTCCGTTGCCAGTATTGCGGTTTGAAGGGAACGGCGTTTGACTTGACGCTGGATCACATTATGCCGAAGTCGAAAGGCGGACGCACGATTGCCGAAAATCTGGTCGCTGCCTGCACGCCCTGCAACAATCGCAAGGCGGATCGCACGCCGGACGAGGCGCGGATGCCGTTACTGGCCAATCCGGCAGCATTGTACTTTGGTTTGCGTCAGGCAGCGTTTCATCACGCGGCAGAGGATCGGCCTGAGTGGAGGAAGTATCTCTTCCTCGAAGAGGCGCGGCTGGGAAATGTAGCCTAAGCGTTGTCGGTGCCAATTCCCGTCTTCCCCCCGTTGTTGCCGCTTGCGGGATGTCCTCGCCCGCAAGCGGCTGTCCGCCGTTAACAAACGGGGATGAAAACAGGAATGGCGATGACTGTGTTTGTCATAGCTGTTTTATGCAATGTGCGAATGCCATACCACTTGTTTGCGCCCGTGCGCGGCGTCATTAACAAGCCCACACCTGCGCCCACGCGAAATTGCAGCAAGCCCGCTTTGCCTGTTGAGATCAGATTCCCTAAACCGTTCGGCACGCGTGGGAAAGTGGTGCCAATCACCGCACTCTTCAAACAACCGCCACTCAACAATGCGCTGAAACTTACTGTCTTCTCCTGTTCATTTGATGCGAGGCCGATGCCGACTTGGCTGGCGGCAGTTTGCAGCGTCGGATTCGTGCTGTTCAGATTTCCAGTGCCATTGGTTAAATCACCTGATATGGGGGCGACGACGATCCGCTGCCCAACAGTATCTAACGGGCTTTGAATTTCGACCGAGAATTGCATGGGGGCGGCATCATAAATTCCGCCATTCAAATGCAGAAGAGCGACGCCGTTGCTAATCGTTGTCGGATTCGCGTCATAACGCCAGAACGCTTCGGCGGCATAGTTGTCTACATAATTGCCATCCCGCACGAACGCATTGCCGATGAGTCCGTTATTCGGCACCGGACGCCCCTGTGTATCCACTGCGACTGCGTAGAGAAAGCCCGTGCTTTCAGGATCGTATTCAGAAGTCTTGAAAGATGCAGTCGCGTTGGGTGTCAGGCAGAGGAAGAAATCTGCCGCATCGCAACTTGTCCCATCCACCAAAAACAAATGCACGTAGGCTTGCTGTGTTCCTGTATTCGTAATACTCAACCGTGTGTCGCTATTGGTGGCGACGCGCGAGGTGTAATAGGGGAACACCAGCAGGGAACCGGCTTTCTGGTCTGACGTGCGCACATTGGCGAGCGGCAGCAGGCCGGTGGCAGGGCAATTCGCCACAAAACATTCCGGCACCTGAACCTGCGTACCGCCATTGAAGCTCGCGGTATTTTGAATGCAGAGCAGCATATCTGGCGGTGTGTTCGCGGCGATTTGCGCCTGATAGCCAAACGTTACGCTTTGCCCCGCCGTGAGCGTGCCTGTCCAGGTGACTTGTGTGGTGGTGACCTGAATGCCCGCCTGGTTCACGGTTGCGGTGCCGCTGCCGATTAATCCTATCAACTGCGTTGGGAACATAGCCGTCCAGGTGGCATTCACGGTCGTATTGTTGGGATTGAAGACGGTGGCGGTGACTCCAACTAATCCGCTTGGACTCAGACAGACCGCCGGGTCAATCAGCCCGACGGTGAGGTCGGGCAACACACCGTCATCATTTTTGATAGTGCCGGTGCCTTGCGCCTTTGCAATGACCGCGCCGGAAACGCCGCTTAAATTCACGACAAACGTTTCATTCAACTCTACCGCCGTGTCACCTTTGACCGGAACGGTGATGGTTTGCAGCGTGGAGTTGGGCGGGAACATCAGCGTGTTGCTCACGGGCGTGTAATCGTTATTGGCGACGGTCGCGGTTTGATCTGCCGTCGCATATTTCACGGTGATCGGCAAGGCGCTGGGATTATCGAGCGTGACGTTAAAGACCGCATTCGTTGTGCCGCTGTTGCCTTCTGTCACCGTGACATCGTTGATGGACAGCCTTGCCCCGTCATCATTGATGATCGTGCCCGTGCCTTGATTGTTGCTGAGCGTGGCATTCGCCGGACTGCTCAGGTTCAGATAAAAGATTTCATCCGTTTCGACCGTTGTTTCGCCTTTCACCTGCACCGAGATAGTTTTCATTGTCTCGTTCGGCTGGAACGTCAGCGGCGTGGATGGAATCACCGTGAAATCATCAGGAGCGGTCGCCGTGTGATTCGCCGTCGCATAGTTCACCGTGACGGTCTGCGTCGAAGCGGGCGAGAGCGTCACCGTAAAGTCAAAACTGGTGTTGCCGCTGTTGCCTTCGTTTTTCATCACGTTGTTAATGCTCAGCGTGGGAGTGGTCACGCCCAACGTCGCGCTTTGCGTAACGGTGGTGCACGCGCCTGTGACTTCGACAGAATACGTCGCGGCATCGGCGGCCTGCACGCTCGTGAGCGTCAGCGTACTGGTCGCGCCGTTGGTTGCAATGCCGCTTGATAAAACCGTCGCCCCTTTCTTCCAGACAAAAGAATACGGCCCGCTGCCGGATGCCGTCGTGCTGAACATCACGGTGGCACCGGCAAAGACATTTTGACCGCTGAGCGCCGTCGTCGCCAGATTGTGCGGCGTGACGTTTACCGTGAGATTAGCAATAGCCGTTAGCGTCCCGCTATCCGTGACCTTGAGGACGACCATGTTGTCGCCGAGCACGGCATTACAGGCGGCGGCAACGGTAGCCGTTACCGCTCCGGTCGTCGCATCCGGTGCGCTGATGGACGTGACGCTGATGCCGGCGGGCGCGCTCATCACTGACACCACCAAATCTTTTTTCGCCGTTTCGTTATCGCTGACCGTCGCAATCGTCGCACCGCTTCCAGCCGCGCCCTGCGCCCGCATTACCGTTGTGCCCGCGTTAATCGTGGGCGGGGAGTTCGGCGGGATGACGCTGCTGACCGGCGCGGCACAACCGGCGGGCGTGTTGGCCGCTGTGCAATTGGTTGGCAGCGGCGGATTCGTGCTGCCCGACGGGTCTACGCTGGCGTAGTTAATGACGGTGCTGTTGCCATACCCCAAAATTGGTTTGGCGACAATGTTGATCGTACTCGTCCCGCCATTCTTCACCATCGAACCGCTGAAATTACAAGTGATCGTGCCAACGGGCGAACTGGTCGCACCGCTCGGCGCACACGTCCAGTTCGTGCCGCTCGCGCTGACCAGATCAAGCCCCGTCGGCAATGTGTCTTTGACCGTTGCCGTCGTCGCGTTCGCATTGCCGTTGTTCGTGATGGTCAGCGTATACGTCGAATTCTGCCCGATGAGCAGTGAAGGCGAAGGATCGCTTTTTGTCAGCGCAAGGTTCGGCGAAGGCGCACAAGCCGTCACCTGTGCCGTCGCTGAACGCGCATCAATATTGGTCGCAATCGTGTTCGTGTAGCTCACGCCGCTGCCCGTACACGTCACCTGCGTTTGATAGCAGAACTGCACGGGCGTGCTGTTCGTGAACGTCAGCGTCCCTTTCGGCGGCACGCCATCATCCCACGCGACCGTGTTGACGGGCGATTCGTCAATCTGCAAACGCAACGTGCGAAGCGCAGACGAGACACCGGAGATGTCAAAGACGCCCGACGTGCCGACGGCTTCGGTTGGGCCAAAGACCGTTGTGCCGGTGCTGGTATCAATCACGGAAACCAGCAGCGAATTGAACTCGACGCCAGCGGTCAAATTAACATCGGACAACATCACCTTGTCCCACGTCGCAGCGACGGGCGCAGTCGCGCCGCAATAGAAACTGTCAATATTGACGGTCGCAATCGTCGCCACACGATTGGACGGCGTGACGCCGGACAAGGGATTCCAGGACTGCAACACCGCGCCGTCGCCATACGAAAAGACCGACACGCCGTCCGTGCCCAGCCCATACGCGTTGTTGGCGGTGCTGTTGGTGAAGCCGGCGGGCGAGAAGCCCGTGCCTGTGCAAGGCGCTTGGGTCGCCCAATCAAAACAGGTCAAGCCAGTTGAATAGACAAAATTGGCGAAGAAGACACGACTGCCGACAAACACGTCAGCATTGGCATTGAGGCCGGGATGCATCTTATGCACACCGCCCAGACTAACCACCACCGGATTGCTGCTGTCGAGGTTATAGCAGGTGGCGTCAGTATCTGTGCCCGCTACGCAGATGCCGGTGATCGTGCCGCCCGCGCTCAAACGCGGGAAAAGGTTGCTGCCGCCACTGGCTGGTACGGCCGGCGTCAACACTGTGGGCAAGGCGGGCCAACCGGCGCAGGTCGTGTTGGTAGCGATGTCAAAGCACGTCAGTTTGCGCTCGTAATTGGCGACATAAAGTTTTGAGCCGACCGCGAACATATCGTCACCGTAAGGCTCCCACGACGACACCCCGCCGCGTCCCGGCATGCCCAGATTCACCGTCGTGAAACCCGCGCAGTTATTGAGGCCATTGCCCGGATCGAAGCAGCGCAATTGACCGCTCTGGTTCAGCGTAAACAGCTTGTTGTTCGCCAGCGTCAAGAGCGAACTCTTGCCGGTCGTCGCGGGGCTTTGCCCGCAGGTACTGTCCGTGGTGGCGTCCCAGCAATAAATGTTATCCAAGCCTGTGACACCGCAGCACTGCCCGTCATAAGAGTCCGGGTTCATGTACACACGATTGCCGATAGCCAGCGTAGTATTCACCGTGCCAGTAGTGATGCCGGAAGATTTGGGATAGCCCGTGCAAGGCGCGCCGGTGTTCAAGTCGTAGCACCATATCGCCGCATTGGCGGTGTGGTGATTGATGCCGATCACTTTGCCGTTAGCCGTGATGGCGGGATTGTAACCATCGCCCGTGCCGCTTAAATTCACGCCATTCGCCAGCGGGCGCGGAAAGGCTTGCGTCTGCCCTTTGCCGTTCGGCGCGACCAGCGCGTTGCTGAAATTGAGCGACGTGGAATTCGGTTGATTCGTTGACCACAATCCGCCCGGCGTCAGCACGCTCGTGCCTACCAGCGTTTGTCCGCTGCTCCACGTGTCGTTGAGCGTGACGCTGGGAATCGGCGCAGTATTCGATACGCCGTAATTGATAAGCCAATTGATCGTCGTCGCCCCGTTGCCGCCAACTGGCGTAGCGCCTGCCGTACCGCTCTTGCTGATGGTTTCTGTCGGTGCGCCGCTGACGCTGGCCGTGATCGGCGCGCCGCAACCCGTCGTCGGCGCATTCAATCCCGTACACGTTGTTGGATTCGGCGGCGCGGTGCCGCCGTTCGGATCAACCGCAACTTTATTCGTCAGGCTGCCGCCGACAATCGGACAAGCAACGATGTTGATTGTGCTGGTGCCGCCGGATGTCGCAATTGGATTGGCCGTGCTGCTGAACGTGCAGGTGATCGTGCTGACCGGCGCACTGCCCGACGCGGGCGAACACGTCCAATTCGTGCCCGTCGCGCTGACCAGTTTCATCCCTGACGGCAGCGCATCTTTCACCGTCGCCGTCGCCGCCGCACCCGCGCCGGTATTGGTGACGGTGATCGTGTAGGTCGCATTCTGAAGATACGTCAGCGCCGGATTGCTCTTGCTGACGGATAGCGTCGGCGTGTTCACCGTGATGTCGAACGTCGTGCTAGTGAACATCGTGGGCGCGCCGTCATCCGTCGCCGTCACTTTCACCGTAAACGTTCCCGCGTCGCCGACCGCAGGCGTGCCGGAGAACGTGCGCGTGCCAGGCGTGAACGTCAACCACGCAGGCAAGGCGCTGCCGTTGGATTTCGTCGCGGTGTACGTGAAATTCGTCGGCACATCCACATCCGCAAACGTGTTCGCCGCAAAAGTGAAATTGAACGGAAGCGCCGCCGTTGCCGTCTGATTCGCAATCGTGTTGGCGACGGTGGGCTGTTCGTTGACGTTGGTGATGGAAACGGTCAGCGTTGTTTCGTACATCAACCCGCCGCTGTCGGTGACTTTGACGCGGATGCTGTAGCTGTTTTTGGCTTCGTAGTTGAAAACCGCATTGGACTTCACCGTGTTGCCCGTGATCGTGAAGCTGTTGTTGTCCGGGTAATTGACGCTATCTACCAACTCGAAGGTATGCGTTTCGTTGGCATCAGGATCGGAAGCGAGCAGCGTGCCGACCGTTGTGTTCACGGGCTGATTCTCGGCGATGACGAGCGACGAGCCAACAGGTTGGCCGGTCATCCGCAAGCGATCCATCGTCACGCCACTGCCACCAAACGTGTAGGTGAACAGGTTCGCCATATTGCTAGTCACGTTGCCTGCTTTGGTGACGCGACCTGTGACCTCGGTCGCGCCGCTGCCGATGGTCGCCACATTCAGTTCAGCATCTGTGATGCCGCCGGGCGCGAAGTTGTCGTATTGCGCGGCGCTCAATATCCACGCGGTGATGGACGAGTTGGCGTAGGCGAAGCGATACAGGTACGTCGTGTTCAGCGCGACCGCACCCGACGTGATGTTGGCAAAGCCGCCGCCTTGCAGTCCGACGATAGGAATGCCGCCGTTGGGCGTCGAGTCATTCGCCGGGGCAAGCGCCAACGTGAAGCCCTGATTGTTGAAGCCGCCAAGGCCAAACATCTGCACGCGGCCACCGGGCGCAGAATTCATACTAAACAGAAAGTCGCCCGTGATTGGCCCCGCTGCCGCCAGATTCTTCGCAAAATTCCGGCTGCCACTGCTGCCATTCCACGCGCCGCCCGGCGAAGACAGATTCGAGAATGTTAAGCCTGTCGCCGTGTAGCCGCCCCCATCCCACGCAGTCGAGAAACCCGCGCCGCCGTTCTGCCCCGCCAGACTGCCCCCTGTGTTGCCGTAATCGAAATCTTCGACAATCACGAGCGGCCCATTGATCGCCGTCGGCGCGTGATTGATGTTGATGGTCGCGGTGTAATCGGTGTAGCCGCCGTCTTTGTCTATGATCCGGCCTTTGACGACAAGCTGTGTCGGCGCGGGCGCGGCAAAATAACTTGCCAGAATCGTCTGGCTCGCTGCCGTGCCGCTGCCCGCATACGTGCCATCCCCAACTTCCCACACGCCGTCGTTGTTGTAATCGTAGCTGTAATGCAACGTCGTCGCGTCCGGCGTGCCGGGGTCAACCGGATTCGTAAAGCTGACTGTCGGCGGCGAGGCCGTGTTTTCGTTGACCTTCGCGCTGCTCGCGGCGAAGGTCGCGGTCGGCGCGATGTTGTTCACATTGACGGTGAAGCTGGTCGTACTCGCCGCGCCCTTGCTGTCGGTCGCTGTGATCGTGACGTTCAGCGTAGCGGGGCCGTCGGGCGGCGTATACGTCCACGTCCACTTGCCCGCGCTCGGCACGTCTTTCTGCACCGTGCCGATGTTTGCCGAGAGCGTGACTGCGTCGCCGTCCGCATCGCTGTACGTGCCGGTGCGCGTGGCCTGCGCGCCTTCGTTGTCCGTATCTGCGAGCGCGATGCCCCACGTGACTCCCAGGCCGGACAGGAAGGTTTCGTTGGCGCTGGTGCCGTCGAGATTGGCGCGTCCCACCGAGCCGACTTCCGACCAGTAGATTTTGCCGCCCACGGGATCAACGG
>JAXLQQ010000052.1:0-42190 GCA_046331525.1 Blastocatellia bacterium
GCTGGCACGCCGGGATGCAGATGCCGTATGCCGGCTGGGCGACGGGCATTGCGCCGGGCTGCGTCGTGCATTCGGTTGGCGAGCCGTTGCGGCAGCATCGGGAACGGCTGGATGCGGGCTGGGTGTCCGGTGCAGAACTCGCGCGCGGCGTGAGTACGGTGACGACGACGTTTGCCGAAGGCGTCAAGACCGTCGTGATTGTGCTGGACGATCCGGCAGCGTTTGGCGATCCGACGGGCGGACGGCAGTTGTTGCTGGGGTTGGACGGCGCGGCGCGCGTGCGGGAAGCAAACGGCGAAGAACGCCCGCCCGTGTTGCTGGCGATGGAAAACCGCAGCGTACTGGCCTACGACATTCAGCCGGAAGGCGGGCGTCCGGTGGTCGTGACGATTGCGACGGAAACCGGCTGGTCGCTGGTCGGCGTGATGGGCGCGGCTGATGTCGACGCGACAGGCGCGATTGCGTTGATCTCGGCGCGCGGGCTGGATGCGGCGACTCGTCCCTTAGCTCCGGCAGGCAATGCCGCAACGGGTGTTAGCCGCCTCGTCTGGATCGGCAAAACACGCACGACTGAGGAACGGCAACGGGCGCAGACGCTGGCGAGTGATCGCACGCCGACTACGCTTGCTCCTTCGCCTTTCGCCGCACCAGAAAAACCGCGCAAAACCAAACCGCGCAAACCAACCAAAGACAAAAAAGGAGGGCGACGCTGATGCCGAAAACGGGACATTTCATTTTGCATTCCAATGTGATTCCGACGCTGACGGCGGGCAAGTATGAACTGGTGACGGAACAAACGGGCTTGCCCTTCAACGTTGCGCCGGAACACACGCACGTCACCGTCGCTTCACCGCGTTACACGATGCCGACGGATCAGATTCTTTCGACGTTCCCGCCCGCCAATGCCGAAGGCGCGTTTGGCGACCGCTTGCCGCAGATCGTGCTGAAGCGGCGCACGCTGCCGTGGGAACGCAACCCGGAAGAACAGCCGCAGCCTTCGCCCAAGCCCTGGCTCGCTCTAGTCGTCGTTGCGGAAGGCGAAGCGCAGCTTTCAACCGCAACGCCTGTCGCGCAATGTGTGACGCCGGGAACAACGCTGCTCGATCCGTCGGACAAGGACGTAGAGCAGGGGCTTTATCTCGCCGTGACAGAAACCGTCGTGAAGAAAATATTTCCGTGCAAGGACGATTTAGACTTGCTCGTTCATGTGCGCGAAGTGGATGTTAACGACACGGAACTGGCGAATGGCGATGACGATGGCTGGCTGGCAGTCGTGCTGGCGAATCGGCTGCCGGTGTTTGATAAGGCGCAGAACAAACCGGTGCGTTATATGGCTTGCCTTGTGAATGTCGAAGGCCAATTGCCCGCGCTGCCGCCGCCGGAACCGCCTGAAGATCATTTCAGTTTTGCTCTGGCGCAAGATTGGCGCGTCCTCGCCACAATTGATCCGCGCATCGGGCCTGATCCGCGCGTGATGGGCGGTTTGGGTTTGGGCAAGGTCGTGCTGCCTGCGGGAAATCTGTCGGCGGTGCCGGAGGAACTTGCTGCCGCCGGACGAGTTGATTTCGTCGCGCCGCACATTGGTGCATCGCTGGATGGCGCGGCGGCGATGAATGAAAAACCAATAGCCGGACAGTGGGCGAAAGCTACGCAGCAGGTGTCCGCCGTCGCGCTCGATCCTGATGCGAAGCGGCTGGTGCGCGATGGGATGGCGACGGGGTTTCGCTTGCCGATAGAACTTTTTGCCCTTGAGAAAGTGCTGCGCTTTCCCGTTCTCGCGCATTGGTCGTTCACGAACAAACGAAGGCGCGACGTTTGAAACGCTGATGCAGGATTTGATGTCAGCCTGCTCGGCACGGTGCCGGAAGCGCCTGCGCCCGATCAGCGCACCGGCAGGCCGGAACCGGAAGTCGTAGAGACGGGGCATATCGGCCTCGGCCATCGTTCACGGCGCGGGGATGCCGTGCGCGCGTGGTATCGCGGCGCGTGCGTGCCGTTTCCGACAATGCGTGATGCAGCGAAAGATGGGACGTTCCCCATTGCTCATTCCGCCGATCAACTGCGCCGCGTCGTGCCGGACGGGCGCGAAGATTTGTCGTATGCCGCCGCCTTTGAAATCGGGCGCTTGCTCGCGCTGTCACAGCTTTCCATCGTCTCAGCCATGATGCGCTTTCGCGGCGAGCAGTTCGGCGCGGCGCGCATTCGCCAATTGCTGGCCGACATCACGGCGTTGCAGATTCCGGCGGTGCTGAATGCCGGGGCCACGATGAGCCATTTCGTCGCGTTGCAGATGATTGACAACATCGTGCAAAACCCCGCGCGCATCATCGGCCCGCGCCGTCCCGTCGCTGATCCGGGGCGCGAACTGACGGTGCGCGGCGATCTCGACGAAATCATTGCGACGGGGCTGGGATTGGATTTAGCCGCCGTGCGTAAAGCGAGCGATCAGCTTGGCATTCTCACCGCGCTCACCCGCACGCAAGCGCCGATAGCCAATCCGCGAGGCCGCATCGAGATTGATCAACAAGTCTTGCGCTCAACACTGAATGCAGAACTCAACCGCACGCTCAACGTTGCCGCGCCGCAGAAGGTTGTGCCTGTGCCGCGCGTCCAACGCGGCGCGAAGCAAATCATCGAGGCCGAAGCGAAACCGGATGCGCTTGATGAATTGATTGCCAATGCCACAGAACCGCTCACGGGCGAAGAGGAGGACATCTGATGCCAAACTTTCTCAGCTCAAAAATCATGCTGGATGCGGTCGTCGCCTCGTCCACCAATTTCGTTGGTCTGCTCACCGATCACGACCCGGCGGATGGCGATCACGTCACGCCGGGCGAAATCCGTCGTTTCCTTGCGCGACTGCGGCTGCTGCACGGCGTACCGTTCAGTTATCTCGTGCCGGATGCCGAATTATTGCCGCTCGAATCCATTCGCTTCTTTTACCTCGACCGCGCCTGGACGGATGCGCTGGTGCAGGGCGCGCTGAGCGTCAGCACGATTTCGACCGCTGACCGCGCGCAACTTGAAGCCGTCTATCTGCATATTCGCCGCGAAGTGGACGAAGCCGAGCGGGTCATTCGCACGCCGCAGGGCGAAGAGCGATTGCAGGGCGCGGGCGGCACGATTACGGGCTTTTTGCTGCGCTCGCGGTTGGTGTCGGGCTGGCCGAATCTGCACGTCCGGGCGTATGCGCGCGACGTGGTGGCAGACGATGCGCTAACGACGGCGGCGGAATCTGATCCGAATCGGCTGAAGGTTTTGCGCCTCGAACGGCTCGCGCCTGCGGTGTTACTGGTGTTGTTCGATGGCGTCCCGGCGGTCGTGCATATCGAAGAGCCGCGCCAAGGCATTCAATTCGGCGCGCGCCTCGACAAGAACGATCCGCCCGCGCAACGGCAGGCCAAAGTAAAAGTCCGCGATTGCCTGACCGGCAATCCGGTGCCACCGGAAGATGAGTTCACGCCGGACAATACGGTGAGTGTCCCTTTTCGCAAAGGTGCGCCCGGCGTCATCAACATTGCCGAACTGCGCAAGCGACTCGCGGCCAAAGCGCCTAATTCCGGCGGGACGCTGGAACCGAATGAATACGCCTTACAAATGCTGCGCTTTCCGTACCGGCAAGTATTTGGCGATCCGAAAAATAAGGAAGGCAAGCAGTTTTTCGACCTCGATAAATTCAAGGTGACCATTGCGCTGAAGGATTGGAAAGACAAGGTGGCCGGGAAAATTATTGTGGGCGGAAACGTGCGCGAGGACACGGACGGCGAATAGTGGCACGCGCAGCGCCTGGGAGCGCACGCGGCTCGCGTGCTAAGGCGTAGAAAGGAAATCCGCTCCGAGAAAAGGTACTGCTTAGCAATTTCAGCACGCGAGCCGCGTGCGCTCCCAGGCGCTGCGCGTTTTCGTGAGCAGAGAGGAAACGTTATGAACGAACGACTCGAATTTGATCCAAATGCCATCCGCGAGATTACGCGCAGCAAACGATTCCTCGCGGCAGATCGCGCGAAACTGGATGTCAGCGAGATTGCGACGTGGGACAAATTTTTATTGCGCGAACACCGGCTGCTGGTGCCGATAGATGTGCCGGCGTTGTACATCGAGCCGGGCAACAAAGAAAAAATGGTGCGGTTGCCGATGCTGGTCGCGGGCGAGAATGGCAGCAGCGCCGCGACGGTGGAAGACGGGATGCCCGATCCTTTTACGCCCGGCGCGGTTCGTCCGCCGGGCGTGCATTTGCACTGGGCGATGCCGGATGCGTTGCTGCGCGGCACGCTCGACACACGGGCCGATGGTGCAGCGAATCGGCTGGCGCTGCCTGCGTTGCCGGATCGCTGGACGGTGCTACGGCTGGCGCTGCCACGCGGCGCAGCGGAGGCGATTGTGACGGGCTGGGTGTTAGAGGCAGACCGCGCGATTGCGGTGCCGCTCGGTTCGTGGACGGAGGGCGGCGCGGCTTCGCAGAGCGCCAAACCGGGCGGCCTCACGCTGACGAAAGAGCAACTGACGGGCACGGTCGGCGGCGCGGTGACGTGGTCGGGCGTGTATGACGCAGTGCTGAATCGGTTTGCGTTCCACGATCCGCTCACCGATCTCGGCCAGCTTGCGCCGAACGGCGTGGATGAAGATTGCGCGGCGTATCTCATCGCGGGTTGGTGGAGCGATCCCGCGCACGATCCGCTCGACAAGGCGCGCAGCAATGACAGTTTGCATGAACTCTTAGACCGTCTGCGCTGGCGGCTGATGTACGAATGGGGCGACGAACGCTGGGCGATGCAGCAGGAAAAAGCACAGTTTGAGTTGCGCAAAGCCTTGGGATTGACGACCGCCGACCGTTGGTCGAGTCCGCGTCCCAACCCCGGCAAGACTGCGCCGAATGCGGCGGCGAACCCGGCGACAGTGTTTGCGCCGATTGAGAAAACGTTTCTCGAAAAACAAACGCTCAAAGCTTCGTCCGCCTTTGCCGTAGATGCTGTGCAACAGTTCGTTGCGCCGCCGTGGCATCTGCGTTCGTCGTTGTTGCACGGCGCGATTTATGGCGTGCCGGTGAAGGGCGCGCCGGTCGCGGATCGGCGTCCATCGGCGAATGCGTTGAGCGTGGCGTTTGGGCAGCACGACGATGATTTGCTCGCCGCGTTTGCCGCGCCGCCCGCTGCGACGACAGAGCAGCGACGGACAACCGAACGCCTGCTCGCTGCTTTCACCGCGCAAAAAGTGGACGCGCTCGGCTCGGCCAATGGCTTGGTCGAGTTGGAAGAACACGAACACTCCGCCGCGTTCTCTTCCTTGCCCGGCGGCACGGCAGGCACAGATCGTTATTTGCAGCGCGTGCAAACGGGCGGCACGGGCGGTTTGAATCTCGGCAAGCAACGCGCGTCCGTCGCCTCGCGCACAGCGGCGGCGAAGGTGGTGCCGAACGCGCCAACACTGCGCCACGAACGCCCTGCCGTGCCGGAAGCTGCGGCGAATGCTGCCGTGTCGGCCAGCGTCATTTTTGCCAAAGACCGTAAGGCGACGCTCGTGCAGGCGACGGAATTGATGATCAATGATGCCGCGCGTTCGCGCGTTGGCGAAGCGCTGGCACCGACCGAAGCGCGCGTCGTGAATCGTCCTGCCGCGCGGTTCACCTTTCCCGATGAACCGATGGTAGCGATTCGCGGCGCGGCGCGCAGTTTACGGCACGGCAACGACGGGCGCGGTTCGGCAGATGGCAACCTGACTTGTCGCTGGCCGACGCACATCATCACGGAAATCAGCGGCGTCGTGGCGGCAGACCGCTTTATTCGCTCGCTCGGCAACGGCGCAGTTCCGCCGGAGGTGCTGACGTTGGCGCGCGAAGTTTTGCTGCACGATCCGTATCACGATGCCTGGATCGCCGCTGCCGTTACGCCGCCCGGCGCGAGCCGCAGTGCGGTTTTCAATCGGCTGAAAGCGGAATCCGTGCTGCGCTTCGGCGCGGATGGCACGTATGACGGCGCGACGGTCGCTTTTCATCCGACGCTGGCCAAAACCCAGCGCGCCCGCCGTGCGCAAATCGCCGCCGCACCGTTGCAAATCGAACCCGGCGTGCGGCAAACGCAGCGTCTGATTGCCGACGAGATGCGCAAGCTGTCGCTCTACAAAGGCGTAGACCCGGATTTAGTCGGCGTCACGACCTGGGCGCAGCCGTGGATTCCGCTCTGGCTGGAATGGGAAGTCAAAATCGAGGGACTCGACCCGTTGACGCTCGAAGCGTGGCAACTCGGCGCGATTGATCTCGCCACCACCAAAGTGCAATTTGACGGCAGCACCGCGACGCTGCAAGGCCGCGCGTTGCTCACGACGGGCGCGGCGGCCACGTTGCACGATGCGATTGCCGATTGGCTCAAGCGCGAAGATGCGTTGGACGCGGCGAATGCGGGGCAGGTGGATGAGCCAACAGAAAACGCCTTTCGTGTGCTGGATGAAGCCGTGCGGCATCTGGATGTCGTGACGGCGGCGCTGGATGGCATTCGCACGCAACTGCTCGGCTTTCCGGTCAGCGATGGTTTGCGTCGTCCGACTGACGGCACGACGGTCACGAATCCTGCGCCGACCAAAGCGCCATTCTCTTTGCTCGCCGGTTGCCTGACGCTTACGCGCTTGCGCTTGCTGGATGCGTTTGGGCGCACACTGGACGTGCCGCTCGCGCAAGTGGCGATTCCAACGCGCTCCACGTTGGCGACACGTCCCGGCGCGTTGGCTGTTGCGCCGCGTTTGTTGCGTCCGTCGCGCTGGCAATACCGGCTCGTGGACGCCGCAACCGTCGTCGGTGCCGAGGGCGATGAGGCGCGCGTAGATCAAATTGAACCCGTTCTGCAAATCAACCCCGTCGCCGGTTTCGTGATGCCCGATCATCTGGACGAAAGTCTGGAAGTCTTTGGCGTAGACGGTTCCGTCATCGGCGAATTGCTGCACGAACCCGTGAGCGGCGGCGTGATGTGGGAAATTGCACCAGGGCGCGAAGGCCCCGCCGATGCTGGGCCGCTGTTCGGTTTGACGCCCGCGCAACAACCGCTCGGCAACTTCTCCGCCGGACTCGTTGCCGCCGATGCCGCCGCCCGCGCAGGCGCGCCGCTTGATCCCGACAGCAAACGCGAATCGGCGTTGTCGGCGCTCTTGCGCGCGATTGATACGACGCTGTGGACGGTGGACACCTTCGCCGCGCTCGGCAGCGAACACGTTGCGGGCCTGGTCGGTCGGCCTGTTGCGGTGGTGCGCGCACAACTGCGGCTGGAACTGAAACCGCCCGATGATGTTGATCTCTCTGATCCGCAACGCGCAAAAGAATGGGCGGATGCCGAAGCGAGCGCGGCGCGCTATGCTTTTCCGGTGCGCATCGGCGAATTGACGCGCAGCGATGATGGCGTGCTGGGCTTTTTCGTGGATGACGATTACTCGCGGTTTCGGCTCGTGGACAAAGCCATCGCGGGCAGTGCGCGCGACACAGGGCGCAGCCGGGGCAATTTGGGCTTGTATGCCGCTGTTTCCGGCCTGCCAAAAGAAGTGGATATTCAGCATCCCTACATTGTCGGCACGGACGACGCGGATACGTTGCTGCTGCACCTCGGTCAGACCGTGACGCTGACGATTTTTATGCATCCGGCGGGCAAGGCATCGCTGACTTCCGGCGTGTTGCCGCGCAAGGCCGTAGCGCTCGCGCGCGATTGGGTGGGGCCGGGACTGGCGGCCATCGCGCCGTCGCTGCGCACGGGGCCGGTACTGGTCGAAACTGATCTCGATACCGAAGGGCAAGTGCGCTTGCCGAAAGTTTCCGTCTTCGGCAAAGACCAGAATTTCCTGTGGCGCGACACGCCCGCGACGTGGCGGACGGATGCGATTCTGGCGGCGACGCAAACCGCGCTGCTGCCCGACACGCCTGCGGAACTGCGCGAAGGCTGGATTCGTGTGGCACCGGAGAAACCGGGAGGAGGAACCGTATGAGTCGTTACGATTGGCCTGCTGCCGCGCGTGAAGAGGAAGGCGATGATCCGCGCGGACGGCATCGGTTTGTCCGCCGCTTCCGCCGCGAATTTGACCCAGAGGGCGCACTGGCCGCGGGGCGTGCTGCTTTGCAAGCGCCTTCGCTGCTGGGGCCTGTGCCGGGCGCAGCGATTAACGGGCGCGCGCATCTCTGGCAACCGCTGGGGCCACTCGCGGTGACTTCGGGGCAGGCGATTGGGGGCCCACGCATCACGGGGCGCATCAATATGCTGGCTGTGCACCCGGATGGCAATCGCGTCTACGCGGCTTCAGGCAACGGCGGCGTTTGGTATACGAATGATGCGGGCACAAGCTGGCGCTCGCTGGGCGGTCTGGCGGCAACGCCGGGATTGCCGGACATCACGCGGCCTGCGCATCGTAATGCGTGCGGTTCGATCACGGTCATTTGGGGGGCGACGGAGGCGGATGATCTTGTTTACGTGGGCACGGGCGAAACGGCGGACACGCCGGATGCACAGCCGGGCAGCTCGCTCGGCGGCCTCGGCATCCTGCGCGCGGAACATCCGGCGACGGCGGCGGGCGCGGATCCGTGGACGCGCGAAGCGAAGAATTTTATCGGCGAAGGCGTCTGCCGCATTGCGGTCAGGCCGGGCGGCGTAGAGGTTGTCGCGGCGACTACGAATGGTTTGTTTGAGCGACCGGCGGGCGGCGGGGATAACTGGGTGCGAGTAGCCGCGCCGCCGTTTGACACCTTGAGCGTCAAATGCGCCGACGTGTTGTGGACGCGCGGCGATGCGAGCCGCCCGGAGCGGTTGTGGGTGTGGGTGCAGCGCGGCGCTTCGGCGGGGCTGTGGGTACGCGATGCCGGAGCGGCAGCTTTTCAGCGTATTCTTGCTCCGCCTGCGGTGCGCGCCAAACGGGCGGTGCTGTCCCTGGTTGATCCGAGCGTTGCGCCGGATCAGTTCTTTGTGTTGGTGGACGATTACGATGGCGTGAATACGAATCGACCTCCGCTGCTGTTTCGGGTGGCGTGTGCGACGAATGCTTTGCCGGTGGCTACCGCTGTCGCGGGCGTCCCGGCGATTTTGGGGCGGCAGGGGTTTTATGACATCGCCATTGCCACGCATCCGACACAGCCGAATCGGGTTGTACTGGGCGGCAATACGAGTGTTGCGCAGACGCCGGATGGCACGGTGCTGAAAGCGCCCGGCAACACGGACGACGGCGCGGTCGTGGTCGGCGATGTGGCGCTGAACGGCGCAGTGTTGACGTTCGGGCATCCGGCGGCGTCACGGATGGTGGGCGTTGGCGTGCATGCCGATGTACACGATCTGGCGTGGTCGAATAACGGGAATCGTTTGTGGGCAGCGTGTGACGGCGGCGTGTTTCGCTCTGACAAACCGGATAAACAAGTAGGCTTTTATGCCGTCAACAACGGGCTGGCGGTGATTGAGTCGAACTACTTGATCAGTCATCCGCTGTGCGAAGGCTACCTCGTCACCGGCTTGCAGGACAACGGCATCATCAGTCGGCGTTCCGGCAGTGTGTGGAGTCACGAGGGCAATGGCGATGGCGGTGGCGTGGCGTTTGATCCGCTGCGGCCTGATCGTTATTTGCGGCAATTTCATAATGGCCGCTGGGGTTCGTCCGACGGCACGTTTTCGCTGCCTGTCGTCAAAGCCGAAAGCGATGCGGCGGCGTTTTATTCCTCGGCGGCGAGCATTGCGCATCGGCGCGGTGTGGCGTTGGCGGCAGCGCCGAACGTACGGCAGGTGATCGTCGGCACGGATCGCGTTTGGTATACCGAAGATTTTGGTACGACCTGGTTCACGTTGCCTTCCGGCACAGCGTCACCGACAGCGAATCTGGGGCTGGATAGCTTTGGCGAAGCCGTCACGGTCTGTCGCTGGCAAAGCCCGGATGTGGCGTGGGTACTGGGTGCGCGGACGCTCAAACGGTATGCGCGCAACGTGGGTTCCGATGCGGCGGGCGGGCCAGGCGTGTGGAACGCGGTGCCAGTGATGCCGACGCCGGTCATCCCGGAAGGCAAGGAGAAAAAACGTCCGCCAATTCCGCCGACGATGCGTGATTCAGCAATCTGGACAGATGTGGCTGTGAATCTCGATCCTCCGGCGGGTGCGGGACAGCCGCCGACGCAGCGCGGTGCGTTGGGCGCGGTGTATGTCGGCACGGTGGGCGTTGCGGATAATGCCGACGTGGATACGCTGTGGTGGTTCGATGGCACGGACAAGTGGTTTCCGACGGGCTTGCGCAAAGACCCGCTCGGCGTACCTGCGCCTGTGACAGCCATTGTCTGTCATCCTGATTTCCCAAATGACGTTTGGGTCGGCACGACGGTTGGTGTGTGGCGCGGTGTGCGCACCGACAACGGCGCGAATCCGCCGACGTGGCAATGGGAAGGATTCGTCAACGGCTTGCCCGAAGCGGCGGTCGAGGATTTGGTGATTTTCAATGACAACGGTTTGGTGTTACTGCGCGCGGCGATTGCGGCGCGTGGTGTGTGGGAATTGCGCTTAGATGTAGCCGACGTGCAGGATTTGACGTACCTGCGCGCGCACGACGACGATTTGCGTTACCGTGCGCGCGCAGTGGATAAGAAACGCGATTTGGTTACGCAACGCTCCTGGCACGGCAGCCCCGACGTGCGCCCGCGCGAAGCGCCGCGTTTGCGCCCGGCTCCGGCGACGTTGCCCTGGATACGCACGACGGCGGGCGTCAATGCCGAACTTCTGCGCCGTTTTCAGGCCGCGTTGCGGGCGCGTACGAATGATCCGCGCGTGCAGGCAACAGGCCGCTGGGACGGCTATTTCAACGAAGTCCTGCGCGACCTCGGCGCACCGCTCGCGCCTGCACCAGCGGCGGCCAATACAGTGAGCATCAACAAAGCATTCTGGAATCTCAGTATGGTCGCGCCGCACGCGACGGCGGAACCGTGGGGCGCGGCGCTGCCGACCGAAGCGGATTTTGCGGACTATACGGCGGCGTTGACCGAAGGCGATTTGCAACGCGCTTCGTGTTCGTTGCCACCGCAAGCAGTCAAAGTGGACATCGTCATTCATCAACGTGGCCTCGCTCCGCAGGATGGCGCAGATGTGCGCATAACGTTGCTGAAGTGGATTGATCCAAAAAAGAAAAACAAAGCCAAGTGGGATGATCACACGACATGGTTCAGCGGCAATGTGCCGTGGACAGGCGCTGTCAACGACGTGCTGAATTCGGCTACCGGCACAACCGCGCAAGCCTTTGCCGATGGCTGGAGTTTTGTCGGCACAACGAACGCCACGCGGCGGCAGGCATTAGCCGGGCAAACGCTGGATGCCTTGCATCCCGGCATTGTTACGTTTGACCTGAATTTGAGTGGGCTGAAAAAAGATACGCTGGTCTTGCTTGTAGCCGTAATCCGCTCTGGCGCAGGTGCGGCAAACGATATTGCCTTAGCTCCGGCAACGCTGGAAGATTTGGCAATGACCCGCCCGAATGTCGCCGTACGTTCAGTCCGTATTGTTCCCTAACCCTGCCGTTGCTCGCGAAGCGTTTGGGAGCGCACGCGGCTCGCGTGCTCAGAAGTGAAGAGGCAATCCGCTCCGAGAAAAGTCACTGCTTTCCACGTCTCAGCACGCGAGCCGCGTGCGCTCCCAGGCGTCGCGTTGTTAGTATTCGTCAAATACATTGTGCTGCAAAGCGTACACTTGGCGGGCTGTACTGTATGGCTCGTAAACAACTGAGCATTGTAAACGATCTTATCCGTACGCCTGACTAATGAATAAAAATCCCATAATTTGTAAGGAATTTCCCCTCTTTTTTCCATCCCCAACCTGTCGTTAAACTTGGTATAGAACTTGCTCATCAGGCGCGCGGTGTTGAGGATTTTGGAAAATTGGTCTGCGCACGAGAGAGCAGGTTACGACTGCTTTTCTACCCCCCTGCTGGAACCCTAACCCAAAGCACATTCCTTCACGACCCAAAGCAGTATTAAGAGGCTGGAGGCATCACACCCTACTGAAAGCCGGCAACATAACGCGGGAAATATCTGCCTGTGCCCATTGCCTGACGGTGTGGGCAGAGCCGTAGGTGTCTCCCTTCACAGGAACAAAAGGAGTTGAAATGAAGAAACGGTTACGGTTTATCTTTGTCCACCTGTCTGCGCTGTTTATCGTGTGGACGGGCACTCTCCCCAGTCTTGCCAGCAGCCATCGGGAAGCGCCGTTGATCATTGCTGACCCGTTGGCGGACAACACAGATGTCTATGCATTTCGCAGCACCGAATCCGGGCGCGATGGCTTTGTCACGTTGATTGCGAACTGGATTCCATTCGAGGAACCCGCAGGCGGGCCGCATTTTTACAAGTTCGATGACACGGTCGTCTATTCCATCAAAGTGGATAACACAGGCGACGGCGTCGCGGACATCACGTATGAATTCCGCTTTACCAATCGCTACCCGAACCCAGACACTGTGTTAGGCATGGCAACGGGGCCGATTACCTCGTTGACTGATCCTGACTATACCGAACCGCAGGTCTACAGCGTGACGCGCGTAGATAGTTCCGGCTCGACGCTGCTGGCCGATGGCCTGATTACACCGCCTTGCAATATTGGTTCGCGCACGACGCCGAATTATGAAACGGCGCTGGCGCAACCGGCGATTTATTCGCTGACAGGCGGCGGGCGCGTGTTTGCCGGGCAGCGGGATGAAGGCTTTTATATCAACATCGAAGGCGTCTTCGACACGCTCAATTTGCCTGTGACGGAAACCGGCGGCACGGATGGCACGTCGGGCTTCAACGTCAACAGCATTGCTATCGAAGTGCCTGTGCAATCGCTGACACGCGGCGGCACGGTGCCGAGCGACTCGACAGCAAATAATGCTGTGATTGGTGTGTGGGCGACCTCTTCGCGGTTGTCGCTACGCACGTTCAATTTCAATAACGGAAATCTGACGGTGCCTTCGACGCGGCAGGTTTCGCGCCTGGGCAATCCGCTGGTGAATGAAGTCGTGATTCCGCTCGGTCGCAAGGATTCGTTCAATGCGTCCGAACCGAAAGACGACGCGCAATTCGCGCCGTTTGTCGTTGACCCGCAACTGGCCAAACTGCTGAACGCCGTCTTTGGTTTAGCGGTGCCGCCCGCGCCGCGCAACGATCTGGTTGCCATTTTTGCGACCGGAATTCAGGCCGGAACGGTGCCGGGCGCGCCGACCTTCACGACATTCCTGTCAGATGGCAATCCGCACGAAATGATGCGCTTGAATGTCGCGATTCCGCCCACGGCAGCGGGCAGTCGCAGTCGGCTTGGCCTACTGGGTGGCGATCCGGCTGGTTTTCCGAATGGTCGTCGTGTGGGGGATGATGTTACGGACATCGAACTGCGCGCGGTGGCTGGTGGTACTCCCTTCACGCCGCAATTCAACGTCGCGCCCAACAACGCGCTGGGCGATGGCGTGCCGCAAAACGATGTGCCGTATCTGGAGCGATTCCCATATCTGGGGACGCCGCATGCGGGCAATGTGGACGGCAAGAGCAAACCACACGAACATCACAAACAAAACTGATATTGCCGGCAAGGGCGAGAGAACGACCTCTTGTCCTTGCTGATTCATTTCTCTTTTTCACTCAAAAAGGAAGGGTACTCTATGCAGATCACGTGGGAAAAAGCCTGTGTGCAGGCATTCCGTCTCACTACCGCGTTGTTCTTGCTGGTGGGCGTGGCGATGGCAGCACCGATCACATTCACCGCTAATACGACCGGCACTTTCAATCAAGGAACGTGCGTGACGTGTACGGTAGACAATAACGTTGTGCCGACTATTACCTCGTCGGGCGGCGGCGGACTGGCCGCGATTGGCTTTGTCAGTAGCACCGGCACGAACAACACGCCGCAATTTACGACAACACTGGATACGGGGCAATCTGCGCTGGTTACGCTGGGCACGTTGACGGCGGCTTCCAGTGTGCCGCTGGGAACGGGGCCAAACTTTACCGGCTCTACGTTTGCGCTGAATGTTAGCTTTATCGCTCCGGCGGGAACGACGCCAAATTCGGGCGCGCTCACCGCCACCTTAACCGGCCAACTTACACAAACGTCATCCGGGGTGCAGTTGCAGTTTAATAGCACGCCGCTCACCTTCACGCAGGGTGGGCAAACGTTTACGCTGACGTTGCAGCCCTCTACTGTCACGCTTACTACGCAGTCCAACGTCGCACTGACAGCGATGCTCACACTTGGCGGCGCGGCGGCAATTCCTGAACCGACGACGCTGCTGTTGCTGGGCAGCGGCCCGGCTGCGCTCAGCGGCCTGGTCAAACGACGCGGGAAACGGCAGGACTAAATGTCTTTATTCTGCGGGGAGCGGGGTGCCGGCCTCGCTCCTGTTTTTGTTTTGGAGATGGTTCATGCGTAAATCAACCCTGCTATTGACCCTACTTTCCGCTGCCGCCTGCTTATTTGCCCTGGGCTGGGGATTGCTGGCGGCGAAAAAGGCAATGCCGAAGCGAATCCCGTCCCGTCCCTTTCCACCACTGCGCTGACGCCCACGGACAAGCGCATTCAGCGCGCGGAAGCGATCATCAAACAAAAGCCGCAACAGGCAACGGGCTACAATCAACTGTGCGCCGCGTGGATGCAGAAGGCGCGCGAAACGGGCGATTTCAGCTTGAATGCCCGCGCGGAAGCGGCGCTCAATCGTTCGCTGGCGGTCAATGCGAATACCGCCACTGAAAATTACGATGCGCTGCGGTTGCAGGCGACGCTGCACCTCACGTATCACCGTTTTGCCGATGCGCTGGTAACCGGGCAACAGATGCAAAAGCTACGGCCCGACGATCATTATGCGTACGGCGTGCTGACGGATGCGCTGGTGGAACTGGGTCGCTATCCCGAAGCCGTTACCGCCGCCGACAAGATGGCCGACCTGCGCCCGGATGCGACCTCGTACGCGCGGATTTCTTCGCGCACGTTGCATGGCTACCCGGAGCAGGCGATTGAAGCGATGCGCATGGCGGTGCGCGCATCCAGCCCCCGCGACGCCGAAAATCACGCTTGGTATCGTGTGCAGTTAGGACAGGAACTGCTCAACGCCTGCCACATAAAAGAAGCGGAAAGGAATTCGCCACCGCGCTGCAAGTCTTCCCCGATTATCACGAAGCCCTGGCGGCAATGGCGCGACTGCTCGTGCGGCAGGGAGATTTCGCGCAGGCTATTTCGTACTATCGCCGCGCGCAGGAACGAGTGCCATCGCCGGATACCGCCGCCGCGCTCGGTGATCTATACACCCAACAGGGGCGCGCCGACGAAGCCAAACGCCAATACGATTTTCTCGCCGCGATGGAACGTTCCGGCGGCAACACCTATTCGCAGAAAATGGCGTTGTATCTCGCTGATCACAACGTGAATCTGGCCGAGGCGCTGGCAATAGCCCAGCGGGAACGCGCGGCGCGGGCGGATATTTTTACCTGCGACGTGCTGGCGTGGTGTTACTTCAAGAACGGCAATTTGCCACAAGCGAAAACTGCGCTGGACGAAGCCCTACGACTTGGCACCCGCGATGCGCGCCTCTTCTATCACGCCGGGATGATTTACCGGGCGCTCGGCGACGAGGCACAGGCCGCAACGTACCTGCAACGTGCGCTCGCCTTACATCCACACTTCGACGTGTTGCAGGCGGAAAGTGCCAAAGAGGTTTTAGCTGCTCTGAGGAAGTGATATGCGTCGTGTTGCCACTGTCTTTCTTGCCGCGTTGGCTCTGTCATCGTCAACTGGCGCGCATCCGCTCGGCGATTTCACCATCAGCCATTACCTGGGCCTTACGATTGAGGCGGAACAGGTTTCCGTGCGTTACATCGTGGAGATGGCGGAACTGGCAACATTTCAGGAATTCGCCGCGATAGATACCAACGGCAACCGCTCGCCCGACCGGCAGGAGCTAACGGCGTATGGCCAACGCATTGCCCAGGAATATGCGCGCGGTTTGCCTCTGACGATAGACGGCGTCGGGCTGCCGTGGCGCGTGGAGGCGCAGCAAGTCCACTGGCAAACCGGTGAAGGGCGCGGGCCAACGCTGCGCGTGGAATGCACGCTGAGCGCGGACACGACATCGCTTCCCGCCACCGCTCTCCATCATCTGCAACTCGAAAACACGAATCACCGCAATCGCAGCGGCTGGCGCGAGATTGTCGTGATGCCCGGTGCAGGCATCAACGTTTTTGACAGCACTGCTTTTGGCAGCGGCATAACCGCAGAGTTAACCCATTATCCATCAGACCTGCTGACCGTATTGCAGGAACAGCGCGTCCTCTGTGCGTTTATGACGGGCACCATTCCCGCGGGGGCTGTCGCCCTGCAAACACGCGATGGGCGGAAGGTCGAAGCCCGCGCCGCCGCCTGGTTGATTTCGGCAAAGACAAAGCTTATGGGCTGGATGCTTGCCTGTCTCGGCGCGGGCTTGCTGGTAATCCTTGGGCAGCGCAGATATTTTCCCCGTCTGACCAGTCGCGTGTCATAAGCGCACCGCCGTCTTTCCTGCTTGAGTCACCCGCCTGACGTATTTATGGGACAGGCTTCATGCTGGGCGTATCGTCGCCGAGGATGCCGGTCAGACTGGTGGGCTTCAGGGTCGCATCCGCGCGAGTGGTGCCGTCGCCCAGGACGACGCCATCGCCGAGTACGACACCATCGCCCAGTACTAACCCATCGCCCAACACGACGCCATCGCCTAACACGACACCGCTGATAAATATGGTGTTTATGCCATCGCTAAGTATCAGTCCCGTGCCGTTGATTTGCAGCGCCCCGGATTTTACATTCACGCCAGTCGTTGTTTTGTTGGCGACTTTGCCGAAAACGCCGTTCGTGACGTTGGTGGCATCGCTCAGCACCTGTCCCAGCGCATACGCGGGTTGCCAGTACGTCATCAGATCGCTGCCAAACAGGAACCCGTAATCCGTAATGACGCCCTGTCCCCATTTACAGCTTTGCCCTGCGATGGTGCTT
The DNA here is from genome assembly GCA_046331525.1 of Blastocatellia bacterium. Lineage (GTDB taxonomy): Bacteria > Acidobacteriota > Blastocatellia > RBC074 > RBC074 > JAFDVL01. The sequence goes on from JAXLQQ010000052.1 coordinate 16,968, forward strand.
TGCTGTGCGGGCAGCGAGGCGGTGAGCAAGGCGGCTCCGCTCGTGGTGGGCAACGTGGTTTTCACCAGCTTGGCCAGTCGCGCCGCCCCGTCAATATTCAGTTCACCCGCTCCCTGCTCCAGCATGTTGAAGCCTTTGAGGGGTTGCGCCGTGTACATCAAAATGGCTTTGACCAGGGTCGGCGTCAAGTTGGGGTTCGCCTGCAATAACAGCGCCACGGCACCGCTCACAAGCGGCGTGGCCATTGAAGTACCGCTCAGTTGCATCGTCCCTACCAAGGGAATAGAGGTGGTTTTGGCAAACGCAGTGAAGCCACTTCCGCCGCCCGTATTTCCATTTTGATAAGACGACACATCGTTCAGATTATTGAAGACGTTAAGTGTTGGGTAATCTTGTACCAGCGTATTGCTTGTGGTAGAGCCTGTCCGATTGAAAGATTGCGCGGCGATAATGCGGTTGCCCGGCGCAATCAAATCAGGCTTTACCAAATTGTCATAATGGCGGATACCTTGTGCATCGGTTGTGTAACCGCGCGTCGGCCCGCGTGAACTGTATGTCGTGACGGCATCATCGCTACGCGCATCGGTGCCATAGGTATTGCAGGCACCCACCGTGATCACCGCAGGATCAATGCCGGGGGAATGAATCGCGCCATAAATTTTATTGCCATTCGCATCTTTGCCATCATTGCCAGCGGCGGCGACCACCACGATTCCGGCATTCACGGCGCGGCGCGCAGCCAGGCACAACGGATCGGTTTTGTAACTGTCTTTGGCCATCGCGCCGAGGCTCAGGTTAATGACGCGAATGTTATAGGCGGCTTTGTTCGTCACGCACCAGTCCAGGGCGGCGATGACGCTGCTGGTGGTGCCCGCGCCGTTATCATCCAGTACGCGCAGGTTTAAGAGCTTCGCCCCCGGCGCAATGCCCGTGTAATAACCTTTCTGAAAATTCGCATTGCCGCTGATCAGTGCGGCCACGTGCGAGCCGTGACCGAAGCTGTCATCGGTGGCTGAGTTGTTCGCCAAAAAGCTTTGCCGCGCTGCGACGACCGTGGCACTGGCATCGGTATAAGAATAGGCATAGTTGTACGAATTATCCGGGTTGATGGTGTAATACGAGTAAGTCAGCGAAGGATTGAAAGTGTGATGGTCAGCTGCGATGCCGCTGTCAATCACCGCAATGCCGATGCCGCTTCCGTTGAGTGTCGTGCGCGCGATCAGCGAACGGATTTGCGCCGCACCCGTCGTCGTTTCCAAATGCCCGCTGGCCTGAAGTTGACGATCCGGGCTGATGTAGGCGATCACCTTTTCTGCCGCAAGTTGCCGAATGGCGGTGCGCGGCGCGTCCACGACGACCAGCCCTAAATCATTCATTTTCCGCTGCACCTGTCCACCAAGGCGCGCCAGTGTTTCCTGCCATACGATAGGCGGCGTTGCCCCCGTCAGTTGCACGATGAAACGCTGCTTTTCCTCTGGCAGCGCGGCTGCCGTCGGAATCAGTGCGCCATTGATTTTCGTGCGTGTTGTGCCTGTGCTTGCGCGTTGCTGACGCACCTGCGCGAGCGTTTTCCCTGTCAGTGCCGCGCGCTCCGCTTCGTCATCCTGCGCCAGCAATTCAGCCAGGTCGGGCGCAATTTTCGCTGCCTGAGACGCCGCTGCCTGCTGGTGGCGCAGTTCCTGCAACGTTGTGGACTGCGCCACAATACTGCCACGCAGGCTGGTCAGGCTCAGGATCATTGCCAAGGTGATAGATAATGGTTTTTTCATACGCATAACACCTGAATTAAGGAAGAACTCACAGGATTATTGAACCGCAAGGATATGCAGGAATGATGATGAGTTTCTGTTAGTTGCTGTGACAATTGGAAAGCGGAAGGAATTGCTCCTGAAAGGAAAAAGCCGGGACAAAAGCCCCGGCTTTTTCGCTGGGCAAAAGCCGCCCTATTTGCTGCTCGTTTTTGACGAAGTGGTGGTCGTCGTGGTGGTCGTCGTCGTGACGGCAGGCTGCATGCAAATCGTGTTGTCGCCGAGGAACGAAGCCCCCGCCTTGACCGTGCCGTCAGCCAGCATAATACCATCAGCCATCATAATGCCATCGGCCATCATAATGCCGTCGGCCATCATAATGCCGTCAGTTAGCGCCACGCCATCGGCGAGCATAATGCCGTCGGCCATCATAATGCCATCAGCCAACATAATGCCGCTCGCGTTGATGCTGACAGCCCCGGAGAAAAAGCCAACCCCCGCAGAAGTTCGTCCGGCGGCTTTATAGACCGCGCCATTGGCATAACTTGTCGCGTCCGCCAGCAGGTTGCCTTTGCTATAGACGCCCTGCCAATTGTTAATCAATTCACTGCCGGTCAGAAATCCCCAGTTCGTAATGATGCCGCGTGCCCAGCCGAACGTTTGCCCGGCACTCGTGCTTTGTTCTGTTACTGCCTGGGTCACGAGGCTGTCACCGATTGTTGTGGGCAGCGTATCGCGTACGGTTTGCGCCACGCGCACGGCTCCATCAACATTGAGCAGCCCTGCGCCCTGCTCGAACATATTGGCTCCGGCCAGCGGCTGGGCCGTATACATCAAAATAGCTTTCACCAGATTGGGCGTGAGGTTCGGTTTGATCTGCAAGAGCACGGCAGCCGCGCCTGCGACGGTAGGCGCTGACATCGAAGTCCCGCTCAGGTACATAATGCGTTGATACGATAAATTGCCGTTATCAACCAGTAACGATGGATAGGTCTGGACAAGATTATTATAGCCTTTGGCCCCTCCTTTGGTGCCGCCGGAGGAAGCACCAATCAGTTTGTTGCCGGGCGCGACCAAGTCGGGCTTAATCAGGTTGTCATATTTCTTCACGCCATCCACAACCGTAAAGCTACGGGTCGGGCCGCGTGAGCTGTAGGTTGTAATTGCATCATCGCTGCGCGCGTCGGTGCCGAAGGTGTTAGCCGCGCCGACGGTAATGACCGCAGGATCAATGCCGGGCGAATGAATCCCGCCATAAATTTTGTTGCCGTTTGCGTCTTTGCCGTCATTGCCCGCTGCTGCGACGACGACAATGCCGCGATCCACGGCCTGCCGCGCGGCCAGACAGAGCGGATCATTTTTGTAGCTGTCTTTGGCTCGCGCGCCGAGACTGAGGTTGATGACGCGAATGTTGTAGGCTGCCTGATTGGCTACGCACCAATTCAATGCTGCGATGACGGTGCTAATGCTGCCCAGGCCATTGCTGTCCAAAACGCGCAGGCTGATTAAATTCGCCTCTGGCGCAATGCCTTCGTAATAGCCTGTCTGCAACCGATTGCCGCCGCCCGCTAACGATGCGACGTGGGAACCGTGCCCGAATTCGTCGGCGTCCGCCGCCAGATTGGGAACAAAGCTCACGACCTTCGTAACTTTGGAAGTGCCGTTGTCTTTGGTGAACAGCATGTGATTGGTATCAATGCCGCTGTCAATAATGGCCAGCCCGACGCCTTGCCCGGTGTAGGCGGTTCTGGCATCAAGGTTGCGAACTTGCTCCGCGCCTGCCGTATTTTCCAAATGGCCACTGGGCCGCACGGGGCGATCCGGGCTGACATAGGCAATGCTGCCCTCTGCGGCCAATTGGCGAATCGCGTTGCGCGGCGCTTCAATGGTCACGAGTCCCAGCGCGTTGACTCGCTGGCTCACTCGTCCTTGTAGGCGCGCCAGCTTCTCCTGCCACACGACATCCGGCGTTGCGCCACTTAGTTGCACGATAAAACTTTGCTTCTCTTCGGGCGTGACTTCTTCGGTGGGTAATGTGACGCCGTTCACGCGCAGCCGGCTGGTTTCTTCTGGGGGCGTGGAAGTTGTTTGGCGAGCCAGGCGACGGCGGCGAATTTCTGCCAGCGTCTTGCCTGCCTGCTGTAAGGCTTTGTCCTCGTCATCTTGCGCAAGCAACGCCGCGAGGTCTGGCGCGAGTTTAGCCTTACTGTTTTTGCTTGTGCCCGACTGTTGCCTACTCAGGGAAGCGGGGGCACCAAAACTGCTGTAGGGCAATCCGAGCAACATTGCCAGGGCAAGCGACATGAAGTTTTTCATCTTGTTCATAATCCTTATCCGTCCGTAAAACTTGCTGTAACCATCAGCAGGCAAATTAAACCGCGCGAATATCCGGGGTTGATGATGAGTTTCTGTTAGTTACTGTGACAATTGGAAATGCCACGCCATTCGTTCTGCGACCGGAAAAACAAAAGGCAGATGAGGTTATCCTCATCTGCCTGTGCTGTGCGAAACGGGGCGGCGAATTATGGCGCGGGCAACATGCAGGGGGTATTGTCGCCGAGAAATGCCGAATCGGTTTGGAGGGTTCCCTCTGTCCAGGCAATGCCATCCGCCATCATAATGCCGTCGCTCGTCATAATGCCGTCGGCCATCATAATGCCTTCTGCCAGCATAATCCCATCGGCTAACATAATGCCGTCGGCCATCAAAACGCCATCGGCGAGCATAATGCCGCTGGTGTTGATGCTGACCGCGCCGGGAAATAGATTGACGCCCGGCGTCGTGCGTCCGGCGGCTTTGGTAAACGCTCCGTCTGCTATCACCGTCGCATCCGCCAGCATAATTCCCTGAGCATAAACGCCCTGCCAGCTTGTCATCAGGCTGCTGCCGTAGAGGAAGCCCCAATTCGTAATGACGCCTTGCGACCATTTGCAGGTTTCACCCGCAATCGTGCTGCTCGGTTCTGGTAGGGAACTGGAAAGCAGCGGCGCGCCCACATTGGAGGGCAGGGAAGACTTGACCAGTTTGGCGATCCGCGCCGCCCCATCCACATTCAATTCGCCCGCGCCCTGTTCCAGCATATTGAAGCCTTTGAGCGGTTGCGCGGTATACATCAAAATCGCTTTCACCAAACTGGGTGTGAGCTTCGGATTGATTTGCAGCAACAAGGCCGCCGCGCCTGCGACTACGGGAGCCGCCATCGAAGTGCCGCTCAGGTACATCGCGCCGCGCGCATAATCTTTTTTCAGTGTATCGCTGCTGGCTTCGAGGCTCAGGTTTTGATTCAGCAGATAATTGCGCCACCAGACGTATTCCAAATCCGGCCCGGTGAACACTTTGCTGGCTGATTTGGCACCGATGATTTTGTTGCCCGGTGCGACTAAATCCGGTTTGATCAGGTCGTCATATTTCTTCTTGCCATCCACCACGACAAAGCCGCGTGTCGGGCCGCGTGAGCTATAGGTAGTGACGATGTCATCCGACCGTCTGTCAGTGCCGAGTGTGTTGGACGCGCCCACTGTGATGGCTGATGGCTCAATACCGGGCGAATTGATGCCACCATAAATCTTATTGCCATTGCTGTCTTTGCCTTTATTGCCTGCCGCCACAACGACGACGAGGCCAGCATCAAAAGCGCGCCGCGCGGCCAAACAGAGCGGATCATTTTTATAACTGTCGGCTGCCGCAGTGCCGAGGCTGAGATTGATGACGCGAATATTGTATGTGCTTTTGTTGGCAATGCACCAATCAATCGCGGCAATTACCGCGCTAGCGGTTCCCTGTCCATAATCATTCAGCACTTGCAGGCTAATCAGATTGGCACCGTAAGCAACGCCAGCATACGCGCCATTAGCCCAACTGCTGGAACCGAGCGCCAACGAAGCGACGTGTGTGCCGTGGCCGTATTCATCCATCGGGCGGCTGTCGCGCGTCGCAAAATCAAAGCGGACGTGCGGGCGACCGTCCACAAACGAGTAATGATTGTCCACCACACCACTATCAATCACGGCAATACCTACGCCTGCACCATCTACGCGCGGCGCATATCCAAGCAATCCGCGAATCTGTGCTGCGCCCATCGTCGAGGTCAAATGCCCGGTAGCCGTCACCCGGCGATCCGGGCTGACATACGCCACTTCGTTTTGCGCGGCGAGATAGCGAATAGCAGAGCGCGGCGCAGCAATTGTCAGCAATCCCGTTGCCTCATTCCGTTGCTTGATCTGTCCGCCCAACAGCGCGAGCTTTTCCTCCCACACCACGCGCGGCGCGGTGCCGGAAGGTTGCACAATAAAGCTTTGTGTTTCGCTGGCATCAAGCAGCGACGAAGGCAACGCCACGCCGTTGATGGCGGCGCGCGTGGTGTCCTTGTCTTCCGGTTCGGCCTCTTCGGCCCGACGTTGCAGCCGTTCCTGCCGCACCTCAGCTAGCGTTTTGCCCGTCAATCGTTCGGCTTCTTCGGCATCGTCCTGGGCCAGTAGGGTTTCCAAATCAGGTGCGAGCTTCGGCTTGGCCGCCTGGCGCTGTGTTGCGCTGGGCTTGGGCGCGGGCGGTTGGGCAACCAAGTGCAGTGTTGTCAGCGGTAGGCTTAAGAACGAGGCTAACGAGAGAGAAAGTAGCTGCTGGAATTTCATAAGATTCATAAATCACCTGACATCAGTCTTGGACAAGAAACATTAAACCCCGGAAATATGCCCGTTACGTGGCGGTTTTCTGATAAGTGTTGTGACAATTGGAAACCGTGCGGGATTGTGCATGCCGGAATCTCTTAACCACATTTTTGCTGTACTTTTGCCGCAAACCGCACATCGCAAGAAAAAACGCGGAAGCCATCTTTACTGGCCTCCGCGTACGGAACGTTATGTTGTAGGAGGTTAACGCCGGATGGGTGCAATCGGCATTGCCTGCGTGTTATCGCCAAAGACGGCGGCATTCGATTGCAGCGAGGTGTCGGCCCGCGTGGTGCCATCACCCAGAATAATGCCATCGCTCAGGATGATGCCATCCGCCAGCACGACGCCATCGCCCAGCACCTGCCCGCTGGCCAGCGTAGTGCTGTCGCTCAGGATAATGCCGTCGCTCAGGATGATGCCGCTGCTCGCAATTTTCACCGCTCCCGCTTTCAGCGTGATGCCACTCGACAGCTTGCCTGCCACCGCACTGAAGACATTGCTGGTGACCGTCGTGGCATCGCTGAGGATCTGGCCTGAAGCATAAACGGACTGCCAATACGTCATCAAATTGCTGCCCGTCAAAAAGCCGTAATTGGTGATAACGCCTTGCCCCCATCTTACCGTCTGGGCCGCAATCGTACTGGTTTGCGAAGCTGGCAGCGCAGCGGTTAACAACGCGGCTCCATTCGCTGTCGGCAGTATCGGTTTGACAAGCTGGGCCAGGCGGACAGCCCCGTCAATATTCAATTCGCCCGCGCCTTGCTCGAACATGTTAAAGCCGCTGAGCGGTTGTGCCGTGTACATCAGAATCGCCTTCACCAGATTGGGCGTCAGACTCGGATTGGCCTGTAACATCAGCGCCACCGCACCGCTCACGACCGGGGCGGACATTGACGTGCCGCTCAATTGCATTTTCGCAAACGACCGCCCGATACCGCTGTACGTGCCGTAAGGATTGTTGATGTAATTCAGCAACGGATAATTCGTCACCAGTTGATTGACTGTGCGCGAGGCAGCATCGCCGAACGATTGCGCGCCGATCAATTTATTGCCGGGCGCGACCAAGTCCGGTTTAATCAGATTGTCATATTTGCGCGCACCTGTCGTGGACGTGACATAGCCGCGTGTCGGCCCGCGCGAACTGTACGTGGCTACCACGTCATCACTGCGCGCATCGGTGCCATACGTGTTCACCGCGCCGACCGTGATGACCGCAGGGTCAATGCCGGGCGAATGAATCCCGCCATAGATTTTGTTGCCATTCGCGTCCTTGCCGTTATTGCCCGCAGCGGCGACCACTACGATGCCCGCATTGACGGCACGGCGCGCGGCCTGACAAAGCGGATCATTTTTGTAGCTGTCTTTGGCCATCGTGCCGAGGCTTAGGTTGATGACGCGAATGTTATAGGCGGCTTTGTTCGTCACGCACCAGTCCAACGCAGCGATGACGTTGCTGGCTGCGCCTGCCCCGCTATCGTTCAGCACGCGCAAATTAAGCAGGTTGGCTTTGGGCGCGACGCCTTTGTAATAGCCATCAAAGAATTTTTCCTGTGCGCCAATCAACGAAGCGACGTGCGTGCCGTGCCCGTAGTAATCGTCGGTCGCTGTGACGCTCGTGATAAAGCTCTTGCTGGTCGCCACCACGCTGGTATCGTAATTGGTCGCATCCCACCACATCTGAAAATCCGTGTTGGAAGCGTAGTAATCATAGTAGGCATAAGAAAGATTCGGATTCAGCGCGATGTGATTGCCATTGATGCCACTGTCAATCACGGCTACGCCCACGCCTGCGCCATCCAGCGTTTTGCCGGCAACGAGGCTGCGAATTTGCGCCGCGCCGGTGGTGGCATCCAAATGGCCGGAAGCGACAACGGGGCGGTTGGGGCTGACATACGCAATGCTTTGCTCCGCTGCCAGTTGCCGGATGACAGTGCGTGGCGCTTCGATGGTGAGCAAGCCTACGGCATTCATTTGTTGCTGCACGCGACCACCTAGCGCGGCAACTTTGGCCTGCAACACAGCGCGTGGCGTACTGCTATCGGTTTGTACAATAAAACTTTGATTTTCCTCTGCCAGCACTTCTGCCGAGGGCAGCAACATCGTGCCAATACGAGTGCGTTGTGGTTGGCTGTCATCCTCAGATTGGGACTGTTGTTGCGCGCGATGACGTCGTTCCTCGCGGACTTGCGCAAGCGTTTTGCCTTGCAATGCTTGTCGTTGCTCCTCGTCATCGTTTGCCAGCATTGCTTCTAAATCAGGCGCCAGCTTAGGGGGCTGGGAACGCCGCTGGCTTGCGCGTTGCGTAGTGAGGGGTTGCGCTTGCCCCGGCACCATTGTCTGCCAGGGGAAACTGAGCAGCACGCCCAGCGTAAAAGCAGCCAATTTCTTCGTCACAAATTTCATAGGCTTTTTCGGTAGTAGGTAAATTTAAATCGGTTCCAGGCCGGGATTATTAAAGGCGAAGGAAATGTGCAAAGTGTGATGAGTGTATGGCAAGTGACGGGATATTTGGAATCCATGCGGCAATCGTACTAAGCGCGTAGCAGCCGCCCCCATCTTTCCGCAAGAACCAGGGAGAAAACAAAAAAGGCAGAGACGCGAACGCCTCTGCCTAAATTATCGAAGGGATGCTGAAAGTTTAGGGCGCAGGTTGCATACAGGCTGTATTATCGCCTATCAGCGAGGTGCCACTCGCTGATTTCAGCGTACAGTCAGAGCGTGTTGTGCCATCGCCAAGAATTGTGCCATCGCCCAAAACCAGTCCGTCGCCCAGAATTGTGCCGTCACCCAACACTTGACCATCGCCCAACACCTGACCGCTGGCAAACAGGACGTTGGTGCTGTCACCTAAAATCAAGCCGTTACTTTTAACGGTGTAGGCCCCAGCTTTGAGCGTGATGCTGTAGGTCTTGCCAGAAACCAGACTGACCGTGTTACTGCTATAAGTTGTGGCATCGCCAAGAATCAAGCCGTTCGCGTAAACGCCTTGCCAATAATTCATGAGGTTGTTGCCAGACAGGAATCCATAATTCGTAATGACGCCCTGACTCCATTTGATGGTCTCTCCATAAATCGAAGAGGTCTGTGAAGCGGGTAATGCAGCTTGCAACAATGCTGCACCATTGGTTGTTGGCATTGTAGTTTTGACGAGTCTTGCCAGCCGCACTGCCCCATCTGCATTCAACTCGCCCGCACCCTGTTCCAGCATATTGAAGCCCGCCAGCGGCTGGGCCGTATACATCAAAATCGCCTTCACCAGATTCGGTGTCAGATTGGGGTTGGTTTCCAAAAGGATCGCTGCCGCAGAGGTAACCACGGGGGCAGACATGGAAGTTCCGCTCAGATACATCACCTGTTCTGCCGTTAAGGTTGCCGTGCCGGTGCGCAAGCTCGTATTGGTTCTGGATAAGGTGTTTTCGACTCCGTTGTAATAGGCGCGTGCGCCAATCAGCTTGTTGCCGGGAGCAATCAAATCGGGTTTGATGAGGTTGTCATATTTGCGCACGCCATTCACGATTGTGTAGCCGCGTGTGGGGCCACGCGAACTATAAGATGCCACGCCATCATCTGAGCGTACGTTGGTGCCAAAGGTATTGGCCGCGCCAACGGTGATTACAGATGGGTCTGTGCCCGGCGAGTGAATGGCCCCATAAATCTTTTTCCCGCTCCCGTCCTTACCATCATTGCCAGCCGCTGCCACAACAACAATACCTGCATTCACGGCGCGTCGGGCGGCCAGGCAAAGCGGATCGGTTTTGTAGCTATCTTTCGCAATCGTGCCCAGGCTCAAATTGATCACGCGAATCGGTGTCCACAGAGCCGTGGTTTTATTCGTGACGCACCAATCAATCGCTGCTACTACGTTACTTGCTGCACCTTTTCCACTGCTATCCAAGACGCGGCAGCTCATGATTGTTGCACCTGCCGCCATTCCCTCATACGCTCCGTTCTTGAGCGCGAATTCACCGCTCATTAGCGATGCGACGTGCGTACCGTGTCCATAGGGATCACCCAGAATATTTTGTCCTGTGAAATCGCGGCTGACGACTTTGCTGCTTCCGGTGCCACCGTCCCAGCGCAATAATTCATGCGACCCATCAACACCGCTGTCAATCACGGCAATACCAATATTGGTACCACAAAGCCAGGTGTTCGTGTCAGCGTCGCCGTAATCATTAATTCCCCCATTCCAGAATCCTGTAGTTGAAACTACGTGCTGCGACGCTGCAATAGGACGATCCGGGCTGATATAGGCGATGCTGCTTTCGGCTGCCAATTGTCGAATGACATTGCGCGGCGCTTGAATCGTCATCAGGCCCAGATTACCCATATTTTGCTTGATTTCTCCACCAAGGCGGGCAACTTTTTCCTGTAAGACGCTCCTGGCTGCCGTGCTTTCCAATTGCACGATGAAGCTCTGGTTTTCTTCAGCATTCACGACCGTTGAGGGAAGCAACACGCCGTTCACGTGGGTGCGTGATTCGGATTCTTCTGTCTCTTGCTGCGGTTGCGGGCGCACGCGCGTAAATCGCTCCTGGCGAACCTGGGCGAGTGTTTTTCCCGTCAGCGCCTGGCGTGCATCCTCATCATCCTGGGCCAGCATGTCTTCCAGATCGGGCGCAAGCTTTGGTTTTTGCTCTTTCTGTCCCTGGCGCAGGTCTTTAATTCTCTGGCCTTGCGGCAGCGTACCAGCCGCGAGCGCGGGAAGATTCAGAATGAGAGCTAAAGCAAAAATCACCAACTTTTTCATAGTTGCCTCCTCGACATAAATGATTCATGAAGAATCATAGCGATGGCATTTCAAGGTATGGGCTTCGCGATTTGATGATGAGTTTCTGATAGTTGCCGTAACAATTGGAAACAGGCGGGAATTACACGTGCTGCGACACGGTTGAATAATTGGTGTGCAATGTTTTGGACAAACTGTTTCAGACACCGCGCAGGCGCACGATGGCCGTATGGCGAATGTGGGCGATGAGGCGACCATCTTCGGCACACAATCCCAATTCCAGCGTCACGATTTCGTGACCACGCTTTTCCTCTGCCGCCACGACTGCGCCGCGTAACGATAAGCGTTCGCCATCGTGTGAGAGGGCGTAGTGCTGCACCGCGCTGCTCGTGTGAATCCACGGGCCAAGCTTAACGTTGGCCATCAGGATTTCATTGGCTTGGGCGAGGTAATGGGCCGGATGACACAATGCTTCCGCTCCGAAATAACACGGCAGCGTCGCGCGCATATCGCTAAGAAACTTGCTGGCGAGCGCCGCCAAATCAAGCGACCAGTTTAGCGAACCCAGCACCGCTGCGACGGGCAGATTCGCTATCGTCGCTGCCGGACGCGCTTCGCTCGCAGGCAACGAGCGAGAAGGGAATTCGGTGCTGTCACGTTCCGACAGTCTGGTTGGCAACGACGCCTCGCCCACCGCACACAGCATTCCTTCGGCATTGTGCAAATGCAGGCTGAGCGTGAGCGGCACAAGTTGCGTTACCGTGGCGCGCACCGTCGCTTTTTCATCGTGATAAAGCGGCTTCAGAAATTTCGCAATCATTGCTCCGCGCTCCAGCCACGTTGTGCCGAGTGCCGCCACGACGGGATGCGTGAGGTAGGCATACACGCCGACGCCCGGCACTAATCCGCCTTTGAAGCCGAACTGCGCGGCGACGTCATCGCTGTGAATTTTGTTGTCGTGCGCGAAGGCATAGTTGTAACCCGTCACGGTGTATGACGGCAGTTCCTGTCCGAGCGTGAATATGTCCATAGAATTTACTTATACCACCAGCGCGGCGTCGCACAAGGCGGCTGAGTTTGCTACAGTCTTGCCGCTCTTGCAAATCACAAAAATCTAACGGAAAGGGAATCCAATGAAAATCTATCATTCTCTGTTGCCCTCAATTTTCTCTGCTGCTCTTATTTCTCTGACAGCACAAGACACCCGCCCCTCTTACGGCCCGCAATCACGCTGAACCAGGCGAAAAAGTAACGCGCTGCGGAAGCCGAAGCGCGCAAAAACAAATGGAATATGGTCATCTTTATTGTGGATTCGGCGACCAACCCCGTACTGATGCAGCGGATGGATGACACGCAACTTGGCAGCCTGCACGTCGCTCAACAGAAAGCCTACACGGCGGCTGCCTTTCGGCGTTCGACGAAGGTGTTTGAAGACCTTGTCGCCAACGGCGGCGTCGGACTGCGCACGCTGGGCAACGAACAAATTATGCCGATTGAAGGCGGCTTGCCGATTTTTGTAAACGGCAAAGTCATCGGCGCGATTGGCGTTTCCGGCGGCAGCAGTCAACAAGACGGCGTCGTCGCCAAAGCCGGAGCTGAAGCGTTGAAGTGAAAGGACACAACGATGAGTTTACAACGACGTGACTTTCTCAAAACCAGTGTTGTGGCGAGTGCGACGGCGGCGCTCGCACGACCTTCAGGCGCGCAAGTAAACGGCCTTGCGGCCAAGTTGGAAGCGGCGATGAACGCGCCGGTACTGAAAACGGAACTCTTCAAACAACCCGTCAAAATCGCCTCGCTCGAACTCTTGCGAAATGACAAAAGCTACCTCGTGCGCGTGCGTTCGACCGACGGCGTAACGGGCTTTTCTGAAGCGCACAGCAGCGTGATGAGCGCGGCGTATCCGATTCTGGTCAAAAAAGTCGCGCCGACGTTCATCGGCAAAGACGCGCGCGAATTGGAAACGTTGTTGCGTGAAGTCTATCTTGCCAATTCGAATTACAAATGGCAGGGCTTGCCGTTTTGGGTGAGCGTGGCGGCGGTGGAAATTGCGATTCTGGATTTGCTTGGCAAGACCGTCAACAAACCGCTCGGCGAATTGCTTGGCAAGATCGTGCGCCGCGATGTGGCAGTCTACCGCGCGTCGGGCAATCGCGGGAATTCGCCGGAAGCGGAGATTGCCTACCTGCAAAAAATCGTCGCCGAAACGGGCGCAAGTGCGATCAAGTTTCGGCTCGGCGCGCGGATGCAGTACGACGACGCTTCGACGAAGCGCGATCACGCGATGATTCCGCTAACGCGCAAAACGTTCGGCGACAAGATGGCGATTTATGCTGACGCGAATGGCTCTTATGATGTGCCGATGGCGATCAAAATCGGACGGATGATGGAGGCGCACAAGTTCGGGTTTATGGAAGAGCCGGTGCCGTTTGATTACTACGACGAAACCAAACAGGTGGCCGACACGCTGACGATTCGTATTGCGCTCGGCGAGCAGGAAAGCAGTCTGCGCAGCTTCCGCCGCATCATCGAAAACGATGTAGCGCAGGTGATTCAACCGGACTTGCTTTATTTCGGCGGCCTGACTCGTTCGCTGAAAGTCGCGCGGATGGCGGCTATCGCAGGCAAAGATTACACCGCATATCAGGCGGCAGTTGGGCTATCTGTACATCGCGCACTTCCTTCCATCGTGCCGAATTGCGGCGCTTACATCAGGAATACAAAGGCGAAGAAGACACCTTGCCCGTCAGTTGCGATTCATCTTCGCTGAAGAGTGAAAAGGAATGCTGAAGGAAGTACCGACGGGGCCGGGTCTAGGAATTACGATTGACCGGATTTTATTACGAAGGCGAGTGTTGTGAAAGGGTGAAGAGAGCGGGAGGGGGAAGGAGAGATGAGGGAAAAGAAGGTGTGTTTGCTCCGTCCCTCCGTCTCTCTTTCGCTCAAATCCCTCCCTCTTTCTACTTCGGCTGATTCGGCTTCGTAACCGTTGCTTCCAATCGTCCCGGTTCGTGACAGTTCATGCAACAAACTGGATTTCTCTACGGTTTTGGGGTCTGCTTTCCAGCGTTTGGCAGTCGGTTCATAAGGGGTGCCTGCCAGCATCACCAACATCTTGTCCAAAAATTCATTGGCCTCTTGTGTACGCCCTGTACGCATTGCCGACTGCGCCATTCCGCCCAGCACTTCACCGCGAAAATGCACGGGAAATTTATCAATGCCTGCGCCCTGCTGTTTCCACAATACTTGATAAGCGTTGTAGGCACGCTCCCACGCGGCTGCGCGAAGTTCTTTCGGCAGGCGATCTGCAAACAACCCCAGTGAACCGCCCGTCACCGCATTCACGCCGCCGTTTTGGGGGCCAAGTTGTTTGGCTTCGTCAAAGAGCGCGAGCGCCTGTTTGTATTTCTGCTCAAACTCGGCGCGCTGATTTTTCTCCAGCGCCAGCGTGGAGCGATATAACGTCGCCCCCGCTTTCCAGGCTAACAGTTCGGCTTTCGCATTGGGACGTTTGGCGAGCAGTGCGTCAATGTTCTTTTCGCCTCTGGACAGGCGTTCCAGATCATTTTCCAAAAAGCCTGCAAAGACGTCCTCGCGCACCAGCGTGTGAATTGTCAGCCGCGTATCATCAATCGGAATATCCGATGAATAAGCCAGCGCGGCAGTGGCTAAAAGAAAGGCCAGCACAAAAACCTTGAGCGTTCGCATAATGGTGTCTCCTTTGTTCAGCGTTCTTTTTTCTCCCCGGTCAGTACGCCGGGCACTTGTGATCCTGTACGAAATCATAGCATCGTTGTTTCCACGAACCGACCAGCGCAGGAAAAAAAACTGGGTGGGCGTGCCTTCTGGTTTAGGGCGTCATAGCGATTCCCGCTATGATGTGGCTCTCGCTCAAAGAGAGACAGATGAATCGGAATTACTTGAAAGGAAAGCCGACAATCCAATGAAAACACTTCTCCGACCACTGCGGTATGTTTGTGCGGTAGTTGCGCTCGCGCTGGCGACGTGGGCGCAACCCGCCACCCCGTTACGCCTACCGCGTCTTGCGAATGCCAAGCCGCGCAACATCATCTTTATCCTGACCGACGATCACCGCTATGACGCGATGGGGTTTTTGCAAGGGCAGAAATTCCTGACGACGCCGAACATGGATTGGCTCGCACAAAACGGCGTGCATGTGCCGAATGCGTTTGTGACGACGGCGCTATGTTCGCCCTCACGCGCCTCCATCCTGACGGGCTTGTACGCGCATCGGCATCGTGTTGTAGACAACAACAACCCGATTGCAAAGGGGACGATTTTCTTTTCGCAGTATTTGCAACGCGCGGGTTACGACACGGCCTTCATCGGCAAATGGCATATGGGCGGCGAGGGCGATGAGCCGCAGCCGGGGTTTGATTACTGGGTCAGCTTTCGCGGGCAGGGAACGTATTTGCCGAGTAAGGATGGTTTGAATGTGAACGGCAAGCGCGTGCCGCAGAAAGGCTACATCACTGATGAGTTGACGGATTATGCGATGGATTGGCTGAAGGCGCGCAAGAGCGACAAGCCGTTTATGCTCTACCTGTCGCATAAGGCAGTACACGCCGACTTTATTCCTGCTGAACGGCACAACAAACGATTCGCGTCTGCCACCTTCGTGCCACCGCTGACGATGAATCCCGCGAACATCAAAGGCGCGCCGATGTGGGTGCAAAATCAACGCAACAGTTGGCACGGCGTAGACTTTCCATATCACAGCGAACTGAACATTGAGGAGTATTACAAACGCTACGCGGAAACCTTGCTCGGCGTGGATGACAGTATTGGCCGTGTACTCGCCTTCCTGCGCGAGCGCAAATTGCTCGATTCGACATTATTGATTTATATGGGCGATAACGGATTCGCGTTTGGCGAGCACGGTTTGATTGACAAACGCACGGCTTACGAAGAATCTATGCGCGTGCCGATGCTGGTGTATTGTCCTGAATTGACGAACGGCGGCGGCAAGAAACTAAATCAAGTCATCGCCAATATTGACATCACGCCGACCTTCCTGGAGGCAGCAGGGTTACAGACACCGAAAAACCTGGACGGCAGAAGTTTTCTGCCGCTCTTGCAAGGTAAATCGGTCACGTGGCGGAAGTCGTTGCTGTATGAATATTACTGGGAGCGCAACTTCCCCCAAACGCCGACAATGCACGCCTTGCGCGGAGATCGTTACAAGTACATTCACTATCACGGCATCTGGGACTCGGATGAACTTTACGACTTACAAACTGATCCGCTGGAAACGACAAACCTGATTCGCAGCCCAGAACACCAGGCCGTTGTCAAAGAGATGAACACGCAATTGTTCGATGAATTGACGGCGACCCAAGGGCTGTACATTCCGTTCTATCCTGATCGCGGCGGCGTGAATAATTTGCGGCGCAGGGCGGGTGCAAAAGCGGCAGAGTTTCCGCCGGAACTCATACGAGAAGGGAAGCAATGAGGCAGCCCTCCCGTGAGGGAATTTAAGCGCAATTTGATCCTCCCCTGAAGCGCATTTAATCTCTGTCCTCTATTCTTTCACTTAATTATTAGCAAAGTTCGCAGAAACATCCGGCAGTCTCTCACGAAACGCCGGATGTTTCCCTTACTACTAAAGAAGGAAAAATATGAAACGAGTCTATCTGCACCATCTAATATTGCTTGTTAGTTTGTTGTTACTCTGTACTTGCTCCGCCTTTGCCCAGTTCGACACGGCGACAGTGCTTGGCACCTTGCGCGATCAGAACGGCGCAGCGCTGCCAAATGCAACTGTTAAGCTTAGGAACAATGAAACCGGTATTACACAAACCGCTCAATCTGACAGCAACGGCGACTATCAATTTCCGAACGTCAAAATCGGTACCTACCGCGTTAGCGCCGAGGCAGCAGGGTTTTCTATCGCTGCCACCGAAAATGTTGTCGTGACCGTTAATGCGCGGCAACGCGTGGATTTAACGTTGAAGCCGGGACAATTAACGGAAACTGTTACCATCACCGATGCTGCGCAATTACTCGAAACCGATTCCAGCGTGCGCGGGCAGGTCATCCAACGCGAACAAATCGTCAACCTGCCGCTGAATGGTCGTTCGTATGCCAATCTCGTCTTGCTTGCGCCCGGCGTGCGCGAATCAAATCAGAACGCAACGACGGGTGGCGGGCGCGAGGCGGCTTTCAATGTCAACGGCCTGCGCAATACGTTTAATAACTTCCTGCTCGACGGCGTAGACAACAACGCATACGGCACGAGCAATCAAGGTTTCTCTTCGCAAGTTGTACAGGTTTCGCCCGATGCGGTTGCCGAATTCAAAGTGCAGACGAATACTTACAGCGCCGAGTTTGGACGCAGCGGTGGTGCAGTCATCAACGCGGCCTATCGCAGCGGCACGAACCAGATTCACGGCGCGCTGTGGGAGTTTCATCGCAATGCGGCGCTCAATGCCGTCGGCTTTTTCAAACCCGTGAGCGGCGTCAAACCGCCGTTGATCCGCAATCAATTCGGCTTCACGTTCGGCGGCCCCATCATTCGGGATCGCACGTTCTACTTCATTGATTACGAAGGCTTCCGTCAAGTGGCGAAAGACGTGGTGTTCTCGACCTTGCCAACATTGAATCAACGGCAGGGCATTCTGACGGGCGATGTGCGCGTGCCGTATGCGTTTGTTGATTCGACGGGGGCGACGATTGCCGCTGGCACGGTTTTTACTGCTGGTTCGCGCGTGCCGATGACGGCATTTGCGAAAAAGGTCTTGACCGACTTACCCGCCCCAAATGTTAGCGGCAAGACGGAAACGAGTTTTGCCAATAACTACAGCGAACTTGTGACGGCGCGCAATTTCAACGACAAGTTCAATATCAAACTCGATCACAACTTCAGCGCGGCCTTCAATGCCTTTGTGCGCGTGAGTCATCGCAAGGTGAACGAATTTAACGGGCCGAACATTCCGGGAGCGTCGGGCAGCAATCAAAACGGCTTCATTAATGTGCTCAATCAACAACTCGTATTTGGCGCGACCTATTCGCTGGCGAACGGTTCGGCGTTTGATGCGCGTTTGGGCGTTTCGAAGATCGAAGGCGGCAAGCGTCCGCCGCTCTCTGGCGGGCCGAGCGTGCGCGAATTGTATGGCATTACAGGCTTGCCCGAAGATCGTACAATCACGGGCGGGTTGACGACGCAGACGATCACAGGCTTTTCGCAACTTGGTCGTCAATCCACCAATCCGCAATATCAGAATCCGTTTTCCATTAACCCGCGCATCAACTACACACGCACACTGGGGCGGCATAGTTTGAAGGCGGGCTATGAATATTTGCACGTGGACACCGACGTGCAGGACACGAATCCGTTGATGGGGCTGGACACATATTCAAGCCAGTTCAGCCGCAACACCGCGACCTCCGGCGCGAATACGATCTTCAATTTGTCTGACTTTTTCTTCGGTGCGCGTTCGCAATATGAATTCGCCAACCTGCTGGTTGTCACAATGCAGAAACGGCTGCATTACACCTACCTGCAAGACGATTTCAAGGTGAACAACAAACTCACGCTGAACCTCGGCGTGCGGTATGAATACGCGACGCCATTCACCGAGGCACAGAATCGGTTGTCGAATTTCGATCCAGTGACGAAGACGATTATTCAGGCGAAAGATGGTTCCATCGCAGATCGTGCGCTCGTGAATCCTGATCGCAACAACTGGGCACCGCGTTTAGGTTTTGCGTACAACGTGCTGGATAAGACGGTCATTCGCGGCGGTTATGGCATCGGCTACATTCACTTCAATCGCATCGGCAGTGCCGATCTGTTGGCGACGAACTATCCGCAAATCACGCGCGCGAACGTAACGCAAAACGCCGCGCTCGCGCTTTGTACAGGCACGGTCTATGCCGACAACTGCTTCCGTCCGACACAGGCAGGCTATCCGACCGGTTTGCCGAATAACGTCGTGCTGTTCACGCCGCGCGAAACGCGAACGGCATACATTCAAAACTGGCAGTTCTCGATTCAACGCGAATTACCGGGCAATATGCTGTTGGATGTCGCATACGTCGGCAATCACGCACTGAAGCTGTTGTTGCTCGCGGACTACAATCAAGCGCGTCCGCTGACGGCGGCAGAACTTGCGGGGCCAGCGGCGAATCGCCCATCGCTCGATGCCCGTCGTCCGATTCAAGGTTTCCGTTCGATCTCAGCGACGTTGCCAGCGGCGTATTCGGAATACAACGCGCTGCAAGTGAAGTTCGAGCGACGCTTTGCAAAAGGCTTGTACATCCTGAACTCCTTCACGTGGTCGAAGGCGATTGATAACGTGTCGCAAGTGCTGGAAGAGCCGGGCGGCAATGAAGGGCGTCCGCAAGATGTCTACAACATCAAAGCGGATCGCGGCATCGGCGCGTACGATCAGCCGTTCAATAACACGACGAGTTTTGTGTGGGAATTGCCCTTCGGCAAAAAGCGGATGTGGATGAACAATCTGCCGTACGCGCTGGATGCGGTGCTGGGCGGCTGGGCGTTGACGGGGATCAATGCGATGTACAGCGGACAGGCCGTCAACTTCCGTTACACACCCTCGCCTGTGACAGCGAACCTGGCGTCGTTTTTAGGCGGCATTGCGCTGCGGCCAAATCTGGTCGGCAATCCGATTCTGCCGAGCGGCGAACGCACGATTGATCGCTGGTTCAATACCGAAGCGTTGCGCCTGCCAACGCAGGATCAGCCGTTTGGCAATGCGGGGCGCAATCTGGGGCGTGGCCCGGCGGTGTATCAACTCGACTTCGGCTTGCAGAAGAATTTCGCGTTGCCGTTCATCAACGAAAGCTCGAAGGCGGAATTTCGCGCAGAGTTTTTCAATGCGTTCAATAAAACGAACTTTGGCACACCAAGCGGCACGGCAACAGGGATTGTTTTTAATTCCAGTGGCGTGCTGACGACGGCGGGCGGGTTTGGCACGATTCGCAGCACCTATCCGGCGCGGCAAATTCAATTCGCCTTGAAAGTTTTGTTCTAACTCGTCTGTGATCCAGATAGCAACGCGCGCACAGCGAAGCCCTGTATCTCTGTGCGCGCATTTTTGTGCGCAACTCCTTACGTGTATTGGCAAATTAAGTTGGAGGTGCAAACAGGATGTTTGCACTACGTCGTGGCAGGCGAGGTACAACAAACATCTTGTTTGTTGCTCCGCAGGCATCTTTCCAACTTAAATTGTCAGTACAGCTAAAGCCAAGTATCGCCTCTTGCCCATCGCCGTGGTGCAAAGGAACGTCACGCAGCACGACCGAAGAGGTCTTGGTCAGCGTGGGCGCAAACTTTTCCAGCGGGAAGGGAAACCCCCACGCAATGTCGCATTCGTGCAGCACCCGTCCGACCACCTGCGATTCTGCCAATCCCAGAATGCGCTGCGCCGCCTGATTCCAGTGAACAATTTTGCCGTTGTCGTCCAGCGCAATCAGTTTGCTCAATCGCAATGATGCGCTCACCAACGCGAATCCGCCAGGTCTTCCTTGCCATTAAGCGCCGTCAACAGGATCAGATAAGTATAGGGATGATTTTCTCGCTCCCGGATGCGACGGCAAATCTCCGGCCCGGCCAGCCCCGGCATTGTACAATCCAGAATGGCGATTTGCGGTGCATCATTTCGTTGCAGCAAGTCCCATGCCTGCAAGCCATCGCTGGCCACCACGGTTTCATAACCCCGTTTGCGCAACGTCGTTTCCAGCAAAAAGCGAGAGGAGGTTTCGTCTTCAGCAATTAAGATTCGCATGATTATTTTCTCAAACGACGGTCAGTGATCTTGTTTCAGTCCGGCTGTGATGGGAGCGGAGCTTGGCCGCCTACAATATCCTTGCGGGGGAAGTCGGCTGATGATGGGTGTCTGTGTAAAGTGCAACGAGGTGGTAACTTGTAGTAAGGAGTTGCCACAACGACGGACGCCTCAATCCGGGCGCGCTATTCCTTGTCCATCAAGAATCATTTCACCCGGCCCGATTCTGCTCCTTTTCCTGCGCCTATTTGCGTGAGGGGAATACTTCCAGCATTTCGCCAAATCGTAGCGATGTTTGTTTTACCTGGAGCGGTAGGGTTGCTGCGGGCGCAAAATTTTCATTCAGGAGGAAGACTTTGCTTAGGGTATCAATCGCACAGGTCGGTTCGGGTTTGAAATCCTGTTTGCGACTTTGGGTGTCGGGCAGCGCCTCGCATCGTACGGCAATTTTTTCGATTTGGTGTACGCCGCTGATTTTAGGCAGGCGCACCGTCGAACGAAACCATCCGCTGCGATCAATGCGGAAATAGCTGTTGCCAAGGTCTGACGTATACCACCGCGCATCGCCTTTCAATTTCACCGCAAAGCTCAACGCCGCATTCGTCTGCGTGGACGAGCCGTCAAAATAGAGGTAACGACGCGGATCGAGCATCTTGATGCCGAGTCCGGCTGCGCCCACGACTTCGGCATCCGTAGCGATTTTTCCTTCGCGCAACATCTCGTCATACATCAGCCGATACGTCCACGACTGTCGATCCATCAAGGCCTCGCGTGATTGCTGCGCGGTGTCGAAGGACACGGGCGCAGGCGCAAAACGCAACGCGGGCAACGGCGTGGGCAATTGATCGGAAAAATTGTTGTTGCGCGAGGCGACGATATACACCGGATGCGCGGCTTCGTGCCGCCCGGTGAATGGTAAGGTGCGATGACTGGTGCCTTGAAACGATTCCCCCAACACCTTGCCCTGCGCATCGAATTTCACTTCGCAAATCCATTCGATGTCGGTTACGCGGCCCCAGCGCGCCATCAGCGCAGCGGTCTGCGTGCCGCCGTCTTCGTTCGTAAAAATAATGCTGTAGCGAATGATGTTTGCTGCACCTTCCCGAATGACTTCGTACCACATCAGCACCGGCACATCGCTAAACTGGCCAACCGTGTCAGGCCGCGCGTAAAGGATCGGCGCGTGTGCGAGCGCGAGTGCGGCCAGGTCGCTGCCGCCCGGCTGTGGCGTCACCGTCGCCGTTTGAATGACCGCTTGCTTTGCGTTGGCGGACGATTGCGCGGCATTCAGGGCTACGCGCAACCGATGCTCGCCCGCTGCCAGTCGTCCGAGCAGGATGCGATAATCAAACTGCTGCGCGCCGCCAAACAGAATGACATCCTGATTGTAATGGCCATCCACTTCAATCGTGACGGTTGCCGCTTCGCTACCCTTAACTGCCCAGTTTGCGCCGGGCGACGTGGCTTGGAAGTGCAGCAACGCTTCCGCCTCGGCGTCAAACCGGAAGCTTTTTTCTGTGAGTGTTTGCGCAAATGTCGGGACAGTGAGTAGAAGGAACGCAAAATAAATGAGTTTCATGTCAGGATGCTCTCGTAAGATTTGGATTTTGTTACAAGTACAGACAGTCCCTGCAACAAGTATATTTCACCACAGAGACACGGAGGAAGCACAGAGGCGCACGGAAAATAACTCTATGTGCTTCGTGCTTCCTCCGTGTTTCTGTGGTGAAATATTTTTATACCGGATTTAAGTTACGTGTAAAGCGCAGGTAGTACCGGCTTCAGCCGGAAGGGATGGCCCGCCCAGCTTCCGGCTGAAGCCGGTACTACCTGCGCTTTACACTGAAGTGAAATCCGATCTAGTTTCCGGTCGCATTCTTCAATCGATTGATGAGGGCTTGAAATTCCTGTTCCTGTCGAAGTCCCGCGAACTCCGGCGCTTGCTCCAGGCGTGCGCCGTCGCTGAAGCCTTTTTCAATGGCGTGTTTGAGCGATTCCAGCGCGCGTTTTTTCTCGCCACTCTGCGCCTGTGCCGTGGCGAGCCGATACCAGGTTTGCGGATTGTTTGGGCGAACTTCCACCGCGATCAGCAGCAGGGCCGCGGCGCGGCTGTAGTTTTTGCGGTACAGCGCATTCGTCGCATCTTCTGACAACGTAATGGCAAACTGCGTCAGCAAGCGCCGCGCCGCGATGCGGTCGGTCGAGCGGGTTGCCTCCTCGGCTTTTTTGCGCCATTGGGCAATCAACCCTTTCGCATTGGTCGTCGCCTGCATCTGCGTTTCGGAAGCATCGAGCGTCTGCAACAGCGTGGCAATCTCGTTGCTGCGCGTTTCCTGCTGCCGGTCTGCCGCCTTCAATTGCATCTGCATTGTCTGCACTTCTTTCGCGGATTGTAATCGCTGTGCGTTGGACGTGGCTTCATCAACTGCGTGCAGTCCCGTGAAAGCATCCTGCAAAATGCGATAGCGCAGCCACGCCTCATAAAGATTTCCGGCGGCGGCGAACTGCTGCGCGCGTTGCCAGCCCTGCGCGTAGAGTTCATTAATGCGCGCTTCGTCCTTGTCGCTGCGGCCTGTTTTCAGGGCTTGCGCTTCCATCCACTCGACCGCTTCCAGCAGGATGGGCGACGGCGGCCACGTATGTTCGCCGTCAAAGGTCAGCAATTGATGCGTCATTCCTGCTTTGGCCAGCGGCTCGACGAGTTGACGCAATTCGAGCAGGTTGAAATCTTCGATGCCCGCAATGCTGAAGTAGGCGAAGTGCAAATCCTTTTGCGGCGTTTTGGTAGACGGAAAACCCGCGCCACAGGCAATCACGCCCGCCACACGATCTTTCAGGCCAATGGCTACGGTTGTTGCTACTCGCGCGCCACCCGACATTCCGGTTGTGTATACGCGCCGGTCATCAACCGCCAGCCGTTCGTGCGTGTCCTGCCAGAGCGCGATGATGATGTCATTCAAGGGTACGCCGGGGCCATTGCGGGAATTATTGGAGCCGACGACGATCCAGCCATATTTTTCCGCTGCTTCTCGATACAGTTCGACCGGCTGTTTGCCGCGCCCGCCCGCGTCAAAGCCGTACAAAATCGGCCAGGGTTTTTCCGGCGTGTACCGCGCGGGCAAATACAGCGCATAACTCTGCGACGCATCGGACTGACAGGAAACCTTTTCGATTACCTGCCCCGTCGGCAAAGCCTTGGGTTGCGCCAGCACCGCTGTTGCCGCCAACAACAGCGCCCCGCACAGGCGAGAACAGAAATAGAAACCGTATGGCATAACATCACTCCGGGAATCATTTGCTCGCAACCTGGGAAGGTGGAGCGTTACCGTACTGCCCGGCCTTCTCTCTGTCAAGTCGTGTCCTCGTCGTGTTTTTGCGCTGCCACACAACGCAGTTCCCCCTGCTCGATTCTCAATTCTCTGGCAGAAAAATGGAGAAGCGAGAATCCTGCAAAACTTCTATCCGTCCGCAGCTTTTTTCGCGCGCTTGCGGTATGCTGTGCGCCAACGGCAACAGAGACAACCTTCACCACGATTTCTTTTCAAGTAGGAGATTCTTATGGGCAATATGCTGCAACATCCAGCGGGGAATTTCTGCTGGTTTGAATTAGGCACGAACAATCAGGACGGCGCGAAGGCGTTTTACACGGGGCTTTTCGGTTGGCAGTACAACGACCACGAAATGGGCGAGGGAATGGGCACCTATACAATGTTCACGCTCGACGGCAAAGAGGTCGGCGCGGCGTATCGGTTGAATGAACAACATCAACCCGGCGTGCCGCCGCATTGGATGCCATACGTTGCTGTCGCCAGCGCCGACGAAGCGGCTGCCAAAGCGGTGGCGCTCGGCGGCGAGATTGTTGCCCCGGCGTTTGATGTTTATGACTTTGGCCGGATGGCCGTTTGCAAAGACCCAACGGGCGCGATCATTTCTCTGTGGCAACCGGACGCGCATCATGGCGCGGATTTGGTCGGCGCGCCGGGGTCGGTTTGCTGGTGTGAATTGGCCACGCCGGATGCCGACAGCGCGAAAGGCTTTTATGGTGAGCTGTTCGGTTGGGAGCTGAAAGACGGTACAGGCGCAGGGGAAAATCGCTACATCGAACTCAGCAATGGCGGGCAGGGAATTGGTGGCATCTTGCCGATGGTCGGCGATCACTGGCAGGGAATTCCGCCGCATTGGAGCATTTACTTTGCTGTCGGGGATTGCGCGCAAGCGGCGGAAACGGCGCAGGGCTTGGGCGGCAGGGTCATTATGCCGCCGACGGAAATCGCTCACGTCGGAACCTTCTCGGTGCTGAGTGATC